>NZ_CP110128.1:3952500-4592500 GCF_028471945.1 Pseudomonas sp. WJP1
AACAGCGGCAGCGCGCACAACATGGCGAACAGCAACAGTTTCAGGCGCACATTGCGGATGCTTGCCCCGTTGCGCGTGCTGACATCGTTCATGGCTTGACTGCGGTCCAGTCAACCCAACCAAACTGCCAGGTAGCCAGGATCAGCAATCCGAACACAATGCGGTACCAGGCAAACGCCGCGTAGCTGTGGCTGGCGATGAACTTGAGCAAGCCCCTGACCGCAATCATCGCGAAAATGAACGCAGTGACGAAGCCAAGCGCAAACACCGGAAAATCCGCAGGCACAAAAAGGTCGTGGTACTTGTAACCCGAGTACACCGCTGCACCCACCATGGTCGGCATGGCCAGGAAAAAGGAAAACTCGGTAGCGGTCTTGCGCGACAGGCCGAACAACAAGCCGCCGATGATCGTCGAACCGGAACGCGAAGTGCCCGGAATCATCGCCAGGCACTGGGCCAGGCCGACTTTCAGGGCGTCTTTCCAGGTTATGTCATCGACGCTTTCGGCATGCACTTCGTGCTGGCGCTTTTCAGCCCACAACATGACGATCCCGCCCACGACCAATGCGGTGGCCACCGTGATCGGGTTGAACAGGTAGTGGTGAATCAGGTCGGCGAAAATCACCCCGAGAACCACTGCCGGCAGGAAAGCTATCAGCAGGTTGGCGGTAAAGCGTCGGGCACTGGGCTGCGTCGGCAGGCCGACGACCACGTCGAAAATCTTGCGCCGAAACTCCCAGACCACCGCCAGGATGGCGCCAAGCTGGATAATGATGTTGAACGCCATGGCGCGCTCGCCACCAAAATTGAGCAAGTCGGCGACAATAATCTGGTGCCCGGTACTGGAAATGGGCAAGAACTCCGTCAGCCCTTCTACAACGCCAAGAATCAAAGCCTGAAAGGCCGTCCAAAGATCCATCAATCCCCCAAAAGGCTATGCGTCGACGCATGCCCCGTTTATTTATTCAAAGCTGTTTACTGTAAATCAGCGTCGTTTCATCCCGCGCGCACAAGCCTACGCAAAAAATTCGAGCGTTTCGTGAAAAATCAGTTTGTTTTCAGGTTTTTGCGTGCGGGGACGAAATCCTAGCAGACAAGTGCGCGTTTCGCTGCCGCGTTGTCGACACCGGGGAAGCGCTGCAACAAGCCTCTTCGCCGTAATCCGGTTACAATCGCCCCCCCCTCTTCGATTTCTCCAAGGAACCTGCATGTCCGGGCTTGAACTGTTTGCCGCTACCCTCGGCGTCATTGCCGTCTGGTTGACGGTTAAACAGAACCCCTGGTGCTGGCCGATCGGCCTAATCATGGTGCTGATCTACAGCTGGATCTTTTTCGAGGTCAAGCTGTATTCGGACATGTTGCTGCAAGTGATCTACGCCGCATTGCAGATCTACGGCTGGTGGCAGTGGACCCGCGCAGGCCAGGCACATCACGGGCGCGAGGTCAGCCGGCTGGACGGGCAAGCGGTGGCGTTCGGGCTGGCCCTTGGCGCGCTCGGCAGCCTGTTGCTGGGCGCCGCCATGGCGCACTGGACCGATGCCGCGCAACCCTGGCTCGACGCCGCCCTCACGGCCTTCAGCCTGGTGGCGCAATGGTGGATGGCGCAAAAGCGCCTGCAGTGCTGGCCGCTGTGGATCGTCCTGGACTGTGTCTTCGTCGGCCTGTTCCTCTATAAAGGGATGTACCTGACGGCGGCCCTGTATTTCCTGTTTTTCCTTCTGGCCATTCAAGGCTGGCGCACATGGCGCAGCGATCCGCTGCTGTGCCCATGAAGGTACTGGTGCTGGCAGGACCGGAATCGAGCGGCAAAAGCTGGCTCGCGAACGAGATTCACGCCAACTTCGGCGGCATATTGGTCGGCGAGTACGTTCGGTATTTCATCGATAATGAAGCCCGGCTAACCTGCTACGAAGACATCACGCCCATAGCACTTGGCCAGCTGACTTGGGAAGATGAGGCACGTGCGAAACAGCCGTCCCTGTTGATTCTCGATACACACCTGTTGAGCAACATCCTATGGAGTCGCACGTTGTTTGGCGATTGCCCAACGTGGATTGAACAGGCATTGCAGGAGCGCCATTACGACCTGCACCTGCTGCTAAGTCCTGAGACAGTGACCTGGCATGACGACGGTCAGCGTTGCCAACCGCAACTGGCAGAACGCCAGGCGTTTTTCCAGGCCAGCCGCCAGTGGCTAGAGCTGCACCGCCAGCCTTTTCAGGTACTGCAAGGTGACTGGCAACAACGCAAGGACGCGGCATTCGACGCTGTCGCGCGCTTGCTCACGGCTTGACAGGGCGGCTACACCCTGCCGAAAACGTCCATTTCTGAAACACCCTCCCCTGCGCAAACCCTCGAGTTAGAGCGGTTTGAGCATTTTCGCCAGAAAATGTTAAGCCACTGATACAAATTGCCTTTAACGACCTTAGCGAGCAATGCCGCCAGCATGGACGGCGCTTTTGCCTGGCGTTGTCTCAATGGCGTTACAAAGTGTTTTTCATCACCTCAACAGTTAAAGCCAAGCCACTGTTATTAAAAGCAAAACCAAAAACGGCACACCTTCTGCTCTCTTCCCCTGCAACGCTGATAAGGGCCAGCGTTCCACTTACAGAAGGAATTGCCGTCGTGGGGAAATTTGATAACCGTCTCTATAGTCTCCTGCTGGTCGGATGTGCACTTAGCTCAACGGTCTGCCTGCCTGTACAAGCTGACAACGGCATCATTGTCATCAAGCGTGATGTCCAGGTGCGCAACGCAACCGTTCCAGCGCTCGTCCCCGATCCCAACCCCACGACCGTCAACGCCAATCCGTCCAAACAGGTCCTCGCTCAAACCAACGAGTTGAGCGACGGTGACTTTGCCGGCGTCGCCAGTGGTGCAGGCATCTCCCGCCTGGTGACGCAAAACACCAACAACCTGGGCGGCAATATCAGCAACCAGACCCAGCTTTCCAACCTCCCCGCCGGGCGGTCGGGCAATTCCGGCAGCGGCATTGCCAACATGGTCAATTCAAACGTCCAGCAGGGCCTGGGTGCCCTGAGAATCTTGACGGGAGACCGTTAAGATGAATCGTACGCTGCTGCTGATTGCCATGTTTTGCAGTGCATCGACCTTCGCCCAATCCCCCGTCCCCGTCATCAATAACGCCGAAATTGACGGTTCGGGCGCGCAGTACCAGGGCAACTTCGCGGTCAACCAGGCCGCCGGCGACCTGCAGCAACAGGCTAATGCCCGGGCTATCGCCGCGGGTCACAACGCCAGCGCGACCACTGAGATTCGCCAACGGTTGCGCACCATTGTCGACCCCAATATGGATGCTCGATCCAGCATTCAAGGCGACTCCTTCAGCCATGGCAATGGCGCGTTGGGCGTCAACCAGAGCGCGGGTGCCAGCAACCAGCAAGCCAATGCGCTGCGGATCAGCACCAGTGCCCAGCCGCAAAGTATCGATGACAGCGTCCTCATGCAACAGAACGTGACGCTGCTCTACAACTCCGATCCAACTGACTCTGCACCAGGCTATCGCCAGGTCACTACCAGTGACCAGGCTTTCACCGGTAGCCGTGGGCTCATTCAGTTGAATCAGAGCGCCGGGGTGGGAAACCGCATGGCCAACACCCTCAGCGTACGGGTCGTGGACTGACCCAAACAGGTAATAACAACACTTAACCTAAAATAAGTACGGAGAATCACCATGAAACCTTCGATGGCATTAAAGCCTCTGGTTTTCGCAATTGCTGCGGTCATGGCTGTTGCTGTACAAGCTGGGCAAAACGATCGGCGTGGTAACCATCATCACAACGGCGGCCACCACAACCCTCCTGCAAAAATGGTCCCTATCAGTGCGACTGCCAATGCTTACGACAGACAGAGCAGCACCAACAACCGCATTTATAATGAAGGGGTAGAAAACTCGGCCGAGATGAGCAGTTCGGCCCAAGGCGCGAGCGGCAACGTCGGCGTCAACGTGGCGGCAGGTAACGGCAACCAGCAAGACAACGCCGCCGCCATCGCCAACGCAGCCTCCGACAACGCCGCGATTGATAACAGCTTCGTGTTCGGCATGGCCACTGCCACCGCTGACGTGAGGCAAACCAGCAACCGTAACCGCGTCGACAACTTCGGCGTAACCAACACTGCCACGATGAGTGGATCCGCCGACGGCAGCAGCGGTAACGTGGGTGTCAACATTGCTGGCGGCGATCTGAACCAACAGAAAAACACCATGGCAATTGCCAATACCAATGCTCCACTCGGTAGCGCAAGAGCCACCGCCTCCGCCAACCAAGACGGTCCTGGCCTGATCGTGAATAACACCGCTGACCGGACCTATCGCGTAGATACCATTACGGTTACCAAAACCGCTAGCGGTAGTGCCTCTCGCGAGAAGTCCTTCGAAGCCAGCGGCAGTCAAAGCAATTCGTCGAGCTGGGCCGCTGCCGGTTCCAAAAACTCTAGCTCCAGCGGTTCCTTCAGCCTGGATGCAAGCGGTTCCAAAAGCAGCAATGCAAGCGGATCCAACAGCAGCAGCGCAAGCGGTTCCTTCAGCCTGGATGCAAGCGGTTCCAACAGCAGCGCTGCAAGTGGTTCCAACAGCAGCAGTGCAAGCGGCTCATCGAGTGCTTCTCTGAATGCTTCACTGGACGCGACCCTGGACGCTGCGGCGGCGGCTTCCCACTCCACTACCGTCAACAACGGTTGGGGCGATCGCACCCGCAGCAGAGAGTCCGAGGCATCGCTTAGCGCTTCGCTTAGCGCAACGCTCGACGTGTCGGTAGACAAATCGTTCGACAAATCTCGCGAATCCTCGTTCGACAGGTCTCGCGAATCCTCGTTCGACAAGTCTCTCGATGTCTCGTACGACAAATCCCGTGAATCCTCGTACGACAAATCGCGCGATTCCTCGTTCGAAAAATCGTTCGACACTTCGTTCGAGAAAGCCAACGCGTCGTCGTTCGATAAATCGGGCAGCAAGTCGTCCGAATCCGAGTACGCAAAAGCGAAAAGCTGGAGCGAAAGCAGCTCGTATGATTTGAGTAACACCTACTCTTATCAAGTGCTGACTCCAACCGGCTGGGCCAACCCTGTGACCAACACTGCAACCCTGAGCGGTTCGGTGAACGGCGGCAGCGGCAACCTGGGTGTCAACGTGGCTGCTGGTGTGGGCAACCAACAAAGCAACTCGTTGGCCATCTCCAACCAATCGTTCTAATGCTGTCTGCAGAGGCCCCCGTCCGGGGGCCTTTTTAAACCTAACCAGAAGGCGTCCCACCATGCGTATTATCGCCTTGGCAATCTTGCTTTGCGTGTCCAGTGTGATCGAGGCTGCACAGCTGCCGTTGTCCGTCCTGCCGGGCGGTGCGCTGGTGTACAAGCCGATCCAGAGCGTACGCGAGCGCAAATTTGCCGACCTGGTGCAACAGAAAACCGATTTCAGTTGCGGCGCCGCGGCGCTGGCGACGATCCTGCGCCAGGCCTACTGGCTGGACGTAGACGAAGAACAAATCATCGAAGGCATGCTGTCACACTCCGATCAGGATCTGGTGCGCGTCCAGGGCTTCTCCATGCTCGACATGAAGCGCTACGTGGAAAGTATCGGCATGCGCGCCCGTGGCTACCGGGTATCACCGGAATCCTTGAAGGAGATCAAAATTCCTGTGGTGGTACTCCTGGACATCCGTGGCTACAAACACTTTGTGGTCATGCAAAGAGTCCAGAACGACTGGGTGTATATCGGCGATCCCGTACTGGGGCATAAACGCTACAAAGTCGAAGACTTTGTAAAAGGCTGGAACGGCATCATCTTTGCCGTCATCGGGCAGGGCTATGACAAAGCCAATGCGTTGCTCGACCCGCCCCTGCCACTGACCGCCAAAAACCGCGTCAACGCCTTCAGCCCGGTACAGGACGCGGAGTTGATGGATTTCGGATTCATTCAAAGCGACTTCTTCTAATAACAAAAGGAGCAAGACGCTCCGGGAGTATCCAATGAAGACTCCAATCTGGCTGGCCGTTGTCTGCCTGGCCGCCAGCCTGCCGCTCCATGCAGAAATATTGAAGCCCATTGAACTGAGCGACCAGGAACTGGCAAGCCTGCGCGGTCGCTATGTCATGCCGGGGCGAATCATCAGTTTCGGCATTGCCATGACCAGCACCTGGCAAAACGCCAACGGTGAAGTGATCGGGGCAACTTCCAGGATGCAGATTCAACAATCGACCATCAAGCCACAGTTCTATGTGTCGATGATCGACGAAAAAGGCAATGGCTCGGCGAGTACCCAAAGCCCGGGCACCGGCACCGTCACGGGCGGCGGCGGCCTGAACAGCACCGAAGGCGTCACGCAAGTCGTACGGGCTGCCGGCGACAACAACAGTGCGTACAACTACGTTGATATCAACGTCAGCAAGGCCAACCAGGCGCCAGCAACGCAACAGCAAGGCCAGCCACTGGCCGCAGGCTCGACGTTGGTCGGTTCCAATGGCGCCGGCTCACTGAGCGTGTCCTCGAGCGGCACGGGCGTGCAACTCAACATCGTGGCCAACAACAACCAGGGCAGTACCGTACAACGCCTGGCCCAAGGTGGCTTGATGCAGAACACGACGTTGCTCGGCAGTAGCAACCTGGTCAGAAACCTCACGTCCTTCAATGTCGTGCTGCGTGACAACGTGGCAACAGCCGGCTCGCTGAACGGCAACCTGGACCAGCTCAAAGGTCTTCGCACCCAAGGATTCTGATCTACGCTCAGTCTCATCATCTGTAGTCAGAAGGGACGGCTAACCCATGCACCGATCGTTAACGTTTAGAGTTATCGTCTGTTTGAGTAGCCTGGCACCGGCCCCATTGCTATACGCAGCACCGGACCCCCAGGTCGAAGCACTAAAACAAGAACTCATGGAGTTGAAACAGCGGTACGAAGCACAACAGAACGCGCTGATGGTCCTTGAACAGCGCGTTCGCCAAGTCGAAGAAGCACCGGCGACACCCGCGCCCAAACGCCTGACCAAATCCCCCGCCGAAGCGCCCAGAAGTGGCCAGACGGTGGCTGCCGGCGCGCCCGGAACCACCGGCAGCTCCTACGGGCAGTCGCTCAAGGATGACTCGGAACCGGCGCAAAGTGTTTCCAACCTGTACGACGAAGCCAGCGGGTTCTTTGGCGGTGGCAAGTTCAGCGTCGAAACCGGCCTGACATACACCCACTACGATACCCGTGCGTTGACACTCAATGGTTTCCTGGCACTGGACTCGATTTTCCTCGGCAACATCAACCTCGACCGCATCAAGGCGGATAACTGGACCCTGGACCTGACCGCCCGCTACAACGTAGCCCAACGCTGGCAGTTCGACATTAACGTGCCCGTGGTCTATCGCGAATCGACGTATTCCTCCGGTGGCGCCGGTGGCGCCGCCAACGGGGTTTCAGACGAAACCGTTACCCGCGACCCGGCCATTGGCGACATAAACGTCGGCGTTGCCTACAAGTTCCTCGATGAATCGGCCAACCTGCCCGACGCGGTGGCGACACTGCGCGTCAAGGCGCCGACTGGGGAGGACCCTTACGGCATCAAGCTGGTCGAGGTCCCGGGTAACGATAACCTCGCAGTACCCGAAGACTTGCCTACCGGCAATGGTGTCTGGTCGATCACCCCGGGTATCTCGCTGGTCAAGACCTTCGACCCGGCCGTATTGTTCGGCAGCCTGTCCTACACCTACAACATGGAGGACTCTTTCAGCGACATCAGCCCTACGGTCAACACCAAGGTACCCGGGGACGTGAAGCTGGGCGACTCCTGGCAGATCGGCGCCGGTATTGCGTTCGCCTTGAACGAGAAGATGAGTATGTCGTTCTCGTTCACCGACCAGTTCGCCCGTAAGAGCAAAATCAAGCCGGACGGCGGCGATTGGCAATCGATTTCCAACAGCGATTACAACTCGGCCAACTTCAACATCGGCATGACCCTGGCCGCCAGCGACAACCTGACGATCGTTCCCAACCTGGCCATCGGCCTGACCGACGACTCGCCGGACTTCTCCTTCAGCCTGAAATTCCCGTACTACTTCTGACCCACGACAAAACCCCGTTGCGATTTCAATCGCAACGGGGTTTTTGCGGTTATATCTTCTGTAGGAGCCAGCGGGCGGCGATCCGACTTGCCGGCGAATGACGCGGTGCAACAGGTAAACCGCAGCGTCTGGTTCGCGGGCAAGTCGGATCGCCGCCCGCTCGCTCCTACAGGCGAAGTACGATGGCGCGGTGCGGCAGGTATACCGCAGCGGCTGGTTAGCGGATCTGATGCTTGTGCAACAACCGGTAGAAAGTCGGCCTGGATATCCCCAGCACCTTGGCGGCGATGCTCAGGTTATCGCTGTGGCGGTTAAGCACATCACACAGGGCCTGGCGCTCTGCCCGGTGCTTGTAGTCTTCCAGCGTGCCCATCGGCGCGGCAATGGCGTGATGGCTGATCAGCCCCAGGTCTCTCGCTTCGATCTGCCGGCCTTCGGCCAGCACCAAGCCGCGACGTACCCGGTTGGCCAGTTCGCGCACATTGCCCGGCCAGTCATGCTTGCCCATGGCTATCAGGGCGTCTTCACTGAAGCTACGCGGACGGCGGCCGGTTTCACGGCTATAGAAATGGGAAAAATGGTTGGCCAGCATCGACAAGTCGCCATTGCGCTCACGCAGGGGCGCGGTCGCGACTTGCAACACGTTCAGGCGGTAATACAGATCTTCGCGAAAACTTTTCTTCTCGATCGCCGCCTCGAGATCAACATGGGTTGCCGCCAACACCCGCACATCCACGGGAATCGGCTGACTGCCGCCCACCCTCTCGATGTGTTTTTCCTGGAGGAAGCGCAACAGGCTCGCCTGCAGTTCAAGGGGCAGATCACCGATCTCGTCGAGAAACAGCGTGCCGCCGTTGGCCGCCTCGATCCGCCCGACCTTGCGCTGATGGGCGCCCGTAAAGGCGCCTTTCTCGTGGCCGAACAGTTCGGACTGGATCAGGTGCTCGGGAATGGCCCCGCAATTGATCGCGACAAAGGGTTTGCTATGGCGCAGGGATTGTCGATGCAGCGTGCGGGCCACCAACTCTTTACCGGTGCCGCTTTCACCGCGAATCAACACCGGCGACTCGGTGGGCGCCAGCTTGCTCAGTAATTTGCGCAGTTCGCGTATGGGCTTGCTGTCGCCCAGCAACTCGTGCTCGGGCTGATCGATATGAACCGTGCCCTGCCCGCGCAAGCGCGCCATGCCAAAGGCCCGACCCAGCGTGACCTGGACCCTGGAGACATCGAACGGCAAGGTATGAAAATCGAAAAACCACTCGCAGACGAAGTCCCCGACATTCTGTAGCCGCAGGACATCCTGATTAAGCACGGCGATCCACTCGGTACCGCTGCGGCTGATCACCTCTTTGACCGTATCCGGATGCTCAAGATGAAAGGGCTGTAATCGTAACAAGCCCACGTCACAGCTACGATCGGCGGCGTTGTCCAGCGAGCAGCTGTCAACGTCCCAACCCACGGAACGTAATCCCGGTAACAGACGATGGCAGTCGTCGCAGGGATCCACCACTAATAGACGACGTAACGCAGGCGCTTCGCTCATGTGATTTCCTTGACGCCAAATTTTAGGATTTTTTATTAAAAACAGTCATTTGGCGGACCTGGCTGTAACGTTAGCAAGAATTTGACGGGCGCTTGTACCGTTTGACTATAGGCCTGGTACGTAAAGAGTTATAAGAAACGGGTTTTTCCAACGACCTGACGAATGTTTTCTTTCATTGCGCTTTCAACACCTGCTTGTTTGCGCGCGGATTAGAAGAAAGTTGAAATTTCTTTTGAATGTGTGTGACCTGAACCCCGGTTGCGGGCATCAGTACAAGTAACCAGCCGAACGGTAAGCCCAACCGACGGCAAATGACTTGATTGGGCCTATAGAGAGACGACCTATGAACGCCCCGCTCCGTGTCAACGAAGCTCTGCTGATTGCCGACCGCGCATTCAAACCTTTCAAATGCGTGGCTTGGGCCCCACAGGACGGTAATGGCGAACTGACCCTCACCGTGATCGACCGCACCAACAACAATATTGGACGCAAGCAGATCCCGAGCAGCGCCTATACCGATCCAGCGCAGCTCGAATGCCTGCTGCAACAGGCGCGCGCCGAGTTGAGCGAAGAAGGCTACGCACTGCAATCGTGGTCAATGCCACAATAATCGTAGGGCGGATTACTCTGGAGTAATCCGCGCCCTTCGCTGGCGTTAGTTAGGTGACTTTTAACTCCAGTTGCACTTAAGACGCTTTCTTACTTGAACTTCGGCGCGCCCTTAATTCTTTGCTGGCTTGCGTTTGGTTCGAAAAGACACTGTTGTGGCACACAACGACCCTCCACCTGTTAGTTCTGACAGTTGTGCATTCAACCATTCAGGGATTGAATATTCTCTTAACAGTCGCCACCGCCAAACTTCTGGATAAGGACGACTCGCAAGGAGATGCGTGATGTCAATCCAGTCCGTTCTGGCTTTCCCCGCAACCGTCGATCATGCCGGAAAGCTCGATACCACCTTCGCAGCCAAAGGCACTGCCCAGGTGTATTTCTTCGGCAGCACCTCCAGTCTGGCCAACGACATCGCGATTGATTCACAGGGCCGGATACTGGTGGCGGCAAAGGTCGCAATGCCTGGGGGCAACCGCTTTGGCCTGGCGCGCTTGCTGAAAGACGGTTCGGCGGACCTGGCTTTTGGCAATCAAGGCAGCGTCATCGGGCAATTCGAACCGGGCTTCGAGGCCATGGCGGGCAAGGTGCAGGTGCTGCCCAATGGGCACCTGTTGATTGCCGGCCTGCAATACGAAAGCGATCACCGCACGCTTCCCGCCCTGGCGCTGTTTGACTCGCTGGGTCAACCGGTCCAGCGTTTTGGCGACAATGGCCGCTGTGTCGTGCGCCTGCCAGGCAACTTGTCCCGGGGCATGCGCGATGTCTGGCTACCCCCGGGAGTACCGGGCGCCGAGGCCTGCAGCGTCGACGTGCAGGAAGATGGTCGGATACTGCTGGTGGCCAATCATCATTTCGAACTGGCCGATCATGCCGCCATGCTGATACGCCTGAACGCCGATGGCACGCTGGACAGCACCTTCAATGGCCGCGGCTTTGTGATGGTCAGGCACCTGCTGATGAATACCTGGCTCAGCAGCGTGACGGTGCAACGCGACGGTCGCATCCTGGTGGGTGGATCGATCAACTTTCCAGAAGAAGGCCTGGTGGCGCGTTATCACGCCGATGGCAGCCTGGACAGCAGCTTTGCCGTCGATGGTTTCATGAGTTTCAAGGCCAGCGGACAGGGTGCCCAGGTCAGCCAGATCGTCCAGCGGGACAACGGCGACGTGCAATGCTTTGGCAGCAGCCGCGACCCCATGCGCTGCCTGGCGCTCAAAGTGCACTCTAATGGGCGCCCGGATCATCATTGCAATGACGGCCAGGCGCACTTGCTGGAAGTCGGCCACAGCGGCTGCCAGTGGACCGCCGCCCAGGTGCAACCGGATGGCAGCGTGTTGACCGCCGGCGCCACCATTGGCGGCGTCGAGGCCGACTTTGTATTGGGTCGATACCTGCCTAACGGCGAAGTCGATGGCGATTTTGGCGACGGCAACGGATGGGTGCGCACCCGCCTTGGGCGCAGCCTCGACACGGCCACTTCGATCGCGGTGCAGGATGACCGTAACATCCTCGTCGCCGGCTATTCCCTGGACGGCAGCTATCGGGCGATCGTCGCACGCTACCTGGGTTAGTTCGATGGACTTTTCCTACGCTTGATCTTCTGTTCGGCTTACGGCAAGTTGCGCGCTTCTTAATACAAGGAGTAGCCGATGTCCGGCTCGATGGCCCAGGCGTTCGCGCACAATTTTCTCGGCAACTCACCGCGCTGGTACAAGGCCTGCATTGTCGGTTTCCTGCTGCTCAACGCCGTGACGTTATGGACCGCAGGCCCAGTGGTGGCGGGCTGGTTGCTGGTGCTGGAGTTCATTTTCACCCTGGCCATGGCCCTCAAATGTTATCCGCTGATGCCCGGCGGCTTGCTGTTGGTCGAGGCGCTGTTGCTGAAAATGACCACACCCCAGGCGCTCTATGACGAGTTGCTGCACAACTTCCCGGTGATCCTGCTGCTGATGTTCATGGTCGCGGGTATCTACTTCATGAAAGACCTGCTGCTGTTCCTGTTCTCGCGCCTGCTGCTCGGGGTGCGCAGCAAGGCCCTGCTGGCGCTGATGTTCTGCTTTTTGTCGGCGTTCCTGTCGGCGTTTCTCGATGCCCTGACCGTGACCGCGGTGATCATCAGTGCCGCCGTCGGGTTCTACTCGGTGTACCACCGCGTCGCCTCGGGCAGCGATCCGCGCCAGGACAGCGAATACAGCGATGACCAGCACCTGCCCACCCTGCATCACGCCGACCTCGAGCAGTTCCGCGCTTTTTTGCGCAGCCTGCTGATGCACGGCGCCGTGGGCACGGCGCTGGGTGGTGTGTGTACGCTGGTAGGCGAACCACAGAACCTGCTGATTGGCCATGAAATGGGCTGGCACTTCGGCGAATTTTTCCTGAAGATCGCGCCGGTGTCCTTGCCGGTGCTGGTCGCGGGCCTGGTCACCTGTGTCCTGCTGGAAAAGCTGCGCTGGTTTGGCTACGGCACGCTGCTGCCGGATAACGTGCGCACCGTGCTGGCCAACTATGCCGCCCAGGACAATGCCGAGCGCACTTCACGCCAGCGTGCAGCGTTGCTTGTGCAAGGTGTGGCGGCCCTGATCCTGATTGCCGGGCTGGCCTTTCACGTGGCCGAAGTGGGCCTGATCGGGCTGATGGTGATTGTGCTGATCACCGCGTTCACCGGCATCACCGATGAGCACCGCCTGGGCAACGCGTTCAAGGACGCCATGCCCTTCACAGCGTTGCTGGTGGTGTTTTTCGCCGTGGTGGCGGTGATCCACGATCAACAGCTGTTCACGCCATTGATCCATTGGGTGCTGGCCCTGCCCGCCGAGCAACAACCGGGCATGCTGTACATCGCCAACGGCCTGCTCTCGGCCATCAGCGACAACGTGTTCGTGGCGACCATCTACATCACCGAAGTGAAACAGGCCTTCCTGTCCGGGCACATGAGCCGCGAGCATTTCGAGACGCTGGCGATTGCGATCAACACCGGCACCAACCTGCCCAGCGTGGCGACGCCCAATGGCCAGGCGGCGTTCCTGTTCCTGCTGACCTCGGCGATTGCACCGCTGGTTCGCCTGTCGTACGGGCGGATGGTGTGGATGGCGTTGCCGTATACGGTGGTGATGGGCGTTCTTGGTTGGTACGCCGTGAGTTTCTGGCTTTGAGGTGGCAGGCCTGACGCCTTCGCCGGCAAACCGGATCGCCCGTAGGAGCGAGGCTTGCCCGCGAAGAACGATAACGCGGTGCAACAGATGCACTGCGGCGCATGGTTCGCCGGCAAGCCTGGCTCCTACACGTGAAAAACGATAACGCGGTGCAACAGATGCACCGCGGCGCGCGGTTCGCCGGCAAGCCTGGCTCCTACAGCGAAGAACGATAACGCGGTTTAACGAGCGTTCAGGATATAGTGCTCGATGGCCTCGGCCGCGCCGTCCTCGGTGTTGGCTCCGGTCACCACATCGGCCTGGCGTTTGACTTCGTCCTGCGCCTGCCCCATGGCAATCGCCAACCCCGCCACCTGAAACATCGCCGGGTCATTGCCGCCATCCCCCATTGCAGCCGTCTGCGCCAACGGAATTCCGAGGAATTCGGCCAGCGTCTTCAACGCCTCGCCCTTGTTGGCCTGCATCGCAGTCACGTCCAGATAAACCGGCTGCGAGCGAGAGACCTGGGCCTGACCTTCAACTTTCGCCAGCAACCGGGCCTCCAGCTCAACCAACAACTCTGCGTTGCTGCTGGCGGCGACGATCTTGTCGATGCGGGCGAGGTACGGTTCGAAGCTTTCGACCACCACTGGCGGGTATCCCAGCCCGTGCTGTTCGCGCGACACCATGGGGCCGGTCGAGTCTTTCAGCAGCCAGTCGCCGCCGCTGAACACCCAGACTTCGATCTGCGGTTGATCGGCAAACAGCGCCAGCGTCGTCAACGCCGCCGCGGCCGGCAAGTAATGCGCGACGAGCAAACTGCCATCAGGATGAACAAGGGTGCCGCCATTGAAGGCTGCCGTGGGCAGGTCGACACCCAAGGCCTCGATCGTCTGCAACATGGCCCTGGGCGGCCGGCCAGTGGCCAGGCTGAACAACACGCCGGCCTCACGCAACGAACGGACCGCGTCGATGGTGCACTGGCTCAGGCTGTGATCAGGCAGCAGCAACGTACCGTCCATGTCGCTGAGCAAAAACCGGATGGGCTGTGGCTTGGCTTCACTCATCCGAGGCCGTGCCAGACGCGACCATCGCGAGCCAGCAGTTCTTCGGCGGCTTTAGGTCCGTTTTCGCCCGCGGCATAAGTCTGCACGCTGGCATCCTGCTGCCAGGCGTCCAGGAAAGGCTGCACCGCACGCCAGCCGTTCTCGATGTTGTCGGCACGCTGGAACAGGGTCTGATCGCCGGTCAGGCAATCGTAGATCAAGGTTTCGTAGCCGGTGGACGGCTGCATCTCGAAGAAATCCTTATAGGCAAACCCCAGTTCGATGTTGTCCATCTTCAGGGTCTGGCCGGGCCGCTTGGCCAGCAAGTCGAACCACATGCCTTCGTTGGGTTGAATCTGGATACGCAGGTAGGTGGGCGCCAGCTCATCGACTTCGGTATCGCGGAACTGCGCATATGGCGCAGGTTTGAAGCAGATGACGATCTCGGTGTCGCGCACGCTCATGCGCTTGCCGGTACGCAGGTAAAACGGCACGCCGACCCAGCGCCAGTTGTCGATCATGACTTTCAGGGCGACATAGGTTTCGGTGTTGCTGTCGGGGGCCACCTTGTCTTCCTGGCGGTAACCGCGCAGTGGCTGGCCATCGATTTCGCCCGCAGCGTATTGGCCGCGCACCGAATTGGCCCGTGCCTCTTCCACCGACCAGGGACGAATCGCGCCGACCACCTTGGCTTTCTCACCGCGAACCGCATCGGCGCCAAACGCGGCCGGTGGCTCCATGGCCACCATCGCCAGCAACTGGAACAGGTGATTGGGCACCATGTCCCGCAGGGCGCCGGTGTTTTCGTAGAAACTGCCACGGGTTTCGACGCCGACAGTTTCGGCGGCGGTAATTTGTACGTGGTCGATGTAATGGTTGTTCCAGAAGGCTTCGAACAGGCTGTTGGAGAACCGGCTGACCAGGATGTTCTGCACGGTCTCCTTGCCCAGATAATGATCGATCCGGTAGATCTGCTTTTCCGTCATGACCTTGAGCAGGCAGGCGTTCAAGGCCTCGGCGGTTGGCAGGTCGGAGCCGAAGGGCTTTTCGATCACCACCCTCCTGAAGGCTTCCGGGTTTTCCTCGAGCAAACCGGATGCGCCGAGTCGGCGCACCACTTCACTGAAAAAACGTGGCGCGGTGGCCAGGTAGAACACCGCGTTGTCAGTGCCGCTGTCGGCGATTTTTGCCGCCAGCGCTTGATAAGTGCTGTCGTCCAGGAAGTCGCCCTGGACGTAGCTGATGCCTTTGGCGAGTTTGGCCCACACAGCCGGATCAAGGGACTGATCGCCCTTTCCGACTTTGCCGGCCACCTCGCTGCGAATAAAGTCTTCGAGCTTCCTGGCGAAGCCTTCATCGCTGATGGCGTTGTGGTCAACGCCGACGATCCGCAGGCCATCCCCAAGTAAACCGTCGCGCTTGAGGTTGTACAGCGCCGGCATCAGCAGGCGCTTGACCAGATCACCGTGGGCGCCGAACAGGAACAGCGTGGTAGGTGGCGCGGGTTCAGTCTTGGATTTCCTGCGGATCCCGTGGGTCATTTTTTCGCAGTCTCCACATGGCCACCGAAGCCGAAGCGCTGGGCCGAGAGGATCTTGTCACCAAAGGTGCCTTGCCCACGGGAACGGTAGCGCGAGAACAGAGCGGTCGTCAGCACGGTGGCCGGTACGGCTTGCTCCATGGCTGCTTCGACGGTCCAGCGACCCTCGCCGCTGTCTGCCACGGAACCGGAGTAACCGTCGAGTTTCGGATCGCTGGCCAGGGCGTCGGCAGTCAAGTCCAGCAACCAGGACGACACCACGCTGCCACGCCGCCAGACTTCGGCGATGTCGGCGACGTTCAGGTCGAAACGCTGGTCTTCCGGCAGCAGGGTGCTGGATTTGGTCTTGAGGATGTCGAAACCTTCGGCGAAGGCCTGCATCATGCCGTATTCGATGCCGTTGTGGATCATCTTGACGAAATGCCCGGCGCCGGCGGGACCTGCGTGGATGTAACCGCGCTCGGCACGGTCGTCATCGGATTTGCGGTCCTTGGTGCGCGGGATATCGCCCATGCCCGGAGCGAGGCTTTCGAACAGCGGATCAAGGCGCTTCACGGTTTCGGTATCACCGCCGATCATCATGCAATAACCGCGCTCCAGGCCCCAGACGCCGCCGGAGGTGCCGACGTCGATGTAGTGCAGGCCTTTTTCCGAGAGGGTCTTGGCGCGGCGGATGTCGTCCTTATAGAAAGTGTTGCCGCCGTCGATAATGGTATCGCCGGCTTCGAGCAAGGTGCTCAGGGTGTCGATGGTGTCTTCGGTCGGTGCGCCTGCCGGCAGCATGACCCACACCGCTCGTGGTTTGGCCAGGCCAGCAACCAGCGCTGGCAGATCGGCGACGCCGGTGGCGCCCTCTCCGCTCAAGGTTTCGACGAAGGCGGTATTGCGGTCGTACACAACGGTGGAATGTCCGTTGAGCATCAGGCGCCGCGCAATATTGCCGCCCATGCGGCCCAGTCCAATAATCCCGAGTTGCATGTGCTGATGCTCCCTACTACAAATAAATGTGTGTCAAAGGTTATAGCCCAACGCGACTCATGAGGTTAGTCCAGAGCGTTGGCGTGAAGTTTCCGGGCATTGTGCCCGATCCTGATGGATAACGTCGGGAATCGTGCCGAAGACACAACGACCATGAAAAATAAAAAAGTTCCCTTCGGGGGCAAAAGAAATCAAAATTGGCGCCGATAGTAGTTCAGCCACCGATTTCGGCGGCCAACTACAGTTGAGACACGCCATTTGCGAGGTGAGCAATGGGCACAGTACACACCGCACTGCCAGCACAAACCCTTTTCGTCACTATCCGTCGCGATGAATTGCGTCAGTTGAAAGACGAGCGCGACCAGTTGAAACAGGAGCTGGCGCAACTGCGCTTGCTGATCCAGGGCCAACAGCCCTTGCCATTGCCCCAGCGGGCACCTCACGCCTGATCTTCCCGCCGAAACCGGAAGCAGCCTTGCACTGCTTCCGACACGCCATATCCCCCCTTTACTCCCGGCAACTCACGAAGTTTTCACATTCGCTTGTTGATACTCCGGCGCATTGTGCGCCGCCTGGCTGCGTGCGGCTGTCGTTTTTTTTCGGCGACTGCGTGGCCAAGCGGTGCGACTGACTACTGGCTGGAGCGTTGAATGACTTGGTTTAAACGCAGCGATTCGTCTGCGAAAGGTTTCGATTGGGCAGGATTTCTCTGGTTGTTCCTGTTCTTCTGGTATTTTTCCGGCATCACCCAACTGTTGATCCAGCTGACCGGCACCTCCGGTTTCACCGGCTTTCGCCAGGCGTTCGTGATGAGTGCCATCTGGCTGGCGCCGATGCTGCTGTTCCCCCGGCAAACCCGAGTGATGGCCGCGGTCATCGGCGTGGTGCTGTGGGCGTGCTCGATGGCCAGCCTCGGTTACTTCTTCATCTACCAGCAGGAATTCTCCCAAAGCGTCATCTTCATCATGTTCGAGTCGAACGTGTCCGAAGCCGGCGAGTATATGACCCAGTATTTTGCCTGGTGGATGGTCCCGGCCTTCCTCGCCCACACCGCAGTCGGTTACTTCCTGTGGACACGCCTGCGCCCGGTGTACCTGCCTCGCGCCAAGGCCCTGGTGGTGGCCACCGCCATAGTGGTCGGGGTGATCGGCTATCCGCTGGTCAAGCACACCTTGCGTACCGGCAGCTTCGCCGAAGGCTTCGAGAAATTCGAAACCCGCATCGAGCCAGCGGTGCCATGGCAGATGGCCGTGGCTTATCACCGCTACCTCGATACCCTGGCTAATATGCAGCAGATGCTGCACAGCGCGAGCAAGGTTGCGCCACTGCACAACTTCAAGGACTCGACGGCCAACCAGCCAGCGACCCTGGTGCTGGTGATTGGCGAATCCACCAACCGTCAGCGCATGAGCCTGTACGGCTACCCTCGGCAAACCACCCCGGAACTGGACAAGCTCAAGGACCAGCTGGCGGTCTTCGATAACGTCATCACGCCGCGCCCGTACACCATCGAGGCGTTGCAACAGGTGCTGACCTTCGCCGACGAAGAAAACCCTGAGCTGTACCTGTCCACGCCGTCCCTGGTCGCCATGATGAAACAGGCCGGCTACAAGACGTTCTGGATCACCAACCAGCAGACCATGACCAAGCGCAATACCATGCTCACGACCTTTTCCGAGCAGGCCGACGAGCAGGTGTACCTCAACAACAACCGCAACCAGAATGCCGCCCAGTACGATGGCGACGTGATCGAGCCGTTCAACAAGGCCCTGACCGACGCGGCACCGCGCAAGCTGATCGTGGTGCATCTGCTCGGCACGCACATGAGCTACCAGTACCGCTACCCTGCGACCTTCGACAAGTTCAAGGACCGCAATGGCGTTCCGGCGGGCGTACGTGACGATCAACTGCCAACCTATAACAGCTATGACAACGCCGTGTTGTACAACGACTTCGTGGTGTCGAGCCTGATCAAGGACTTCGCCAAGTCGGACCCGAACGGCTTCCTGTTCTACCTCTCCGACCACGGTGAAGACGTGTTCGACTCCCCAGGCCATGGCACGCTGGGGCGCAACGAGAACAAGCCGACGGCGCCGATGTACACCATCCCGTTCATGGCCTGGGCCTCACCAAAATGGAAAGAAAGCCACGACTGGAACTTTGGCGCTGACCTGGAGCGTCCCTACAGCAGCTCGCACCTGATCCATACCTGGGCAGACCTGGCGGGCCTGAGCTTCGATGAACTCGATCGCACCAAGAGCGTAGTCAGCGACAGCTTCAAGGCACGGCCATTGCTGATCGGCAACCCTTACGAGCGGCAACAGCGACCCTTGATCGATTTCAGCTTGATCAAGCCCAAAGCTGCGCCAGTCTTGCCGGAAGTCGTGCAAAAGTAGTCCCTTCAACACCATTCAAACCTGTGGGAGCGGGCTTGCTCGCGAAAGCGGTGGACCAGTCGAAATCATCGTTGACTGACACTCCGCTTTCGCGAGCAAGCCCGCTCCCACAGTCGTTTTGTGTTGCAGGAAAACGCCCAAAATAATAATTATTCTCGTTTACCCCTAAATCCCTCCCCCCTCCTTCGTCTTTGCATAAACGGATTTTCCCTCGACGACAAGGAGTCGGCCGCGATGTTCGCGCCTATCACCCGTTCCATGACTTTTACCCTTGGCCTGTGCGGTGCCGCACTGAGCCCGGATCTGCTGGCTGAAACCGAAACCGAGAGCGCCCCACTGGCGCCAACCCTCATGCTCGGCGCCACCAACGTCACCGCCCAGGACCTGGGCAGCACCACCGAAAACACCGAGTCGTATACCACCGGTGCGATGAGCACCGCCACCCGCCTGAACCTGTCCATCAAGGACACACCGCAATCGGTTTCCGTGGTCACGCGCCAGCAAATGGACGATTTCAAACTCGGCAGCCTGTCCGAAGCCATGAGCCAGACCACAGGCGTGGTGGTCCAGCACAACGACTCGGACCGGGTCAGCTATTCCTCGCGCGGCTACACCATCAACAATTTCCAGATCGATGGCATGTTGAATACCTTCAGCTACATGAAGTCCGATTCCGACACCATCATCTACGACCACATCGAAGTGGTACGCGGTGCAACGGGCCTGACCACCGGCGCGGGCGATCCTTCGGCCACCATCAACATGGTGCGCAAACGCCCCACGTCGCAGTGGGAAGCCAAGACCGGTGTCAGCGGCGGCAGTTACGACGATTACTACAGCTACCTGGACGTCGGCGGTCCGCTGGCGTTCGACGGACGCCTGCGCGGTCGTGGGGTGGTGGCCTACCGCGACAGCGATTCGTACCGGGACAAATACCAGCAGCAACGGGAAGTCGGCTACGGCGTGCTCGAGGCCGACCTGACCGACGACACCCTGCTGGCGGTGGGTTACGACTATCAGAACAAGCACGTGCAAGGTACGTCCTGGGGCACGGTGCCGTACTGGAACGCCGACGGCAGCAAGGCCAATCTTGGGCGCTCGACCAACATGGCCACGCCCTGGAGTTCCTGGCCGCTCAAGGACAAGACCGCGTTCGCCAACCTCGACCACCAGCTCGGCGGCGGGTGGCAGCTCAAGGCCGCCTACACCCACCGCGAAAGCGACACCGACGGCAAGATCTACTACGCCGGCGGCGGCTTCCCCGAGGCGGACCGCAGCGGCATGGTCGCCAACGTCAGCCACATGATCGGCACGCAAAAAATGAAAGCCTATGATTTCAACGTGTCCGGTCCCTACACGTTGCTGGGCCGCGATCACGAAATGATGGTGGGTTATGGCGAAGCCGAGCGCCGTGAGGATTCGCCTTACACGGTGGATGGCCCTCGAGCTGCAGATTATGAAAATGTCCCTGACTGGAAATACATGGGCAACATCGGCAAGTTTCCCGACACCGTTACCAGCCTGACAGGCTCGAAAGACTATACCCGGCAGAAAGCCGGCTACCTGGCCTCGCGCCTGAACCTCACCAACGAACTGCACGCCGTTCTCGGCAGCCGCTACGGCAGCTGGAAAACCTCGACCACCACCAACAGCTACGACGACAACCTGCAACTGAACGGCATTGATCACAGCAGCCAGCAACAAAACGACATGTGGACGCCCTATGCCGGCCTGCTTTACGACTTGACCCCGGAGTACACCGTTTACGTCAGCTACACCGATATCTTCAAACCGCAGACGGTGCGAGACAGCAGTCGCAAATACCTTGAACCTGTGGTCGGCAGCAACTATGAACTGGGTCTCAAGGGCAGCCTGCTGGAAGAACGATTGAACCTGGCCACCGCATTATTCTGGAGCAAGCAGGACAACGTCGCGGAACTGGACGACTCGGTGCCGCCGGACCCGGTGACCGGCGAGGAGTTCTATAAATCCAGCGGTAAAGGCAACAAGGTGCAAGGCTTCGAAGCCGAGCTGTCAGGCGAAGTCATGGAGGGCTGGAACATGACCGCCGGTTACACCTACACCCATTCGGTCGACGGTGAAAAACAGCGCATCAACACGGTCCAGCCGTTGAACATGTTGCGGTTCTCCACGGCCTATCACTTGCCCGGCGAGTGGCAGGCGCTGACCGTCGGTGCTGCGCTTAATTGGCAGAGCGACATCTATCGCGGCGCCAATCGCCCGGTCGGTCGCCGCGCCGATAACAGCATCATCACCGAACGCACGAACATCCAGCAGGAGGCCTACACCGTGGTCAACCTGATGTCGCGCTACGAATTCGACCGGCACCTGTCCGCCTCGTTGAACGTCAACAACCTGTTCGACAAGAAGTACTACGATAACGTCGGTTTCTACAACGGCGTGTATTGGGGAGACCCGCGCACGGTGACCCTGAGCCTGGACTGGAAGCTCTAGGCGATGTTAATTCCCATTTAACGGAATCGGCGGATAATGAGCGTTCGACTTTGATTCATTGACTCATGGACGAAAGGCATCCGACATCTGTAAGTGGGAGGCACCATGAAAAGATCCACGTTGATCCTCGCAGTCCTGATGACGCTGGGCTCTGCCAGCGCCTTTGCCGAAGGCGGCGCCGAACGCATGCGCTACTACTACGAAACCCTGCACTACAACCAGCAAGTGGCGCTGGGCAACATCACGCCAGAGCAGGCGAAAGAGCTGCGGGTGCCGGACGATCAAACCGCGCAAATGACCGAGTCCTATCGGCCGAAATGATTGCTACACCTCTGACCGTTTGCTCTTCGGTCAGAGACTTCTGTTGGGCGTCCTGATGGACGCCCTTTTTTTGCCCGGATTAAAGGGGTTTGATCCAGAACATCATGCGCCCGTGTGCCGGGTCGAACTCGCCCGGGGCAAAGCCGAACTTGCTGTAGGACGCCTGCGCCGGCGCATTGCCTTCCAGCACCTCCAGGGTGATCTTGCAGCAGCCGCGCTGACGGGCGATGTCCTCGACCTTGTGCAGCATCCGCTGGCTCAGGCCCAGGCCGCGAAACTTCGGCACCACCGCCACGTCGTGCACGTTGACCAAGGGCCGGCAGGCAAAGGTCGAAAAACCTTCAAAGCAATTGATCAAACCGGCCGGCTCGCCGCCGACAAAGGCCAGCACGCTGAACGCATGGGGGCGCTTGGCCAACTCGCTCGGCAGGTGTTCCAGCACCGTGGCAGGCAGGGAATGACCACCCCCCATTGGATCTTCGGCGTAACTGTTCAATACCAGGCCGATCGCCTCGGCATGCACCGGATTGGTGTAGCTGGCTTGAAGCACAAGAATTTCTGCGGAATCCATTTCCATCCCCGATCACATGAAGTAGTCCCGATACGTAGGCATCGGACTACGACCCTATCCTGAGCGTCATGCGTATTGCAATCCTAATGCCCCCAGATCAACGCTTCAGTCCATCCCAGCTCGGCAAAATCCTCAGCCCGCAGGTGCGACTCGCCGGCACAGAAAAACTCGTCCAGCTGCGGCGGCTTGACCGAAGTGCCGCTGAGCATGGCGTGGACCTGCCCGCGATGATGAATCTGATGCTCGAAAAGATGCGACAGCAGGCGCAAGCGGCTGTCGTATTGCGGAGTGTCCCGAGCGATGGTCACGATCTTGCCCAGGTCGGCGTCGCGCATTTGCTCGCAGTAGGCAATCAGGCGGCGGTCGACCTGCGCCTGTTCGCGCCTGAGGTCGACGGCCAGGGTAAACGGCTCGTCGTCCTTGAAGAACACGAAGCAATCAGGATGGGGGTCGTCACCGCGCAACTCGCGCTCAAGGGCATCCACGTAGAACCAGTCACAGGTCAGGATGTGGTTGAGGGTCGCGCCAAGGCTGGGAAAGAAGCTGACCCGCGGTGCCGCCAACTGCTCCTGGCTCAACTGGCACCAGGCCTTGGCCAGCCGGTGATTGGCCCAGGCATTCTGATAGGCCATGGTCAACAAATGGTGTGACAGGGGTTGATTCATGTTCACGCCTCCTGGATGTCAGGCCTCGGCAAAACGTTGCAGCTGCATTTCCTGAAGGCGGCTGAGGGTTCGGCGAAACGGAAATTCCAGGTAACCCTCAGTGTAAAGCGAGTCCATGGGCACCTGCGCTTCGAGGTACAGCGGTACCTTGCGGTCGTAACACTCGTCCACCAGTGCGATGAAACGCCGTACACCGTCGTCGTGCACCGACAACTGCGGCAGTTCGCGGTCGCCTGCAACCACCCGCTCGACGCCGTCCTCGGTGCCCCGGGCAATGCGCCCTGCCCGCTTTTGCGCGCTGAGGTTGGGCACGTCACCTAGAAGAATAGCGCTGAAGGTGTCGCACAGGGCCATGAAATCCATCGCGGCAAAGGGCTGTTCGCAGAGGTCGGCATAACGGCACCAGAGCACGCTCTGGCTGGCCTGCACCACCTCGAGCGAACGATAGCCGACCTTGATCGGCGCACTGGAAACCGCTTGGCCAAGGGTCAGCACCTTGAACACATCAGCCAGTGCACTGGGCTGTCCCGGCGCTGCCACCCAGTAACGTTGCAAGCCCTGCCCCGGATGCAGGCGATGGTCTTCGCCGCCGTCCACCGCAATCACCTGCATGTGCTGTTTGATCGCGGCGATGGCCGGCATGAAGCGGTCGCGGTTGAAACCGTCGGCGTACAGTTGGTCCGGTGGCAGGTTGGAGGTGCAGACCACCACCACGCCCTGCTCGAACATCACCTGGAACAAGCGGCCGAGGATGATCGCGTCCCCGATGTCATTGACGAACAACTCGTCAAAGCACAGCACCCGCACTTCTTCGCTCAGTTCGCGGGCCAGGGCCTGCAACGGGTCGGCGGTACCGGTCAGCTGGAATGAACGCTGGTGCACCCACCCCATGAAATGATGAAAGTGCTGACGCCGGGCCGGTACCCGCAGGTGTTGATAGAACTGGTCCATCAACCAGGTCTTGCCACGTCCGACCGGGCCCCAGAGGTACACGCCCATGATCGGCTTGCGGCCTTCATGCAGCGCTTCATGGCACTTTTGCAGGGCCCAGACAGCATGTTCCTGGGCTTCGTCCTGGACGAAACCCTTCTGTTCGATCGCGTGCTGCCAGGCACTGAGGGGAGAGTCGACATTCATGCGCGGCAGTATGCCATCCGTCGACAGCGTCTTCTGTGAAATTTCACGCCGTTTGTGCACTTGTCGGGCAAGGAAAAAACGCCTTGACGGCAAATATTATTGGCATCATATTTAATAGATTACGCACAACATTTAAATTCATTCGATCGGTTCCACAGGAGTCTCCCCATGCATTACAAAGTTTTCGGCCGTAAAACCGGCTTGCGGGTTTCCGAACTGGCGTTGGGTGCCGGCAACTTTGGCACCGGCTGGGGTCATGGTGCCGAGCGCGATGAAGCCAAGCGGATCTTTGACGGGTACCTCGCCGCGGGCGGTAACTTCATCGACACCGCCAACGGCTACCAGGCGGGCCAGTCGGAAGCCATGCTCAGCGAATTCATCGCCGCCGAACGCGATCATCTGGTCATCGCCAGCAAATACACGCTGGGTACGACGCCGGACGCCGGCATTTCCCACACCGGCAACAACCGCAAGAACATGGTTCGCGCCGTGGAAGAGAGCTTGAAGCGGCTGAAAACCGATCACCTGGATCTGTTCTGGGCCCACATGAGCGACGGCGTGACGCCGATGGAAGAGATCCTGCGCGGCTTCGACGACCTGGTCCGCGCCGGCAAGATCCATTACGCCGGGCTGTCGAACTTTCCGGCGTGGCGCATCGCCCGCGCCGACCTGCTGGCCGAAGTGCGCGGGTTTGCGCCGATCGCGGCGATCCAGGTCGAGTACAGCCTGGCCGAACGCAGCGCCGAACGCGAACAACTGCCCATGGCTGAAGCCCTGGGCCTGGCCGCAACCCTGTGGTCGCCGCTGGGTGGAGGCTTCCTCACTGGCAAATACCGCAGCGCCGATGGCGACAACCGCGCCAGCAAACTGGGAATGTTGGTTCACGCCGAGAAAAGCGCCCGTGAAACCGCCCTGCTCGACACCCTGCTGGCCGTCGCCGAAGAGCTGGGCGCGAGCCCGACCCACGTGGCCATTGCCTGGCTGCGCGCACAAGCCAGGCGCTCGACCACCACGCTGATTCCGATCCTCGGCTCGCGCACCCGTGAACAACTGGATGCGACTCTGGGGGCGTTGAACGTGGAACTGGATGCCGGGCAGTTGGCGCGGCTCGAGGGTGTCAGCGATGTGCCCAAGGGCGTGCCCCATGAATCCATTAGCGGGTCGTTCGCGCGGTTCAGTGGTGGTGTGACTCTGGATCTACCAAAAATCCCGGTGGCCTGATACACGCCCTTTGTAGGAGCGAGCGGGCGGCGTTCCGACTTGCCCGCGAAGGGATCGCCTCGGTCCGGCAGTTACACCGAGGTGTCCGGTTCGCGGGCAAGCCTCGCTCCTACAGTCTATGTGCGTGTGTTACTGGTCGACCTTATGTTTCGCCGCATAAAGGCACAGCATCTCCATCGCCAGCGTCGCCGCCGCCAATGAGGTGATGTCGGCGTTGTCGTAGGCCGGCGCCACTTCCACCACGTCCATGCCCACCAGGTTGATCCCGCGCAAGCCGCCGAGGATTTCCAGAGCCTGCACCGTGCTCAAGCCACCACACACCGGGGTGCCGGTGCCCGGTGCGAACGCCGGGTCGAGGCAGTCGATGTCGAACGTCAGGTACACCGGGTGGTCACCGACCCTTGCCCGAATCGCTTCGACGATCGCATCGACGCCACGTCGATGCACCTGTCGCGCATCCAGCACCTGGAAGCCCTGGTGATCGTCGTTGGTGGTGCGCAAGCCGATCTGCACCGAGCGCGACGGATCGACCAGCCCCTCTTGGGCCGCATGCCAGAACATGGTGCCGTGGTCGATGCGCTTGCCCTCTTCGTCCGGCCAGGTGTCGCTGTGGGCGTCGAAGTGAATCAGTGACAGCGCACCATGCTTGCGCGCATGGGCCTTGAGCAGAGGATAGGTGATGAAGTGATCGCCGCCGAAGGTCAGCATCGCGCTGCCCGCACCAAGAATGTGCTCGGCGTGGGCTTCGATACATTCGGGTGTTGACTGCGGCGAACCGTAATCAAAGTCGCAATCGCCGAAGTCGACCACTGCCAGGTGATCGAAAGGGTCGAAGGTCCACGGCCAGTGGCGCTCCCAGGCAATCCCGGTGGACGCCGCGCGAATCCCCCGTGGCCCGAAGCGGGCGCCGGGGCGGTTGCTGGTCGCGGTGTCGAACGGCACGCCGCTGACCGCTACGTCGACCCCGCGCAAGTCGCGGCTGTAGCGTCGACGCATGAAACTGGTGATGCCGGCGTAGGTGCTTTCGGCGGCGGTTCCATAAAGGCTGTCACGGGTGATGGCCTGATCGTTCTGCACTGGGACGTCCATTGAAGGCTCCTTGTTATTGGCGGCTACGGAAAGTGGTCCACACGCGGGTACGCTGGCGCATGTCCTTGAGGCTCATGCTGCGGTCGGCGTACAGGCGCTGACGAATCTCGGCGGGTGGATAGATGTCCGGGTCGGTGCGCACCGCCTCGTCGACCAGCGGCGTCGCGGCCTGGTTGGCGGTGGCGAAGAACAGCGTGTTGGTCAGCGCGGCGACGGATTCGGGGCGCAACATGAATTCGATGAACTGGCGCGCAGCTTCGGGGTGCGGCGCGTCCTTGGGGATCGCCAGGTTGTCTTGCCACACCAGGGTGCCTTCCCTGGGAATCCGATAGGCGATTTCATAGGGTTTGTTGGCCTTGCGCGCCTGATCGGCGGCCATGCTGGCGTCGCCGTTGTAAGCCAGGGCCAGGCACACGCTGCCATTGGCCAGGTCGTTGATCTGTCGACCGCTGGCGACGTACAGCACCGAAGGTTGAAGTTGATGCAGCAGCGCTTGCGCCGCGTCCAGATCCTTCTTGTCGGTGCTGTAGGGGTCCTTGCCCAGGTAATGCAACGCCAGGCCGATCACCTCCTGGGGTGAATCGATGATCGCAATGCCGCAGTCCTTGAGCTTGCTGGCGTACTCGGGCTTGAACAGCAGGTCCAGGCTGTTGAGCGGTACGTTCGGCAGGCGTTTCGAGACCGCCTCGACATTCATCCCCAAACCCAGGGTGCCCCAGGTATAAGGCACGCCATATTGATTGCCGGGATCGACCGCAGCGAGTTTCTCCAGCAAATCCGGATCAAGGTTGGCGTAGCCCTTCAAGCCGTCGTGAGCAATGGCTTGCAACGCACCGGCCGCCAGGCCCCGGGCCAGGACGCTGGACGAGGGCACCACAACGTCATAGCCACTGCCGCCGGTGAGCAATTTGGTTTCCAGCACTTCCGGCGCATCGAAGGTGTCATAGCGCACGTGAATGCCGGTTTCCTGTTCGAAGCTCTGCAAGGTTTCGGGGGCGACGTAATCGGCCCAGCTGTAGAGGTTGATGACTTTGTCCTCGGCCTGGGCCGCGGCGGCCATGGCGAGGAACAGCGTTGGGACACAATACTTGAGCACGGGAGCCATGACGCACACCTGACCTGAGGAAGTGGTTGCAGGATGCGTCCTCGGTTACATTGGTGAAATATCAAGTTAATTAACCTGACATTATTCCGGAGTAATGTTTGATGCTCGGCCAACTGCATGACCTGGACCTGCAACTGCTGCGCCTGTTTGTCAGCGTTGTCGAGTGCGGTGGCTTCAGCGCAGCCCAGGGTGAACTGGGCCTGAGCCAGTCGAGCATCAGCCAGCAAATGGCCAGGCTGGAGACCCGCCTCGGCTATCGCTTGTGCAGCCGTGGCAAGGGCGGCTTTCGGATCACGCCAAAAGGCGAACAATTGCTCAGCGCAACGCGCAGCCTGTTCCAGTCCATCGAAGCGTTCCGTCATCAATCCAACGGCGTGGCCGGGCGTTTGATCGGCGAAGTTCGCCTGGGTTTGTCCGAAGCGCTGGATCAGTCGGTGCTGCAGCGGGTGGCCGAAGCGATCCGGCGCTTTCGCGAGCGTGATGAGTCGGTACGCATCGAGTTGATGAGCGCCATGCCGGGTGACATGGAACGTTTGCTACTGCAGCAACGGCTGGACCTGGCCATCGGCTATTTCTCGCAGATCCAGAGTGCGTTTGACTACCGCCAGTTGTTTACTGAAACCCAGCACCTGTACTGCGCCGTCGGCCATCCGCTGTTCACCGATGAGGCGCCCGATGACCAGGCACTCCAGGCCTGCGACCGGGTCGATCACCCCTACCGCTTCCTGCGCAGCGACGAGCCCTTTCAAGGAAAGGTCTGCTCGGCGCGCTCTGAACAGGTCGAAGGCACCCTGGCCTTTATCCTGTCCGGCAAGCATGTGGGGTATTTGCCCAGTCACTTTGCCCGCAGTTGGGAAGACAAGGGTTTGTTGCGGCCGGTGCGTCGCGATGGCTTGAGTTTCGAGGTGGCGTTTCACCTGGCTCGGCATCGCGCCCAAGTGCCGGGGGATGCGCAGAAGGCGTTTGAAGAGGATTTGCTCGCGGCGTTTGCCTGAGGATTTTGCTTTTGCCGTGACTGGATCGTTCTGGCATCCTGCGCGTCCTTTTTCTGACCCGGCCCCGCCTCCCGGCGCACAAACCACCATGACTTCCCCTGAAAAAACCCCGCGCCACAGTGACCTGCTCTACGGCCTCGACGACCGCCCGCACCTTACCGCCACCGTGTTCGCCGCCCTGCAACACGTACTCGCCAGCTTCGTCGGGATCATCACCCCGACGCTGATCATGGGCAGCGCCCTGGGTTTGCAGAGCGAAATCCCCTACCTGATCAGCATGGCACTGTTCGTCTCGGGCCTGGGCACCTTCGTCCAGGCGCGGCGCTTCGGTCCGGTGGGCTCGGGTCTGTTGTGCCTGCAAGGCACCAGTTTCTCGTTCATCAGCGTCATCCTCAGTGCCGGTTTCATGGTCAAGGCCCGGGGCGGCGGCACCGATGAAATCCTCGCAACGATCTTCGGCGTGTGCTTCTTTGCCGCCTTCATCGAAGTGGTCTTGAGCCAGTTCATCGGCAAGCTGAGGATGCTGATCACCCCGGTGGTGACCGGCACCATCATCACCCTGATGGGCCTGTCGCTGATCAAGGTCGCCATGACCGACATCGCCGGCGGCTTCGGCGCCCCCGACCTCGGCGCGGCCAGTCACCTGGGGCTGGCGGCCCTGGTGCTCGGCACCATCGTGGTGTTGAACCGGGTCGACGTGCCATTCCTGCGCCTGGGCGCGATTGTCATCGGCCTGACCCTCGGCTACGCCGTCGCCTGGCTGCTGGGCCACGTCGATTTCGCCAGTCTGCCGGCCGTGCCGCTGATGAGCGTGCCGGTACCGTTCAAGTACGGCTTTGCCTTCGACTGGGTGGCGTTCATCCCGGTGGCGGTGATTTTCCTGGTGTCGCCGCTGGAAGCGGCCGGCGACCTGACCGCCAACTCGATGATTTCCCGTCAACCGGTCAAGGGCCCGGTGTACATTCGCCGGATCAAGTCCGGCCTGTTGGCCGACGGCCTCAACTCGGCCATGGCGGCGGTGTTCAACAGCATGCCGATGGTGACCTTCGCGCAGAACAACGGGGTGATCCAGCTGACCGGCGTGGCCAGCCGCTATGTGGCATTTTTCATTGCCGGCCTGTTGGTCCTGCTGGGGCTGTTCCCGATGATCGGCGCCGTGCTGCAGTTGATGCCCAAACCGGTGCTCGGCGGTGCGGAGCTGGTGATGTTCGGCACCGTCGCCGTGGCCGGGATCAAGATCCTCGCCGAGGCCGGCTTGCATCGGCGCAACATGCTGATCGTGGCGATTTCCATCGGCATGGGCCTTGGCGTGGCCGCCGTACCGGAAGTGTTGCGCGAGCTGCCCAAAGCGCTGCACAACATCTTCGAATCGCCCATCACTGTTGGGGCGTTGTGCGCCATCGTTTTGAATATCTTCTTGCCCGAGGAATTCATCGAGCTGGAAGAAGACGATTTCGATCCGGAAGCCTCGATTCTCCAGGTCATGGAAAATCCGGATGTTCCGGCCAAGGCTGAACCCGCCACGCCTGCGGTTGTCGCACAGTTGAACCGCTGAGCCACCTGGTTATGTGTTGAACCGGAAGCCGGGCTTGGCGCGTTCATCCACGCTCAACTCGAATACGTCGGGGCGCGCGTAATGGCCGACGACGTCGAAGTCGTAGCGCGCGCGGACCAGGTCGTCGGTGTCGATTTCAGCGGTGAGCAGTCCCCGCTCTCCGCGTAGCGGCCCCGCCAGTACGTCACCCATCGGCCCGACGATCACACTGCCGCCGGCAATCAGCGGCCGATCCGACGGCCAGTTGGCGATCTCCATGCCCAGGGCTTGCGGCGAGTCCTGGACCTGGCAGGCACTGACCACGAAGCAGCGTCCTTCATGGGCGATGTGGCGCATGCTCACCTGCCACATCTCCCGCTCGTCCACCGTTGGTGCGCACCACACCTCCACGCCTTTGGCGTACATCGCGGTGCGCAGCAGCGGCATCATGTTTTCCCAGCACACCACAGCGCCGATCCGCCCGACCTGGCTGTCGATCACCGGCAAGGTCGAGCCATCGCCCTTGCCCCAGATCAGTCGCTCAGTGCCCGTGGGCATCAGTTTCCGGTGTTTGCCGACCAGTCCTGCCTGCGGATCGAAGTACAACGCCGTGCAATACAAGGTGCTGCCGGCACGCTCGATCACACCGATCACCAGGTTGGCGCCCGTACGCGCCGACAGCCCGGCCAGCGCTTCGGTTTCCGCGCCCGGCACATCGATCGCGTTGGTGAAATACCGGGCGAACGCTTCCCGACCTTCCGGCAATCGGTACCCCAGTTGCGTGCCGAACCCCTCGCCTTTCGGGTAACCGCCGAGCAACGCTTCGGGCATCACCACCAGCGCCGCGCCGGCTTCAACGATGGCGTTTTCGTACGAGAGGATCTGCTCCAGGGTCTCGGCCTTGCCAGCGGGCAGTGCGCCAATTTGCAGTGCAGCAACGATTGACTTGGGCATTACGCTAACTCCATTCGAATCGGGTGTTGCCCATTCTCAGGCGCTACAGGATCATGAATAAAGCCCCGTTCGCTGCTGAATGATATGAACCTGATGAATATCGCCACCGTCGACCTCAACCTGCTCAAAGTCTTCGAGGCCTTGCACGAAGAGTCCAGCGCCAGTCGTGCAGCATTGCGCCTGGGCGTCACGCAGTCGGCGGTGAGCGCGGCGCTGCGTCGGCTGCGCGAGCTGTACGGCGACCAATTGTTCGTACGCACCGGCCGAGGCCTGGCGCCGACGCTCAAGGCCAATCAGTTGAAACCGGTGGTCAGCGACGCGCTGAACAAATGCCGGCAAAGCCTGGCGATGGTCGATCCGGCAGCCCATCATTACGAAGGGCGTTCGGTCACGGTGGGCATGTCGGATGATTTCGAAATCGCCTACGGTCGCCGCTTGATCGAAGAAATCGCCCGCTGCGCGCCGAAATTGCGCCTGATCTTCCGCCAGACCCACAGCCAGATCGTCGCCCAGGCGTTGATGGAACGCAGCATCGACCTGGCAATCACGGCCGGCGGCTTCGCCGAACGCTTGCTCAGTCGTCAGGTTTTGGGGGAAGGCGATTATCTGTGCCTGGTTGACCCGATGAGCCTGGCCGCGGGTCAGCAAACCATCGACCTTGAAGAGTTCGTTGCCCGTGAACATATTCTGGTGTCATCGGGTGGCTTTATCGGGATCACCGACGAAGGATTGGCCGCGTTGGGCCTGAGCCGGCGGGTGTGCGCTTCGACCACGCATTTCGCGGCGTTGCCGCATCTGCTCAAGGGCAGCCAGGCGGTGGCGACCATTCCGGCCCATGCCGCCCGAAGCATCGCTGCGCTCAGCGGCCTGGCGCTGCTGCCCTGCCCCTTGGCGCTGCCGCGTTATCCGATCGAACTGGGCTGGCGCACCAGTACTCAGCTCGATCCGGTGGTGTTGAAAGTGCGCGAGGCGATTGTCGCGAGTTTTGCGTGAAAACCCTGCGTTACTTGGCCGCCATCAAGCGATTGACTTCGCTTCGCACCATGTTCGAGAACTCCGGTGGCGACATGCCGTCCAGCTCGGCGCGGACCCACTCGGCCCATTTGCCCTTGCGCTTGGCGCGCTCGCCGAACAGCCGCGCGGCTTCGCCCTTGGCCTTGCCCAGGTTGTTCTGCCAGAGTTCGAACAGACGGGATTTCTCGTCTTCCAGCGCTGCGCGCTCGGCAAGGGGTTTGTCGGCCAGATTGAAACTCATGGAAATTACCTGCTGCGTAAATAGGCGACATCTTACACTGTAGGTGGAAATGTCCTGCGCTGGATTTTTCAACAGGATGGCGTCCGCCCGCAAGATCACTGCAACTTTTTCCGTCGCGCCGGACTCCATTGTTCAATGCCCATTAACTGCAAGGAGTCACCCAATGGCCCGCAAAACCGCCGCACAAGCCGCCGAAGACCAGATCAAGGACCAGGCTTTCAGCGAACTTCAGTCACTGATCGAAGAGTCGGAGAAACTGCTCAAGAGCAGTGCGTCACTGGTCGGAGAAGAAGCAGACACGCTTCGCGGACAAATCGCCCAGAAACTCCAGCAGGCACGGGACTCGGTCACCAGCGTGCGCGCCCGGACCCTGCCGGCGGTGGAGGCCACTGAGACCTATATTGGCGGGCACCCATGGCAGACCGTGGCCATTTCCGCAGGATTTGGGTTGGTCGTGGGCTTGTTGTTGGGCCGCCGCTAAATCTGCGAGACCACCTGTTGAAACGTGGCCTCTGTAGGAGCGAGCCTGCTCGCGATGGTCGTTAACGAAGACACGTGTTTACTGGTTAAACGCGGCGTCCAGAAGTCCATCGCGAGCGGGCTCGCTCCTACAGTCAGAGCCCCGCTAACTCCCGCAAATTCGCCAGTGTATCTGCATCCAGCGCAATACCCTCAGCGTTGGACTTCGCCCGCTGATGATGCCGCCGATCCCCCGGCAACCGCTTGAGCCCCACACCGTGCATCTGCCGCACCAGTTCCTGGCTGCGCTCGGCAAAGCTCTGCCCGGCTGCCTTGCTCGGGTCGATCACGATCAACAGTTGGCCGGTCCACGGGGTCTTGGCCCCCGGGTGGTTCTTCCAGTCGAACTCGAACGAGAAATTGCCGCCGGTCAACGCCGCCGCCAACAGCTCCACCATCATCGACAGCGCTGAACCCTTGTGGCCGCCAAACGGCAGCAACGCGCCACCCTCCAGAATCGCTTTCGGGTCCTGGGTCGGCTGGCCGAGGCCATCGACGCCCATCCCCGGCGGCAAGCGTTCACCCTTGCGCGCGGCGATCTGCACATCGCCATGGGCGATCGCGCTGGTGGCCAGGTCGAAGACAATCGGCTCACCGCCTGCTCGTGGGGCCGCGAAGGCTATCGGGTTGGTGCCGAACAGCGGGCGATCGGCGCCGTGCGGCACCACGCAGGTCATGCTGTTGACCACGCTCAATGCCACCAGCCCTTCATAGGCGAACGGCTCGACGTCCGGCCACAACGCCGCGAAATGATGGGAGTTACGAATCGCCAATACCGCAATGCCGGCACTGCGAGCCTTCTCTACCAGCAAGGCGCGGGCGGCGGCGAGCGCCGGTTGGGCGAAGCCATTGCCTGCGTCGACCCGGACAAAACCCGAGGCGACGTCCTCGACCACAGGCTTGGCCTGGCCATTGACCCAGCCGCTTTTCAGCGTCGACACGTAGCCGGGAATACGGAACACGCCATGGCTGTGGGCGCCATCGCGCTCGGCACCGGCGCAGTTGAGGGCCAGTGTTTTGGCGACCTCGGTGGAGGTGCCGTGACGAACGAAAATGCGTTCGAGCAACAGCACCAGAGAATCAAAATCCAGGGTTGAGTTGGCCGAACTGACTGCCATTTCAGGCGAAGCGGTCATCTGAAGCTCCAGTTTTATTGTTAGAGGCGGGCAACAGGTCGATTAAGTGCTTTCTTACCGCCGTCCTGTCAAGTCTCTCGCACAAGCAATATGTACCGCACCCCGCCTTTTCCCGGCCCCTACTGTTGCCCCTCGACCCAACGACCTGCGCTGAACACCGTCGCAGCCCATCGAGGAAACACCATGACGACAACTGCATTGCCGTATTTTTTTGACGAAGCCTTGTCTGCATCCAGTACCACGCCACTCGGCGAACGGGAAACCGCGCTGGGCTTTACCCTGGACGATCTGGACTGGCTGAACACGGTTTATCTACCGACCCAGGCAGCCCGCAAAGCCCATGAAAAACCGATGCTGGCCTTTCAGCTGCTGTTGTCTTTGGCCGACGAGACCGGCAATCCACTGGCCGGCGCCTTTATCATGAGCCGGCCCAACGATGGCGAAGTCACGCTCTACACACCGTGGAAAGGCTTGAGCAAATTCGCGGGTATGGCCGAGCTCAAGAGCAAACTCAAGGAATGGCTGGCGCAGGCCACTGGAAAACGTGAACTGTTGCGGTTCCTCTCCATCGAACAACGCCTGCCCTTGGCCGCTGCCACGGAACTCGACATCGCCACCCGCGAAATCGAAGGCGCGGTATTCGCAGATCAGGAACTCACGCTCAAGCAACAGCAGGAAAAAAACCTCAAGGCGATGGCGGGCGAGTTGGTCAAGATGCCCACCTTGCAATCGATGCTGGACGACCTCCCAAGCCTGCTTGAGACATTCTGGAACACGCCCATGGGCAATGGCCTGGCGCGCCAGGCTTTTTTCGCCGAGGGCCTGCGCGACACTTTTCACGCGAAGCTGTTGTACCAGCGCCAACAGGGCACTCTGACCACAGAGCAATACCTGCAACTGATGAAGGTCAGCCTCGCCCCGGCCACGGGCGATCCCCTTCGCATCGAAAAAGTGCGGATCACCGCCCCCCTCAAACCTTTCGCGGAGCTTGCCTCGACCCTGATGATCGGTCGCGCGAACACCCTCGGTTTCCTTTACAGCCCGTCCCGAGGCGTCGACGTCACAAGCAACCTGTCGGCGGTGAAAACAATCCTGCGACAGATGCTCAGAAGCGAAGGGCATGAAGACACGCTGCTCAACTTCATGTCACTGGACGAACGCAGCACGTTTACTGAACTGGAGCCGAACGATTGGGTGCTCGTCGGTCAGCCCGTCGTCGGCGCGGTGTTTGCTAGCGTGATGGCTGACATCATCGATAAACAACGGCAAAACCTCAGCAATGCCTTGAGCCTTTACCGTGAAAGCGAAGGCACGCAGGACCCTCATGCCTTACTCGACAATGCCCTGGACGTCCGGGGGTTGATCGATCAGCGCTTGCTGCTGCGCGACAGCGCAGGACGCTGGAGCACTCGTCCGGACCGACGCATGAGCGCACGACCGGCCATAGTGCGCGGCGGGTTGGCCAAAACGGAGCTGTCGCTGCTGGGCTCGGTCGAACAGGCGCTCGATCAACGCCTTGAAAAACACCCGGCCATTCCCACCACAGCCAGCACATTCTCCGAGGCACAAAACCTCGTCAGTTCATCATTGGCGGATTTGCAGTCAAGTTTTACCCATACCCTGGCAACGGCACTGCGCAGTGAATTGAAGCTTCGCGCCGTCTCGCGCACCCTGGGTGCGACGGAACAGGCGATCATCAAAACCGTGCTCGATACGCCTACACGCGTGCAACGAGCGGCGTTGAACGGCTTTTTTCCGGAGGTCTTCTCCCTCGCGTTGAAGGCTGGCGCCGCTGTAACCCCGCTGAAGCTGGCCAGTTGTTTTGTCCTGACCGAACGGGGCGGCCTGGATCCGGTGCATTCGGGCAAGGCCATCTTGTGGACGCCGGCACTGGGATTTGAAGCGTTCAAGGCACTGACGCCGCTCAAGGACGAGCTGGAACGGCGCCTCAAGGACGACAATCATCGTTGCATGCTTCTGGAAAACCTCGGTCGCAGCGAGCGATCGCCAGGCAAGGCCTACACGCTGGCGCCGCTGCAACGGGTCCATGGGCATTTTCTCGACAATTTGCAAAAACCCTTCGTTGATCTGGACCAGGCCTTCGTCACCCGTGCACTGGCCACCCCGCTCGCCCCTGCGCCGCTGGCCAGCCTGCTCAATCTGGTGGCCCTGCGCGAGCCCATGACCGGGCTGAGCCATGCGACCGACATCGCCCAGTCCCTGATCACCCAGCAAAAACTGCCGACCTGGCTGGCCAAGGCACCGATCAAAGAGCTGATCCTGCATGGCGAACTGCTTGAGCAATACCAGAACAACGTCAAGGACGACGAGGATTACCTCAGCGGCATCCGCTCATTACCGCGCACCGCCCACCATGAACTGGAACAACAGCTCAAGGCAGACGGTTTCAACCTTGATCCGGACAAGGTCCAGGTCCAGATCGCGAGCCCCTGGTCTGCGCCCCGCAACCAGACCCTGACCGAGTTTGCGCTGGCGCATCTCAAGGACCTGGACACGGTCTCCCTCAAACTGACGTCGCTGGACACCACGGTCATTCCAGAGGGCATGAACGAACGTTATGTCAAAGACCTGATACGCGACCTGAAACCCGGTGAGCATCAGCAAAAAATACTCAGCGCGGCCCTTGCAGACACCGTGGCAAATGCCGATCGCAGGCAACGTTTTTACAAGCAACTGCCCTGGCAACTGATGCACCACGCCCACGTGGAAAAACTGCAGGAACGCCTGAGCGAAACCGGTTTCGACCTGATCCGCCAGGTCATGGACATGCCTGATGCCATCGCCCGTAAAGCCGTCGAGGGGGCCCATGCGATCATCCGCCCCCTGGAGTTGCTCGGCGTCAGGAGCGGACAAACCGTCAAGGTGCCAGGCGTCTATCTGATCGGTTCATCGGCCGACAGCACAGCGCCGCAGGTGCTTGTCGCCCCTCACAGTCCACGACACGGGATAAAGGAATACGCCAGCGAAACCCAGCTGCTGGCAGAGCTGAAGTCGCGCGGCGCATTGCTTGATTGGGTCCTCATGAACCTGAGGAATCTTGATCGGTTTTCACTGGAGACCCGGATGGCAACGCGCGGCAACCGGGCTAAAAGAGCCGGGTCGGTGGCCACGCAGACCGAGGTCACGCTGGCGTCCAATCCAATCAAGGGGCACCTGTTCGGGCACTTGTTCAATGACAATGCCGCGTTATTGGGCCGATTGCTCGGTTGTCAGTCCGATGACAGGAAACAGAGTCAATGGGCAACCATCAAGCACGTTCTGGGTGAAGACCTGCACGCGGCGTATTCGTTTTTCATGGGCAAGCTCGCCTACCCTGTCACGGTGTACCACAGCTACCTGGACATCAAGCAATCCGCCGAAGACCTGCAAACGCACAAATGGGGGGCGGCCATCAGGGCGTTCATCAGCGGCATCGCTCAACTCGCCTCGTTGCGCCAATCGCTGGACACTCACGCGCTGTCGACCTCTACGTCGACTGATGCGGAGCAAGAAAAACCCGAAGCTGCCTGCAAATGGCAGGACATCAAGGTCACCGCCCCCGAGCGCACAAAGTTACAGCGCCATGAAAACCTCCACGTTGACCTGGGTGCGCTCAAGCCTGACTCAACGCCGGGCCTCTACGCGCATCCGACGACCAGGCAACTTTACGGGCCGGTGGAAGGCAAGGTATTTCCGGTGGCCAAACGCGGCACTCAATGGCGCATCGCCAGCGCCCAGAAGCTCGGCCCTTATCTGCGGCAAAACACATCGAAACAGTGGGTGCTCGACCGGAAAGCACCGACACCGCAATTCGGCCTTATCAGTCGGCTGGATGCGCTGGAGGCGGCTTGGGACGGCATGAACGTCGACGCCCGTGGAATGCCGCAGATTCGACGTATTTTCCCGCACAAGGCCAGACAGATCGACCAGGCGCTGGACCAGGCAACGAGCTATGCCTGGACCTGCTTTCAAAACCTGCAGTTGCTGAACAACGCCGACGACACGGACACCCCCGTGCATCAACTCATCAAGCGTTTCATCGATGTGCCAGAGGTGCTGCCCGCGCATGTGCAAAAGCTGGAAAAGGTCGTGGGCGATATCTTTAGCGCCTTGCTGGACCCCACACTTAGAAAGGCCAAGTCCGATCGCTTTGTCGTCGGCAGGGTAATCGACAGCGCAGACAGTACATTCGGCTTTATCGTACCCAAGGACAAAACGAAGACGATCTATCTGGGAGAAAGATTCTTCGACCCCGATTTCGAGCATTACCGCCGACATCTTTCCGACACCACGTTCCCGATCCACACGCATGCCCGGGCGATAACGCTCCTGCACGAGCTTTCACACATTGCTTGTAAAACCGAGGACATTTCCTACCTGGACCCTGGCAGACCCTTCCCCGACCTGATCGGCACGGCCAGCGCGACCGCCATTGCTCTCAAGGATGCATTGACCGACGTTCAGAACACCGCACTGGCAAAAGAGACGCCTTACACTCGATTGTTCATGACTCAGGATCCCGACACCGGCGAGTGGGAAGACCCGGGAAGTACCACATTTGAAGATACCGATCGGGTAAGGACGCATATTCTGGCGTTGACCGGCGCAGACAACCTGGCCGGTGCTCGCGACATCTTCAAACATAATTCACTGACCCGGCTGGCGGTACAACTTGGAAATGCCGACAGCGTGGCCTGGTTAATCAGCCATCTCGGACGCGAGTTACACGTCAATACACCTTGACGGCGGAAAATAAACAGCCGTTTGATGGGTAAATGCCATGACGGCTGTTCTCGTCGACTGCCCTCAAGGTTAGAATGCGGGAAATCAGGATGAGTCAATGACCGACAGCCCACTCTCACAAGCCCAGTTTGACGCCATCACCGAGGCCGCCGCGCATTGGTGCATGCGCCTGCATGCACCTGACTGCACCGCTTCGGAGCGGCAGGCATTCGAGCAGTGGCTGGATGTTCATCCGCTGCACCTGGTCGAATACGAGGCCATGCTGGAAATCTGGGACGTTGCAGGCGACCTGCCACGCCCCGAATCCAACATTGTGCCAATGGTTCGCCCCACCCGGACACCCTGGCGCACTGTCGGCATGGCGGCGGCCGTGTGCGCACTGGCGCTGCCGTTGGCGGCTTACAGCGGCTGGAACCTGGGGTGGCTGCCCGATTCGTACCAACACTTCGAGGCGACCGACAATGTGCGTCAGGTCACCTTGAAGGACGGCAGCCAGGTGGAACTGAACCTGGGCAGCGAGTTGACCTACAGCAACTACAAGGATCGACGCCAGGTCACCCTGGGCAAAGGCGAAGCCTTTTTCAGCGTCAGTCACGACACATCCCACCCGTTCGTGGTCAAGGCCGCCGAAGGCCGGATCCGCGTCACCGGGACAAAATTCAACGTCTGGATGTATGAAGACCAGGTCAAAGTGAACCTGATCGAAGGCTCGGTACTGGTCAGCAGCAACGATGACCTGCCGGGGGACGGCTTGAGGCTTGGCCCTTCGATGCAAGCGAGCTACGGCCATGGCGACTACATGCCGCGGATCAGCCAGACCTACGACAACGACAACTCGCTGGCCTGGCGCAGCGGCAAACTGGTGCTCGACGACCTGGCGCTCAACGATGCCCTGCCGTTGATCAACCGTTACCTGGAAAACCCCTTGGTGGTCGCCGACAACAGTACCGGCGCAATCCGCATCGGCGGCATCTACAACATCAAGGAACTCAATACCCTGGTGACGTCCCTGCCCAAGGTGCTGCCGGTCTACCTGACCCGCAACAAGGACGGCAACCCGGTTCTCAACTCGATTCCGCAGCAAGCCCCGAAAAGCTGAAGGCCGCCACCCTTGCGGGGTGCGGCCTTCATGTCTCGATCAAATACCCGCCAACCTAGTGAGCCGCCACCTTGGCGTCCTGCTCGCGGATAGTTTGCGCCTGATAGTCCGGATCGGACTTGATTTGCTGCTCGGTGAACGGCAACACACTCAGCTGTTTCTGCGAAAACGCCAGCGTCTGGTCCCGGGCGTATTTCGAGGCCGGATCACTCGACAGCGAGAACGCCAGCAATCCCTTGGCCTGCGGGCCCTTGTCATCGAACGTCACCACTTGCAGATAGCTGGTGCCGCTGACCACTTCGCGTTTGCCGTCGGTCCTGGGCACGCTCTGGATGGCGTTGTAGACGCCCAGCGTACCCGGCCCGCCGTGGATCGGCGTTTGCTCCCCGCCGCTGCTGACCACCTGGACATCGCCCCAGCGCGTGTCTTTCCTGAGCCCTGACGCCTTGACCTGTTCTGCCGATGCCAGCATCGCCTGGCGCAGCGCCTGCGCTACCGGCGCACGCTCAATCGCCAGGCCGCGCGGCGTGTGCTGCGGGTCCAGCGGATCGAACGCCACGCGCCAGACATCGGGCAGCTGTTCCAGCGGTTCCACGATGTTCTGGAAATGCACCAAGCCCACGCCGCTGTCGAGATTGGCCTTGCCATCCCACGCCTTGAGACTGGCACACAGCGGCGCCAGCGCCTGCGCATCGGCCCCCAGGTCGGACGCGCAGAATTGCAACAGGTCCGGCATCACTTGCGCCGCCTGATACACCTGGTCGTCCAGCACCATGTGTTGCAGATCCGCTGCCGCGATCGGCCCCGACTTGGCCAGTTTACCCAGGCGATCGAGGGCAAAGCGCGCGCGCAGGCCCAAGGGTTGGCTGTCCTGGCTGATCAATGGCGAGAACCCGGTGAGCGGCTGCGCCGGGTTGGCCAGCCAGGCCGAATCATTGGAATGCTGCACGAAGTCCTTGCGCAACAGTTGTGGCAACTTGTCCGCCGCATAGATGCCTTTTTGTGCGGCTTGCGGGTCGATATCCCAGGCGCAGGCACTGTTGGAACCGTCGAGGACGATCATCTGCAAGCCGATCCGAGGGTCACTGCACTGCGCGAGTTTTTCGCGGCTGACATTCGGCACCACCGACAGGTTCATGTACAGCGTCTGGCCCTGATCATCCGCCGCCAGGGTGTTGACCCACGGGATGCCCTGGATTTCATGGACCGAGGCCTGGAACTCCTTGAGGTTGCCGGCACGGTTCATCGCGTACCACTGCTGCAACACCCGGTCGTTGTCCAGGTTGGCGTCGCGCAAGCTGTAGGCGTACTGGTTGTCCCAGTCCAGCTTGCCAGGCCATTGCACGATCGGGCCGAACTGCGAGCTATACACCACGTGGGAAACCGCCTTGACCGAGCCGTCGGGCTGCTTGAGGTCAACGGTCAGTGTCTGCTTGTGCATCGGCAGGGATTTGCCATCAAGCAGGTAACGGGTCGGGTCCTTGGGATCGAGCTGCAGGCGATACAGGGTGAAATGCTTGGACGAATCCACGGTGTGGGTCCAGGCCAGGTGTTGGTTGAAGCCAATGTTGATCATCGGCAGGCCGGGCAACGCGGCGCCCATCACGTCCAGCTTGCCGGGGATGGTCAGGTGCATCTGATAGAAACGCATCCCACCGACCCACGGAAAATGCGGGTTGGCCAGCAACATGCCGCGGCCATTGAACGAGCGCTCACTGCCCACCGCGACGGCGTTGCTGCCGCGGTCGAGGGCGAAGCGCTGCATACGCATGTCGGCCACCTGAAAAGCTGTTCCTTTGCCTTTGTTGCCCGCGACCGCAGCCGGTGGCGTCGCGCCCGTCAAGGCTTCGGCAAACTGCCCAACGCCACCTTCCACCAACAGGCGGCGGGTCAGTTTGACCAGATCCATGCTGGTGATCTCCCTGACCCAATCGCCCTGGCACTGCTGCGGCAAACCCTGGGCCCGACGTTCGTCCAGGAAGCGGTTGTAGCCGGCCACATATCCTTCCATCAGCTGCCGTACTTCCGGGGTTTGCGCCTGCCAGAAGGCATCGACGGCCTGCGGGGTGTTCAACCAGGTGAAAAACAGATCGCTGACGCGGTTTTCACGCTCCTCGACAGTGAACTGGTCCGGGCCGAAAAACCGTGAGCGCTGACCGTTCACCGTGGCGATCTCATTGGCCAGCAAACACAGGTTATCCTGAGCGTAGGCATAGCCGATGCCATAACCAAGCCCGCGCTCGTTCTCGGCCCGAATATGCGGCACACCGAAACTGGTCCGGCGGATATCGGCACTGGCCTGCTCAGGCTCACTGCGCGCATTCGCCGCAAGACTCAGCCCCAGGCACACACCCGCCAGGCTCATCCTGGCTAACTGGCTGGAAATAATCACACTTGCTCCTGATCGAAAAACGATGGTTACAGTTCTGCGTACAGACACGCACTGCGCATTCTTCTAGGGACGAAGCAAACGAGGAAAATTTAGGAGGCTGGATGGCGGTCCCGAACCGCATTTCACGTCATGACGACGAAATTTCTACATTCAAGTCTTCATGATTTGGGTCGCTCATACGTCTTATCAGGTAAGAGCGCCCAATTTTTCCCGATCAGGCTCTGAAAAGGAGTTTTCGCCATGTACAACTCGCAACTGCCAACGGACGGTAGCAACGCGTCAAAGGGCACTTCCGTTGGAGTCGGTGTTTTCGACCAGCGTACCGAGCGCCACGGCAACGAGCGGATCCGCCTCCTGCTCAAGAGCTTTGGCCTGCGCACCAGTCTGATTCGTCTGAAAGTCATCGACGCCTTGCTCTCGGCCGCCGAAAACGACCGCAGCCTGGGGGTGCGTGGCGTGCACACGCACTTGCTGGAACTGGATATTCCCCTGTCGTTCCTGAGTGTGCGCGAAGTGTTGAAACGCTTGTGCAGCGAAGGCGTGATTGTCCTCAATGCGGACAAGAGCTACAGCCTTCACCCGCGGGCCGCCGCCCTGCTGCACAACGACTGATCGAGCCAGGCCCGGGGCTGCCGCTCAGGGCTTGACCTTTCGGCGCATCACGCCGTTGACGACCACCACGACCACCGCCACGCCAATGGCGATGTACTGGAACAGTTTTTCGCTGATGACGCCGGTGTTCTGCAAATACGAAAGGCCAAACATGATTCCCAGTACCACGAGGGAGATCAGAATCGAGTATTTCAAACGTTGCGACTGAGTCATTGGCAATTCCTGAATCTGAAAAAATGTATCCGCTGTGTATGCGCCTGCATGCCCGGGCTCCTGCCGTATGGTGGGGATGGGCGGTGGCTATGTTACAGCCGATGAAGATTTTTAGCTTTATCGCGGGGGCTGGGGCCTGACAGGTGACTCTTTTTTCGGTGTACATATCCGTTGCTGCGGTAACGGCTACTTATGGTTTCGCCCTTACGGCGACTCACTTTTTCAAACGCCAAAAAGTAAGCAAAAGGCTTTGCCCCACCACTCGGTGCCTCGCCTAGGCTCGGCATGCCCTCACTCCGGCATTGCTCCGTGGGTCGCCGCGATGGGCCATTCCCCACTGCGCAATGCCTGCGTTCGGCCAGCGTGGTTTAACGGGGCGCCCAAAATCTAAAGCCAAAGCGAGGCGGCCTTAAAGCCGACCTGACTTTTGCAGATACCCCCGATCCCCTGTAGGAGCCAGGCTTGCCGGCGAACCAGACGCTGCGGTGTATCTGTTGTACCGCGTTATCGTTCTTCGCCGGCAAGCCTGGCTCCTACAGGGAATTGCGTACGGCTCCCGATCAGGTCGGCTTTAAGGCCGCCTCGCTCTGCTTTTGCTCTGCTTTGGCTTTTGATTTTCTTGCCCCCTCGAGAGGCCGAGTGGAGGTTCTGCGCAGTGGGTAAACCGGCAAGGATGCCGGTTTAGCCGCGCTGGGCCATGGATGGCCCATCGCGGCGACCCACGGAGCAGGACCGGAGCGAGGGTATGCCGAGCCTTAGCGAGGCACCGAACGCCAGGGGCAAGAGCCCTTGGTTACTTGGGGCTTTTCCAAGTGACTCGCCGTAAGGGCGAAACCATAAGTGGCCGTTACCGCAGGAACGGATATGTACACCGTCACCAAACAACAGCCAACCTGACAAACTCGTAATCTTCCCCTCATCCATCTGACAGCCTTGATCTACGATAATAAGGCCAACCAACTCGGTAGCACTTCGAAACACACTCGGAACGCCTACCCGCAAAAAACCTTCAAAATATAATCCTTCGCCCGCAACCCGAGACCCCTTCCCTCATGCGAACCCCTTTACGTCTGGCTGCCTTGGGCGCCCTGTTCATTGCTTCCCTGGCCCAGGCCGCCGACCTGATCCCGATCGAGGTCCACCGGGATGCCAATTGCGGTTGCTGCAAGAAATGGATCAGCCACCTCGAAGCCAACGGTTTCAAGGTTGAAGACCACGTCGAAAGCAACATGAGCGAGTTCAAGCAACAACATGGCGTTCCGCCGCGCCTGGCGTCGTGCCACACCGGTTTGATCAACGGCAAATTCGTCGAAGGCCATGTGCCGGCCGATCAGGTGCTGGCCCTGAGCAAGCGCGATGACCTGCTGGGCGTTGCCGCCCCGGGCATGCCCATGGGCTCGCCGGGTATGGAAATGGACGGCATGAGCGATGCCTATCAAGTGATCGGCCTGAAAAAGGACGGCACCGATGTGGTGGTGGCGGACTACCCCGCCCATTGATTTTCACCGCCTGCTTCGGCTTGTTCCTGGCTGCATTCGGTGCAGCGACTTTGCTGCCGCTGCAGTCCGAAGCGGTGCTGGTTGGCCTGATACTCAGCGATCGGCACTGGCTGTGGTTGCTGCTGGCGGTCGCCACGCTGGGGAATGTCCTCGGTTCAGTGGTGAACTGGTGGTTGGGCGGCGCCATCGAACGCTTCCAGAACCGGCGCTGGTTTCCAGTCAGCGCCAAACACCTGGAACACGCCCGTCGTCACTATCAACGTTACGGCCACTGGTCGTTGCTGCTCAGCTGGCTCCCGGTGATCGGTGACCCTCTGACCCTGGTGGCCGGCGTCATGCGCGAACCGCTGGGGCGCTTCCTGCTGATCGTGACCCTGGCCAAGGGTGCCCGTTATGGCGCGCTCGCCTTGGCCACCCTGGGGTGGATGGGTTGAACCAAGTGCCGCGGCGATTGCCTGTTTAATGTCGCCCTAATCATGCCGATTCAGTATCGGCGGATTTTCCACGGAGTTCATCCATGCCCCTTACCCGCTCAAGCTGGCTGTCCGGTCTGCTGCTGACCGCCGCCCTGCCCGCCATCGCTGCCGAAGGCCCGGCCTACGGCCCCGAGCTGCAAGGCTTCGAATACCCCTACACCGTCAAGCATTTTGCGTTCGAGTCCCAGGGCAAATCCCTGCAAATGGGCTACATGGACGTGGCGGCCCATGGCAAGGCCAACGGCCGCAGCGTGGTGCTGATGCACGGCAAGAACTTCTGCGGCGCCACCTGGGAGACCTCGATCAAGGCCCTGAGCGATGCCGGCTACCGGGTCATTGCCCCGGACCAGATCGGTTTCTGTACGTCCAGCAAACCGGACAATTATCAGTACACGTTCCAGCAACTGGCCAGCAACACCCAACAACTGCTCAAGGCCCTCGGCATCCAGAAAGCCACCTTGCTCGGGCATTCCACCGGCGGCATGCTTGCCACCCGTTACGCGCTGCAATATCCCGAGCAAGTTGAGCAGCTGGCGCTGGTCAACCCCATCGGCCTGGAAGACTGGAAAGCCCTCGGCGTGCCCTATCGCACAGTCGATCAATGGTATGAGCGCGAACTGAAAGTAAACGCCCAAGGCATCCACGACTACCAGCGCAGCACCTACTATGATGGCCGCTGGAAACCTGAGTTCGACCGCTGGGTCGACATGTACGCGGGCATGGCCAAGGGCCCTGGAAAAACCCAGGTGGCTTGGAACTCGGCGCTGATCTACGACATGATCTTCACCCAGCCGGTGTACTACGAGCTCAAGGACCTGAAGGTGCCGACCCTGCTGCTGATCGGCACCGCCGACACCACGGCCATCAACAAGGACATTGCGCCGCCTGAGGTCAAGGCGAAAATCGGTCATTACGATGTGCTCGGCAAGCAGGTGGCAAAACTGATTCCGCAGTCGACCCTGGTCGAATTCCCCGGCATGGGCCATGCGCCGCAGATGGAAGAACCGGCGCAGTTTCACAAGGCCTTGCTTGGCTGGCTGGACAACACCAACCCCGTTCCTTGATGAGGTAAGGCTGATGGCGCTACAGATTGCAGTGATTGATGATTGGCAGGCTGTGGCCCGCGACGTGGTCGACTGGTCGGCGCTGGAGAGCATTGGCGAGGTTGCGTTCATCCACGACTACCCCGCCGACAACGCGACCCTGGCCGATCGCCTGGGCGGGTTTGACGTGATCTGCGTGATGCGCGAGCGCACGCGGTTCGACGACGACCTGCTGCGCCGCTTGCCCAATCTCAACCTGCTGGTCACCGGCGGCATGCGCAATGCCGCCCTCGACCTCAAGGCCGCCGCCGCGCTGGGCATACAAGTCTGTGGCACCGACAGCTACAAGCATGCCGCGCCGGAGCTGACCTGGGCACTGATCATGGCCGCGACCCGCAACCTGGTGGTCGAAGCCAACGCCTTGCGCGCCGGCAAGTGGCAGCAAGGCCTGGGTGGCGACCTGCACGGCAAGACCCTGGCGATCCTGGGACTGGGCAGCATTGGCCAACGGGTCGCCCGCTTCGGCCAGGCGTTCGGCATGCGGGTCATCGCCTGGAGCGAAAACCTCACCGCCGAACGCGCCGCCGAGTTCGACGTGACCTATGTCAGCAAGCAGGAATTGTTCGAGCAGGCCGACGTGTTGTCGGTGCACCTGCTACTCAGTGAACGCAGCCGTGGCCTGGTCGACAGCCAGGCGCTGGCATGGATGAAGCCCACGGCGCTGCTGGTCAACACTGCCCGAGGGCCGATCGTCGATGAAGCGGCGCTGATCAAGGCCCTGCAGAAACAACGCCTGGGTGGAGCGGCGCTGGACGTGTTCGAGCAGGAGCCCTTGCCCGAACATCATCCGTTCAGAACCCTGGACAACGTATTGGCAACGCCCCATGTCGGGTACGTCAGCCAACAGAATTACCATCTATTCTTTGCGCAAATGATCGAGGACATTCAAGCCTGGTCGGCGGGAAAACCGATTCGCCTGTTGAGCTGATAACGCCCGGCGACTGGGGGTTTTTCTTGCAAAAACCGCCGAAAAAAATGAATAAATGTTCAGGCTGCGGTGTTTATGTTTCGGTTGAAGGGTCATCAGCCCTTCTCAACGTTTTCGGCCCGTTCGGAGCATTGCCCATGAATCGCCGTCTCTCGATCGTTACTGCACCGCTGGTGCTCGCCGTCGCACTGTCCAGTTCCCTGGCATGGGCCAACGGCGAGGAAGATACCCCCGCCAAACCGCAGTGCCCTCGAGGGCAGGTGTTCGATAGCAAGGCACAACGGTGCGTGAAACAAACCAGCATGCTCTTGCCGGATGCCGACCGTACCGATTACGCCTATCAACTGGCCAAGGACGGGCGTTACGAAGAAGCCCTGGCCCTGCTCGATACGCTCAAGCAGCCCAACACCGCCAAGGCCCTGAACTATCGCGGCTACGCCACGCGTAAACTGGGACGCACCGATGAAGGCATCGGTTATTACCTGCAAGCGGTCAAACTCGACCCGCAGTATGCGCTGGTTCGCGAATACCTCGGCGAAGCCTATGTGATCAAGGGCCGGCTGGACCTCGCCCAGGAACAGCTGCAGCAGATAAAATCGATCTGCGGCAACACCACCTGCGAGCAATACCAGGACCTGGCCGAAGCCATCAACGCGTCATCGAAAACCTGACAACCCGATTGGAGGGAGGTCGCTATCGCCAGCGATCAGGAAATTAGGGCAGAACTGGGGCAGCATCTGGCGCGATTGTGGCGCTATGGCCTGCTGTTGTCCCGACAACGGCATGTGGCCGAGGACCTGGTGCAGGCGACCTGCGTGCGGGCGCTCGAACGCGGCGGGCAGTTCGAATCGGGCACGCGCATGGACCGTTGGCTGATGAGCATTCTGCATTCGATCTGGATCAATGAAGTGCGCACCCGCCGAGTGCACCAGGGCCAGGGCGTGGTGGATGTCGATCAAGCCCTGTCATTCGATGGCGAACAGGCGGCGCAGACCCATGTGCGCGCCGCGCAGGTGATCAGGCGCGTCGAGGCGTTGCCCGAGGCCCAGCGCGAAACAGTGTTCCTGGCCTACGTCGAAGGATTGTCCTACCGCGAAGTGGCCGATGTGTTGCAAGTCCCCATCGGCACCGTGATGAGCCGACTGGCCGCCGCCCGGCTGAAACTGGCCGAGTATCCGCCGCTGCACACGGTGCCGAACCCTTCCACCGGAGAACGTCGATGAACGCGAAACTGTCGGATGAGCAACTGGTGGCCTACCTGGACAACCAGCTCGATGCCGAACAACGCACCCGCATCGATGCCGCCATCGCCGAAGACCCGATGCTCGGCCTGCGCCTGCAATGGCTGGACCGCAGCAGCATGCCATTCAAATCGGCTTACGACGAAGTCACTCGACAAGCCCCGGTCGAGCGCCTGCAGGCCATGCTCGACACCTTGCCGGCCCCTGCACGCCCGGGGCTGAGTCGGCGCTGGTTCCTCGCGGCAGCCGCCGGATTGCTGGCCGGTGGTGTGCTGGCGGACCGTTTGTTCCTCGGCTGGCAAACCAGTCAGCAAACGCACAACTGGCGCGGGCTGGTCGCCGACTACATGGTGCTCTATGTACCGGAAACCCTCGACCACCTACCCAGTGACGAAACTACGCAACTGGCGCAGCTGCGCACTATCGATGCGCGCCTGGGCCTCAATCTTGCGCCGGCAAAACTGGCGTTGCCCCGCGCCCAGTTCAAACGCGCACAAATCCTTGAGTACGACGGCGTGGCCATCGCCCAGATTACCTACCTGGATCCGGTTCACGGCCCGATGGCCCTGTGCGTCACGCGCTCCAACAGCGGCAGCCGGCATTTCGCCAAGGAGCGACGGCACGGGATGAACATTGTTTATTGGGCGGATATGGAACATGCCTGGATGCTGATCGGGCGTCATCCAGTGGGGGATCTGGAGGAGATGGCCACGCAGTTGCGCGGCCGGATGGGTGCCTGACCCCGGAGGAGCTACAGTTACTTTTGCAACTCCCCCTGCTCGACGCCCAGCACACGTTACGTACTACTCGTATTTAGCCCTTGCGACTCGCCTCGAAATCCCGACTTACAGGAGGCGATTCATTACCGGCTTCATCCGTACCATAAGTGCAAAAGCGCCAGTTAGCCGGTTTAGGTAGATCGATTGGTTCCTCTGATACCTGAAGAACGTATCCATCCGCATTTGCACAGTCTGTCGAATCCAGAGGCCCGTACTTAACGTAAACACTTACGATCTCATTTAGATTCAAAAGAGACAGCACTACCCAGAATTCAGAGTTGTCTTCCGCAAGCACGATAACAGGGCGATCCACCGGTGCCGTATTGTCTATTTGACGCAACTTAATCGTGGCATGACGTTCCAACTGCCAAGCCGTCTGACCCGTTTTTTGACCAATCACGCAGATCGCCTGTATACCCTCTTTCGAGTCAACCGGCAGCTGGAGAAATGGCTGATCCGCTACAGGCAACGATTCGCCGTATCCTTTGGGCTGATCACACTGAATAGAACCGGCCGGGCCGGTTTTGTAGCGAATGCGTTGGAACGCTGGGTCGATCTTCAGATTCCATCGGGCCGGTTGCAATTTACCCGAAGCATCCGCAACCTCCGAACGGGTTGACCAGGACCCCACTCGGGTCAAACCAACACCATCCCCCTGATCAAGTTTGCTCAAATCGAGTGTGTTATCGGCTTTCAACGCGAGCAGTATCTGATCGACCGAATTGAAATAGACCGCATCCGGACGACTCTTCATGCCATCGCCGGTGATTTCACAAGGTCGAGCAAACCCACAACCATTCAGCGATGGTGCTACCGCAGTGCTCAAAACACCCACCACGCGCTTACCGTCTTTATCAAAGACCGGCGAACCGGAAGAACCACCGTACACCCCGATACAATCACTGGGCAACGCTTTGGGCCAGAACCACGGCAAGTCTTCGCGAATCGGATAGTAACCTTCAAAAACTGGCCGCGCCGACATCACATTGCACGCCGAGTAACGCAGGAAGGATCCTCCCGGAAAGGGCCCCAGGGGAATATGCGCGATGTCAATTTTTTGCGTCGAGGTGTTGAAACTCGTCAACACCAGAGGTTCTATTTGCCGAGAACTCAACTCTCCATAAGTGGCGTCCAACTCCAGAACAGCGATCTCGGTGGACTTCATACTTGAATAAACGATACGTTTGACAGGGACAGGAATATGGTCATCCTTATTGTCATGAAAAAACGCAGGGATGAATTGCCAGCCCGGCGGCATGGGTCTATCGATCACCACTTCATTATCACCGGTAAGTCCTGAAGGGTTGGCACAATGCCCCGCTGTCAACATAAGAGCCGGTTGGGCGGGGTCCGGGGTTTTGCTGCTGGCGATCAGCGTGGCGGTACAACGCCAGCCCACCCCGATCGTGGATGTAAAGAGGCCGACTGCGAAAAAACGTTTCGCTTTTGGTTCTGAGACTGAAATCAAATCGGGAATGCCGCCTGCGGGCACGACAGTTGTAGGCCTCGCAGGCCCCAACATACTGTCGGCCCAACTTGCACTGGTGTAAATACTTAATAATAAGACGATAACCTTGGAAGACTTTTTCATGTCAATTACCTCAATGTGGGTTTGAACATGAAAGGTTATGCCGGGCCATTCGTATACTGTCACAAATGACAGTTTTACATCAGTTTCTCATCCGTCCATCCGAATGGCACCCGGGAACTTCATCAGATCCTGCGCTCGCGCAAACGCCTCCACAGGCCCCGTCAGCAAGGTGTATTGCACCTTGTCGCCCACTTGAAAACAGTCGCCGCCGTCTGCCGTGAGATTGGGCCCAATTCGAATGGCCAGCTGGGAGCAGCCCTCATCAGGCAGGACCATGGCGAACTGGATCGACGTTGCGTCGACCCAGACTTTCCTGATGGCGTTGATCGTGCCATTGCCCGTTCTTTTTATTGTCGGTGCCTGCATCACTCGCCTCCAGTCCTTGGTGTTTGGCGCGACAACTTGACTGCGACGGGACCATGAAACGCCGAATTGGCATGCCTGGCTACTGTCAGGTTTGACAGGTGTGACGCGTTTTCAACCCGGCGCAGGCAACCACAACCGAAACCGCGCCCCGCCCAATGGCGACGCTTGCACGGTCAACGAACCACCTTGGGCCTCCAGCGCCCGACGGCTGATCGCCAGCCCCAGGCCAAACCCGCCGGTCGCACGGTCCCGGCTGCGATCGAGTCGGTAGAACGGCTCGAAAATGCGCTCGCGCTCGTCATCCGGGATGCCGATCCCGTCATCGTCCACCCAGATCTCACAGCCTTTGGCGCACACCTGTACGCCAACCTGAATGCGTTTTTCGCAGTAGCGCATGGCGTTGCGCAGCAGGTTTTGCAGGGCGCGGGCGGTCAGGCGCGGGTCGAGGCTGAAGCGCTCGAGCTGGCCGTGCAGCAACACGTCGATGACGATGTCGGGCGATTGTTCTTCATCGACGCTGCCCAGGATGCTGTCGATGAATTCATCCAGCGGCACTTCGATGGGCTCGGGCAGCCGCGCGGGGTTTTGCAGGCGGCTGTAGGAGAGCAATTCCAGTACCAGCTCGTCGAGTTCACGAATGTGATCGACCAGCCCTTGCAAACGCTCGCGGCTGGCGGTCGGCAAATCATCGGAAAGGGCCAGGGCCAGGCCGAAATCCAGGCGGGTCAATGGCGTGCGCAATTCGTGGGACACCGCGTTGAGCAGATCGCGCTGTTGATTCAGCAGGTTTTCGATGTCACCGGCCATGGTGTCGAAGACGTTGGCCAGGCTGCCGATGTTGGAGTTGGCGGCAATCTGCGTACGCTCGCCCAGGTGCCCCTTGCCGAAGCGCTCCGCCGCGCTTTTGAGGCGTTCCAGGTCACGCCAGTGCGGACGCAGCCACAGCAACAGGCAGGCGAGCATGGTCGCGCCGATCAGCACGTTGATGCTCCAGTACAACAGGCTCACGTCCATCGGGTCCGGCGGCACGACCATTTGCACCACCGTGCGTTCGTCCAGCGGTGCCACCGCCAGGGTGCGCCAGCCCCAGTCGCCGATGCGCACAACGTTTTCGCCGCGTTGCAAACGCTGCTGTTCCTCGAGGGAAAACTCGGCATCGTCGTTACTGCTGAGCAGGATGTGCAGCGGATGGAACTCCTTGTCCATTTCCGCCGCCAGGGCCGGCCATTGCTCGACCGGGACGACTTTGAACTGCTTGACCATCAGGGTTTGCAGCCCCCGGGAATAATCGAGGTTGTAGGTGAGGAAACGCTCGTGAAAGACCTTGATCACCAGGTCCGGCACCAAGTAGATCGCGGCGCTGAACGAAACGATGGTCACCAGGTACAGGCGAAAGAGGATTCTGAACATCGCTTCAGCATTCCCACTCGGATCGACTGAACAGATAACCCTTGCCCCACACGGTCTTGATCTTGCGGGCCTCGCCGGCATTGTCGTCGAACTTGCGCCGCAGCTTGGAGATGGCCACGTCCACCGAGCGGTCGGTCCCGTTGAACTCGATGCCGCGCAGGCGCTGCAGGATCTGGTCGCGGCTCAACACTTCGCCGGCATGCCGGGCCAGCACCACCAGCAGGTTGTACTCGCCGCTGGACATCTCCACCGGTTGCCCGCGCCAGGTCACCGTGCGCTCGGACAGGTCGATGCACAGGTTGCCGATGAGGATGCGGTCATTGGCCGCCAATGGCTCGGCGAGGCTGCTACGCCGTAGCAAGGTGCGCACCCGGGCCAGCAGCACCCGGGGTTCGCAGGGTTTGGTGACGTAGTCGTCGGCGCCCATTTCCAGGCCCAGCACCTGGTCGTGGCTGTCGTCGCGGGCGGTGAGCATGAGGATCGGCAAGGTTGCCGAGTCGGCGCGCAGCAACCGGCAGACTTGCAGGCCATCGAGACCGGGCAGCATCAAGTCGAGGATCACCAGGTCCGGTGGCGTGAGCCGTGCGCGCTCGCGCACCTGATCGCCTCGGGTGATCACGTTGACGGAGTAACCGTTGCGTTCCAGGTAGCTGGCGATCAGCTCGGCGAGTGCGGTGTCGTCTTCGACCAGGAGGATGTTGGGCATGGGGTGTTTTCCGGCAATGCTGTGGCGTCAGTCAGGCCCTCTTCGCGGGCAAGCCCGCTCCCACAGTGATTGATGGTGTACACATAATTTGTGTTCACATCGGACCCTGTGGGAGCGGGCTTGCCCGCGAAGGCGGCATCACAGGCGCAAAAGGAATCAAGCTGCAAAGGATATACGCCCCGGCACACACCTGAGCAAAACCCTTACACAATTTCACACAGCACCAACAAAGCTTCACCGCTACCATCGCCGTCGCCCAGTAGGATGCTGGGGGTCACTATTGGGGTCATTCATGTCAAAGAATCCGCTTGCCAGGCTCAGCCTGATAGCACTGGCGTTGGCGCTGGGCGCGTGCGACAAGTCCTCGGTCGCCGAAGAGCAGCCGCCGTTGGCCAGCGTTCGCATCGAAACCATCGAAACCCGCCCGCTGTCGATCAGCAGCGAACTGACCGGGCGCATTGCCGCCCCGCGCATGGCCGAGGTACGCGCCCGGGTCGCAGGCGTGGTGCTGCAACAAGCCTTTCGCGAAGGCAGTGACGTGAAAAAGGGCGAGGTACTGTTCCGTATCGATCCGGCGCCCTTCAAGGCTGACCTCGACAGCGCTGAAGCGGTACTGCGCAAGGCCGAGGCCAACGCGTTCCAGGCCAGACTGCAAGAGCAGCGTTACGCCCAGTTGATCGATGACAAGGCCATCAGCGGCCAGGACTATGACAACGCACGGGCCAACGCCCGGCAAACCGCCGCCGACGTGGCCGCCAGCAAGGCGATGGTTGAACGCGCCCGGCTGAACCTTGGCTACGCCACCGTCACCGCGCCGATTTCCGGACGCATCGGCCGCGCGCTGGTCACCGAAGGCGCGCTGGTCGGGCAGAACGAAACCACGCCCCTGGCGCTGATCCAGCAACTCGATCCGATCCATGCCGACCTGACCCAATCGACCCGCGAACTCAACGACCTGCGCCGGGCGTACCGCTCCGGCCAGTTGCAGGAAGTCGGTCAAGGCCAGGCCAAGGCCACCCTGATCGAGGACGACGGTAGCCTCTATCCGTTGCCCGGCAAGCTGCTGTTCACCGACATCACCGTCGACCCGGGCACCGGCCAGGTCATCCTGCGCAGTGAATTCCCCAACCCGGATCTCGACCTGCTGCCTGGCAGCTTCGTGCGCGTACGCCTGGAGCAAGCGGTCAACCAGCAAGGCATCAGCGTGCCGCAACGGGCCATCCAGCGTGACAGCGCCGGCATCGCCCAGGTGTTGCTGCTCGATGCAGAACAGCGCGTCAGCCAGCAGCCGGTCGAGCTGGGGCCGGTGCAGAACGACCGTTGGGTCGTCACCGGCGGGCTGAAACCGGGCGATCGCATCGTCATCGAAGGCCTGCAACACGCCCGTCCCGGCGAAAAAGTGCAGATCGACGACACCCCTCTCCCCCTTGCCCAGGTTTCTGGCCAGTAAGCAGGACGCTTGTTTATGCCGCAGTTCTTTATCGACCGCCCGGTGTTTGCCTGGGTGGTCGCCCTGTTCATCCTGCTGGCCGGCGCCCTGGCCATCCCGCAGTTGCCGGTGGCGCAATACCCCAACGTGGCGCCGCCGCAGGTGGAAATCTATGCCGTGTACCCCGGCGCCTCGGCGCAGACCATCGACGAAAGCGTGGTCAGCCTGATCGAGGAAGAGCTCAACGGCGCGGACAACCTGTTGTATTTCGAGTCCCAGAGCAGCCTGGGCAGCGCGACGATCAAGGCCACGTTCCAGCCGGGCACCAACCCGGAACTGGCCCAGGTCGATGTGCAGAACCGCCTGAAAGTGGTGGAGTCACGCCTGCCCCAGGCGGTTAACCAGCAAGGTTTGCAGGTGGAAAAAGTCTCCTCCGGCTTCCTGCTGCTGATCACCCTGACGTCCAGCGACGGCAAGCTCGACGAAACCGCGCTCAGCGATTACCTGGCGCGCAACGTGATGAACGAGATCAAGCGCCTGGACGGCGTCGGCAAAGCCCAGCTGTACGGCGCCGAACGTGCCATGCGCATCTGGATCGACCCTCGCAAGCTGATCGGTTTCAACCTGACGCCGGCTGACGTCAATGCCGCCATCGCCGCGCAGAACGCCCAGGTCTCGGCCGGCAGCATCGGCGACCTGCCGACCCGCGGCACCCAGGAAATGACCGCGACCATCCTGGTCAAGGGCCAGCTGTCGACCCCGGAAGAATTCGCCGACATCGTGCTCAAGGCCAATCCCGACGGCTCCACCGTGCGCATCTCCGATGTGGCGCGGGTGGAAATCGGCAGCCAGGAATACCAGTTCGGCACGCGCCTGAACGGTAAGCCGTCGACCGCCGTCAGCGTGCAACTGGCGCCGAGCGCCAACGCCCTGAACACCGCGACCCTGGTGCGGGCGAAGATGGATGAGCTGGCGCGTTATTTCCCCGTCGGCGTCGAATACAAGATTCCGTACGACACCTCGCCCTTCGTCAAGGTCTCGATCACCAAGGTGGTCTACACCCTGGGTGAAGCCATGCTGCTGGTGTTCGCGGTGATGTTCCTGTTCCTGCAGAACATCCGCTACACGCTGATTCCGACGTTGGTGGTACCGGTCGCGCTGATGGGCACCTTTGCCACCATGTTGGCGTTGGGTTACTCGATCAACGTACTGACGATGTTCGGCATGGTGCTGGCGATCGGCATCCTGGTGGATGACGCGATCGTGGTGGTGGAAAACGTCGAGCGGATCATGGTCACCGAAGGGCTGTCTCCCAAAGAGGCGACGCGCAAGGCGATGCAGCAGATCACCGGGGCAATCATCGGCATCACCCTGGTGCTGGTGGCGGTGTTCATTCCCATGGCGTTCATGCAGGGCTCGGTCGGGGTGATCTACCGGCAGTTTTCCCTGTCGATGGCCACCTCGATCCTGTTCTCGGCTTTCCTCGCCCTGACCTTGACCCCGGCCCTGTGTGCGACCTTGCTCAAGCCGATCGCCAAGGGCGAGCATCATGAAAAACGCGGTTTCTTCGGCTGGTTCAATCGTAGCTTTGAGCGACTGACCGCGCGCTATCAATCCTGGGTCGCCTATGCGCTCAAGCGCACGGGGCGCTACCTGTTGATCTATGGCGCGCTGCTGATCGGCCTGGGGATTTGCTTCGCTCGCCTGCCCTCCTCGTTCCTGCCGGTGGAAGACCAGGGCTACACCATCACCGACGTGCAACTGCCGCCAGGTGCCAGCAAGAACCGCACGGTGGCGGTGGTCGAGCAGATCGAGGCGCATAACGCCGGGGAGCCTGGGGTTGGCGACAGCACGGTGATCCTCGGATTCAGTTTCTCCGGCAGCGGGCAGAACGCGGCATTGGCGTTCACCACGTTGAAAGACTGGTCCGAGCGTGGCAGCGACGACTCGGCCAGCTCGATTGCCGACCGTGCCAACATCGCCCTCAGCCAGATCAAGGATGCCGTGGCGTTCTCGGTGCTGCCCCCTCCGGTGGACGGCCTGGGCACCTCCAGCGGCTTCGAGTTTCGCCTGCAGGATCGCGGCGGCCTCGGCCATGCCACGCTGATGCAGGCACGCACCGAATTGCTTGAGGCAGCCGAGAAAAGTCCGATCCTGATGAACGTACGCGAAAGCGCCCTGGCCGAAGCGCCCCAGGTGCAATTGATCGTCGACCGCAAGCAGGCCAACGCCCTGGGCGTGTCGTTCGCCGAGATCAGCAACGTGCTGTCCACCGCCGTTGGCTCGACCTACGTCAACGACTTCCCCAACCAGGGGCGGATGCAGCGGGTCGTGGTCCAGGCCGAAGGCGACCAGCGCAGCCAGGTGGCCGACCTGCTGAAAATGCACGTGCGCAACAACGCTGGAAAAATGGTGCCGCTGTCGGCCTTCGTCCAGGCCAAATGGACCCAGGGCCCGGCGCAGCTGACCCGCTACAACGGCTACCCGGCGATCAGCATTTCCGGGGAACCGAAACCTGGGCATAGCACCGGCGAGGCCATGGCCGAAATCGAACGGCTGGTTGCGCTGGGGCCGATGGGACTGGGCCAGGAATGGACCGGCCTGTCCTTGCAGGAACGGCTGTCCGGCAGCCAGGCGCCGATCCTCTTGGGTTTGTCGTTGCTGATCGTGTTCCTGTGCCTGGCGGCGCTTTACGAGAGCTGGTCGATCCCGACTTCGGTGCTGCTGGTGGTGCCGCTCGGCGTGCTCGGCGCAGTACTCGCCGTGACGTTGCGCGGGATGCCCAACGACGTGTTCTTCAAAGTCGGGCTGATCACCATCATCGGCCTGTCGGCAAAAAATGCGATCTTGATCATCGAGTTCGCCAAGAGCCTGTACGACGAAGGCCACGACCTGATCGACGCCACCCTGCAAGCGGCGCGCCTGCGGTTGCGGCCGATCGTCATGACCTCGCTGGCGTTCATCCTCGGCGTGGTGCCGCTGGCGATCGCGACCGGCGCAAGCTCGGCAAGCCAGCAGGCTATCGGCACCGGGGTGATCGGCGGAATGATCACTGCAACACTCGCAGTGCTGTTCGTGCCGGTGTTTTTTGTGGTGGTGATGAAGCTGGTGCGCAAGCGCCATAAAGATCGATAACCGACGCCACAAAACCATGTGGGAGCGAGCCAGCTCCCACAATGGATGTGATCGATCCAGGATGGTGGTCACACCTGACGGCGTTAGGCTAAGGTGCTTTCAACGCACTGACTCATCGAGCCTCCATGCCCTACCTCACCCACACCCACCCTCGCCTGTCCGCCGCCACCACCCTCGGCGTCGCGGCAGGCATCCTGGCCCCCTCCGACTCGATCATCGGCAAAATCCTCATCGGCTGGAACGTCGGGGTCTGGACCTATCTGCTCCTGATGTTCTGGCTCACCGTGCGCTCCAAGGCAACCGATGTGAAACGCATCGCCGAGATCGAAGACGAAAACGCCGGGCTGGTGCTGTTGGTGGTGTGCATCGCGGCGATTGCCAGCCTGGCGACCATCGCCTTCGAGCTGGCGGGCAGCAAAGACCTGGAAACCACCCGCAAGCTGCTGCACTACGGCTTCACGGCGTTTACTGTCATCGGTTCCTGGTTGCTGATCGGGGTGATTTTCAGCGTTCACTACGCGCGACTGTTTTACACCTGGGATGGCAAGGAACCGGCGCTACGTTTCGCCGAAGGTTTGACCACACCCAACTACTGGGACTTTCTGTACTTCTCGTTCACCATCAGCGTGGCGGTACAGACCTCGGATGTCGGTGTAGCAACCCGTGATTTGCGCAAAATCGTACTGGCACAGTCGTTGATCGGTTTTCTGTTCAATACGGCGATTCTAGGGTTTTCCATCAACATTGCCGCGGGACTATTTGGATGACGGCAGCGCTGTTGCCTGGGTAAATTCAAGGTTGGTCGGCACGCTCGTTGACTCGCCTTCAACGATAACGTTGACAGTCACTGGCTCGGAGACGTTTGCCAACGGATCCATGGCGCATACCTCGAAGGTATACATGCCGGGCAGAAGATTAACGACAGTGTAGGTATTAAGCCTCGTGCTATCAAAGTACTCACGATTGTTATAGATAACGTATTCAAGTACATCGGTTTCATCTTCTGCAGCGTCCCAGCCCAATGTGACCGAATCGGCGCTCGAATCAATGCATCTTAAATTTTCCGGACGGCTGGGTGGCGTCACGTCCTTTTGCTCATGATAAATAGTTGTTGGCTCTGACATCTTCCCTACTGAATCATAAGCAAATATTTCAATAACATATTCAGTGCCCGGAATCAGATTCCGTAGCACCGCAGAATTACTCACCATCGTGGTTTCGTAATGACCGCCGTCAAGCATGATCATTACCCCAACCGGCGGTAAGCTGCCACCCTCGGCAAGTGACCACTCCAGTCTGGCTGTCGTGGGTGCCAGGGCGGTAATGGCGGCTACCGGCGAAGGTAAAGGGTCATCCTCCGGCCCTGAGTGTCTAAACACAGTTCGCTCGCTGGGTATGGAAAGGTTCCCGTCCTTATCTTCCGCCCGTATATAGACACACTTGTATTTGCTGGGGCCTGTTCGAAGAATGCAATGGGTATTCACGGTAGTAAAAACACGTATACCGTTGAGCACTACCCTGTACCCGGTAACACCCGTATTCTCGCTTGCTGGCGCCCAAGTCAACTGTGCTGAGTCATGAGTAATATCACTAACAACAGGTTTTCCGGGTTGGGTGGGCGATACGAGGTCATCCAACATGGTAGTAAACGTCGTCATTTCGGAGACTTGCAAACCCAGTTTAGCCAGGATCGTAAAGTGGAATTGATGTGGCGCTGGGCCAGGAGACAGCTCGGCAAGACTAAAGCTATAACCCAGAGGCCCGGCGGTGAACGGCTTCCCGTTAACTGTCCCCTCATGAGTGGGTAAACTCGCAAAACCAGGATCCCAGGTCAGTCTGCAGGTTCCAGCATTGTGCCGCAGCCTCAGATTGGCCGGGGCACGCAGCAAGGTCCTGAAAGTGGCCCACGCGGGATCGGACACACCTTGCTCGTTGATTGCGCAGATCTGCACTAAAAAACCGAAACTTGATTTCAAAAAACTCAAGTTGAAACGAGTCTCTTTTGTCAGGCCAACCAGAAACCCATTCAGATAAATTCCATAACGTTTGATCTCGCCACTGTCGGTCGACGGTGCCCAGGTCAATGTCGCGGATGAATACGTGATATTGCTCAGCTGTGGAGTGCCGGGCTTGTTAGGTCTGGTCTTGCAAAAATGACAGACGCTGGGCGTCGATACATTATCCCCTCCCGCTTTAGCGGTAACGTATACCAGATACTCGATATGTGTTTGCAAACCCGTTATTTCACAAGGCGGACGAACCACATGTTGTGTAGTAATGCCTTCGCCGTAGACATCATAGCCAATGGCATCTGGGCATATACTGCACGTCGCGTAGGGTTCGTCCCAAGTCAACTCGGCGGTGTTGGGTGGTTTGCGCTGTGCTCGTATATTACCGGGGGAGCAAATTCGCACCTCAGAGTTGGACACGGAATTAAATGGCTTTTCGGTCGGGCTGCCGAGGGGGTCGTAACTGCTCAAAGTGCATCTCCTCGCGCAAGTGATTCAATACAGTAAAACTGATACCTGTCGTGCGCACCACTATCAGACCTGATAGTGGTGCGGTTGGTTTGTCTGTGGTAAAGCCCATTGCACAACATCGCTTTGCTTTCGAGCGCTAAATAACCGGGCAGTCCGTCTCACAGGTGTGAAGATCAGTCAAATCAATCTTCACAATCCACGGGCTAGCGCGCCTACGGCCTGACACCGGCGCTGTATCGCAAGCGCTGCTCAAATCGCCGCGCCCCTGGTGCTGCTGGTGGGCGCTGGCGCCGGCTCCTCGCTGATTCATTGGCCCATGCTGCAAACGGCCATGCAGTGGGCTGGCGTAGCGTGGCTGAGTCATCTGGCCTGGCAGATCTTCCGAGCCCCGGCCATGTCCATCACCACCCAGCGGACCGACGACCGTCTTGGACTGCTGGGCGCGGCGAGCCTGCAGTTGATCAACCCGAAAACCTGGATGATGGCACTGGCCGCGGTCAGTGTGTTCACGGGTGTAGGCGAAGATCGGCTAGTGCATCTGGCCTACCTGTCCCTGGCGTTTTTCCTGATTTCACTGCCGTGTCTCGGGGTTTGAGCGCTGCTCGGCGCCGGTACCAGCCGCTGGTTGCGCTCACCCCGCGCGATGCAACGCTTCAATCGCTGCATGGGCCTGTTGTTGGCTTCGGCTTGGATGAGTGTGCTGGCCTGAGCGCCGCCGGTCGGTATGAATCGATTCCGGGAGAAATCGGTACTTGACGGCACATTTGCTTTTGGTGTCTCCTGAAACCGGTTTCAGCGCCATGCGCCAGCCTTATAAATCCAATAACAAGGTTTCAGACCGTGAACGATTTCTCCGCCGCCCAGCGTAGCCGCGTGACCATGCTCGACGTGGCCGAACATGCCAAGGTCTCCAAGGCCAGCGTGTCACGGTTCATTGGCGAAGACCGCGCCCTGCTTTCCGATGCCATCGCCAAGCGCATCGAACAGGCCATTGCCGAACTGGGCTACCGCCCGAACCAGATGGCCCGCGGCTTGAAACGCGGGCGCACGCGCCTGATTGGCATGCTGGTGGCTGATATCCGCAACCCCTATTCGATTGCCGTGATGCACGGGGTGGAAACCGCCTGCCGTCAACATGGCTACAGCCTGGTGGTGTGCAACACCGACCGCGATGACGAGCAGGAACGCCAGCACCTGGCCCTGCTGCGCTCCTACAACATCGAAGGCCTGATCGTGAACACCCTCGGCCATCACCGCGACGAATTGCATGAGCTGCATCGGGAAATGCCCCTGGTGCTGGTGGATCGCAAGGTCGAGCACCTCGAGAGCGACATGGTCGGGCTGGACAATCCGGCAGCCGTCGACATGGCCCTCGCCCATCTTGAAGAACGCGGGTACCGCGACGTCATGCTGGTGACCGAGCCTTTTGACGGCACCAGTTCGCGGATCGAACGGGTCAGCAGCTTCAAGGCGCGGATCGAGCAACGACCTGCACTTCGCGGGGCAATCACAGAAACCGGCAGCGAGCTGACGGCGAATCTGAAAACCTTTCTCGACACACCTGGCTCCGGCCCCAAAGCGCTGTTTTGCGCGAACGGGATTGCAGCGTTGGCCAGCACCCATTCATTGCGTGAACTTGGGTGTAACTTGTTCGAGGATGTGGGCCTGATTGCCCTGGACGACCTGGATTGGTACCCGTTGGTGGGCAGTGGCATTACCGCCCTCGCCCAGCCGACCACCGAGATCGGCGCCAGCGCGTTTGAGTGTTTGCTCAGGCGTTTGCGTGGCGAAGATGGCCCGGTGCGGACGCTGGATTTTTCGGCGCGGTTGATTGTGCGGGGGTCGACAACCTTGGGTGTTCCAACATGAGGTCCCTTTCGCGGGCAAGCCTCGCTCCTACATAGACACGGCTTCAAGATCATCGCCTATTTTTTTGAACAAAAATGAAACCGGTTTCAGAGGTAAAAAAACAATGAATAAACCCGCCGTTTCCATCAGCCTTTCCAGCTATGGCGCCGACCTTGTCCGCCAACGCGGTCAAGGCAGCTTCATCGAAATCCTGGCTCTCGCCGGCGCCACGCGCATCGAATGGCGCGAAGAATTACTGACCCGTGAAAATCCTGCGCAACTGGCCGAAGCGACGCGCTCCGAGGGCCTGGAAAGTGTGTATTCCTCGCCCATGGAGCTGTGGCTGGCCGGTCAGTCCAAACCCAACCTTGAATTGATTGCCGCCCTGCAACGGGCCCAGGCTTTTGGCGCCAGATGGCTGAAAGTGTCGCTGGGCTATTTCACCGACAACAGCGATCTGCAAACCCTCGCCCAGCTGTTGAGCGAAAGTGTCGTGCAGTTACTGGTGGAAAACGACCAGACCCTGCACGGCGGTCGCATCGAACCCTTCCAGCGTTTTTTCGATGAAGTCGAGCAGCACAACCTGCCGATCAAGATGACCTTCGACATCGGCAACTGGCACTGGCAGGACCAGTCGCCCGCCAGCGCCGCACGATTGCTCGGACGCCATGTGGGTTATGTGCACTGCAAGGCGGTGACCCGTCGCGCCGACGGCAAACTGGTCGCCATCCCGCCCGCTGCCAGCGACTTGCAACAGTGGGAAGAGCTGCTGCGGCACATGGCACAAGGCGTCATGCGCGCGGCGGAATATCCGCTGCAAGGCGATGACCTGGTGCAGTTGACCCGCGAACACGTCGCCGCCCTCGCCCACCTGGGCCAAGCGCAGCGGGAGAACGCCCATGTCTAAGATCGATATTCTGTCGTTCGGCGAAACCATGGCAATGTTCGTCGCCGAACAGGCCGGCGATCTGTCCAGTGTCAGCTCTTTCCACAAGCGCATTGCCGGGGCCGACAGCAATGTCGCCATTGGCTTGTCGCGCCTCGGGTTCAAGGTGGCCTGGTTGAGTCGGGTGGGTGCCGATTCCCTGGGCCGGTTTGTCATCGACACGCTGGAAAAGGAGGGCCTGGATTGCCGCCACGTCGACATAGACCCTGCCCATCCCACCGGTTTCCAGCTCAAGTCCCGCGCCGAGGATGGCAGCGACCCCGCCGTCGAGTACTTCCGCCGCGGTTCGGCGGCCAGCCACCTGTCGCCGCACTCGATCGCGCCCCAATTGCTCAAGGCCCGGCACCTGCATGCCACCGGCATCCCACCGGCGCTGTCGGAAAGCGCACGGCAGATGTCGTTCGAATTGATGACGCGCATGCGCGAGGCCGGGCGCAGCGTGTCGTTCGATCCGAACCTGCGCCCGAGCCTGTGGGCCAGCGAGCAACAGATGATCAGCGAAATCAACCGCCTGGCCGCCCTTGCCCATTGGGTGTTGCCGGGGCTGAGTGAGGGGCGCCTGCTCACCGGTTTCGAAGACCCGGCCGACATCGCCCAGTTTTACCTCGACCAGGGCGCCGAGGCCGTGGCGATCAAACTCGGCCCGCATGGCGCTTACTACCGCACGCACCTGGATGCCGGCTTTGTCGACGGCGTGCCGGTGAAAACCGTGGTCGATACCGTCGGTGCCGGTGATGGCTTTGCCGTCGGTATGATCAGCGCCCTGCTCGAAAACCACAGTTTTGCCGAGGCCGTGAAGCGCGCCAACTGGATTGGCAGCCGGGCGGTGCAGAGTCGTGGGGATATGGAGGGGTTGCCGACCCGGGCTGAAATGACCGCTGAATTTGAGGCCGCTGTTCGCGAGCAAGCTTCGCTCCTACAGGCCTAGCGCAGGTCCTGTAGGAGCGTGCGGGCGGCGTTCCGACTTGCCCGCGAAGGGGCCGGCACAGTCTCTGTAGATTTAAAACCGTTACCTGCTGCGACAAAAACAACAAGCTCAGGAGCATCACCATGAAAACCGCAACGCTCGCCACCCGCCGCTGGTGGTACATCATGCCCATCGTGTTCATCACCTACAGCCTGGCGTATCTGGATCGCGCCAACTACGGGTTCGCCGCCGCCTCCGGCATGGCGGCGGACTTGATGATCACTCCGGGCCTGTCATCCATGCTCGGCGCGCTGTTCTTCCTCGGCTACTTTTTCTTCCAGGTGCCGGGGGCAATCTACGCCCAGAAACACAGTGTGAAGAAGCTGATTTTCGTCAGCCTGATCCTCTGGGGCAGCCTGGCAACCCTGACCGGGATCGTCTCCAATGCCTACTGGCTGATCGTCATCCGCTTCATGCTTGGCGTGGTCGAGGCCGCGGTGATGCCGGCGATGCTGATCTACCTGTGCCACTGGTTCACCCGCGCCGAACGCTCGCGGGCCAACACCTTCCTGATCCTTGGCAACCCGGTGACCATGCTGTGGATGTCGGTGGTCTCGGGTTATCTGGTGCAGCATTACAGCTGGCGCTGGATGTTCATCGTCGAAGGCCTGCCGGCAGTGCTCTGGGCCTTCATCTGGTGGCGCCTGGCCGATGATCGTCCGTCCCAGGCCAAGTGGCTCAACGACCAGGAAAAGCAGGACCTGGAAAGCGCCCTGGCCGCCGAACAGGTCGGCATCAAGGCGGTGAAGAACTACGCCGAAGCCTTCCGCTCGCCGAAAGTCATCCTCCTGGCCTTGCAGTTTTTCTGCTGGAGCATCGGCGTCTACGGCTTCGTGCTGTGGCTGCCATCGATCCTCAAGGCCGGTGCGCAGATGGACATGGTGCAGGCGGGCTGGCTGTCGGCGCTGCCTTACCTGGCAGCGGTGATCGGCATGCTGCTGGTGTCCTGGGGCTCGGACAAACTGCAAAAACGCAAACGCTTCGTCTGGCCGCCGCTGCTGATCGCCTCGTTCGCGTTCTATGGCTCCTACGCCCTGGGCGCCGAACATTTCTGGTGGTCCTACACCTTGCTGGTGATTGCCGGCGCCTGCATGTACGCACCTTACGGGCCGTTCTTCGCGATCATCCCGGAGATCCTTCCGGCCAACGTCGCCGGCGGCGCGATGGCGCTGATCAACAGCATGGGCGCGCTGGGTTCGTTCGGCGGCTCCTACCTGGTCGGCTATCTGAACAGCTCCACCGGCTCGCCGGGTGCCTCGTACCTGTTGATGAGCGGCGCGTTGATGCTCTCGGTGGTGCTGACGATTTGCCTCAAGCCCGGCGCCAGTGACCGGGAGCGGCCCACGGTCGCATTAACCCGCACCGCTGCACACTCCTGAATTGGATGACGACAATGAAAAAGAAGGTTGTTCTGTACAAGAAACTCTCGCCGCTGCTGATGGCCCGCTTGCACGAGCAGGCCGAAGTGATCCTGATCGAAAACCTCGACGCCGATGGCCTGGCCCGATTGCGCGATGCCCTGCCCCGCGCTCACGGCTTGCTCGGTGCCAGCCTGAAGCTGGATGCCGAACTGCTCGACCTGGCACCCGACCTTGAAGCCATCGCCAGCGTCTCGGTGGGCGTCGACAACTACGACATCGACTACCTGACCGAGCGGCGCATCCTGCTGAGTAACACGCCGGACGTGCTCACCGAAACCACTGCCGATACCGGTTTTGCGTTGATTCTCGCGACCGCCCGACGCGTGGTGGAACTGGCAAACATGGTACGAGCCGGTCAATGGATTCGTAACCTCGGCCCCGCGCATTTCGGCAGCGACGTGCACGGCAAAACCCTGGGCATCATCGGCATGGGGCGCATCGGCGAGGCACTGGCCCAGCGTGGGCATTGCGGTTTCGGCATGCCGGTGATCTATCACAGCCATTCGCCGAAACCGGCGGTTGAACAGCGTTTCAATGCGCAATACCGCAGCCTGGACGAGCTGTTGCTGCAGGCGGACTTCGTGTGCCTGACCTTGCCGCTGACCGCTGAAACCGAAGGGTTGATCGGTGTTGAACAGTTTGCGCTGATGCGCCCCGAAACCATCTTCATCAACATCTCCCGGGGCAAGGTGGTGGATGAAGCGGCGTTGATCGAGGCCTTGAGTGCGGGGCAGATTCGCGCGGCGGGGCTGGATGTGTTTGAGCGCGAGCCGCTTAACCTCGACTCGCCGCTGTTGCAGATGGACAACGTAGTGGCAACGCCGCACATGGGCTCGGCGACCCATGAAACACGGGAGGCGATGGCCCGGTGTGCGGTGGACAATCTGTTGGCGGCGTTGGCGGGTGAGCGGCCGGCTAATCTGGTGAATGTGCGGGCGTGGAAGGCTTGAGGGATTTGTTGTTTGTCAGATAGCTATCGCGAGCAGGCTCGCTCCCACAGGACCTGATGCGGGCACAAATTTTGTGACCTCCACCGAACACTGTGGGAGCGAGCCGGCTCCGGGCGGCGTTCCGACGATTAGGCCGGCAATGCCTACACAAATCTGTCAGGCCCGCCGCGCCTCCAGCAGATCCATGGCACACAGCGCAATCCGCCGACAGGCATCCGCCAGTTTGCGCTGATCCACCACCAGGCCGATGCGGATATGCCCCGCCGCGCTCGGCCCGAACGCCTCACCTGCCAGCACCGACACGCCATACCCCTCCAGCAGCCGCTCGGCGAAATGCTGGGCAGACAACCCGGTCTGGCGCACGTCGGCCATCACGAACATCCCGCCGTCCGGGCGAATGGCCCGGATGCCCGGGCATTGGTTCAGGCTGGTACACACCAGGTCGCGGCGCTGGCGATATTCTTCGCGCATCATTGCCACCTCCGGCAGGTCTTCATCCAGCGCCAGCTGCGCCGCCTTCTGGACGAACTCTGGAATGCCAAACAGCATGCTCAAAGAGAGATGCTCCAGATGGTCGTTCAAGAGTTTGGGCCCGATCACCCAACCCACGCGCCAGCCGCTCATGGCGTGGGATTTGGACAGGCTGTCGATGGTCGCGGTGCGCTCGGCCATGCCCGGCAGGCTGGCCGGGCTGATGTGCTCGCCCTCGTACAGCAGATCACCGTAGACCTCGTCGCTGATCAACCACAAGTCGTGGCGCACACACAGCAAGGCCAGCTCCTGCCAGATCATCAGCGACAAACTGGCCCCAGAAGGGTTGTTCGGGCTGTTGAGCAGTATCGCCCGGGTCCTGGGGGTGATGCGGGCCGCCACATCCGCCGGATCGACCCGAAACCCGTTCTCGGGACGCACCGGCACCGGCACCACGGTGGCACCGCACGCGCCGAACACACCTTCATACGTCACGTACATCGGCTCGGCGACGATCACTTCGTCGCCCGGATCGAGCAGGCACTGCGCGACCGAGTACACCGCGCATTGCGCGCCGGGCATCACGATCACATGGTCGGCATCCACCACCTGGCCACTGCGACGCCGATGACGGCGGGCAATGCTGTCGCGCAACCCCCGACTGCCGCGCACTTGTGAGTAATGGGTGTCGCCCGCCAGCAAACTGTCGATGGCGGCCTGGATGATGGGTCTGGGTGTATCGAAATCAGGGTCGCCGACCGACAGCAGCAGTATGTCGACACCCTGTTCGCGCATTTGCAGAGCGCGGTCATGAATCTGCCAGGCCGCGGCGCCTTCACCGGCGATGCGTTGGGTCAAACCTGAATAGCGCATGTATTTCTCCAATCGCGCGAGTTCCTGAGTCAACCCTATCTCAAATCGCGCCACGCGCCACTACCGCAATGAAATCGACGAACGGATTAGGCGAAGGAAATTCAGCGATATCTCCTACAGACCTAGCCTCCTTTACTGACAGCCAGTTCCGCAGTGTCCGATTAAAGTCCACCACCTGTAATTTGTGACAGGTTCCAAGCGGGGTGATTCGCGCTATAAGGAAACCGAGCCTCCAGCCCTGAAATCAGGTGCCTGAAGGACGGCCGCGCGAACCATGCCATCAAGCTGTAGGAAGATTCCGCCGCGCCCACGCCGTCAATGATGATGAATGGGAGATTCAACTATGTACCGTGCCAATACCCTATCGGTTCGATCATCGCCAGCCCTGGCCAATCTCCAGGCGCAAGAACGCCCACAGCCTAAAGCGATCAAGCTGACGGCGCGGGAAAAGGAGCTTTTGCATTGGACTGCCGTTGGTAAATCGTCCTGGGAAATCGCGCAGATCGTCCAATGCACCGAGGCGGGTGTGAATTACCACTTTTGTAACATCCGCCGAAAATTCGGCGTGAGATCGCGCTGGATCGCCATGATGATGGCGCTGGATCTAGGCCTGATTAAGGCACCTTGAACCACGCCTCTCCAGCGGTCGACCTGTCATTGACCCCTGTTGAGACTTTTCATGAATCCGGACCCCGCACCTCGACCCCAACCGCTTGACCTCTCCCGCGCCAGTGCCTGTGACGATACGCCAGTGTCCCATGGGCAGCGCCCGAACAAAGCGCTGCGAATCATCATCGCCGACGATCATCCGGTCGTGCTGACGGGTATCGAAATGGCTCTCTCCTCCTTTGCCGATCCCACCTGTTCAGTGGTCGCCAAGGCCGAAAATGCCGATGAGCTGATCCATCATCTGCAGCACACCCCCTGTGACCTGGTGATCAGCGACTACGCGATGCCTTACGGACGCCTTCCTGATGGGCTGGCGTTGATGGGTTACCTCAAACGGCATTTCGCTCCGCTGCCTCTGATTGTAGTGACCATGTTGAGCAACCCGTCGTTATTGCAAGCACTGCTCAACATCGGAGTGAACGGTCTGTTCGATAAGCGCAGCGCCTTGAACGAGGTAAAACGGGCGGTAATCGCCGTTGCCAGGGGGCGTCGATACCTCTGCCCCACCTTTGCCGGGATCCTCGATACCCAGTCCTTGCCTGTCTTCGGTGCCAACGCTCCTTTAGTGAGTCTTACGAACCGGGAAATCGAAGTGGTCCGCTTAATTGCCCAGGGGCTGTCCGGACGACAGATTGCCGCGCAACTGAACCGCAGCGAAAAAACCATCAGCCGACAAAAACGTACCGCCATGGACAAGTTGGGACTTGGCCATGACGGTGGGTTGGTGGAGTTTGCACGGGTGAGTGGGTTGAAGCACTGAGATTCAGCACCTGATTACCCAGGCTCCTTTGGCACTAAGTGGAGCCTGGGGACCAACTACGTTTGTCGAATAGTTGTTTGCATTAAAGTACCGTCATATCTGAAGTCATCTAGAAATTTAAACTCAGCTAACACCTGAGATTCATCGGAGCTCATTTCAGGTTGGAGTGCATTCTCCCTCCTTTTTAATCGGCTACTCTCGGTATCAACTACTGCTCCACGCCTTTGCCTTGGCGGTAGTGTTGGTGATGGCACTTGACTTGGGCTTGGGCTTGAGCTTGAGCTTGAGCTGCTCAGGCTTGAGCTTGGCCTCGGAGCTCGCATTGGGACTGGTCCTGGGGCTGGTATTATGGCTGATCCCGATCTTGAACTCGCCCCCCTGGGGGTGCTGATTCTCGTCTTGGCTCCGCCCTTGGCTTGCATGCTCACACCTACAAAAAGTAGAGCCACCGAAGCAACAGTTGCGAACGCACCCACGACTTCATTCCCCTCCTTGAACGACCAGACCGCGCCCCCTGCTGCAGCCAATCCCAAAACTATCGCAATTACACTGTGCCCACTCGGGTCTTTATGCTTAATCGGGTTCCCCAAACAATACATATACGCATTCAATCCTCCCTTCCCGAACGGACTCCAACTATCCGGACTTTGAAACCGCATGAAAAAAGGATTGAACGCCCGGTAGCCATCGCCGAGTAAATAACAACCGGTTTGCGTCTCCCGCAATTCGCCGTTGTAGCCCAATCGAGCACTCACCGGTTGTTCGGAACTGCCATGCCCATAAGCCGAGTAAGCGATGTCATTCGCCAACCCCTGCCCGAGCTCGCGCAGCACGCTGTTTTTGTCATCACTGGCCAGCAGTAGGGACTTTGGGCCAGCACCTGCCTGGTGCTCGGCGAGCACGACTCCATTGGCCGTGACAAACGTGCTGCTGTTCGTCGCATCACGCAAGTTGACCAGGTTGTCGCCTTGGTAAAAACGCTGTTGTTCGCTACCACCCGTGCTTTGACTGGCCATCTTATCCAGCGAGTCATAGCGATAATCACTGGGGTCTTCGCCAGGCGAGGCGCTGACGCTGATCAAACGGCCAAGGTCGTCGTAACCAAGGCTGCGTCCAACTTCGTCATGCAACAAGTTGCCATCGGCATCGTAGTCCAGGTAGATCGTCTGTTCGGGGTCGCTCTCGAATTTACTGACCACCTTGATCAACTGAGCCGGGTCGTCTGTGGAGTAGGTATAGTTGGCACGATTTCTGCCACCGGGGGCGTTATCGGTGTCTGGCGACCACGTGTCCACCCGCAGCAAGTTATCCACTTCGTCGAATATAAACGACTGCATCTCGATAGGCCGGTTGTGAGGATCCACAGGCTGTTGAGTGCCGCTGCACTGGTAAACGAACAGGCGTCCGCGAACATCGTACTCATAGGTTTCGTCACGCAGCACCGTCTCCCCTTCCTTCAATATGCGCTGTACCAACTGGTCCACCTCGTTGTAGACCTGGCTCAGTTGTTGAGTCTGATCAGCGCCAAAATCGAACTCGCGCAGCACTTCACGCCCTTGGTCATCGTACGTCAGCTTGATTTCCAGACGCTGCTTGCCGTCGACGGTTTCAATCCATACGGTTTGGCCCAGGCTGTTGTAACAAAACTTCGAAGTCGTGGTGCCCAGTGTCGTGCTTTCAAGCTGGCCGGTCAGTTTTTTGTAGACATAGGTTTGAACCTGTTCAAGGACATCGGTGTACTTCAGCAACCGAGCCTGGCGGCTGTAGTGGTAGTACATGCTGAGCGGCGGTGCATCGGCCTGTTCCCGGGTTTCGCTTTTAATCTCACCGTTGGTGAAGTATTCCCGGGAAAGTTTAAGACCGTTTTCTTCAGTCCACTTCAGGCGAGCGTTTTGCTCATCATAGTCGTAGGTCGCAGAAATGCCGGCGGTGGTGGTCGTGCGTTGTAGCGGATCCTCGCCCAAGGCAGGAAGGTAATCATCGGTCACGGTACCGCTGTTGATATTGGCCTGCTCGCCATTATCGACAATCCGGGCGAGCGAATGCGTGCTGATCAGCAACAAGGGCATGATCGTTATCCACTTCAAGGATGAGGACAACGGCGACAATGTAAACGACGTTTTATTTTCCAAGCTAGACACCACATATCAGGAATTCAACGGTGGAGTTTGTCGTAGCCGACAACCTCCGCTTGAGCCTACAAAAGCGGCGAAGACTACCGAGACATCTCAGATTGGTATGTAGGACTTTTCCGAAGAGCACGAAGGATATTCGAAGGCCTCATAAAAAGCCGTCCTCTCCGTGCTCTCTCCTCGGATATTTGAAGTTAGGGCCGTGGTATCTTGCAATGGTCCTCTTCTTCAAATACACCGACCCTTACTTCGATCATATTGGATGACGCTTCATCCCCATCGATCTGCATCCCGTATGCCAGCCGTGCCCGGGTCGTTTGGCGTACTCCAGGAATGTAGGAAGGCTTCAGGCATCGCAAGTAAGGTACCAACCAATAAATGCCATTACTTTCCTGCTCCTCAGTGACGGTTTTTTCTTGCACGATCTCGGTATTAACCAAGCCCACGCCATCTACAAAGAGCTGCCAAACGAACATCACGCTCATATCTTTCTTCAAGTATTCGGATGGCGGGATGAGCACGTGAATACCCCACTCAGTGCCGTCAAACAGCAAATCATTGCAATTGACCAAGGTCCCCGCCATTTGCACTTCGGGATCTGGCAGTTCTATTTTCAGAACCTTGACGTTGATCGTTTCCGCAGGTGAATCCAAAGGATTGGTGACACCCGGCCGCTTGACCCTGAAACAAACTGGAAGGTTGAGCATCATCGGCGTTTTTTTGATTTCCTCCCAAGGCACTGGAATATCGATGGTCGCGCCTTCAGTCCCGTCGATGGTGTGAGCGGTAGCAGTCACAAGCTCGCCATTCCATTTCACCGTGATTACATCATTGTCCTCAATGCCATCAGGGAGGGTGACGGTGACCGTGGCGGGTTTGTCCGCATCGGCCCTTGTCAAATCGGTTGTGCTACCGCTACTGCTGGTGATGATTGGCTTCAGGAAATCAGGATGCTCCGGGTCAGGTCCGCCCGGATTAACAATTGGCACTTCAAGGTCCACCTTGAGTGGATTAACCCTCGGTGGGGAGTCGATGGGGTGATTGCCCCGCAATACCTGGAACTTTACTGGCGTGGACTGTTGTCCACCCACGTTGAAGTCGTATGCATCCCTCATGTTGGGCCATGGGACAATAACTTTCGGTGATGGGCCTAACTGGGACATGGGGCCGCCGATGAAACTCTGTGTTCCCCAAATGATCCTGATGCGATCCTCAGGCAGGTAATTATCAATAGTTCCTGTGTGAACCTCTACGGGAGCGGCAGCATCTTCACGGTCGATCTCATCATTATCATCGCCCTTGGGCACCGTGGGCGATTTCAACCCGGAAGGTAGCGTCCCCAGTGCATTCTCGACAGTGACCGGCCATGACATCTGACTTAAATTACCTGCCTTGTCCATTGCGCCGTACGCCAGATAAAGCGTGCGTGAGCCAAAGTCTTCGAAGACTTCCTTCAAAACCTTGATTTTGCGATCCGCTGGAAGCAGCCCCACATAATGCATTTCATCCATTGGCGGCAATTGCTCTGGAATCTTGTCGGACCAGGCGATGGCTATCGTGACGGGTTTGACCTCCCCAGGATCGGGGATCTCGCATTCAACTCCGCCCTGTGCTTCCAGAATTGCCGTCGTGATCAATTTTGGGACGATGGCTTCCGGGGGTGCGGCCGGCATCCAGGGCGCAGTTCTGTCGAAAGTCAGCGGGGTAGAAAACGATTCCACCTCCCCCCCGGTATTCCACTCCTTAACCCGATATCTGACTTCAAAAGTTCCCTCATACCCATCGTATAGGGTCTTCGGAATTTCGAAGGAACCGGGAAAATTGGGCTGACTTGCCGGGTCCAAAATTGCGCGGTCTTCGAGGGGCTGATAATCACTCCAGCCTTGAAACTTCCATTCCAGGTAAAGATGACCGACATCACCTGGGTCTTCCGGTAAGTTGACCCATGGTTTTACTGTGATTTTTATAGGTTCGGCAGCGGGCCCCTGGATTTTGCTGATATGCATCAACCCATCGGGATCACCTGGAATGGTATTTTCGATTGTCGGCTTGTCATAGGCGTTAGGTGCCGGAACCCTGGACAGGTTAGTACTTTTGCTCCTGTACACTTGCTCAACATTCAGTTGCTCTTCGGAACTTGCCATGTTGCTCTCCTGATAATGAATATCTGTTCGTGACGATAGTCATGACCCATTCATCTCGGCAGGCAGTTCGAGCTACTTCAAGCACTGCAGAACACGCTTCGTCGCGCTACCCGGTTTTTACGACCTTGGGCAGAATTAAATACTCACTTTTTAGTTTGCGATACTGTCAGAGTTGACAGGTGGCTACTTATACAGGTGCGCGTGACTTGCTAAAAAACTTCCCGCAATGCTTGTTTAAACGCTGCCACCGAAACTTCGTAAAAGCCATACTGCGTCGGTGGCTGCCCAAGGTCCTACAGGGGATCGCGTAGAGCGGCCAGCCGCCAGACCCGCGCCACATCACTCGCTCGCTCACGCAACAGGCGCGGTGCTTCGCTGCAGGCTTGCGCCAATGTCATCGGCCCACTCGCCAGGGCAAACGCGGCGTCGATGCCATGGGCATACAACGCTTGATAGCCTTCGCCCAGCGTGCCGGCAATGACGATGACCGGTACGCCGTGTTCACGCGCAATGCGCGCCACACCAAAGGGTGTCTTGCCGCGCAAAGTCTGTGCATCGAAACGACCTTCGCCGGTGATCACCAGATCAGCGCCGGCAACCGTATCGGCCAGGCCCACCAGCTCGGCGACCACTTCCACCCCGGCCTTGAACTGCGCCCCAAGGAACGCCTTGGCGGCAAACCCCAGGCCGCCCGCTGCGCCGCTGCCGGGCTCTCCGCGCACGTCTTTGTTCAAGACGAGTGCGCAGTGATCGGCAAAGTGCCCCAGCGCCAGATCCAGCCGTTCGACCTGCGCAGGCGTTGCGCCTTTTTGCGGGCCGAATATGGCCGACGCGCCGTGAGGACCACACAGCGGATTGTTCACATCGGCGGCGATGTCGAAGCGCACATCGGCCAGGCGTGGGTCGATGCCGCTCAGATCGATGCGGGCCAGCTGTCCCAGCGTCAGGCCGCCCGGCGCCAGGACCTGGCCCTGTGCATCCAGCAACTTCACGCCCAAGGCTTGCATCGCCCCGGCACCACCGTCGTTGGTGGCACTGCCGCCGATGGCCAGAATGATGCGCTGCGCCCCGGCATCGAGTGCGGCACGGATCAGCTCACCGGTGCCGTAGGTGCTAGTGACGCACGCATCGCGCTGATCGACTGGCACCAACTGCAAACCACTGGCCTCGGCCATTTCGATGATTGCCGTGTGACTGTGGGGTAACCACCCCCAGGCAGCGTCGACGACTACGCCGAGCGGTCCGCGAACAGTCGTACTACGCAGCTCGCCATCACAAGCGGCCAGCACTGACTCGACCGTCCCTTCCCCACCGTCGGCCATCGGGCATTTGACTAGCTGCGCAGCGGGCCATACCTCGGCCAGACCGAGGGCAATGGCATCGGCGACGCCTTGAGCGCTGAGGCTGTCCTTGAACGAATCGGGGGCGATGACGATTTTCATGGGGGTTCTCCTGTTCCAATGCGCCCATGCTGCCAGTCGCCATGAACAATAACGCCAGGCTGCTGCACAAGCGGCACTGGGGATTATTGTTCATTTCCACAAAGCCCGGGGTTCACGCAGGGGTGTCTGCCTGGGGCAGCAACTGCACGCCAAGGTAGAGGGCGAGCATCCCGTCCAGCTTCAGTGGATCAACGCCACTGAGCTCGGCAATCCGCTCCATCCGGTAACGCAAACTGTTGCGATGTATGCCCAGCGCATCGGCGCAGGCCTGGCTTTGCCCATCGTGCTCACACCAACTGCGCAGGGTTGCCAGCAGTTGGCCGTTGTTGTCCCTGGCGATGACTTTGCGCAACGGGTTGAGCAGCTCGTCCAGTGCATCGTCGTTGCGATGGCGCCACAGCAACACCGGCAGCCGATAGCGGTCAAGCGTCAGCAAACGGGATTGCGGCAACACGTCGCGCCCATAGGCCAGCAGGTCGCGGACCCGGTGATAGCAACGACGCAATCCCGGCAGCCCGTCCGCCTGCCCGCCCACGGCAATGCGCAGGATGTTCCAACCCAGGCCATCGAGTTTTTCCAGCAGTCGCTCGTTCTCGATCGCCTGGTTTGCCGGTCGGCACCACAACAACGAAGACTTGGCCGAACTCACGCACCAGCTGTCCGGGTAACGACTTGTCAGCCAGGCACTGAGCGTCTCGACGGTGTGCCCTGGCCCCTGTTCCGTGCCCAGCTCAAACAGGTAAGGCACCCGCGCCATGTGCGGCTTGAGCCCGAGCTGCTGCGCTTCATCGATCAATCGCGGCGAGCTGCCGCCGTCACTGAGCAGCAACGCCAGCAGGTCATCGCAGCGCTGGCGCCGCCATTGCTGTTCGGCCTGTTGGTTACGCTGGCCCACCAGCATCTCGGCGGTCATGCGCACCAGCTCGGCGTAGGTGCGCAATTGCTCGGGATCGCCGGTGAGGCCGAGCACACCGATCAAGCGCTGGTCGAGCATCAGCGGCAGGTTGATGCCCGGCTGCACGCCCTTGAGGTGGATCGCTGTCTGCGCGTCGATCTCCACCACGCGGCCGTTGGCCAACACCAGTTGCGCGCCTTCATGCCGGGTGTTGACCCGCTCCGGCTCGCCACTGCCGAGGATCAGCCCCTGGCTGTCCATGACATTGACGTTGTACGGCAGGATGGCCATCGCCCGGTCGACGATGTCCTGGGCCAGGTCGTGATCGAGTTCGAACATAGCGGGGTTCCTTGAAACGGGAGTGGTCAAGACTCACTGGGCGATCAACGTTACCCTGTGCATCGCAAGAAATCATGAGAAAGAGCGCCTGCCTGTCACAGAGCGTTTGCCCCGCTGTGTAATTCTGGTATTTGATTGAGCCTTTCCCTCCGGCAAAAGGATTTCCCCATGAGCTATCGCACACTGGGTCACTCGGGCCTGCAGGTGTCCACCCTGACCCTGGGCACCATGATGTTTGGCGAGCAGACCAATACCGAAGATTCCCTTCGCATCATCGACAAGGCCTGGGACCAGGGCATCAATTTCATCGACACCGCCGACGTCTACACCAGCGGCCGGTCCGAAGAGATCGTCGGCGAAGCCATTGCCAGTCGCCGCCAGGAATGGGTGCTGGCGACCAAGGTCGGTTTCGGCCCGGCGGACGGTGTGCCGAACCGCAGCGGCCTCAGCCGCAAGCACATCTTCAACGGTATCGAGGCCAGCCTGACGCGCCTGGGTACCGACTACCTGGACATCTATTACCTGCACCGCGAAGACCACAACACGCCGCTGGAGGTCACGGTGTCGGCCATTGGCGACCTGATTCGCCAGGGCAAGATCCGCTATTGGGGCCTGTCGAATTACCGGGGCTGGCGCATCGCCGAGGTGATTCGCGTGGCCGACAAGCTCGGTGTCGACCGGCCAGTGATCAGCCAGCCGCTGTACAACATCGTCAACCGCCAGGCCGAAACCGAGCAGCTCACTGCCGCTCAAAATTACGGCCTCGGGGTGGTGCCCTACAGTCCGTTGGCGCGCGGCGTGCTCAGCGGCAAGTACGCGCCGGACGTCAAGCCGGACGCCAACAGTCGCGCAGGACGCGCCGACAAACGCATCCTTGAAACCGAATGGCGCGTCGAGTCGTTGCGCATCGCTCAGAAAATTGCGCAATACACCCAGGAGCGCGGCGTCGGTATCGTCGAGTTCGCTATCGCCTGGGTGCTGAACAACAGCGCGGTGACCTCGGCCATCGTCGGCCCGCGCACGGAACAACAGTGGGATGCGTACACCAAGGCGCAGGCGGTGAAGATTACGGCTGAGGATGAGGCCTTCATCGATTCGCTGGTGACACCGGGGCATGCGTCGACGCCGGGGTTCAACGATGTGAGCCATTTCGTGTCGGGCCGCAGACCGTATAGCTGAAGAAACACTTAGCCCCTGTAGGAGTGAGCCTGCTCGCGATAGCGGTACTACATTCAACAGAGATGTTGACTGAAAGACCGCGATCGCGAGCAGGCTCGCTCCTACAGGGGATGTTGTAAATATTGATCATCCGGCCAATATTCAGCACAAAAACCACGTATCCTCCGCACCCCGTTTTACGTTCAACCTCGCGAGGACAGCTTGTCAAAAGGTATCGCTTTATCGGTTTCAGCCTCGGTGCTGTTTGCCGTCATGTATTACTACACTTCGCTGCTCAAGCCCTTGAGCGGTGTAGAGATTTTCGGCTGGCGCATGCTGTTGACGGTGCCGTGCATGACCCTGTTCATGCTGGTGTCGGGAGAATGGCGGCGCGTGGTCGATCTGCTACGTCGGTTCAGCGTCCAACCAAAGTTGATCGGCATCCTGTTCGTCTCGGCGGCGTTGCTGGGCGTACAACTCTGGCTGTTCATGTGGGCCCCGCTCAACGGCTACAGCCTCGATGTGTCCCTGGGCTACTTCCTGTTGCCGCTGGCCATGGTCCTGACCGGGCGAATTGCCTACGGTGACCGGCTGTCCTATCTGCAAAAAGTCGCCGTGTTCTTCGCAAGCCTCGGCGTGCTCAACGAGCTGTATCAAGTCGGCGGATTCTCCTGGGCGACAGTGGTCGTGGTGGTGGGTTATCCGCTGTATTTCGTGGTGCGCAAATGGTTGAAGACTGACAACCTCGGCGGACTCTGGGTGGACATGACCCTGATGCTGCCGATCGCGTACTGGTTCGTGAGCAGTGGCGAGCAAGGTTTCGGTGTCTTCGACCAGAACCCGGCATTGGCCTGGCTGATCCCATTGCTGGGCCTGATCAGCGCTTCCGCGCTGGTGGTCTACATCATCGCCAGTCGCTTGCTGCCGTTCAGTCTGTTCGGGTTATTGAGCTACGTGGAGCCGGTGCTGTTGCTGGGCGTGGCGTTGTTGCTGGGGGAAAGCATCAAGCCGGGGGAATGGCTGACCTATATTCCGATCTGGATGGCGGTAGTGGTGTTGGTGTTTGAAGGGTTCAAGCATCTGGTTCGACAACGCCGCAAACCAATGTAGGAGCGAGCCTGCTCGCGATAGCGGTCTGCCAGCCAACATCAATGTTGACCTTGAAGACGCCATCGCGAGCAGGCTCGCTCCCACAGTTTTTACGGTGTAACGATTTAATCAGTGCTCAACACACCACGACGCACCTGATCGCGCTCGATCGACTCGAACAGCGCCTTGAAGTTGCCTTCACCAAACCCGTCATCACCCTTGCGCTGGATGAATTCGAAGAACACCGGCCCCATCAGGGTTTCCGAGAAGATCTGCAGCAGCAGGCGCTTGTCGCCCGCCTCGGACGAACCGTCCAGCAGAATCCCGCGCGCCTGCAACTCGCCCACCGGCTCGCCGTGGTTGGGCAAACGGCCTTCGAGCATCTCGTAGTAGGTATCCGGTGGCGCGGTCATGAAGCGCATGCCGATGCTTTTCAGGTGATCCCAGGTCTTGAGCAGATCATCGCTGAGAAACGCCACGTGCTGGATGCCTTCACCGTTGAACTGCATCAGGAATTCTTCGATCTGCCCGGCGCCCTTGGACGATTCTTCGTTCAGCGGGATGCGGATCATGCCGTCCGGCGCGGTCATGGCCTTGGAGGTCAGGCCGGTGTATTCGCCCTTGATGTCGAAGTAGCGGATTTCGCGGAAGTTGAACAGCTTCTCGTAGAAGTTCGCCCAGTAGGCCATGCGACCGCGATACACGTTGTGGGTCAGGTGATCGATGATCTTAAGACCAGCGCCGACCGGGTGACGGTCAACGCCGTCCAGGAACACGAAGTCGATGTCGTAGATCGAGCTGCCTTCGCCGAAACGGTCGATCAGGTACAGCGGCGCACCGCCGATTCCCTTGATCGCCGGCAGGTTCAGCTCCATCGGGCCGGTCTCGATGTGGATCGGCTGGGCGCCGAGTTCCAGGGCGCGCTTGTAGGCCTTTTGCGAATCCTTGACCCGGAACGCCATGCCGCACACCGACGGACCATGCTCGGCGGCAAAGTACGAGGCGACACTGTGGGGTTCGTTGTTGAGGATCAGGTTGATCGCGCCCTGGCGATACAGGTGCACGTCTTTGGAGCGATGGGTCGCGACCTTGGTGAAGCCCATGATCTCGAAGATCGGCTCCAGGGTATTGGGGGTCGGCGAGGCCAGCTCGATGAATTCAAAGCCCATCAGGCCCATTGGGTTTTCGTATAAATCTGCCATGGTTGGCGCCTCATCATCTTTATCAATTAACGAATGTTAGTTGCTAGCAATGCTGAGACCGGCGGGTGGCGCACAGGAGATGCCGCGCACGCTGCGGGCGAGGAAATCACCGTAGATCAATTGAAACCCGAATATCTTCATTGTCGACCCAAGGCTCTGAGGGCGAGGCTTCTGCTGCCAGAAGACGATTATTATTGTATGCGTAACCTGATTCTACACAGCGTAAATCAATTTGTCCGCCTCTTGTATCAAATCCCCTTTTTCCCCCGACGCGCAAGGGTTTGTTTAACCCCCGATGACCGCTCATCGCCGCGTCTGGGATACCCAAGGGCTGCGTAAGTGCCCGGAACCAACTAACCTGCCCCGTACTTGAACGCTTCATGGGAGGCATCACTAACTGCCAGCCGTTGATAGCCCGACTTCATCGATACAGGTTTCGCCAATGCCACTGAAAACCAACACCCACCCGCGTGGCATCAGGCTCGCCGTGACCTTGCTGTGTGGACTGCTGCCGGTCCTGCTGGGTTTTGCCATTCTTTATATGCAGGCCGAACGCGTACTCAGGCAAAGCACCCAACACACCGCCGAAGAAACGACTCGCCAGTTCGAACTGATGCTCGACAACACCGCCCAGGCGGCGCGTGAGTTGCTGCCCTTGGCGGGCCAGCCTTGCATTGACGTCAACCTGGCGTTGCGCGAGCAGGTGACACGACGCCCCTTCGTGCGCTCGACCACCCTGCTGTGGGACGACACCATCTATTGCAGTTCACTGTTCGGTGACTATCACGAAAAAATTGCCTCTGGAGATTATGCCAACGGCCAGTTGTTGTTGATGAAGGGCAACCCGGTGACGCCCGACAGCGCGTTGCTGGTTTATCGAATCGGCGACGGCAAACGAGGCGCCATGAGCACGCTGGACGGTTACCACCTGGGTAATCTCATGCGCCTGATCGGGCGTCGCACATTGCTCTTGCTGCAGGTCGGGCCTGCCTGGTTGTCCGCCGACGGCAGCTTTCACGAGGGCGAACCACCCGAGTTTCCCGTCGCAGAAAACAGGCTGGCATCCTCGCGTTATCCGTTCAGCGTAACGGCCGGTTTCCCCGAAGGCGAAGTGTGGCGTTACATGAGCAGCGAATACCCGCCACTGTTCAGCCTGTTGCTGTTCTTCGGTGTGATTTCCGCCTTGATCGGGCACGTCCTGCAGAAACGTTCGTCGTCGCCAACCGTTGAGATGCAGCGCGCACTGATTGCTGGGGAGTTCGTTCCGTATTTCCAGCCAGTGGTGCAGGCGCAGAGCAAGAAATGCACGGGGGTCGAGGTGCTGATGCGCTGGAACCACCCCAAGGAAGGCCTGGTACGCGCCGACCTGTTCATTCCGTTTGCCGAACATTGCGGGCTGATCGTGCCGATGACCCGCTCGATCATGCAACAAACCGCCAGGCTGTTGGCACCGCGGTCGGCGTCCTTTGACGAGCCGTTTCATGTCGGCATCAATATCACCGCCAATCATTGCCAGGACCTTGCGCTGGTCGAGGATTGCCGCGAGTTCCTCGACGCCTTTGCCCCCGGCTCCATCCACCTGGTATTGGAGTTGACCGAGCGCAAGCTGATCGAGCCCACGGCCATCACCCTTCAACTGTTCGAGCAACTGCATGAGCTTGGCGTAAAGATCGCCATCGACGACTTCGGCACCGGCCACTCAAGCCTCGGTTATCTGCGCCAGTTCAACGTGGACTTTTTGAAAATCGACCAGAGCTTCGTGGCCATGATCGGCATCGATACCCTTTCCAGCCACATTCTGGACAGCATCATCGAGCTGGCGGTCAAGCTCGACCTGGCAATGGTTGCAGAAGGTGTGGAAACCCCGGAGCAAAGTGACTACCTGGCGGCCCACAAAGTGAACTACCTGCAAGGTTATCTGTTTGGCCGACCGATGCCTGCGGCAGACTTCATTAATGCATTAAGTGATGATTAACTAGTGGCCTTTAGCAGCGATTCAACGACACGCCGCCCTCCTCCATTTGAATCAAGGCACAACTCTTGTTACATGAAGAAAAAGTCATGATTTACTCTTGATCCATTAACTACTACAATTTTTCATGCCTGCACCAGATTGGCAGGTGAGCCATTTATCACCGAGTCGCTTCAAGGCTCTTGGCTTATAGCTTTGTTTGCGGTTGGTATCAGCCACACACTATTGGAGTAAAGATATTGTCCAGACTCGCTGAATTTCGTGCAGCTGAAAAGGCCCTTCAAGAGCAGCTCAAGCAGCTTGAATCCCTGAAGAACGATGCCGGGCTCAAGAAAGAAATCGAATTCGAAGAAAAGCTCCAGGGGCTGATGAAAACCTACGGCAAGAGCCTGCGCGACATTATCGCCATCCTCGACCCGAACCCGGCAAAATCCGGTCTGCAACAGGCCGCCCCAAAAACCCGCCGCGCCCGCGTGGTCAAGGTTTATCAGAACCCGCATACCGGCGAGCTGATTGAAACCAAGGGCGGCAACCACCGTGGACTGAAGGCCTGGAAGGAACAATACGGTGCCGCCACCGTTGATTCCTGGCTGCGCGGCTAAACCCTCGCACTGAAAAAACAAAGCCCTGCGCCTGCAGGGCTTTTTTCAATGATGGCACTAAAGACAAACCTGCCCGGTACTTTCCAGGCAACTTTGTGCTTAATCCTTTTGGCTATCTAACGCTATCGGCACAAGCATGAAATCGGCGTTCATTGAAGCCTTCAACTAAAGTTTCAAGCCGTTACGGGCCACCTCTATTTCATTCTGACTGGCCTTATAAGCTTCGGCCTGCCCAGCGTAGGAAAGTACGTAGGCCTTATCGGCATCCACGGCGGCGACCAATGTTTGAGACAGCACATGCCGCCCGTTCTGCGTGATGGTGCAAGTGGTTTCAAGCGCCGGCAAGCGACTCAAGGTGGTCGAGTGAATGCGGTTGCAAACACTTTGATAACCACCCTGGAAAAAGTCTTTCTGCACCGATTTGCGCATCTCCAGCAACACTGCTTCCAGGTTCACCTGATGACCGCTTTGCACCCGGGTCATGGTCAATTCCATCACCATCAAGGGCTCGCCTTGCGCATCGTTCTTGACCGCACGCTGGCGACTGACACCGGAGCCGGCCTCGCCTTGGGCAACGGCCTCGACCTGCCAGCCCGGTGGCCATTCCACCACTGGCTCATCGGCGTGGGCCCGGGCAAACACCGACAGCACACCACTCAAGATCATCAACGACCTGCACAATCGAATCATTGCCATCAACACTCAACCAGTTAGCCCTGAAGTTTGATCTTCGGCCAGCGGTCAGGCAATAGCGGACGCTTTGGGTTTGGTGATGTCGCCCCCCATGCGTATCATTGTCGCCAGCCCCATTTATTTTCCGGAGGGCCCATGAGCCTGCACGAACTGAACACCTTCCCCGGCGTGACCGCACAGCCTGACACCGCCACCCAGAACTTTGTCTTCAACCACACCATGCTGCGGGTCAAGGACATCACCAAGTCCCTGGACTTCTACACGCGCGTTCTCGGCTTCTCGCTGGTGGAGAAGCGCGATTTTCCGGAAGCGCAGTTCAGCCTGTATTTTCTCGCCTTGGTCGACAAGAGCCAGATCCCGGCCGATGCCGCTGAGCGTACGCAATGGATGAAATCGATCCCCGGCATTCTCGAACTGACCCATAACCACGGCACCGAGAACGATGCGGACTTCGCCTATCACAACGGCAATACCGACCCGCGCGGGTTTGGCCACATCTGCATCTCGGTGCCGGACATCGTCGCCGCATGTGAGCGCTTCGAAGCGCTGGGCTGCGACTTCCAGAAGCGCCTGAACGATGGCCGTATGAAGAGCCTGGCGTTCATCAAGGATCCGGATGCTTACTGGGTCGAGATCATCCAGCCCGCCCCGTTGTAAACCCCAGCAAAATCCCCCTGTGGGAGGCACAAAAAAACCCCATGATCACTCATGGGGTTTTGTGTTTTCAGCGTCCGGTTTATGCCGGCGCCGAGGTGCGGATCAAGTGGTCGAATGCACTCAGGGAAGCCTTGGCGCCCTCGCCCACCGCGATCACGATCTGCTTGTACGGTACGGTGGTCACGTCACCGGCAGCGAACACGCCAGGCACAGATGTTTCGCCACGGGCATCGACGATGATCTCGCCACGCGGTGACAGCTCGATGGTGCCTTTGAGCCAATCGGTATTGGGCAACAGACCGATCTGCACGAAAATCCCTTCCAGCTCCACGCTGCGCAATTCGTCGCTCTGTCGATCCTTGTAGCGCAGGCCGTTGACCTTCTGCCCGTCACCCGTCACTTCAGTGGTTTGCGCACTGGTGATCACGGTCACGTTCGGCAGGCTGTGCAACTTGCGCTGCAACACCGCATCGGCACGCAGCTGTACATCGAACTCCAGCAGCGTGACATGGGACACGATACCGGCCAGGTCGATGGCTGCCTCAACGCCGGAATTACCGCCGCCAATCACCGCCACGCGCTTGCCTTTGAACAACGGACCGTCGCAGTGCGGGCAGTACGCCACGCCCTTGTTGCGGTACTGCTGCTCACCCGGCACGTTCATTTCACGCCACCGCGCACCGGTGGCCAGGATCACCGTCTTGGCCTTGAGTTTCGCACCGTTGGCGAAGTGCACTTCATGCAACTCCCCCGCTTTGCCGGGCAGCAATTTGTCGGCGCGCTGCAGGTTCATGATGTCCACGTCGTACTGCTTGACGTGCTCTTCCAGGGCGACCGCCAGTTTCGGCCCTTCGGTTTCCTGCACGGAGATGAAGTTTTCGATGGCCATGGTGTCCAGCACCTGGCCACCAAAACGCTCGGCGGCGACACCGGTACGAATACCTTTGCGCGCGGCATAGATGGCCGCCGAAGCACCGGCCGGACCACCGCCCACCACCAGCACATCAAAGGCCTCCTTGGCGCTGATCTTCTCGGCCTGACGCTCGATGCCGCTGGTGTCGATTTTCGCGAGGATTTCTTCCAGGCCCATACGGCCCTGGCCGAAGTTCACGCCGTTGAGGTAGATGCTCGGTACCGCCATGACCTGGCGCTCATCGACTTCCGCCTGGAACAGCGCACCGTCGATGGCGACGTGGCGGATATTGGGGTTGAGCACCGCCATCAGGTTCAATGCCTGGACCACGTCCGGGCAGTTCTGGCAGGACAGAGAGAAATAGGTCTCGAAGTTGAACTCGCCCTTGAGCGAGCGGATCTGTTCGATCACTTCGACACTGGCTTTGGAGGGATGCCCGCCGACTTGCAGCAAGGCCAGCACCAAAGACGTGAATTCGTGGCCCATCGGAATGCCGGCGAAACGCAGGCTGATATCGGCGCCAGGGCGGTTGATCGAGAACGATGGCTTGCGTGCGTCATCACCGTTGTCGAGCAAAGTAATTTGGGTGGAAAGACTGGCAACGTCTTTCAGCAATGCGAGCAGTTCCTGGGATTTCGCACCGTCGTCGAGGGAGGCAACGATCTCGATCGGCTGGGTGACCCGTTCCAGGTACGACTTCAACTGGGTTTTAAGATTGGTGTCCAACATACGGGCGATTTCCTTGATTTTTTTGAGACGAAAGCTTTGAGGCGAAAAAAAGCCCGAGCGAATCTCGCCCGGGCTTTTTATAGGGCGGTGCAGCTTACTGAGTAGGTGCGGAGCTCCGCCCTGATGCAGCGATCACAGACTTAGATCTTGCCAACCAGGTCCAGGGACGGCGCCAGAGTGGCCTCGCCTTCTTTCCACTTGGCTGGGCAAACCTGGCCCGGGTGTGCAGCAACGTACTGGGCAGCCTTGATCTTGCGCAGCAGCTCGGAAGCGTCACGGCCAACACCGCCGTCGTTCAGTTCAACGATTTTGATCTGGCCTTCAGGGTTGATCACGAAGGTGCCACGGTCAGCCAGGCCAGCTTCTTCGATCAGCACGTCGAAGTTGCGGGAGATGGCGTGGGTCGGGTCGCCGATCATGGTGTACTGGATCTTGCCGATGGCTGGCGAAGTGTTGTGCCAGGCAGCGTGTGCGAAGTGGGTGTCGGTGGAAACGCTGTAGATCTCAACGCCCAGCTTCTGGAAGGCGTCGTAGTTGTCAGCCAGGTCTTCCAGCTCGGTCGGGCAGACGAAGGTGAAGTCGGCCGGGTAGAAGAACACTACAGACCACTTACCTTTGAGGTCAGCGTCCGAGACTTTTACGAAGTCGCCATTTTTGAATGCGTCAGCTTTGAACGGTTTAACTTGGCTGTTGATGATAGGCATCGTTGACTCTCCGTCAGGGGTTAAGAAGTTGATGGAGAGAACTTTACCCACTCGACGGACGGTTGGCTCATTGGCAAACCTCATGCCGCTGATTGGCTTTCGCTATTAACCAAGAGTATGGATAGAAGAAAACCGAATTACGGCCACAACGGGTACAATGCGCTTTTTCGTGGTACGTACCACACAGCAAATCCCAGGAGATTCCATGGCCCGTGGCGGCGTGAACAAACAGGTGGTGCAAGCGGCGCGATTGGCGATCCTTGCCCGTGGCGAAAACCCCAGCATCGATGCCGTACGGATTGAAATGGGCAATACCGGCTCGAAAACCACGATCCATCGCATTATGAAGGAGCTCGATGATAGCACCCCGGACACCGACGAGGCGCCACCCGAGCCGATCGACGAAGAGCTGTTGGCCTTGGTAACGCGCCTGGCGCAGCGCCTCAAGGAGCAGGCGCAGGAACCCATTGACCAGGCCCGTGAGGAATACGAGCAACAACGCAAGGCGCTGGAAACGCAGTTGCAGCAAGCCGAGCAAGCCAATACGCAATTGCAGCAGCACTACGAACTGCAGAGCCTGGCACTGACCCAGGAATCCGAGGCGCTGCAAAGCACGCTTGCCCTGCTGCAGAGCGAACAAACCCGCAATGCCGGGCAGACTCAGGCACTGGCTGATTTCGAACTGCGCCTGAAAGACAAGGACGAGCAGATACGCTCGCTCGAAGAGAAACACCTGCACAGCCGTGACGCCCTGGAGCACTACCGCAATACGATCAACGAGCAGCGCGAGCAAGAGCAGAGCCGCCACGAAAACCAGCTGCAGCAACTGCAGACAGAAGTGCGCCAGGCACAACAAAGCGCCTTGGTACGCCAGGACGAAATCACCCAACTGCACCGCGACAACGAACGCCTGCTGACCGAGAACCGCGGCACACAGCGCGAGCTGAGCCTGTTGCAAGAGCAGCTAAAGCAAAGCAACGCCCGCCAGGATCAACTGTTCGACCAGACCACGCGTGTCGACAGCGACCGCACCCTCCTCCAGGAACGCCTGCGCGTGGCCATGCTGGAAAGCCAGGCGCTCAAACAGAGCGTCGAGGAACAGGCACACGTCAACAAGTCACTGGAAATCGAACTGCTGAAAACCCGCGCGGATCTCGAAAAAAGCCTACGCCTGGCCGCTGCCAATGCAACAGCGCCAGACGTCGCCAAGGACGATTAAGCGCCGACCGGTGTCCGCAGGGTGACGAACTCTTCGGCGGCCGTCGGGTGTACGCCGATGGTTTCGTCGAAGTGGCGCTTGGTGGCGCCGGCCTTCAAGGCGATGGCCAGGCCCTGGACGATTTCCCCAGCCTCCGGGCCGACCATATGGCAGCCCAGCACCTTGTCGGTCTGGGCATCCACCACCAGCTTCATCAGCGTGCGCTCCTGGCATTCGGTCAGGGTCAACTTCATCGGCCGGAAGCGGCTTTCGAAAATCTGCACCTCGTGGCCGGCTTCGCGCGCTTCTTCCTCGGTCAGGCCAACCGTGCCGATATTGGGCAGGCTGAACACGGCCGTGGGGATCATCTTGTAATCCACCGGGCGATACTGCTCAGGCTTGAACAAGCGCCGCGCCACCGCCATGCCTTCAGCCAGCGCCACCGGCGTCAACTGCACCCGGCCGATCACATCGCCCAGGGCCAGGATCGACGGCTCGGCCGTCTGGTACAGCTCATCCACCTCGACGAAGCCTTTCTTGTCGAGCTTCACCCCAGTGTTTTCCAGCCCGAGGTTGTCCAGCATCGGACGTCGACCGGTGGCGTAGAACACGCAGTCGGCCTCCAGCTGACGGCCATCCTTGAGTGTCACTTTCAGGCTGCCATCGGTTTGCTTGTCGATACGCTCGATGTCGGCATTGAATTGCAAATCCATGCCGCGCTTGGTCAGTTCTTCCTGTAAATGCTTGCGCACCGAACCGTCGAAGCCGCGCAAGAACAGCTCGCCGCGATACAGCAAGGTTGTCTGGGCACCCAGGCCGTGGAAAATGCCGGCGAACTCGACGGCGATGTAACCCCCGCCTACTACCAGCACACGCTTGGGCAGTTCCTTGAGGAAAAATGCCTGGTTGGAACTGATCGCGTGCTCGTGCCCGGGAATCTCGGGAATCTGCGGCCAGCCGCCGGTAGCGATCAGGATGTTTTTAGCCGTGTGGCGCTCGCCATTGATCTCGACGGTATGCGGATCGACGATCTTGGCGTGGCCTTCGTGCAGTGTCACGCCACTGTTGACCAGCAGGTTGCGGTAAATGCCGTTGAGGCGATTGATCTCGCGATCCTTGTTGGCAATCAGCGTCGCCCAGTCGAACTGCGCCTCATCCAGGCTCCAGCCAAAACCCGACGCCTGCTCGAAGTCCTCGGCGAAATGCGCGCCGTAGACCAGCAGTTTTTTCGGTACACAACCGACGTTCACACAGGTCCCGCCCAGGTAACGACTCTCGGCCACCGCCACTTTCGCGCCAAAGCCGGCCGCAAACCGGGCCGCCCGCACACCGCCAGAACCGGCGCCAATCACATAAAGGTCAAAATCGTAGGCCATTTTCAATCTCCTCGGCAGGCAAACAGCATACCCATAGTCACTTCTGGGACAAGCGCTGTGTTGGATATGAGGTCGAAATTGAAAAAATACTCCAGCGATCCGCCCTCCGACCTGATTTTCAATTAATTGCTGCTATCCGCGTAATTTGCCAGCGCCAGGAATCTTCTGGAACTCCTACGGCTTTCGGACCAGAGCGGTTGCAGTCGCGGTCGCAATAACATGCCCAGCCTGCTCAAGCTCACCAGAGAGAAAGCAAACCTGCCCTCCCCGTCTAACCACACGCCCTCTACCAATAAGCACCCCGACCTTCGCTGGAGCATGAAAATTCACGTTTAGGCTCAAGGTCGGCGCAAACTCACCTTCCTTAAGCGTTGCGGCTAGCGCTGGACCCATCGTGTCATCAAGCATCGCCGCGAGAAACCCACCTTGTACATTGCCCACGGGGTTAGTAAAGGCCTCGGTAGCCTCAAACGAGAGCTCAATACTTCCTTCGCTCTCATCAATATTCAATATTTTGATTCCTAGCGTTTCAGCAGCCTTCGGTGTGGGTAAATGTCCTTCCTGTACCATCCAGAAAAATGCCTTTCTGTCCATGACGTACTCTCCGCAACTAAATCATTAATGTGTACTACGCTTTCGATCCAGCCTCCTCTGCAGATTGCGTTTTCGGGGCCCGCAGAGTGCGCCAGGCAATCAAAATAGCCATGAGTGCCAAGCCGAACGTCACCCACGAAACCAAACCGATTCCACCTTCGAATGCCCTTCCCGCCTGCGATATCAATTCCCTTGCTTGATCGCCCGACATGCCTGCAGCCACATGATAGGCGCCAGACAGCGTCTCACTTGCCAGCATCATCTGCACTTCGCTCAGGAACCCCGGGAGCTGCAATGCACCGCCGAGCACTGTCATCCCTAACAACCACGCCCACTTCATAGGCCGTTTCGCTAATGGCGACGCGGCGCCCGCCTTTGCCGGTGGCGCAGCTGACAAAATCACAGCATTGGACACCGTCGCGATCGCGCCCACGCCAATGTTCAGCAAGGCAAAAGCCACCACTAGAACGGTCAGCCTACTGCTCATGCATCAAGCAGCAAACGTGTTTACCTACCTCAATTTGCAAATCAGAATTTTCTCTCGAACAACCGGGCAAAGGATGTAAGCCAATACCTACGTGCTCGTGCGCTGTATGAGCGAGCCGGTGGCGATCCGACTTGCTGGCGAACCAAGCGCTGCGGTGAGTCTGTTAGACCGCGTTATCGTTCTTCGCCTGCAAGTCGGACCGCCGCCCGCTGGCTCCGGCCCACGTAACACCGAAATCAGGCCGGCTGGGAGGCCGCCTCGCTTTGGCTTTTGATCTTGCTCTGGCTTTGATTTTCTTACCCCCCCTCACGCCCTGAGCCGGTGCGTCAACTTGTGACTACCTCCATCGGCGCCTCTACCAACGCTGATCCATACCGCGTCAAAGCCTCTGGGAGATAGTTGTCTGAGTACATATCCATTCCTGCGGTAACGACCACCTATGGTTTCGCCCTTACGGCGAGTCCCTTTTTCAAACGCCAAAAAGGAACCAAAAGGCTTTGCCCCACCACTCGGTGCCTCGCTAGGGCTCGGCATGCCCTCACTCCGGCATTGCTCCGTGGGTCGCCGCGATGGGCCATCCCTGGCCCAGCGCGGCTAAACCGGCGTCCTGCCGGTTTACCCACTGCGCAATGCCTGCGTTCGGCCAGCGTGGTTAACGGGGCACCGAGATCAAAATCAAAAACGAGGCGGCCTTAAAGCCGACCTGATTTCAAGTGAGCACGTACCCCCGTAGGAGCGAACCTGCTGGCGATGGACGTCAACGATAGCGCGCCCTGTCTGGATAAACGCATTGCCTGGAAGTCCATCGCGAGCAGGCTCGCTCCTACAGGGGAATGCGGACAGACCTGCAATCAGGTCGGCTTTAAGGCCGCCTCGCTTTCGCGTTTGATCTTGATCTGGCTTTTGATTTTCTTGCCCCTATATCGAGAGGCCGAGTGGAGGTTCTGCGCAGTGGGTAAACCGGCATGGATGCCGGTTTAGCCGCGCTGGGCCAAGGATGGCCCAGCGCGGCGGGCCCACGGAGCGGGACCGGAGCGAGGGTACCCCGAGCCTTAGCGAGGGGCCGAACGCCAGGGGCAAGAGCCCTTGGTTACTTGGGGCTTTTCCAAGTGACTCGCTGTAAAAGCGAAACCATAAGTGGCCGTTACCGCAGGAATGGATATGTACACCTGAAAGACAACCATCGAATGTCAGGACGCCTTCGCCGGCAAGTCGGATCGCCGCACCGCTGGCTCCTACAAGAAACCAGGCGCCTTTTTAGCGCACACAAAAACAAACGCCCCGAACAAGTCGGGGCGTTTGTTTAGGCCTTCATCAGCTTGATTACAGCTTGTGAAGATCGCTTTTCAGTACAAGCAACCAATGCGCTATCAGTAAGCCTTGCCCGTCTTGTAGAAGTTCTCGAAGCAGAAATTGGTCGCGTCGATGTAGCCTTCAGCGCCGCCGCAGTCAAAACGCTTGCCCTTGAACTTGTAGGCCATCACGCAACCGTTCTGGGCCTGTTTCATCAGGGCGTCGGTGATCTGGATTTCGCCACCCTTGCCTGGCTCGGTCTGTTCGATCAGGTCGAAGATGTCCGGGGTCAGGATGTAACGACCGATGATGGCCAGGTTCGACGGCGCATCTTCAGGTTTTGGTTTTTCCACCATGCTGTGCACGCGGTAGATGTCGTCGCGGATCATCTCGCCGGCGATCACGCCGTACTTGTTGGTCTCTTGCGGGTCGACTTCCTGGATGGCCACGATCGAGCAGCGGAACTGCTTGTACAGCTTGACCATCTGGGTCAGTACGCCGTCGCCTTCGAGGTTGACGCACAGGTCATCCGCCAGTACCACGGCGAAGGGTTCGTCGCCGATCAGCGGACGGCCGGTGAGGATCGCGTGGCCCAGGCCTTTCATTTCGGTCTGGCGGGTGTAAGAGAACGAGCAGTTGTCGAGCAGCTTGCGGATGCCGACCAGGTACTTTTCCTTGTCGGTGCCCTTGATCTGGTTTTCCAGCTCGTAGCTGATGTCGAAATGGTCTTCCAGGGCGCGCTTGCCGCGACCGGTGACAATGGAGATTTCCGTCAAACCGGCGTCCAGGGCTTCTTCGACGCCGTACTGGATCAGTGGCTTGTTTACCACCGGCAGCATTTCTTTAGGCATGGCTTTAGTCGCTGGCAGGAAGCGAGTGCCGTAACCGGCTGCTGGAAACAAGCATTTCTTGATCATATAAGTCCTTGAAAGGGCTGTGTGTACGGGTTTCGGCGCAGTCTAATCAGGCGGCGTACACCTTACAATGCCCCGCACTGGCTAACCGATGCCATCATAGAGAAATATTCTCGCCGTTAGTTCCGCAGCGAGTACCGCGAATGGATCAGCAGCCTGTTATTGATAGCAGAGTCCGCCAGGTTTGCACGCCAAGTCAACCCATGGCCAAGCGCACCAACCCGCATCCATCGGCACCCCAACGGTGCATTTGGCGGTATCATGGCGCCCATTGATCCAGTCAACGAGGCAACTAGATGTCAGAAGCAAAAAGCGTCAACGGGTTCGTGATCAACAAGGCCAAAGACGGCCAGTGGTGGGTAACCGGCGTTGGCACTGAGAACACTGTCGGTCCTTTCCCGTCCGAAGCCATGGCGATCGAAGTGGCATCGGTGTTGCAGCTGGAACACCCGGCACCCAAGCGACGGGGCAAGGACAAGAACTGATCCATGCCTGACGCCCTGCCTTGGTGCAGGGCTTTTTTTTTGCGAATACCGGCAAGAAGTGGCCTTTGGCTATAACCTTTTGCCAACCGCGCTGTCACAGGCGTTGCCCCTCATCCTGACGACGACAACGACATGACCAAATTTTTGCCGCTGATTGCGGTTCTGGCCCTCGGTGGCTGCGCCACTTCCGAAACCACTTACCTGAACAATGGCGAACAAGGCCTGGCCATCGACTGCTCCGGCGAGGCCAATTCCTGGGCGAGCTGCTACGAAAAGGCCGACGCCTCCTGCGCCGGCACCGGCTACCGCATCGTGGGCACCGACGGTTCACCCGCCCCCGAGGAAAGCGACAAGACCCTGGGCGTCGACGTTGGCAACTACAAGAACCGGAGCGTCGTGGTGGTCTGCAAATAAGGCGTGGAGCCCTACATGTGGATTTCCGCAAACTTGATCCCCAGGCCGCGTACGGTCTCGACCAGTTCGTCGAGACTGCTGAAGGACTCGACTTCGTCGCTTTCGTCCACCAGGAAAAAACTGCGCCCGGCGCTTTTCTTGAAAAACACGATCCACTCCCCCGGATTCGCCGGATTCTGAATCACATGGGTGGCGCAGATTTGGCCCTCTGCGTGTCGCTCCCGTACCCGCTCTCGCTTCATGTTCGACTCCAGAAATGACAATGCCGCCAAAGGGTCGCTTTGACGGCATCGGTGCTGACGGTCGACAGTCTATCAGCCGGAAATGCACGCCGTGGCGGCATCGCGTACATCGAAAGGTCGTATAGGCACGTTGGAGATGCGCTCATGCAGCTTGATGCTGCTGCCGCCGGAGCGTTCCTCGATATCGAACACTGCGGCCGGCCCCGAGGAAAGCTTCTGCGGCACGATCACCCGCACACCGTCTTTCTGCTCTTCGATCTGCAAGGCGCCTCGGCTGTCGGCGAGTTTTTCGCTCAGGCACTGGGCATATTCCTGGGGCTTCTTGCCTGAAATCACATTCATGGTCGGCAACGTCTGGTTGATGTCCGAGACACTTGCACACCCACTGATTGCCAGGACCCACGGCAAGCCCAACATGCCCCACTTCATATGAAACCTCCGTTAAAGACCCTCCGACAGCTCAAACACGGGTTTTCTCCGGGACCGACTGCTTTTTTCTTTCACGGTGTGCGTAATATCCGGTTTTTATTGTCCAACCGGGCCCGCACAGCCGGATAATAACGCCCCGGGGCTGATAAACTGCGCCAATCGCCCATGCTATCGTTTTGATTTTGTAGAAAAAGCCCTTCTGGAGGCGCCCCATGAAATTTATCCACCAGCGCGAGCACCTCAACGAGGACGACATCGTCGTCATTCAATGCTCGCAAACTTGCAACATTCGCTTGATGAACGACGCCAACTTCCGCAGCTTCAAAAATGGCGGTCGTCACACCTATCACGGCGGCGCGTTTGACACCTTCCCGGCCCGCATCACGGCGCCGAGCACCGGCTTCTGGAACATCACCATCGACACGGTCAATCGCCGGCCGATCAGCGTGACGCGCAAGCCGACCCTGACCCACTCGATCAAGATCATCCGCCGCTCCAGCTCGAAACTGAGCTGAGCAGCGCCTTTATACGCAGACAGACAGGTATGACCGTGGCCCAGACGACCAAATACGTCATCAAGTACAAACTCAATGGCGAACGCCGCTTCGAATTTGCCCAGCTGGAAAACGGCACCGCAGAAGAAGCCAAAGCCGCGCTGGACGCCCTTCATGGCAGCGAAGACGTCATCAGCGACATCAGCGTCAGCAAGGCGCTGTAATATCGCCTGGAGCGACAACATGGACGTCTGCTCCCTGCCGAAATTCGACCGCAAGTGTCGGAGTGTTTACAGTCGTCATGCCCCTTAGTCTCGCCACCTCAATCACCTGAGGGCCCGGCAATGAGCGAGCAATACCTGGACAGGCTGGACTGGCCCCTGCTGGAACAGCAACTCGATCAGGACGGCTGCGCGGTCATCGCGTCGCTGTTGAGTCACAAGGCCTGTGATCAGGTCAGCGCCTTGTACGGCCAATCCGAAGGCTTTCGCTCGCAGGTGATCATGGCCCGCCACGGTTTCGGCCGTGGCGAGTACAAGTATTTCGACTACCCCTTGCCGCCGCTGGTGGCCCGCCTGCGCAGTGCGCTTTACCCGCGACTGGTGCCGATCGCCAATCGCTGGCATGCGCAGATGGACTTGCCCAGCCGCTTTCCCGACGATCTCCCGGATTTCCTCGAGCGTTGCCATGCCGCCGGCCAGCAGCGGCCGACGCCCTTGTTGCTGCAATACGGGCCACAGGATTACAACTGCCTGCACCAGGACCTGTATGGCGAGCATGTCTTCCCGCTGCAGGTGGCGATTCTTCTGTCGGAGCCTGGGGAAGACTTCACCGGCGGTGAGTTCGTGCTGACCGAGCAGCGCCCGCGCATGCAGTCGCGCCCGCAGGTCATCGGTCTGAAAAAGGGCGACGGCCTGATCTTCGCGGTCAACCAGCGCCCGGTCAAAGGCGCGCGCGGTTACTATCGGGTGACCCTGCGCCACGGCGTCAGTCGCCTGCACAGCGGAAAACGGCATACCCTTGGGATCATCTTTCACGACGCATCATGAGCACCATGAACCCGACCACCCTGGACCTTTTTGCCGACGCCGAGCCCGAGCAAGCGCGCCGACGCGAGCAGATCGGCGAACAGTCCTACGTCCTCAGAGGCTTCGCCCTGCCCTGGCTTGCGCGTTTGCTGCCGGCACTGGAGGCCGTGCTGGCGGCTGCACCGTTCCGGCAAATGGTTACCCCAGGTGGTTTCACCATGTCGGTGGCCCTGAGCAGTTGCGGCACCTGGGGCTGGACCACCGACCGCAGCGGTTATCGCTACACCCGCGACGATCCCCGCACCGGCCTGCCTTGGCCACCCATGCCCGAGGTGTTTTTTCAACTGGCCCAGGCGGCGGCACGGGAGGCTGGATTTGCCGATTTCGTGCCGGATTCCTGCCTGATCAATCGCTATGTGCCCGGGGCGAAAATGTCCCTGCATCAGGACAAGGACGAAAAATCCTACGCTGCGCCTATCGTTTCGGTATCCCTGGGGTTGCCCGCGATGTTCCTGTTCGGCGGCTTCGCGCGCAGCGACAAAAGCCAGCGTGTGCCGTTGCTGCATGGCGACATCGTGGTCTGGGGCGGCGTGGATCGCTTGCGTTATCACGGCGTGCTGCCGATCAAGGATGGACAACACCCGCGCCTGGGCGAACAGCGCATCAACTTCACGTTTCGGACCGCGCGGTGAGGTCGTGGAGTTTGACCGCAAGCGCCGGAGTGTGGACGTACCAGCCGGTGGTTAATCTGCGGCAAACGGGTCAACGGATGTAAAGCCATGACAAGCCAATCGACAACAAGCAGCACCGAAAACGATCCACGCTGGGCCGCGGTGGTCGCCCGCGACCCACAGGCGGACGGGCAGTTTGTCTACGCGGTGAAAACCACCGGGATCTACTGCAACCCCAGCAGCCTCTCGCGCTTGCCGAAACCGCAGAACGTCGAATTCTTCGACAGCGCTGAACTGGCCCAGGCCGCGGGTTATCGCCCAAGCAAGCGCGCGGCGAAGGATCAAAGTGCTGTCGCCGCACAACATGCCGCCACCGTGGCCGCCGCCTGCCGCCAGATCGAAACCGCCGAGGCGTTACCCGCACTGAACGAACTGGCGCAAGCGGCAGGACTGAGCAGCTTTCATTTCCATCGGGTGTTCAAGTCCGTGACCGGCCTGACACCCAAAGGCTATGCCACAGCCCATCGTTCGCGCCGAATGCGCGAGCGACTGGCGGATGGCCGCTCGGTCACCGATGCGTTGTACGACGCCGGCTTTAATTCCAACAGCCGTTTCTATGAGGCGGCGGATCAGGTACTGGGAATGAAACCCACGGATTACCGTGCCGAGGGGCAAAACAATGCCATTCGTTTCGCGGTTGGCCAGTGTTCGCTGGGCGCAATTCTGGTGGCGCAAAGCGAGCGTGGGGTCTGTGCGATTCTTTTGGGTGATGATCCGCAGCAACTGGTCTGCGACCTGCAGGACAAGTTTCGTCGCGCCACCCTGATCGGTGCCGACCAGGCCTTCGAACAGTTGATCGCCCGAGTCGTGGGCTTCATCGAAGCTCCGGCCCTGGGCCTGGACTTGCCCCTGGATGTGCGCGGCACGGCCTTTCAGGAGCGGGTCTGGCAAGCCCTGCGGGAGATACCCGCCGGCAGCACCGCCAGCTACGCCGACATCGCCCAGCGCATCGGCAACCCCAAGGCGGTTCGCGCCGTGGCACAAGCCTGTGGCGCGAACAGCCTGGCGGTCGCGATCCCCTGTCACCGCGTGGTTCGCAGCGATGGCAATCTGTCGGGGTATCGCTGGGGCGTGGAGCGTAAGCGGCAATTGCTGGAGCGGGAAAAGCCCTTGTAGGAGCGAGCATGCTCGCGATGGTCGTCAACGATGACGCTGGGCACCTGACACCCCTCGGTGCTCTCAGGTTCATCGCGAGCAGGCTCGCTCCTACATTAGATCGCGTACAGCCGCGCGAGGCCTGTTCAGCGATTCACATCCACCACCACCCGCCCCCGCAACTGCCCGGCCAACAATCGCGGCGCCGCCTCGATCGCCTCACTCAAACCGATTTCATGGCTGATCAGTGGCAACAAGTCGAAGTCCAGGTCCTTGGCCAAGCGCCCCCAGGCCTCCACACGCCTGGCTTTCGGCTGGGTCACGCTGTTGATCCCCGCCAGGGTCACGCCGCGCAGGATAAAGGGCGCCACAGAGGCCGGGAAGTCCATACCCTGGGCCAAACCACAGGCGGCGACCGTACCTTCGGAACGGGTACTGGCACAGGCATTGGCCAAGGTGTGGCTACCCACGGAGTCGATGACCGCCGCCCACCGCTCCTTGGCCAGCGGCTTGCCGGGCTCAGACAAGGTAGCGCGGTCAATGATCTCGCTGGCACCCAGTTGCTTAAGGTATTCGTGCTCCGACAAGCGCCCCGTGGAAGCGACCACCCGATAGCCGAGTTTACTCAGCAACGCGATGGCGAAACTGCCCACGCCACCGTTGGCCCCGGTGACCAGAACCTCGCCTTGGTCGGGCGTCACACCGTTGCGCTCCAGCGCCATGATGCACAGCATCGCCGTATAACCTGCCGTGCCGATGGCCATGGCCTGGGCTTCGGTGAAGGTCTCGGGCAGCGCAATCAGCCACTCGCCCTTGAGCCGCGCCTTTTGCGCCAGACCGCCCCAATGCCCTTCGCCCACGCCCCAGCCATTAAGCAGGACTTTGTCACCAACCTTGTAGTCCGGATGCGTGCTGACCTCGACGGTCCCCGCCAGGTCGATCCCCGGCACCATCGGGAATTTGCGCACCACCGGGCTGCTGCCGGTGATCGCCAGGCCATCCTTGAAATTCAGCGTGCTGTACGCCACACGTACCGTCACGTCGCCCTCGGGCAGCTGGTCCTCGTTGATCTGTTGCAGTGTGGCCTGGTAACCGCTTTCGTTTTTATCGATCAAAATACCTTGGAACATCGCTGCCTCCTGGTGAGATCACCTGTTGTGGTGCTATTTAAATACCATTTCGCAAAAAATTACCGTATACGACTTTAAGCCAATTCGCCTGCGGCAAACATGACTGGCATAACCTCAGGGATTGCTGCTACAAATCGAGCCTCGCCCGGTTCCAACGTCGGAGTACAACTGAAATGAGCCAATGGCCAGATACGCGCATCCTTGACCTGCTCGGGATCGAACTGCCAATCATCCAGGCCCCCATGGCCGGCGCCACCACCGCTGCCATGGTCATTGCAGCGAGCAACGCCGGCGGTCTCGGCTCGATGCCTGCGGCCATGCTGAGCGTCGAGCAGTTGCGTGAAGCGCTCAAGGACATTCGCCAGCACAGCCAGCGCCCGATCAACGTCAATTTCTTCTGCCATCAACCGCCGGCGGTCGACGAGCAACGCGCCCAGGACTGGAAGAACCTGCTGCAGCCCTACTATCACGAGCTGGGTGTCGACTTCGATGCGCCGACACCGGTGTCCAATCGCGCGCCGTTCGATCAGGCCGCCTGCGAAGTGGTCGAGGAGTTGCGCCCCGAGGTGGTGAGCTTTCACTTTGGCCTGCCGGAAAAATCCCTGCTGGATCGGGTCAAGGCCACCGGGGCAAAAGTGCTGTCCTCGGCCACTACCGTCGAAGAGGCCATCTGGCTCGAGCAGCATGGCTGCGACGCGATCATCGCCATGGGCTATGAAGCGGGCGGGCACCGGGGCATGTTCCTCAGTGATGACCTGAGCAGCCAGGTCGGCACCTTCGCCCTGGTGCCCCAGGTGGTCGATGCCGTGAACGTGCCGGTGATTGCCGCCGGCGGCATTGCCGATGCACGGGGGGTGGCGGCAGCGTTCATGCTGGGCGCCTCGGCGGTGCAAGTGGGCACGGCGTACCTGTTCACGCCAGAGGCCAAGGTCAGCGCCTCGCATCACCAGGCATTGCGCACCGCCCGGGAAAGCGAGACCGCGCTCACCAACATTTTCACCGGTCGCCCGGCACGGGGGATTCTCAATCGGGTGATGCGCGAGCTCGGGCCGATGAGCAGCCAGGCACCGCACTTCCCCCTCGCGGGCGGTGCTTTGCTGCCGTTGCGCGCCAAGGGCGAGGCAGACTTCAGCAATCTCTGGGCCGGACAGGCATTCACCCTCGGCGTCGAGTCGGGCACCGCCGAACTGACCCGGCGCCTGGCCGAGGAAGGGTTGGCGAAGTTGCTGCAGCGCTGACCCTCGTGGCGGCCAGCAACGGTTGGCGCTGCAACACATTCCGTTTAGCGGCATTTCGCTATATATTCAGATATATAACGAATCACCCTCTTGCAACACTTGCCTGTGACGGAGCCGTTTCATGACCATTCGTGCCTCACGTTTTGCCCCCACCTGCCTGCTCGCCGTGTTCGCCTTTGGCTCTGCCCAGGCGGACGAAGTCCAGGTCGCTGTCGCTGCCAACTTCACCGCGCCGATCCAGGCCATCGCCGCTGATTTCGAGAAGGACACCGGGCACAAGCTGGTCACGGCCTTCGGTGCAACCGGCCAGTTCTACACCCAGATCAAGAATGGCGCGCCATTCGAAGTGTTCCTCTCGGCAGACGACACCACGCCGCAAAAACTTGAGGCCGAAGGCGACACCGTCAAGGGCTCACGCTTCACCTACGCCGTCGGCACGCTGGCGCTGTGGTCGGCCAAGGAAGGCTACGTCGACGCCAAGGGCAAAGTGCTGGGCGACAACCAGTATCAGCATCTGTCCATTGCCAACCCGAAAGCCGCGCCCTATGGCCTGGCGGCGACCCAAGTGCTGGCCAAAGAAGGCCTGACCGACAAGGTCAAGGACAAGATCGTCGAAGGCCAGAACATCACCCAGGCCTACCAGTTCGTGTCCACCGGCAATGCCGAACTCGGTTTCGTTGCCTTGTCGCAGATCTACAAGGACGGCAAGATCACCAGCGGTTCGGCTTGGATCGTCCCGGCCAACTTGCACGACCCGATCAAACAGGACGCGGTGATCCTCAACAAGGGCAAGGACAACCCGGCCGCCAAGGCACTGGTTGAATACCTCAAGGGGCCAAAAGCCGCCGCCATCATCAAGTCCTACGGTTACCAGATCTAAATGTCGCTCTCGAGTGCCGACTTTTCCGCCATCTGGCTGACCCTGAAACTGGCGTCCCTGACGACCGTCATCCTGTTGCTGGTCGGCACTCCGCTGGCGTTATGGCTCTCGCGCACCCAATCCTGGTTGCGCGGCCCGGTCGGGGCGATCGTCGCCCTGCCCCTGGTGCTGCCGCCCACGGTGATTGGTTTCTATCTGTTGCTGGCGCTCGGCCCCCACGGGTTTGTCGGCCAGTTCACCCAATCCCTGGGGCTGGGCACCCTTACCTTCAGTTTCGCAGGCTTGGTGATCGGTTCGGTGCTGTACTCGATGCCGTTCGTGGTCCAGCCGCTGCAAAACGCTTTTTCCGCCATTGGCAGCCGCCCGCTGGAAGTGGCCGCGACCCTGCGTGCCGGTCCCTGGGACACATTTTTCAGCGTCACCCTGCCCCTGGCCCGACCCGGTTTCATCACCGCGTCCATCCTCGGCTTTGCCCACACCGTCGGCGAATTCGGCGTGGTGCTGATGATCGGCGGCAACATCCCCGACAAGACCCGGGTGGTCTCGGTGCAGATCTACGATCACGTCGAAGCCATGGAATATGCCCAGGCCCACTGGCTGGCCGGGGTCATGCTGGTGTTCTCTTTTGCGGTGTTGCTGGCGCTGTACTCCAGCCGTAAAACCAAAGCGGGCTGGAGCTGATCGATGATTCAAATGCGCTTGAAGCTGAGTTATCCGGGGTTCGCCCTCGATGTCGATTTGCAGTTGCCCGGCCGTGGGGTGACGGCGCTGTTCGGGCACTCCGGTTCTGGCAAGACCACTTGCCTGCGCTGCATCGCCGGGCTGGAACGGGCCGACGAGGGATTTATCCAGGTCAACGAGCAGCTGTGGCAAGACAGCGCCAAGGGGATTTTCGTCCCACCGCACAAGCGCGCACTGGGTTACGTGTTTCAGGAAGCCAGCCTGTTCCCTCATCTGTCGGTGCTGGCCAACCTGCAATTCGGCCTCAAGCGCATCCCCAAACCCCAGCGCCGGGTTGACATGGCACACGCAACCGAGCTGCTGGGCATCAGTCATCTGCTCGACCGGCATCCGCAGCACCTTTCCGGCGGCGAACGCCAGCGCGTCGGCATGGCACGCGCCCTGCTCACCAGCCCGACACTGCTGTTGATGGACGAACCCCTGGCAGCGCTGGACGCACAACGCAAAAGCGAGATCCTGCCTTACCTGCAACGCCTGCACGATGAGCTGGACATCCCGGTGCTCTATGTCAGCCACTCCCAGGATGAAGTCGCTCAACTGGCCGACCACATCGTCCTGCTCAGCGACGGCAAGGCACTGGCCAGCGGCCCCATCGGCCAGACCCTGGCACGCCTGGACTTGCCCCTGGCGCTGGGTGACGACGCCGGCGTTGTGATCCAGGGGCATGTCGCTGCCTATGACGCCCATTACCAGTTGTTGACGCTACAACTGCCCGATACCGACCTGAACATTCGCGTGACGCACACGCCGATGGCCGCGGGCCAGGCGTTGCGATGCAAGGTCCAGGCGCGGGATGTCAGCCTCAGCCTGCAAGGCGATTACCAAAGCAGCATCCTCAATCGCCTGCCAGTCACGGTGGTCAGTGAAATGCCTGCCGACAACAGCGCCCATGTGCTGGTGCGCCTGGACGCCGAGGGCAGCCCTTTGCTGGCGCGTATCACCCGCTATTCGCGGGACCACTTGCACCTGCACCCGGGCCAGCGACTCTGGGCGCAGATCAAGGCCGTGGCCGTGCTGGCATAACGGCGCGGGCACGACTGGCGCGGCGCGGGGTCAATGGCTGTAACGGCCCCCCGATCCCTCGCCCAGGACAATCGCCATGCCCGATGCACTGCCCCGTGACCTGCATTACGTCGATGACACCCAACCGGGCATCACCCGTCGGAAACTGCGCGGCAAATTCTGTTATTTCGACCCCACTGGCCAGCGCATCGTCGACCCGCAGGAAATTCAGCGCATCAATGCCCTGGCGGTGCCGCCGGCCTACACCGACGTGTGGATCTGCACCGACCCGCGCGGTCACCTGCAAGCCACCGGCCGCGACGCCCGCGGGCGCAAGCAGTACCGCTACCACCCGCGCTGGCGCGAGGTGCGCGACAGCGACAAATACTCGCGCCTGCGGGATTTCGGCCTGGCCCTGCCAAAGTTGCGCAAACAACTGGAAGCCTTGCTGGAGGCACCGGGCTTGAGCCGCGACAAGGTCATGGCCACCGTTATCACCTTGCTCGACGCGACGCTGATCCGCGTCGGCAATACCCAGTACGCGCGAGACAACCGCTCCTACGGCCTGACCACCCTGCGCAACCGGCATGTGGAGGTCAACGGCAGCGCAATCCTGTTCCAGTTTCGCGGCAAGAGTGGCGTCGAACATCAAATCACCGTAAAGGACCGGCGACTGGCGCGGATCATCAAGCGCTGCCAGGAGATTCCCGGGCAAAACCTGTTTCAGTACCTCGATGAAAACGGTGAGCGACACACCATCACGTCCGCCGACGTCAACACCTACCTGCAAACCCTGACCGGCGCCGACTTCACCGCCAAGGATTACCGCACCTGGGCCGGCAGCGTCCTGGCCCTGGCCGTGTTGCGCGAGCTGGAGTGGCAACCCGAATCACAGGCCAAACAGCACGTGGTGGCGATGGTCAAGGACGTTGCCAGGCAGTTGGGCAACACCCCGGCAGTCTGCCGCAAGTGCTACATCCACCCGGCGGTGCTCGAGGGTTTTGTGCTCGGCGCCCTGGCGCAACTGCCAAGGCCGAGGGTGCGTAAAGGCCTGCGGGCGGAGGAAGTCGGGCTGGCGATGCTGCTGGAGAAAATGGCCGTTGAGCCGACGAACTGACCTGCCTATTTTTTGCACGATTGCAAATGGCTTCTATAGTTGATCTGTACGCCAATCAGCTGCGGTGAAGCCATGGAAGACATTTTCGTCGTCAAGCGCTGCAACAAGATCATCATCCATGGACGCCGGGCTGGAGAAACCGTACATCAACCCGCTGAAGCCGCCGTCTGGTACCGCATCGCCGATACCCGCACCAACGGTTTCATCGGTGACGGCTACGATCTTGAACGTGATGCCCAACGCATATGCCAACAGCTCAATGCCCGGTCGCAAATGACGGTCCGGCAAGGCTGACGAACATCCGCCAAGCGGTTACGGGTCTATACTGAAAAGGCTGAAGGATCGGCGCCACATCGGTAGAAAGCTCGCTTGCGGCGGGCTTTTTACTGCCAATCTTCAGGTTTTCTCAATGGAGGTGTTCCCGATGTCCGAAAAAGAGTCCATCACCACCCTGCTCACCCTGCTCGACTCCCGTCAGGTTCGCCTGGCTGCCGCGTGCAAGGAAATCGCCGACTGGGTCGATCATCAAGGCGGACACCCGACTGCGCTCAGAATTCGTGATCGCCTGAACGACATCGAAAAGGATACGCCGCTGATCCGCAATACACTGTCGTCGCTCAAGCCAGTCGACCCACCGCTGCCACGGTTCAGATGAGCATCTGGATACCGATGACAGACACCACCTGACGCGGGACGCATGACCGGCGACGCTATCGTCACCGCGTGTGTGTCTGTCTGATTCCTGCCCCCAACCCAGCCTGGCGCTGGGATTTTTTTTGCGCCCGCAAGTGGCGAACATCACTGAAGCAGGGTTGTCCAACGATTACTTCGTCATGAAGGAGGCGTTCTGATGGTCATCCACTTCAAAGTCAGCGGGCACCTGGCCTGCGGTCACAAGGGCAGCAACCTCACCTCCACCCGGGAACTGAATCGGGTGAAATGCAGAAGCTGTCGAAACACCGACGCTTATAAAGAGGCGCGAAAAACCGAACGCAACGCTGCACGCCGCGCCGCCCGCAAGGCCAAGACCGTTCAGGTGGTCAATGACTGGCGCCAGGCCTGGACCGAGCGGCTCACCGCCATGGCCGGACTGCAACGGTTGCCACGGGGTTTTCACGGGCAGGCCTTTGTCTAGCGACAACAGGATTGGGTCGAATCTGTTGGCCCAATCCTTACTGGTTATTGACGCACCAGGCCGAGGATTTCGTGCAGCGACATGCGCTTGAAAGCCTCCACCAACCGGCGACCTTCCTCAGGCCCGGATGAAACCGCCAGCCTCATGGTCGCCTCTCCCAGGTGCCAGATCAAAAATGCCGAATCCGCCAGGCGCTGCATGTCGGCGCCTGGCGCTACCCGCTGCATAGCTTGGGCGAGCATGGCGCCGGCGATACGACTCTCTTGCAGTTCCAGCTGGAGCAATTGCTTGTCGGCCTGCATGCCGGACCAGATATCGCGCATTGCCGGCGTTGCCAGGACAATCTCGTAATACTGATCGAGCAGCGCCGTATAGGCCGCTTGCAACCCTTGCACATCTTCGACCGTTGCCAGCGCCGCCTCGATACAATCACGGCTCTGGGCGTTATAGCGTTCGGCCAAGGTGCGAACGATCGAGCTTTTGTCGGGAAAGTACTGATAAAGCGAGCCAATCGAAATCTGCGACAGCCCGGCGATTTCACTCATCTTCACCTGATCGCTGCCTTTGCTCGTTATCAACTCCGTGGCCACGGCAAGAATTCGCTCCTGACGTTCACGGCTGCGTTGTTGCGCAGGGACCCGTCGATTCGGCGCTTGCTGGGGCACTTCAGTGGTGTGGTCCGGCACGTGGCTGCCTCCCCGATCAATAACATGACAATCACTCACCTTAGCATTGTGCGCAGTCGGACCCAACAGGTCGCGTCCATACGTCGGTTTTGCGCTTCGGCCGGTTGACGGGAAAATATGAGGGTTTATCATCTTTTAAACGTGAGTACCACTCACATTATTCATTGGAGATGAACGCGATGAAAACCTCTCAAGAGCCCATCCTGATTCTCGGCGCAACGGGCAAAACCGGTCGGCGCATCGTTCAACGTTTGCAAGCACTCGACTTGCCCGTTCGCCAGGGTTGCCGAGGGGCGAACCCGGCCTTTGACTGGGACGATCGATCGACCTGGGCCGCGGTGCTCGAAGGTGTCCACTCGGCCTACATCTGCTATCAACCCGACCTTGCGGTACCAGGCGCCCTGGAGAGCATTCAGGCATTCACCGACCAGGCCGTTGAACTGGGCGTGCGCAAGTTGGTGTTGTTGTCGGGGCGCGGGGAGATCGAGGCGCAACAGGCCGAAAGCGTGGTGCGCAACAGTGGTGTCGACTGGACCCTGCTGAGGGCCAGCTGGTTCTGCCAGAACTTCAGCGAAGCGCACTTTCTCGAGCCGCTCCTGCAAGGCGAACTGGCCCTGCCCGTCGGCCCTGTCGCGGAGCCATTTGTCGACGCAGAGGACATTGCCGACGTCGCCGTCGCGGCACTGACCCAACCCGGTCACTCAGGTCAGCTCTATGAATTGACCGGGCCACGGGCGCTGACGTTCGCCGAGGCGGTTGCCGAGATTGGCCGCGCAGCAAACCGCGACATCGGGTTCATCTCTGTGCCGGCCGATGAGTATCGCCAGGCGTTGGAACAGCAACAGCTTGAGCGTCCGCTGATCGACCTGGTCATGTACCTGTTCACCACCGTACTCGATGGCCGCAACACAGCGCTCGGCGATGGCGTGCAACGAGCACTGGGGCGGCCGCCGCGGGACTTTCGTGACTACGTCCGGCGTACCGCTGCAGCCGGTGCATGGGCTTGTCCGATGTGAGGCATTGGCAACAATGGCCTTCCTCGGCTAGGGTCACTTTGCGTATCGAACCGAGGCGTTTTGATTGGCAGAAATCAACTCAAGGAGGAACCGATGTCATCCACGCGTAATGCCGAACAAACCTATCGCCAGTGGTCCAGCCCGATCCTGCTTGAACTCAAGGAGCGAGAGCACCAGATGTCCCCGTCAGAGCGGGAGGCACTGCAAAACATTCTGCTGGAAAGAAGGCTGATCAATGTCGGCAACCCGAACGGCAGTGATCGGCGCAAGGCGGATTTGGGCGGTGAGGATAAACAGGAATAGCGCGGGGGCCTGACCCTTTTTTTGGCGTACATATCCATTGGTGCGGTAACGGCCACTTAGGGTTTCGCCCTTACGGCGACTCACTTTTTCAAACGCCAAAAAGTAAGCAAAAGGCTTTGCCCCACCACTCGGTGCCTCGCTAGGGCTCGGCATGCCCTCTCTCCGGCATTGCTCCGTGGGTCGCCGCGATGGGCCATCCTTGGCCCAGCGCGGCTAAACCGGCGTCCTGCCGGTTTCCCCACTGCGCAATGCCTGCGTTCGGCCATCGTGGTTTAACGGGGCACCCAGATCCAAAGCCAAAGCGAGGCGGCCTTAAAGCCGACCTGATCTTTTCCAGACACCCCAATCCCCTGTAGGAGCCAGCGGTGCGGCGATCCGACTTGCCGGCGAACCAGGCGCCGCGGTGTATCTGTTGTACCGCGTTATCGTTCTTCGCCGGCAAGCCTGGCTCCTACAGGAGGAACGCGTACAGCTACCAATTAGGTCGGCTGTCAGGCCGCCTCGCTTTGGCTGTTGATTTGGCTTTTGATTTTCTTGCCCCATCGAGAGGCCGAGTGGAGGTTCTGCGCAGTGGGTAAACCGGCATGGATGCCGGTTTAGCCGCGCTGGGCCAAGGATGGCCCATCGCGGCGGGCCCACGGAGCAGGACCGGAGCGAGGGCATGCCGAGCATTAGCGAGGCACCGAACGCCAGGGGCAAGAGCCCTTGGTTACTTGGGGCTCTTCCAAGTGACTCGCCGTAAGGGCGAAACCCTAAGTGGCCGTTACCGCAGGAATGGATATACACCCAATCCAAATATGCACCTATGTGCGGAGAACTCACCTAAGCCGCTCGCTCTAAAGCATCCAGCAAATTGGCAAACTCCAGCGAAAGCTTATGTCGAGGAGCCAAATGAACAAGCGGAACCGACACTTCATGAGACTCGCGCATCTTGACCGAGCTGCTCAGGTAAACCGGTAGCAGAGGCAGCCCTTCGGCCAACAGCTCATCCACCAGATGCTGGTGCAAACCGGTATACCCGGAGAACTGATTGACCACCACCCCTTCCACCGTCAGTGACTCATTGTGATCAAGTCGCAGCTCTTCCACCTGCGCGATGACGCGATACAGCGCCTGGCGAGAAAACTTGTCGCAATCGAACGGAATCAGCAATCTGTCCGCCGCCACCAAGGCGCTGAAGGTGTAGAAATTCAACGACGGCGGTGTGTCGATGTAAATGCGCTCATAGTCCTCGGACAGTTCCACCAGCAGCTTGCGCAGCTTGTTGACCTTGTACTTGCTCTCGAGTTTTGACTGCAGGTCTGACAACTCCGGGCTGGCGGTCACCAGGTCGAGATTGGCGTAAGGCGTGCCGGTGATGTTCACGCGGTGCTTCCTGCCCTCGAAACCGCCGGACAAGGTCTGCTTGAAAAAATCGGCGATGCCCGCAGGAATGTCCTCGTTCATCAGGCCGGTGAGGTAGTGAGTCGAATTGGCCTGGGGATCGAGATCAACCAGCAGCGTCCGGTAGCCTTCGGCAGCACTCACGGCGGCGAGGTTGCAGGCAATGCTGGATTTTCCAACACCGCCTTTCTGATTGAATACGACACGACGCATGGGACTTGCTCATCCATGAAAAAGGCCAAAGGCCAACTGAAGGAAAGTGTAAGAAGCCGTGTCAATTGTATGACCGGAACATGACAGTTTTACGACAGTGACCGCGCAAGCCCCGGATTAGAGCGATGGACTGATACAAAGAACCCTGCTGAGCAAACGAACGTTGTTGATCCATGCGGTAAAAGCCCAACCACTAGCCATACTGGCATGTAACCCCGATCTCCCTGCCCTGTCGGTGAGTGAACATGCGCAATGTATGGAGTCACTGTCGTAAATTAGCCCTGATGCTCTTGCTGTGTGGGCTCAACGCAGCCCTGGCACAACCCCAACCCGAACTGCCTGCCGTCGAACTGACACCCGCTGAAGAAGCCGAAGTGCAGAAACTGGTGTTGCCGGTTCTGCCGGACTGGGTCGGCGATTTCGAGGGCATGCGCGAGCGCCGGTTGATCCGGGTGCTGGTGCCCTACAGCAAAACCTTTTTCGAACTCGATCGCGGACGCCAACGCGGCCTCAGCTATGAACTTGGCAAGGGGCTGGAAGCCTGGCTGAACAAGACACAGCCCTACGGGAAAAAATCCATGCAATGGCGGGTGATGTTCATCCCTACCCCGCGCAACGAGTTGATGCCCAAGCTGATGAAGGGTGTTGGCGACATTGCCGCCGGCGGGCTGACCGTGACCGAGGCGCGTCTCAAGGACGTGGATTTCGCCGACCCGTTCGCCGTGAACATCCCGGAAATCCTGGTCACCGCCCCAGGAAGCAAACCCCTGGCAAAACTGGAAGACCTGTCCGGCCTGGAAATCACCGTGCGCGCCTCCAGCAGCTATTACGAGCACCTGCAGGCGCTGAGCGCCTCCTTCAAGGAGCAAGGCCTGGCGCCCATCGACCTGAAAGCCGCCGATGAAAACCTGGAGTCCGAAGACCTGCTGCAAATGGTCAATGCCGGGTTGCTCAAGGCCACGGTGGTGGATCGCTACATCGCGAAAATCTGGGCACCGCTGTACATCGACATGCAGATTCACGACGACATTGTCGTGCATGACAACTCCGAATTTGCCTGGGCCATCCGCAAGGACAGCCCGCAGCTGAAGGAACAACTCGCCGGCTTCGTGAAGACCCACAAGATCGGCACTACGTTCGGTAACAGCCTGCGCACCAAGTACGTCACCAACAGCAGCAAGCGCGTGCTCAATGCCACGTCGGAAGAGGAGATGAAGAAATTCCAGGACATGGTCGAGATCTTCAACCGCCACGCCAGCACCTATGATTTCGATCACCTGATGCTCATGGCCCAGGGTTTCCAGGAGTCGCAACTCAACCAGCAAGCCCGCAGCCCCAGAGGCGCGGTGGGCGTGATGCAACTGCTGCCGACAACCGCCAGGGACCCCGCCGTGGGCATCGGCGGCATCGACAAGAGCGCCGACAAAAACATCGAGGCCGGCAGCAAGTACATGCGCCTGCTCGCGGACAAGTACCTGAACGACCCGCAATTGAACCAGATGAACAAAACCCTGATGACCTTCGCCGCCTACAACGCCGGGCCCGGCAACCTGCGCAAGTTCCGCGCACTGGCAGAAAAGTCCAATCTGGACAAAAACGTCTGGTTTGGTAATGTTGAACAAGCGGCGGCGCAAGTGGTGGGCCGGGAGACCGTGGATTACGTCGGCAACATCTACAAGTACTACGTGGCGTACAAGCTTGTAGAGGAAAAATCCGCCTCAAACCCTGCAAAACTGCCTCAATGATGGCAAGTGGCTTCTTCGCCGAAAGTCTGAAAGCCGCTTAAATAGCTGCTTTCAGCCTGGATTCCTCAAAATATGGATCTACGCTAATCGTGTCCAATAGTGGGCTTTTTGTACAAGGGATTGGTTCAACGCAGGTTGAGGATTTCCACTATGTCAGTAACACCGCGTCTTTTTTCCGGCCTTCACTTGCGCCCGCAACGCCAGGCTCTGGCCCTGGAGCCAAGGATTCTATTCGACGGTGCAGCGGCTTCGGCCGCCGCCGACCAGCATCACAGTGATCCGGCGGAAACCGCACACCCGGCCACCGACCCCGCTGCCACACCCGCTTCCCCGACCGAAGGCCGGCCCGCCACGGAGCAGGCGCCTTCCGCTGCGCGCACCCTGCTGGTGCTCGACAGCCGCATCGAAAACCGCGAACAACTGTTGGCGCAACTGCCCGCCAATGTCACGGCTATCGTGGTCAACGTAGGCCAGGATGGCCTGGCAGCGATCTCCGCGGCACTGGCTCAATTGGGCAAGGTCGACTCGATCCAGGTGCTGTCCCACGGCGCTGCCGGGCAATTCACCCTGGGCAACCGGACGATCACTTCCGACAACGTCGACCAGCTCGGCCAGACCCTCGAACAATGGCGCAACAACCTGACCCAGGGCGCCGACATCCAGCTCTACGGTTGTGACATCGGCGCAGGGGCCGCGGGTAAAACCCTGGTCACCGAGCTGGCACGCTGGACCGGTGCCGACGTGGCCGCCTCGAACAACGACACCGGCAACAGCGCGGCGGGCGGCGACTGGACCCTGGAAACCAGAGTCGGTGACATCGACAAGCTCATCGCCCTCAGCAGCACCGCCATCGCCAGCTTCGAGGGCTTGCTGGCCGATGCCGCGCCCACCGTGACCCTGCCCGCAGGCGGCGCCGACGTCCTGCTGGGCGACCGTTTCAATTTCACCGTCGACTTCAGCAACAATTCAGGCCAGGAAGGTTATGCGCCGTTCCTGACCCTGTTCATGCCCACCAGTGGCAAGGACGGCGACGATGGCGTGAGTTTCATATCCGCCAGCTACCTGGGGCAAAACCTGGTCACCCACGTGGTGGTGTTCGACGCCGCGGGTAACGCCACCCACCCCATTGCAAAGGACGCCAGCGGCAACTTCCTGACCATCAACGCCGCCGCGTTCGGCATGCAGCCTGGCGATCAACTGGTGGTCATCGAGCTTCCCTTCGCCAGCGTCTCCACCGACCAGCCGGTGATCTCGGTCCAAGTCAGCGCCAGCCTGAGCAATCTGGCCGACACCAACTTCTCCAATGGCAGCCCGGACCTGACCATTCGCGCCAGCGGCGGCTTTCAGTTCGGTAACGATGCACTGGACAACCCCTTCGACGACCCGGCCCTGATTCAGGCCGGTACGCTGCCCTTTATCGTGCACCCGACCGTCATCACCTTCGACGAGACCCTCACCACACCCGAGGGCGAAACCGCTACCGGCCCGAACTACAGCCGCACCCTGACAGTGACCGTAACCCCCGCACCGGGCCAGACGCTGAACCATGTCATCGTCACCCAGCCGCTGCCGGACAACATCCAGGTCACGGCCATCACCCCCGGTGCTGGCGGGCGCCTGACCTCGATCACCCTGCATGACGGCACCGTGGTCACCGACCCTACCGCCATCGCCACGCTGATTGCGTCCGACGCCGTGTTCATCAATTCCTTTACCGTCGAATACGACAGCCTGACCGCCGCGACCAATACCCAGGTGGCGTTCTACGTGCCGGAAGTCGACGCCAATGGCCAGGCGATCATCAACCCGGTCACCGGCGATGACGTGACCATCACCCTCGGCGCGCCAACGGCCAGCGGTCAATGGACGCCACTGGACCCGCGTGATGTTACGGCGCCCAATACCACCATCGATTTTTCCGGCACCGGCCAGCCCACCGATTTTGTCGCCAAGTCCATTACCCTGCTCAAACAGGTGACCTTGCAGACGGACATCGGCCAGACCGGCATCACCCCCGGCGACACGCTGCAATACACCCTGAACCTGGCGATCTCCGACTACTTCGCCTTCGGCAAGGATTTCTTCAACGAAGGCCAACTGATCATTCGCGACCAGCTCAGCGACGGGCAAGCCCTCAGCGGTACACCCACGCTGACCGTCACCCTCGCTGGCGTGCCGCAAACCATTGCCTTGGCGACGTCGGTGGCGCCTAACCCCGACGGCACCACCTCGATGGTCTTCGACATCGCCAAATCGCTACGCGATGCCTTCTCCAATATTCGTGGCTGGCTTAATGGTGACCTGGCCTTTGACGATCGCCTGGAAGGCGCGGTGCTGGCGGTGCTCAGCTATTCGGCGATTGTCGGCCAGACCTACAAGCCGCCATCGGGCAACCCCCACAGCGAAATCAACGAAGGCGACGAACTGGGCAACACGGCCGAGGTCGACGGCACGCTGCTGCAAGACATTTTCAACCTGACCGGGCAAAGCGAAACCGACGGTTCGACGACCACCAGCGTGATCCCGACCAACACCGTCGACATCAAGATCGTCGAGGTCAATGACGGCACGCCGCCAGCCAGCGGTGAGTTGCGACCCGGTGATGAAGTCACCTTCGAACTGAGCTACGACCTGGTGACCGGTGACTACGAGCAGTTCAAGCTCACCGCTTACCTGCCGCTGCCGTTGTTCGATGTGAGCGGTGTGGCCTGGGCCATAGGCGGCGATCCCGGCCAATGGCAAATCGGCCCCGGCAACACCAATACCGGTGGCGTGCTCACGGTCACCAGCGGTGCCGGCAACTCGATCACCTTCGACTTCGGCAGCTTCGTCACCGCCGACACCACCGGCAGCCGCATCGTCGTGCGTTTCACCATCCGGGTCGGCAACCAGCCTTTCGCCGATCAGCGCTCGCTGGATGTGCTGGCGCAATCGAGCCAGCAAACCACCCTCACCGACCGCACGCTGATTTCCTCGGATGTGGTGGCCATCGTGTCGATCGCCGAACCGGTGCTGGCGATCAAGCATGGCGTGGTGTCGGGCACCAACGGTACGGTCAGCAACACCACCGGCAGCTGGAACCCACCTGGCACCACCGGGGTGCCGTTCAATGGCAGCGTGACCGACCTCACCGCGGTGGATGGCAACATCACCGGCATCGATGGCGGCGACACCCTGCGCATGGTCACGGCCATCGAAAATACCGGCGGTGGCGGCGCGTTCGACGTCAGCACCAGCATTGCCCTGCCCACTGGCCTGAGTTTCGTCGGTGGCAGCCTGGCCGCCGCTAACCTGCAAATATTCCGCGGCGACGGTACCGCGCTGGTGCTCGGCGTCGACTACAGCGTCACTGGCAACCAGATCACCTTCCTCGATGCCGGTGGCCAGGCCACCCTGCTCGCCGGTCGCAATGGCACCGCCGCCGACACCAGCGGCGCCAATGTGGTGGTGATCAGTTACGACGTGGTCGTCAGTTCAACCATCGAAGCCAGCCGCAGCCTGCAAAGCACCGCCACCCTGAGCAATTACGCCAGCGTCAACAACGGCAGCGATTTCACCCCTACCGACCTGACCGATCTGGCCAGCCAACAAGTGGCCGCGCCAGTGATCAGCAAAGTGTTCGCCGACGGCACCCTGGACAACGGCGACTCCAGCGCCAGCCACACCACCGGCGCAGACCTGGTGATCGGCGAAAGCATGCGCTACGACATCGTCGTCACCCTGCCCGAAGGCAGCACGCAAACCCTGCGCATCGAAGACCTGATCCCGCCGGGCATGCGCCTGGACACCAGCTTCAACGGTGGGCTGGGTTACCAGATCATCACTACCCGCACCGGTAGCGGCGCGCTGGGCGCCGATTTTGTCGGCAGCATCGTGGTCAGCGGGTTTGCCGGCCAGGGCGGAACCCTGGGCGGCGATGGCGTCGATGCGCGCTGGACCTTCAGCGTGTCCGGCGCCACCGCCGACAACCAGACCGGCAACAACAGCTTCGTGATTCGCCTGCAACTGGTGGCCAACAACGTGCTGACCAACCAGGCCAACAAGGCCCTGCAGAACAGCGCACAACTGCTGTTCAGCGACCCGGACAGCGACACGCCCAACGGCACCGTGGCGGTGGACCGCACCGTCGCCCTCACCGGTGGCCAACCCACCGTGACCGTGCGCGAGCCGACCTTGGCGGTCACGCAGGTCTTGACCTCGACCTCGGGCCTGGGCGGTTACGACCAGGGCGATACGGTGACCTTCACCATCACCCTGAGCAATGGCGCCGGCGGCAGCGACTTCAACGCCTTCGACATCAGTTTCCTCGACAACCTGCCGACCCAGTTGAGCAACATCACCCTGACGGGCGTGCTGTACCAGAACGGCGCGACCAACAACGGCGGGATCGATTTCGAAATCGTCAACGGCCAGTTGCGCACCGCCAACGGCGCCAACATCGACATCGCCAAGGGCGGCAGCATCGTCTTGAGCCTGTCGGGTGTGGTGAATGCCACGGCGGCGTCCCAGTCAAACTTCGCCAACCTGGCGACCGTGCAATGGACCAGCCTCGACGGCACCCAGGGCGGCGAACGGACCGGTGTCGACGGGCTGCTCAATGGCGGCACGCTCAACGACTATCGCAACGCCTCGACCCTGATCGTGCCGGTGGCCCAGGCGATCCAGATTTCCCGGGTCGGCGGCCTGCCCGACACCGCAGCGCCGGCACCGACCACGGCGCCGGTGGAAGCGGTCACCATCGGCGAAGTGATCCGTTACCGCGTGGTGGTACTGGTGCCGGAAGGCAACAACCCCAACTACCAGGTGCAGATCACCCTGGCCAACGGCCTGCAATTCATCTCCCCGGATGCCTTGGTCAACGCCCTGCGCATCGGCTTCATCGCCGACGGTGGCCTGACCAGCGATGTCAACCTGATCGTCGGCGGCACCCTGAACATCAGCGGCAACGAGAACAGCCCGCAAGCCTTGCCGATCACCCCCGACCTGCTCGGCCTGAGCCCCACTGGCGTGTTCGACCCCAGCCGACTGACCGTGGTCACCAACCTCGACGGCAGCCAAACGATTACGTTCAACCTCGGCAACGTGGTCAACGGCGGCGGTACGGACGCCGACCTCGAAGGCGTGGTGCTGGAATTCAACGTGCGCGTCACCAACCAGGCGAGCAACGTCGCCGGCGCCCAGTTGGGTGCGAGCGCTCGGGAGATCGTCAACGGCGCGGGCCGCGCGGCCAGCAATACGCTTGTCGAGCGCATCGTCGAACCGAGCTTCAATGGCCTGGACAAACAGGTGGTGGGCTTCAACCCGAATCCAACAGGCAGCACCGGTACCGCCACGGTGCAACTGAGCTTCGCCCAGAACGGCGGCCTGCCGGCGTTCGACGCCCAGGTCAGCGACAGCTTCGCCAGCGGCAGCAACTACACGCTGGTCAGCGTCACCATTAATGGCACCACCTTCGGCCCGGGTAATTTGCCCGCGGGGGTCACCTTCAGCACAACCGGTGGCGTGAGCGTCAATTTCGATCAACTGGATGTCGGCGCCCAGGTTCAGGTGCGATACCAGGTCACCCTGCCCAACGACTCGGTGATCGCCAGCAGCAACGCCACGCTGACCTGGAGCAGCCTGCCCGAAGACTTCACCAGTTGGGGCGGCAACAGCGTCGGAACCGACGGCGCCATCGATGGCGAGCGCACCGGCAGCACGGTCGGACCGAACCAGTACATCCTGCGCGACAACGCAGGGCTCGGGGTGATCACCGGCACCTTGTGGAATGACACGGCCTCGGCCGACGCCAGCACCGTCCCGGATGGCCCCGGCCTCGCCGGGCAGACCGTGACCCTGACCTGGGCCGGGGCCGACGGGCAACTCGGCACCACCGCCGACAACCTGACTTTCAGCACCGTGACCGACGCCAACGGCCAGTACCGCTTCGGCGTCCTGCCCCTGGGCGTGTTCCGCATCGACGCGCCCGCCGGGCGGGTCAGCTACCCGCAACCGCTGGGCGATCTGCGCGTGCGCATCGATAGCGACGGCGCCACCCTCGGGCAGATCACCATCACCCTGGGCGATGCCGATACCCAGGCGGCCAACGCAGGTTATGTCGAGCAAAACGATGCGCCGGTCAACACCCTGCCCGGCAACCAGCAAGGGCTGGAGGATGTCACGCTGAACATCGGTGGCATCAGCGTGGCGGATATCGACGTCGATCGTGATCCGAACGTGGCTGGGCGCAACATCAGCGTGACCTTGAGCGTGCTGCACGGCACCTTGTCCCTGGGCACTGCGCTGCCAGGGGTGAGCGTCACCGGCGCCAACTCCGACAGACTCACCCTCAGCGGCACCCTGGCCGACGTCAACACCGTGTTGGCCAGCCTGCGCTACCTGGGCAACGCCAACTTCAACGGCACCGACACCCTGACCGTGGTCAGCAACGACCAGGGCAATTTCGGTGACGCCAATAACGACGGCACGCCGGGCACTCTCGCCGACGCACTGACCGACACCGATACCCTGCAAATCATCCTGGCCCCGGTCAATGACCCACCGATCGGCGTCAACGACAGCGCCACCGCCGTGGAAGCCGGCGGCACCAACAACAACGTGATCGGCGTCGACCCCACCGGCCAGTTGCTGACCAACGACACCGATGTGGACATCGCCACCAACGCCGATCAACTGCATGTGGTGTCCGTGGCCTCGGTCAACGGTTCCGGGGTACAAACGCCGATTGTCGGTGTGCTGGCTATCAACGGCCAATATGGCCAACTGCTGGTCGGCAGCAACGGCGCCTACCAATACATCGTCAACAACAGCAATCCACTGGTCCAGGCCTTGCGCCTGTCCGGCCAGACCCTGACCGACAGTTTCGACTACGTGCTGAGCGACCTGGCCGGCGCCACCGACATCGCCAGGCTGACCGTGACCATTCAAGGCGCCAACGACACCCCGGTGGGCGTCGACGATAACGGCACCGCGATCGAAGCCGGTGGCGTGTTCAACGGCACGCCAGGCAGCGATGCCGTGGGCAATGTTCTGGCCAACGACACAGACGTGGACAGCGTGGCCAATGGCGAGACCAAAACCGTCACCGCCATTCGGCCAGTGCCGGAAGCAGGCTCCGGCACGATCACGCCGGTCACCGGCCCTACCGCCGTCGCCGGCCTGTACGGCACGCTGACCATCAACCCCGATGGCAGTTATCGCTACGTGCTGGACAACAACAACGTCACCGTGCAGCGCCTGAGTGCCGGCGATCAATTGATCGAGTTCTTCAGCTACCGGGTAACCGACGCCGGCGGCCTCAATGATGTCGCACAATTGCGCATCGTCATCCAGGGCGCCAACGACAACCCGGTGGCCAGCAACGATTTCGCCGACGCCCAGGCCGCTTCCACCAACGGCAACGCCGCCGAGAGCAACCCGACCGGCAACGTCATCCTGTTCCCCAGTCGTCCGGTTGCCGTCGACAACGGCATCGACCAGGACGTCGATGCGGCCGACCGGCCCAGCGAACAGTTGCAGGTCAATGGCGTGATCAACAAAAGCGAGGCCACCTACGACCCGCTCAATGACGTGCTCAACGGTGTCACCGCCGGCAGCACCCAGGCCAATGGCACGGTGATCGCGGGTTTGTACGGCACCTTGCGCATCGGCGCCGACGGCTCGTTTTTCTACGATGTCGACAGCACCAACGCCGCGGTGCAGGCCCTGACCGCTGGCCAGACGCTGACCGAGTACTTCACCTATCGCGTGGTCGATACCGCCGGGCTGACCGACACCGCGCAACTGCAGATCACCGTACGCGGCGTCAACGACCCGCCCGTGGCGCAGAACGTCATTTCCATCGCCACCGAACGGGGCGGCGTCAACAACACCACGCCAGGTGTCGACCCCGTGGGTGATGCAACGGCCACGGCGTTCGATCCCGACGGCGACCCACTGACCGTCACGTTCATTCGGGCCGGCGCCGAAGGCACGCCTGGAACCCCTGTACCGGTGGTCGCGGGCGGCACGGTGGTCATCGGTGTGTACGGCACCCTGACCATCAATCCCGACGGCAGCTACAGCTATGCCCTCGATAACAACAACCCGGACGTCCAGGCGTTGCGCCGCAATACCGACCTGCTGCTCGAACGCTTCACCTACACCATCAGCGATGGGGTGAACCCGACCCCGGAAACCGACACCGCCGAAATCATCGTACTGATCCGCGGCCAGAACGATAATCCGGTGGCCAGAGATGACGGCACCATCCCGAATATTACGACAACGGCCATCGAAGCCGGCGGCGTCAACAACAACCTGCCCGGCCGCGACCCGATCGGGGATGTGCTGACCAACGACAGCGACGTCGACAGCGTGGCCAACGGCGAGACCCGCGCGGTGGCCTCCGTGCGCACCGGTATCGAGAACTCGGCGGGCACCGCCGGAACCCTCGGCGCCGAACTGCGCGGCACCTACGGCTGGCTTACGCTCAATGCCGACGGCAGATACGTCTACCGGCTGGACAACAGCATGCCGGCGGTCCAGGCCTTGCGTGCCGGCAACACCCTCGCCGACAGCTTCAACTACAACGTGATCGACGCCAGCGGCGCCCAGGACACCGCGACCCTGACCATCACCATCGAGGGCGCCAACGACGCGCCTGTTGCGCAGAACGATGCCAACACCGCCATCGAAGCCGGTGGTTTGAACAATGCCATCCCGGGGATCAACCCCAGCGGCAACGTGTTGAGCAACGACAGCGACGTCGACGGTAATGGCGAAGCTTTCAGCGTGGTCGGTGTTCGCCAGGGCGCATCCGTCGGTGTGATCGGCTCCGGTTTGACCGGCGCCTTTGGCACCCTGACCCTCGGTGCCAACGGCAACTACAGCTACGTGCTCGACAACAGCAACCCGCAGGTCCAGGCCTTGCGCACCATCGCTGATGTGCTGAGAGAAACCTTCACCTACCAGATCCGCGACCTGGCCGGCGCCACCAGCACCGCAACCCTGACCATCATCATTCGCGGCACCAATGACAACCCGTTGGCGGTCGATAACAGCATTGTGGGCGTTGAAGCCGGCGGCACCTTCAACGCCTCGCCGGGGCTCAACCCCAGCGGCAGTGTGCTGAGCAACGACACCGACGTCGATGCCAACGACAGCAAGGCCGTCACCGACATTCGCGGCGGCACCGAAGCGGCGGGCGGCACCTTCACCACGGTCGCCACCAGCCAGACCCTCAACGGTTTGTACGGCACCCTGACCATCGCCGCCAACGGCACCTACAGCTACGTGATCAACAACAACCTGGCCGCGGTCCAGGCCCTCAAGCCCGGCGATTCGCTGGTGGAAACCTTCACCTACCGCATGCGCGACACCGCGGGCGCCACCGACATCGCGCAACTCAATATCCGCATCGACGGCGCCTGGGATGCACCGGTGGCAACCAATGACGTGGCGGTCGCCGTGGCCGACAATGGCGCAGGCAACAGCATCAATCCAACCCGCAACGTGCTGCCCAACGACACCGATGTCGACCAGGGCGATGTGCTGCACGTCAGCGGCATCCGCTTCGGCACCGAAGCGGCGGGCGGTGCGCTGGATGCGGTGAATGCCGGCACCGACAACACCAACGGCACGCTGGTCAACGGCCAGTTCGGCCAATTGATCATCGGCGCCGACGGCAACTACACCTACATCGTCGATACCAGCAACCCGACCATCCTGTCCCTTGGGCCGCTGCAATTTCTCGATGAACACTTCACCTACCGCGTCACCGACCTTGGCGGGCAAAGCGACCTGGCGGAAATTCACATCATCATCCGTGGGCGCAATGACAAACCGGTCGCCAATACCGATGCCGGTACCGCGGTGGAAGCCGGCGGCCTGAACAACGCGCAGGCCGGCGTCAACCCCGGTGGCAACGTGATCGGCAATGACACCGACCTTGAGGGCGACACCCTCACCGTCACGGCCCTGCACACCGGCGGCCTGAACGAAACCGGCACTGCAGGCGTCGTGGGTACGGCATTGCGCGGGCAATACGGCACGTTGATCCTGCTGCCCGATGGCGCCTGGCGCTATGACCTCGACAACAACCTGGCCGAGGTCCAGGCCCTGCGGATCAGCGGCCAGACCCTGACCGACCTGTTCACCTACACCCTGAGCGATGTCTTCGGCGCCTCTTCGAGCGCCGAACTGCAAATCACCGTCGACGGGCGCAACGACAACCCCATCGCCCAGGATGATGGCAGCACCGCCCTGGAAGCCGGCGGCGTCAACAACGGCACCCCCGGCAGCAATGCCACCGGCAACGTGCTGGCCAACGACAGCGACGTCGACAGCGTGGCCAACGGCGAGACCAAGCAGGTACTGAGCGTCAGCACCCAAAACGGCCAGAGCAGCAACGCAGGGCAAGTGCTGGTCGGCCTTTACGGGCAACTGACCCTCAACGCCGACGGCAGCTACACCTATGTGATCGACAACAACAATGCGCAGGTCCAGGCCCTGCGCACCGCCGCCAATACCCTCAGCGAAACCTTCACCTATCGCATGAGCGACACCTTTGGCGCGACCTCGGATGCGCGCTTGACCATCGTGATCCAGGGCGCCAACGATGCACCGGTGGCGCAGAACGACAGCGCCGTCGCCAGCGATCAGGTACCGGCACCGCAAGCCACTGGCAATGTCTTGCCCAACGACAGCGACGTGGATGCCAACGATGGCTTGCAAGTGGTTGCCGTGCGCACCGGCAGCGAAACCGGCACCGGCACCGCAGGCGTGATCGGCCAGCCGATCCGTGGCCTCTATGGCACGTTGACCCTCAACGCGGATGGCAGCTACACCTATACCATCGACCAGAGCAACCCCGCGGTGCTGGCCGCCGCCGGACTGGGCCAGGTGCTGCAGGATGTCTTCACCTACACCGTCAGCGACATCAACGGCGCCACCGACCAGGCCGAACTGGTGATCGCCCTGGACATCGCCACGCCGTTCATCCCGGCACCGCAGGGCAACTTCTTCGACCGCGATCCGAACGACCGTAACGCCAATTTGCGCCTGCCCGATCCGACACCTGCGATCTTCATCACTCCGGTGGTGGAGCGCGAAGCCCGGCTGCTCGAAATCTCGACCTGGGGCGCGGGGGGTTCCAACCTGCGCCTCGCCAGTGTGGGCGAATTCACCAGCGATTCGCTGGGCGCGGGACTGGGCATCGTCCCCGGCCAGTTCGTGGCCCAGGCCGTGCGTGAAAGTCGCCGGGAAAGCGACCTGGACCTGCTGTGGATTCTCGGACGCCAGGGCCGCACCAGCCTGAGCGCCGATGGCCTGTTGAGCGATCCGTCGCTGTTCACCATCGACAGCGCCCACATGACCCAGGGCCCGGCGCAAGCGGAGAAACCGGCCGAACCGCGCCAGGCCCGGGGCTTCAGCGCCCAGTTACGCAATGCCGCCAACCGGCTGTACCCGGTCAATCGTGAACCCGAAAATCCGTCGAACTGAATAAGAACCGGTAAACGCAAAGGATTGAATATGCAAAGAACCGCGACCAGGCTATTGAGTTCCGCACTCGTTTCGACGCTGCTGCTCAGCGCATGCTCTTCGCTGGAGCCAAAACCCGCCACCGATGAGGAAAACCGCCAGCGCATCCTCGCCGATCAATCGCGCATGTATTCCGGCCAGGAAGCCGTCACTGCGCCCATCACCTTTTACGAGGCGGCCGCGCGAGCACTCAAGTACAACCTCGACTATCGCCTCAAGCTGATGGAAAGCGCCCTGGCCTCGGACCTGCGCGACGTGTCGAGCCATGAGATGCTGCCACGCCTGGTGGCGTCGGCCGGGTATGCCGGACGCAACAACGACTCCGGCGGCACCTCCATCGGCATCGAGGACCGGCAAGTCAGCTTGCGCGCATCGACCTCCGAAGAACGCTATCGCGAACTCTACGGCCTGGGGCTGAGCTGGAGCCTGCTGGATTTCGGCGTGGCCTATTACCGCACCCAGCAGAAATCCGATCAGATCCTGATGGCCGAGGAGCGCCGGCGCAAAGTCGCACAGAACGTCCTGCAGGATGTGCGCAACGCCTACTGGCGCGCGCTCGGTGCTCAACGCCTGATGCCGGAAGTCGACAAACTGCTGATGCGCACCCACACCGCCCTGACCTCGGCCCGTGACGCGGAAAACCGGGGCCTGTTGCCGCGCCAGGAAATCCTCGCCTACCAACGCGCCCTGCTCGACTCGATCTACCTGCTGACCGTGCGCCGCCAGGACCTGGAGTTCGCCCAGGCGGAACTGGCGGCGCTGATGTCGTTGCCACCGGGCTCGAAAATGGTCCTGGCCGACACCACCGAGCCGCCGTTGCCAGAGGTGCGCCAAAGCATGGCGCAACTCGAACAGCTGTCCATGGAAAACCGTCCGGAAATCATGGAAGAGTGGTATCGCAAACGTGTGAACCAGAAGGACCTGGACATCGCCAAGGCGCAGCTGTGGCCGAACGTCAGCGTCGACTACGGCTACCGGTACGACTCCAACAAGTTCCTCTACAACAGCGACTGGATGGGCACCGGCCTGCAGGTCTCGATGAACCTGCTGCGCCTGTTGCAACTGCCGGCGTTGAACGCCGCGGAGAAATCCCAGAACGAAACCGACGACACCCGGCGCGTGGCGCTGTCGATGGCTATCCTGACCCAGGTGCGGGTCGGCACCCTGCGCTACCAACTCGCGCGTCAAGAGGTAGAGTTCACCGACGAGAGCCTGCGCGTCGACCGCAGCCTGCTCGATTACGCCCAGGCCGCCAAGTCTGGCGCCCTGGGCTCGGAGCTTGAGGTGATCCGTGCCGAAGGTCGCTACCTGCTCTCGCGTTACCAGCGCGAAGCCGCCTTCTCCAGCGCCCAGGCGGCCTGGGGCCGGTTGTACAACTCGGTGGGGCTGGATGTGCTGCCCAACGAGATCGACAAACACGACATCAAGACCCTGGCCCGGGAAATCCAGAACACCTTGAACCAACAGGAGCAGCAACGACTGCTCGTCACCCAGCAAGGAATGCCGAATGTTCAGACCCGTCCGTAATTGGCGATGGATGTTGCTCATGTTGACCACTGCCACCTTTGGGGCTCAGGCCGAGGACCCGCCCCCGGACACTGCTTCGACCATCCGCGTACTGCTCGCCGCAGAGCTGGAGACCACCCTCTCCAGCCAGATGAACGGGACGCTCGGTGAATTGAAAGCCACCTTCGGCGAACACGTGGCCAAGTCCGCGGTGCTGGCGCGCTTCAACTGCAACGAGGCCGAGGCGCGCAGCAAAGTCGCGGTGGCGGAACTGGCGATGGCCAAGCAGAACCTGGAAGCGAAAAAGCAATTGCGCCAGCTCAATGCCGTTGGCGACATCGAAGTCTCGATGGCCAACACCGAAGTGCAAAAAGCCGAGGGCGCCCGCGCCATGGGCGTGGCCCAGAGTGGTTATTGCCAGGTGTTGGCACCGTTCTCCGGGACGGTGGCAAAGGTCTACGTCAAGCCGTACCAGACCGTCAGCGCCGGTACGCCGCTGTTCGATCTGGTCAGCGACGGTGCGTTGAAGGTGCGCCTGAACGTGCCCTCGAACCTGCTAAAAACCCTGAAGAAGGGCATGCCGCTGCAAGTGAGCATCCATGAAACCGCGAAGACCTACCCGGCCCATGTCACGGTGATCAATTCGCGGGTCGATGCGGTGGCGCAGACCGTCGAACTGGAGGCGCGGCTCGACGAGAAATTCCCTGACCTGATGGCCGGCATGAGCGGCACGGCGCGATTCAATCAGGACACTGCTCAGCCATGACAAGTATTCAGCCATGACCATGAATGAGCCCCTGCCCCACCCCCAACTGCTGCTGGAGTTGGACGCCCTGCGTGACAAGGCGATTGCCGCCGACACGCTGAACGCCCTGGCCTTCAGCATGGCCAACGACCTGTATCCGCTGCTGCCGTTTCACCAGGCACTGGTGTTTGCCCAGCGTGAATCGTCGCTGGAACTGCTGTGCGTCTCGGGCCTGTCGCGTCCCAGCGAAGACTCGCCCTATTTGGTGTGGTTAGGTCGTGCCAGCCGCTGGATCGCCACCCAGGTGCCGGGCGGCGAGCCGGTCTGGCTGACCCAGGACACCACCACAGCGCCCGCGGACATTGCCGAAGGCTGGAACGAATGGTGGCCGGCGGGCCTGTGGTGCGTGCCAATACAGGACCGCGAGCAACAGCGCCTGGGCCTGCTCTTGTTGTTACTCGAACAGGAGCCGCCCGCGCGGCTGCGCCAGGTGCTGACCGGCCCGATACAGACCTGGGCCTATTGCTGGGCCGCGCTGAGCCGACGGCGTCGCCTGGGCCGCTGGTGGCCCAATCGCAAACAAACACTGCTGGGCCTGCTCGTACTCGGCGCCCTGTTGTTGCTGCCGGTGCGGCAAACGGCCCTGGCGCCGACGGAGATCGTGTCGCGCCAGGCGCAGATCATCAGCTCGCCCATCGATGGCGTGATCGAGCACATTCAGGTGCGCCCCAATCAATCGGTCGACGCCGGCACACCGCTGTTTTCCCTGGACGAAACCACCCTGCGCAGCCGCGCCGAAGTGCTCGGCAAGGAGGTGGCAGTGGCCGATGCCGAACTGCAGGCGGCTAGCCAGCGGGCCTTCGACAACCCACAGAGCAAAAGCGAGCTGACCTTGCTCGAAGGTCGCGCGCAGCAGCGTCGCGCCGAATTGGCAGCGGTGCAGGCGCAACTCAAGCGCACCCGGGTACTCTCGCCGCGCGCCGGTGTCGCGGTATTCAGCGACCCCAACGACTGGCTGGGCAAACCGGTGGTGACGGGTGAACGGATCATGCAGGTGGCCGACCCGAGCCAGCCGGCCATGTTGATCCAGCTGGCCGTGGCCGACGCCATCGCATTGGAGCCCGGCGCCGAGGTCACGCTGTTCCTCACCGCGTACCCGCTGACCCCGCTCAAGGGCCAGATCCTCGAAACCAGTTACCAGGCGCGGCCCAGCGATGAAGGCGTGGTCGCCTATCGACTGCTGGCGAGCATCGACGGCGCGCCGGAACACGCGCGCCTGGGCCTGCACGGCACCGCCAAACTGTATGGCGGCCGGGTGATGCTTGGGTACTACCTGCTGCGTCGTCCGCTGGCAACGTTGCGCGCCTGGAGTGGCTGGTGATGCTCGACCCGGCCGACATTCCCCTGCCCCCTTTGCGCGAGGACCTGCGCCTGAGCGAAGCCGCCCACGGCAGCAGCGGCGAACCGGCGTGGGTGATCCAGGACACGGTGATCAACCGCTTCTACCGCATCGGCTGGCTGGAGTTCGAGTGCCTGCTGCGTTGGGGGCAGTCGCCAAGGCAGATCAGCCAGCAGATCGCCGAAGGCACTGCGCTCAAGCCGGATGTGGAGCAGATCCTCGACTTCCGCCAGTTCCTCGAACAACACCAGTTGCTGCGTGCCGGGCCCGCGGCGTTGGCGCGCCTGCAGGCCAAAAGCGAGGAAGGCAGCTGGTTGAGTTGGCGCTGGTGGCTGCACCACTACCTGTTTTTCCGCATTCCACTGCTGCGCCCCCAGCAACCGCTGCAACACCTGGCCCATGCCCTTCGCTGGCTGTTCCATCCGCTGACCGCCATGGTGGTGGTGAGCCTGAGCGTGCTGGGGGTGATCCTGGTCCTGCAGCAATGGGACAGCTTCACCAGTGCCGTGGTCGAGTCGTTCTCCACCGAAGGCCTGTTCAGTTTCGCCCTGGCACTGATCGTCGCCAAGACCCTGCATGAGCTGGGCCACGCGCTGGTGGCGACGCGCCTGGGGTTGCGGGTCGGGCACATGGGCATCGCCTTCGTGGTGCTGTGGCCGATGCTCTACACCGACACCGGCGAGAGCTGGAAACTCAGTCGTTCGCGCCAGCGGCTGGCCATCGCCTCGGCCGGGATCGTCACCGAGTTGTCCCTGGCCGGGCTCTCGACCCTGGGTTGGGCGCTGTGCGATCCGGGAGCGTTGCGCAATGCCCTGCTGTACCTGGCGACCACCAGCTGGCTGCTGTCCCTGGCCTTGAACGCCAGCCCGTTCATGCGCTTCGACGGTTACTTCATCCTGTCCGACCTGCTGGATTTTCCCAACCTGCACGAACGCGCCTCGGCGCTGGCCCGGGTCACCCTGCGGCGTAACCTGCTGGGTTTGCAGGAAGACTGGCCGGAGGTCTTCCCCACCGGTCAGCGACGGCTGTTGGTGACCTTCGCCATCGTCACTTGGCTGTATCGGCTGGTGCTGTTCCTGGGGATCGCCTTGGCGGTCTACCTGTTCTTCTTCAAGTTGCTGGGGATCATTCTGTTCATGGTTGAATTGTCCTGGTTCATCGCCATGCCGGTGGTGCGCGAACTGGGCCACTGGTGGGCCAGTCGCGCGAGTATTCCACGCCTGCGCAAAGTGCTGTTTTATTCAATCCTCGGCCTGATCCTGGTGGGCCTCGCATTGCCCTGGCGCACCCAGATCGACGCCGTGGGCGTGGCCCGCGCCGAACATCAGTTGCGGGTCTATGCGCCCTACCCGGCGCGCTTGCAGTCGATTCACGGCGAAGGCCCGGTCAAGGCCGGTGAGGTATTGGTGGTGCTCGACGAGCCGGACATCGCCTCGCGCCTGCACAGCAGCGAAGCCAATGCCCGCAGTTATCAGGCACGCCTGTCCGGGCTGCTGGCCGACCCCGGTGGCCTTGCCGAAGACGCGGTGACCCGCCAGCGCCTCAACGTGCAGTTCGAGGAAGCCCGCGCCGCCCGTTCGGAAATCGCCCGGCTCAACCTGCAAACCCCGTTCGCGGGCCTGTGGCTGGACGTCAATCCGGACTGGAAACCCGGCCAGTGGATCGGCCGCCAGGACGCCCTGGGCATCCTGATCGATCCCAGCAGCTGGCAAGTGGACGCCTACGTCGCCCAGGACCAGGTGCATCGCCTGGTCACCGGCGATCGCGTGCGCTTCTATCCCGACGGCCAGACCACGCCGCTCGCTGGCCGGGTGCTGGTGATCGGCAGCACCCGCGCCAGCCAGTTGTCCCACCGCATGCTGTCCTCGCGTTTTGGCGGCCCGGTGCCCACCACCGCGCAGGAACATGAACTGGTGCCGAGCGCCGCGCTGTTCCAGGTGTTGATCCAGCTCGACGCGCCCTTGCCGAGCCTGCGCGAAACCCGTGGCCACCTGAAAATCGAGGGTGAACGACGCAGCGTGCTGGGCGATGTCGCCACCCACTTGCTTGCCGTGCTGATGCGCGAAAGCGGATTTTGAAGCCGTCTGAAAGTGAGTTCAGCCGTGGATAGGGGGAAATCAGGTAATAAATCGACGAACGACGTCTAATCCGGGATCTGCAACCACACGGAGCGAGCGTTATGGAACTAACCTTTCACGGCTGCCTTGCGTAGTGAAAGGAATGCCATTGTGTCGTTGGAAAGTTTCCTTGAACTGTCCTGGCTGAACGTTGGGGGGGTTACTCACAAAGATGCTTGTTGATTTGCCCTCGATACATGAGCGGCCCACAACAAGGATCGGAACTTGAGAAAGGAAACCCTTATGAACAAGTTTGCGCATCACCCCAGGCTTTACCTTGCCTGTACATTGTTGATGGCAATCAACGTTGCCCACGCCGCACAGACCGAAAAAACCAACATCCTGTTCATCGTCTCCGACGACACCGGCTACGGTGACCTGGGGCCTTATGGCGGTGGTGTCGGCCGCGGCATGCCGACCCCCAGCATCGACCAACTGGCGGCCGAAGGCACCACCTTCTACTCCTTCTACGCCCAACCCAGTTGCACACCGGGCCGGGCTGCGATGCAGACCGGGCGCATCCCCAACCGCAGCGGCATGACCACGGTGGCGTTCCAGGGCCAGGGTGGCGGTTTGCCGGCGGCTGAGTGGACACTGGCCTCCGTGCTCAAGACCGGTGGTTACGAAACCTATTTCACCGGCAAATGGCACTTGGGCGAGGCCGACTACGCACTGCCCAATGCCCAAGGCTACGACGTCATGAAATACGCCGGCCTGTATCACCTCAATGCCTACACCTACGCCGACCCCACCTGGTTCCCGGACATGGACCCGGAAACCCGTGCCATGTTCACCCAAGTCACCAAAGGTGCGTTGTCCGGCAAGGCGGGGGAAAAAGCGGTCGAGGAATTCAAGATCAATGGGCAATACGTGGATACGCCGGTGGTGGATGGCAAGCCCGGTGTGGTCGGGATTCCGTTCTTCGACAGCTACGTCGAGAAAGCGGCACTGGAGTTCCTCGACACGGCGGCCAAATCCGACAAGCCATTCTTTATCAACGTCAATTTCATGAAAGTGCATCAACCCAACCTGCCCGCTCCGGAGTTCGTCCACAAGTCGATCTCCAAGAGCAAATACGCCGACTCGATCGTCGAGCTCGACACCCGTATCGGGCACATCATGGACAAGTTGAAAGCGCTGGGGCTGGATAAGAACACCCTGGTGGTCTACACCACCGATAACGGCGCCTGGCAGGACGTTTACCCGGATGCCGGCTACACGCCATTCCGGGGCACCAAGGGCACGGTGCGCGAAGGGGGCAACCGGGTGCCGGCGATCATGGTCTGGCCCGGTCAAATCAAGGCAAACGCCAAAAACCACGACATCATCGGTGGCCTGGACCTGATGGCGACGTTCGCCTCGGTCGCCGGGATCAAACTGCCGGAGAAAGATCGCGAAGGCCAGCCGATCATCTTCGACAGCTTTGACATGACCCCGGTGTTGAAGGGCACCGGTCCCGATCCACGCAAAGAGTGGTTCTACTTCACCGAAAACGAGCTGTCCCCGGGGGCTGCCCGAGTGGGCAACTACAAAGCCGTATTCAACCTGCGTGGCGACGATGGCGTATCGACCGGCGGACTGGCCGTGGACACCAACCTGGGCTGGAAAGGTGCCACCAAATACGTGGCGACGGTACCGCAGGTGTTCGACCTGTATCAGGACCCGCAGGAGCGCTATGACATTTTCATGAGCAACGTTACCGAGCGCACCTGGACCATGGTGCCGATCAGCCAGTCCATTGAGAAACTCATGAAGACCTACATCAAATACCCGCCTCGCAAGATGCAAAGCATGACCTACGACGGCCCGATCGAAATATCCAAGTACCAGAAATTCCAGTCGGTACGCGAAGATCTGCAGAAAGAAGGCATCACCATTCCAATACCCAACTAGCGGTGGCAAGCCAGCGCCTGCGCCTGATCGGCGCGGCGCTGGCTTTCGACTGCGGATTTCAACCTGCGGATGAATGCCGGGAATCGCTGGCCGCGCTGTGGCTCCTGCCAGTCCGGGCATTCATGACCAGGTTACCCGCGGCAATTTCCCGCGCACGACACACACCCCACGCCAGCGCCGTCGTCATCGTATCGTGGGGCAAGTAGTCGTGAGCCTCTTCAAACAGGTGCGATCCGTTTTTGTCGTAGACACCGATGAATAACTGCGTTCTGCCCTTTCTCGAAACTCTGGTTTGAACATCAATAAGAGTGCCGTCATCTTGCAATTCATCGTGGGATCGACAGTGCAACTCGCAGTCCGCCCAGAGCCAATACGTGGAACCTCTGCGCATCATCTTCGCGGCCTCCTCTTGTTTGAATATCAATGAAAACCAACGCAGTACGAAATATTTAGTACGACAAATCTACAGCGTCAACTTCCTGAACGCTGCCATTTGTCGGGTGATTTTTTGTAGGCAATTCAACCCTGAAATACATCTCCCGTATCAACGTCGCTGCCAACTTAATTTTTCTCTATAGATAAAACCGCTAGTTGCAACTAGTTCGAAGAGTTATGACGGCATGACGATTGGGAACATTCTGATTTTTCCTGTGAAAAGGTTGATACTCAATGGATATGGCGCGGTCATAACTTATGTGCAAACCGACGCCAGGTTACCGTTCAGCGCTACCTGGTCCTGTACTCCTTCTGCAGGGGAGCCGTTACCGGAATCGCGGTTTACGTTGGGCAGCTGGAGGCAGATCTTGCCCCGGCGATTAAGGTGAACCCTATGAAAACCACTGCGAAGCGCTCACCCAATGTTCCGCAACGAAAGGAACTGATCCCCAGCGACCTTGTATTCCCGGTGGTCGGGATTGGCGCTTCTGCCGGTGGCCTCAACGCGGTGAAATCGTTCTTCGAGCACATGCCCAATGACAATGGCATGGCCTTCGTGGTCATTCTCCATCTAGCCCCAGACCATGAAAGCATTGCCGACCGGATCATCCAGGACGTCACGCAAATGCCGGTGCGGCAGGTGACCGAGACGATTTCGATCGAGAAAAACTCCGTGTACGTCATCTCGCCGGCCCATGACCTGATCATGAATGACGGCTATCTGTCCGTCGCCCCTGCACAGCGGTCGGCGGGCAGCCACATTGCTATCGATCTGTTCTTCAGGGATTTGGCGGATGTGCACAAGGAGCGGGCTTTTTGCGTGGTGCTGTCCGGCGCCGGCTCCGATGGCGCGGTCGGCTTGTCGCGCATCAAGGAACAAGGGGGAGTCACCTTGGTCCAGACCCCCGAAGAGGCCGAGTTCGACAGCATGCCGCGCGCGGCCATCGACACGCAGATGGTCGACCTGGTGATGCCGGTGGCGGAAATGCCACAAAAACTGCTGGAGCTCTGGCACAACGCACAGACCATCACCCTCCCCGGTGCCAATGATCCTGGCCTCAAGACGCCCCTTCCGGCCGAACGGGATGCCGCGAAGACCGAGCGATTGCTGCAGGACATTCTGCTGCATTTGCGCACGCATACCGGCCACGATTTCAAGCACTACAAGCGCGCCACGGTGCTGCGCCGGATCGAGCGGCGCTTGCAGGTGACCGCCCATCCAGACCTGGCCGCCTACCATGACTACCTGCAAGCGCACCCGGAAGAAAACAACGCACTGCTGGGCGACATGTTGATCGGCGTGACCAACTTTTTCCGCGACCGCGAAGCCTTCGAAGCGCTGGAACGTGAAGTGGTGCCCAACCTGGTGAAATCGTTGCGCAACAGCCAGCCGCACCGTGAGGAAATCCGCGTCTGGTCAGCCGGCTGTTCGACCGGCGAAGAAGCCTACAGCGTGGCCATTCTGGTGAGTGAGCAGTTGGTACTCGACGCTGCAACGGCCAAAGTGCAAGTGTTTGCCACGGACATTGATGAGCGCGCCATTGCCTTTGGGCGCAAAGGTGTCTATCCCGGGGCGATCGTCACCGATGTCCCACCACAGCGCCTGCGTCAGCATTTCATCAAGGAGGGCCAGAACTTCAGGGTGCACAAGGACATCCGTGACAAGGTGCTGTTCGCCAGGCACAGCTTGTTGCTGGACCCACCGTTTTCGCAGATCGACCTGATCGTCTGCCGGAACCTGTTGATTTACCTGGACCGCGACGTACAACGCACCCTCTACGAGATGTTTCATTTTGCCTTGCGGCCAGGTGGCTACCTGTTCTTGGGGTCCTCGGAATTCGCCGACGGTTGTCCGGACCTGTTTACCCCGGTGGACAAGCGCAATCGTATTTTCCGCGCCAGGAGCGCTTCGACCACCACCCGGCGCGCTCCGGCGCTGTTTCGCGATGGCCATGCGCGAACCCCCACCACCGCCAGCCCCATCGAAACCAAAGCGAGCCGCAAGATTTCCTTCGCCGATATCCATCTGCGCGCGCTGGAAACGACCGCGCCACCGAGCATCGTTGTCGACGCCAACGGCAACATCTTGCACTTGAGTGAAGGGGCCGGGCGTTTCCTGCGGTACGTGGCGGGAGAACTAACCCGCAGCTTGCTGGCACTCGCGCTTCCGGAATTGCGCCTGGAGCTGCGCACGATGCTGTACCAGGTTCATCAAAAAGGCGCGACAGTCACCTCGAGCAAGGTGCGGATCGAACGAGAACAGCGGTATTACCAGGTGGACCTGACCGCGCACCCGTACAAGGATGAAGAAACCGACAGCGAGTACGTGCTGGTGATCTTCGAGGAACAGGAAATCATTGCGCAGCTACAGTTGGATGTCGCTTCGAACGAGAGCGACAACCAGCTGCTGGCCAGTCTCGAGCATGATCTGCAGCGCACCAAGGCGCACTTGCAGGAGACGATCGAAGAGTCGGAAGTCTCCAGTGAAGAACTCAAGGCGTCGAACGAAGAAATGCAGGCCATCAATGAAGAGCTGCGTTCGGCCTCCGAAGAGCTGGAAACCAGCAAGGAAGAACTGCAGTCGATCAACGAAGAGCTGCTGACGGTCAACTACGAGCTCAAGACCAAGGTCGAGGAAACCGACAAGATCAACGACTACCTTTCCAACCTGATCACCTCCACCGACATCGCCACGGTGTTCGTCGATCGCAACATGCGCATCCGTTGGTTCACCCCCCGGGCCACGGACATTTTCAGCATGCTGCCGGTCGATACCGGGCGCTCGTTGATGGACATCACCCACCGCCTCGATTATCCGGAAATGGTTGAGGATGCAGAGACGGTTTTTGGCTCGCTGAACATGATCGAGCGTGAGGTCAGCAGCATTGACCAGCGTTGGTACATTGCCCGATTGCTGCCCTACCGTTCCAGCGAGGACCATATCGACGGCACGGTGCTGACCTTTATCGACATCACCAAACGTCGCGCCGCCGAAGACGAACTGCGCCTGGGCGAGGAACGCATGCGCCTGGTTGCCGAAAGCACCCACGATTTTGCCATCATCATCCTCGACGAGAATGGCGTGATTGCCGACTGGAACACCGGCGCCGAGCTGATTTTCGGCTATACCAAAGCGCAAGTGCTCGGCGCCTATTACGACCTGATTTTCGTGCCCGAAGACCGTGCGACGGGCGTGCCGGAAACCGAGCTGCGCCAGGCTCGCGAGCAAGGTCGCGGCGAAGACGAGCGCTGGCACCTGCGCAAGGACGGCAGCCGTTTTTATTGCAGCGGCGAAGTCACGTTGCTCAAGGGCGAGAACCTGCAGGGCTATGTGAAGATTGCCCGCGACCTGACCGGTCACAAGCGCATGCATGACGAACAAAGCCAGCAACTGGCCGAAACCCAGACCAGCAGCCACCTCAAGGACGAGTTCTTTGCGGTGATGTCCCACGAACTCAAGCACCCGCTAAATCTCATCCAGCTCAATGCCGAACTGCTGCGGCGCCTGCCGATGACCAAAAGCGCCGGGACAGCCATGAAGGCCGTGAACACCATTTGCGATGCCGTCGCCAGCCAGGCGCGGATCATCGACGACCTGCTGGACGTCGCCCGGGTGCGCACCGGCAAACTCAAGCTGAAAAAACAGGCGGTAGACCTGGGACGGATTCTCCAGGATATCTACACCGTGGTGATCAATGACCAGCATCCGTGCGAAGTCGTGCTGCAGGTGCCACAGCCCCCCGAGCCACCTCTGGTGGTGGATGCCGACAGCACGCGCCTGGAACAGATCATCTGGAACCTGCTCAACAACGCGCTGAAATTCACGCCCAAGGATGGCCGCATCGAACTGATCGCCCATCGCGTCGAGAACATGGCCCAGTTGGACGTCATCGACAGCGGCGTGGGGCTTGAGCAGGACAATCTGCACAAGGTATTTGACCTCTTCAGCCAGGCGGACAACCAGCACACCCCGCAACAGCGCGAAGGCCTGGGCATCGGCCTGTCGTTGGTGCGCCAACTGGTGGAAGCCCACGGCGGTTCGGTGGATGTGCAGTCCGAAGGCATCGGTCGTGGTTGTACCTTCACCATCCGTTTGCCGCTCTCCCGGCCCTCACAGCAGCCGAGTGAGCAACCGGCCGTCGCCGAACAGGGGCGTTTAGTCGGGCAGAAAGTGCTGCTGGTGGATGACTCCCGAGACGTCATGGAAGTCCTGCAGATGCTGCTGGAAATGGAAGACGCCCATGTCGAAGCGTTCAGCGACCCACTGCAAGCCCTTAAGGCGGCCAAAGACAGCAACTACGACGTGATCATTTCGGACATCGGCATGCCGGTCATGGACGGCCATCAGTTCATCCGCGCCATCCGCCAGATTTCCCAACTCAAACACACGCCCGCCATTGCCCTGACGGGTTATGCCACCAGCGACGACGAGAAAAAGGCCAGGCAATCGGGCTTTGATTACCACGTGAGCAAGCCGGTTTCCCATGACGACTTCATCGACCTCATCGACGAGGCTTGCAGTACGCGGCCTTACTGAACGGCCGCGTACCGTTCAATTCGTCCCTACCTGATGTTTCCCCGCGAATTGCCTGCGGAACCAGTCCGAGAGCATCGCCTTCTCGGAATAGAGCCTGTCACTTCGGCTGAGGCGCCCCGGGCGCTGGAGGTACATCTGGTCCATGACCCTGGCGTCGGCTTGACTGACCACCTCACCGTTTTGCTTGAGCACGTAATGCAGATCGATGCTCGGCCAGGTGATATCGCGCATGAAGCGCACGTCATAGGCATTCGGCCGCCAGGGTTCATAGCGGCCGGCCAGGTCGATGTTGCGTATTTCGATTTGCAGCGCCTGATTAGGTGGCAGGTAGCGCTCGCCCAGTTTCTGGATATGGCTGCGCAACGCGTTCATGACGTAAGGATCGGCACCCCGTTCATAGCCCGGACTATCCAGGCTGGCATCGTTGAAACTCTCGGGGTTCTTGAAGACGACTTCGACCGAAGACGCTGCGTTGGCGAGTGGCACCGCCAACAGGGCGATCGAGATGCAAGCGGTTATCAAGCGCATGGCCTCACCTCCAGGCGCAGCGCGATTCGATGCAGGCTGCACCCTATTCAGTTTACGCCCAGGTGCATATGTGGGGTACTGGATGATCCATGGCCCCCTGATCCACTAGTCGGCCAAAAGGTACCCTCGTCCAGAGAGCGTTGACGCACCCACCCCGCAAGCGTTGAATTTTCCTGTAGCTCATACAGGGAGGACACCACATGGCAAAAATAAAAATCCTGGCCGGGGATTTCCTTGAGGGGAGTGCAGTGCTGGAACCTGGCTTTATCACGATAGAAACGGCTGTCTACCCATGGCCTGGCCTCAAGATTGCGACATCCGAAATACTCGACGCCACAGTCGTCAGTGAAACGTCCTATCGGGACGTATCGAGCACTGTCGGCCTGGGATTGGCGGGCGCATTGGCCCTCGGTCCGATCGGCGCTGTCGCCGGGGTGATACTGGCGGACGATGAGATCGAACTGACCTTTTCGATGCAGCTCAGGGATGGCAGGTCGCTGCTGTGCGCGACCGAGAAGCGCACCTACCGGGACATTGAGGCGGCAATAGGCAAGCAGGCGATTGCGAAGTACTTCACATAGCGTTGAATGTGCAGACCGCAGCATTCCTGAGCCCGGCCAGGTGCCGGGCTTTTTCATGGCTTTCAAATAAGCTTCACGGCGCCTGTCATACACTCGGCCACACTGGCGATGGCTCGCCAGCGCAGCACATGGATGCTAGCGAATACCCGCCCCTGCCAGGGACTCGGGCGACCACTGTGCCTTGGACAGCGCACTGATGTAGTGGATGCCGCCGTACGGGCCAACCACGCCGTTGATGTTGTAGGAACCGCCAACCAGGTCATAGATCATGTACGGCGTGGCGTCCGGCACCTGCTTGTCATAGCTCTGGCTCAGGAAGGCGAAGGAACCACGGTAGAGCTGGCCACGGGAATCGTACTGGTCAGAGGCCAGGGCCACCCAGCTGTCTTCATCCAGGTAGAAGCGGCGCTTCTGGTAAACGTGACGTGCGCCGGACTTCAGGTTGCCTTCCACCACCCAGACGCGGTGCTTCTCCCAGCGCACCATATCCGGCGCCAGATGGTTGGAGGTGGTCAGCGATTTCGGATCCTGGGCGTAGGTCAGCTTGTAGGTGTTGTAGGGCATGATCATTTCCTCCTTGCCCACCAACTTCCAGTCATAGCGATCCAGCGCGCCGTTGAACACGAACACGTCGTCGTAGGTGCCGGTGCCGGCCGTGCCCGGGTTAGGCGTGTCGTAGGCCAGGCTCGGGGCCAGCTTCACTCGGCGTTGGCCAGGCAGATACTGCCAGGCGCGGCGCGGCATTTGGATGGCGTTGGTGGCGTCCTTGAGCATGATGGCTTCACCGGCGCGCCGCGCCGGGCCGGTGTAATACAGTTTCATCTGGTAGTACACGTCGGAGCTGGTGATCGGCTGCGACATGTTCTCGTAGATCGGGTAGTTGATGAATGCTTGAGCGGTGGTCGCCAGGCTGGCCACACCGGCCGAGTCGACGTTCCAGGAATCGTACTTGGCATTGATATTGACGCCCTGGTAACGCAGCAGGAAGTTCCACATTGCCTCGGCGCCCGATTGCGGAATCGGGAATGGCACGCCCGGCAAGACGTTGTCGATGGCCAACCCGCCTTCGAGGGACTTGGCCCCGGTGGCATTCTTCACGCTGTTATCCAGTACCGCCTGCGGTAGTACTACAGTGCGGTGGGTCGGATAAACATCGACACGGTAGCTGGGAAATCTCTCGATCAGCTTCACCGTGGTGGCCGTGAGCATGCCCTGGTATTGGCGGATGTTCTTGCCGTCGATCACCAGCACCGGTTTTTCACTGGCAAAGGGGTCCGGACGAAAAGTGTCGCCCGCCTTGAAGCTGGCCGGAGCGGTGGTCAGGCCGCCGTTGTAGGCCGGAATGGAGCCATCGGCATTACCGGCCTTCTCCGCGCCCACCAGGGTCAGGCTGGTGCCCAGCCTGGCCACTTGTTCAGGGGAAACTGCGGCGTGTACCGCCGTTGTGAAAACCACTGCAAGGGAAGTCGCCATCAAACTGTTCACGAACATCATTCTGTAGATCTCCTGCCCGGAACCCGGGCAATGCGAATGTTTAGAAAGTTTTTTCATGGTCGGGCCACGGCCAACTGACTTCGCCTCGAACGCGTACTACAAACGCTATGTTCATGCATTGACTTGTCTCCGTTTGTTTTTTTTATCTAAACAACATCAAGTATTTCGATGACGGGGTTGCACTTTCCTGCCGAGATCATTGTTTGTTGAAATCAACCTTTATAGCGAACACACGCCTGGCGTTGCTGGCCGAGTTTTTCAATACCCAAAGTGACAATGTCGTTTTCTTCAAGGAAAACCGGTGTGGGCTTGATACCCATCCCAACGCCTGGAGGCGTACCCGTGGTAATAATGTCGCCAGGGTAAAGTCGCATGAACTGGCTGATATACGCCACGAGGGTGGGCACATCAAAAATCATCGTCGCCGTGTTCCCTGTTTGCCGGCGAACGCCATTCACATCCAGCCACATGGATAAGTTCTGTACGTCGCCTATCTCATCCTTGGTGATGAACCATGGGCCGATCGGGCCAAAACTATCGCAACTCTTTCCTTTATCCCAGGTCCCCCCACGCTCCAATTGATAGGCTCTTTCGGAAACATCATTAACCAGGACATAACCCGCTACATGCAAGAGTGCATCTTTTTTATCGAGGTAGGCGCCTTCACTGCCAATAACAATTCCAAGTTCAACCTCCCAATCGGTTTTTTGGCTATCGGGTGGAAGGATGATTTCATCATGGGGGCCCGTGATACAGGAGTTGGCCTTCATGAACACGATAGGTTCCGAGGGAATCGGCAGATTGGCCTCCTGCGCATGATCCCGGTAATTCAACCCGATCGCGAGGAACTTGCCGGTTACCCGCAGTGGTGCCCCCAACCTGGGACTTCCCTCCACGGCTGGGAGAGTTGAAGGATCGATATCTTGTAGATGCGCCAGAGATGATGGCGTGAATGTACTTGCGTCGATGTCGCTGAGAATACCGCTCAGGTCTCTGATGATGTCCTGGCTATCGAGCAGGCCAGGCTTCTCCCTGCCCTTTTCTCCAAATCTTACCAATCGCATAGTTTCGTCCAGATGTTGAAGTGGGTGTTGTACTCGACAGCCAGTTCGCGCTGTTTAAAGGACGGCGCCCCCATTGGGACTGATGACTTGCCCCACGAAATAGTGATCGCCTGCAAGGAATGTCGCCACGGACGCATATTCATCCGTTGTCCCGAACCTGCCCGCCGGTATGACTTGCCAGAACCTGCGTCGACCTTCCTCGCCGATGGAATCGAGATATTCTTCAAAGAAAGGGGTCGACACCCCGCCCGGGGCCAAGGCATTGACCAGGATATTGCCCCCGGCAACTTCCGCTGCGACCGATTTGGTGAAGGCAATGACGGCGCCCTTCGACGCGCTGTAGTGCGGACTGTGCGCACTGATTGCCGACATCCCGGCGATCGAGGCAAGGTTCACGATGCGACCATAGCGTTGTTCCTGCATCAGCTTGAGCGCTTCGCGCGTGCAATAGAACATGCCGTGCACATTGACATCCCAGTACCGATGCCACTCCTCATCGGTTATTTCACTGGTGAAACCTAGCGACTGTCTCGGTTGCGCAGTCGTGATGTAGGCGTAGTGTTTATTGCGTCGTACTGCGTCAGCTGCCCCCGTGGGAGCCAGCGCCGCGTTATTCACAAGAATGTGCAAAGTGCCAAAACGCTGGACAATGTCGGCGAACATGGCGACGACCTGGCTGCTCGAAGAGATGTCGCAGTGCAGGGCCAGGCAGTTGGCACCTGCCGCTTCAACAGCCTTTCGGGTTTCCTCCAGGGCGGGAATATCGATATCGCAGATCACGACATCTGCACCGGCCCGCGCGAAATGCAGTGCAATGGTTCCCCCCAGGCCACGGCCAGCGCCGGTAATCAATACGACACGGCCTGAAAAGTTGCGCGTGCTTGCCTGCGCCATTTCAAATGGCGCGTGTTCAAGTTGCTCGTCCAATGGCATAAATGACTCCGGTATTTGGTTGACGTGAGACAAGTATCTGCAGAAAAATAAATCCGGTTTTGACGATCTGGGGTAATAATTTTACATTTTGGGGTAAGCGGGTGTTTCAGCGCTAAACATGGGCCCGTAGAGGGACAACCTGGGCTTGGCAAAAATACGCCGCAGCATCGGTTCAAAGAAACTCAGGGGCAATGTTTCACCTTCAGGGTCGAAGGCAGGACTGTCGTACAACTCGATAAACTCTGCAGTGCGCACATAGTTCGAATGATCCTTGAACATGTCGCGCATGTGGCGATCCATTCCAATGCGGTGAAAAAAGTTATAACCCTGAAAAATCCCATGATTCTGGATCATCCAGTGATTTTCTTCGCTGACAAAGGGTTTGAGGATAACCGCCGCCACTTCAGAGTGATTGTAGGCGCCTAACGTATCACCGATGTCATGCAGTAACGCGCACACCACATACTCTTCGTCGCGACCATCACGATAGGCGCGTGTAGCCGTTTGCAGGCAGTGACTCAGGCGATCAATCGGAAAGCCGGAAAAATCACCCGACAGCAGATTCATGTGCGCGATGATTCGATCCGGCAAGGCGCTGGCAAAGCTTTTAAACTCTGCAGATATAATATCCCAGTCTTTTTGAGTGCTTTGATCCATCCGGGTAAACAAGGCAGTTTCGCTCATTTAACTCTTCTCATCTTGATGAATTTTAGTTAAAGCGACATTCATTAGTTAAGTTAGAGTCGTCACTTGTTCCAAAACGTCTTACTCATCAGATCGCGCGGCGCATAAGGCTGTAACTCTGAGCGGTAGGTCCTGCGTCGGGCATATCCGCCAGGAACAAGGCCAGCGACACCACGTCTTCCGGGGTCTTGAACCACTCACCCGGCGGTATAGCCGCATCGCGCGTCATCTCGGTCTGTACAGGCCCTGGAATCAGCTCGTTGACACTGATGTTGTATTCCAGCAGTTCCACCGCGAGCGACTGGGTGAGCATCCACATACCGCTCTTGCTGCAGGAGTAGGCCGAAAAACCGGGGGTGGCACGGTGGCGCTGGCCAGAACCGATCATGATGATTTTCCCGGCACCGCGCCGGCGCAGGTGCGGGATGGCGGCATGAGCGGTGTGGTAGGCACCGGTCAGGTTGATGTCGATGGTCTTGCGCCACTGTGCCGGGTCACTGTCCTCGATCCGTCGTTGCTCGATCGCGATGCCGGCGTTGGCGACTACGATATCGACACCGCCGAATTCATCGCTGGCGCGCTGGTACAGGGCGACGACTGCGGCGTAGTCACCCACGTCGGCTGTCTGGGCGACAGCCTGGCCGTCTGCCTCGATAATCATGCGCACAGTCTCGGCTATTTCCGCTGCGCTGCGTGCACTGCAAACCACCGCGGCGCCGGCCTGCGCATAAGCCAGGGCAATGGCGCGGCCAATGCCACGACCAGCACCGGTGATGACGGCAACTTTACCCTTGAGCGGTTTTGAAAGGATGTGATTCATCGTCTGCATTTCCTTACGGGATGTGAGAGGTGTTTTTCAACGCGATTGTTGGCAACTGGAGGACGCATGGCGGCGCAGGTCGTGGAGGTAATGAGACCTTGCGAAAGCAAACGCCAATGCTGCGCCAATCGAGACTAACGGGACCCACTGCAACGCACCGAGCAGGCCGATTCGGTCGGCGAGCAGGCCAGTCAGATAGGGCCCTGGCGCGGCACCCAGCAGGTTGCCGGCCAGCGCCAGGGTGGCAATGGCGGTGCCATGGAGAGAGACGTGCACCAGATCGGTGACGATGGCGCCCGCTGAGCCATAAGTGCCAGCCGCAAAAAAAACGCCCGTGATGATGACCGCAAACTGTCCGGCGCCGGGTGGCAAGCGCATGCTGATCATCAGCAGTACGCAGGATCCCAGGCAGTAGAGGATGGCGGGCAGCGTTTTGTTTTTGTCCGACTTGCGCCCCACCCAGTCAGTGAAAACGCCGCACAAACCCATGCCGAGCCCGCTGGCGATCAGTAACACGGCCGCCGCCAGTGCCGACTTGTCAGCGGGTAAATCGTAGTAGCGGTTAAGGTAGCTGGGCATCCAGGCAATGATGGTGTAAGCGGTAAAGAGCTGAAGGCCACTGCCAACATAGGTGAACACCAGCGTAGGCGCGCCGAACAAGGTCTTGAGAAGTGAGCGCAATCGAATTTTTTCAACACGTTTGCCCTCCACCGGCGACTCGGCCAACTCGAGGGGCCTGTACCGCGCCAGGCGTGTTTCACTCACCGTGAATGCAAAGAACAGGATCAAGAGAAATCCGAGCGCCGACATGGCAATCAACGCGGCGCGCCAACCAAAGTGATTCGCAATCACGCCGCTTGAGGCCAGCCCCAGTACCGAGCCAAACATGCCGGCGGAGGTAAAGGCCCCGGTCAGCGTGGCACGCATGGAAGACGGGAATACACTCAAGATGATTGCAAGCCCAACGCTGCCGTAGCCCGCCTCGCCTATACCGACAAACAATCGGGCGAGCAGCAGCTGGTTATAGTGTTCTGCCAGCCCACAGGCCAAAGTGCTCAGACTCCAGAACAGCGCCATGATCACCACACTTTTAACCCGCCCCCAGCGGTCCGCCATCAACGCGGCCGGTACAGCCAGCAAGCCAACCGCAAGGCCCACGATGCCGCTGAGCAGGCCAAGTTGTGCATCGCTCAAGGCCCACTCGGCCTTCAGTTGTGGAAAAACTGCATTGAGTGCCTGTCGCGACATGTAGTCAGACAGCATCAATGCATAGATAACGATAAATACCAGCCAGCAATAGGCACGCGGGCGTGAAATCTCGCGCGGAGGATTCACTGCAATCGACATGGAAAACTTCTCTACCTGCATATCGCCCCCATTATTTTTATCCCACGCAATTCAAGCGAATTGCGCACGGCTGCAGTCCGGGCAGGAAGGCGCTACCGCCTTTCTGCCCGTGCTCTGAGAGGAGAACTATCGACCGTGGGTCGAGGGAACTATCGGGCCCGCAGTGCGGTTGGGAAGCATGCCGTTTGCAGCGAGGGTTTCGTCTGCGTCCTTGTACCAGGTGCCAATGCGGTAGATTTGGCGCGCCTCCTTGCCGGTCGCAATCTCGCGGCCCAGCTCTTTTGCCACACGGACCGTTTGCCGGACCTGATCCACAGAACCGAAGCGCTGGCCATGCTGCCCAATGATGGTGTCTTCGTTGCCGCAGCGCGGGTGCAACCCCATGGCCAATGCCATCATGTTGAACGGCAGCACATTCTTGAGCAGAGACTCGGCGGTCAATGTGCACGCTTGCGGTACACGCTGGACAAAGTTCATGAAGTTGAACGGATTGGGCCCCTCGAATCCTCCGCCCACCCCGATCCAGGTCAAATTCAATGGGCCGGTGTAGACACCTTTGCGGACCAGGCGCTGCAGGGTTTCGAGCGCGTGGATACCCGTTAGCTGGAAGTGCGGCTGAATCCCGGATGCCTGCAAGCGACGCAGGTGCTCCGCCACCCAGGCAGGTCCCGCGGGCACTGTCATCTCGCTATAGGCTGAGCCGAGTAGCGGATTGCCCAGTGAAGTGCCCTCGATGTATTCGGGATAGAGCAACTCCATGATGTTCATCTGCGTCGTGTTGATCGCCACCGTCACCTGGTCGGGCTTTGGATCAAGGTCTGCCAGCATATGGCGTGTGTCGTCGGACAGCCATTTGGCGGCCTGGCCATCGTTTTCCGGGGCGAATGAAATCGAACCGCCGACCTGGATAATCATGTCCGGCACAGCTTCGCGCACTCCGGCGATCAGCTCATTGAATTTGGACAGGCGTTTCGAGCCCTTGCCATCAAGTTCGCGCACATGCAGGTGCAGCACAGTGGCGCCAGCCTCGTAACACTCCACTGCCTTTTCGATGTGTTCTGCCATGGTGACCGGGATATCTTCCGGGAAATCCTCAGGCATCCATTCGGGACCGTACGGGGCGACGGTAATAACTACTTTTTCCTGGTTTTCCGGGTGCAGCGAATCGTCTAGAAATTGCATTTTCTATCTCACTGTCAGCTAGTTGGATCGGATTGGAAAAAGGCTGTGCCTACCCGCTCAATAAGGCCGGTCACCGATGATCGTGGCGCGGTCCATCTGGCGATGGCACGGCGGGTAATCCATCACGGCGTAATGCTGGGTGCAGCGGTTGTCCCAGATCGCCATGCTGTTTTTCTTCCAGCGCCAGCGCACTTGATATTCAGGTACGTACGCCTGGCTGATCAGGTATTGCAGCAGGTCGCCACCGGCCTGGTTGCAGTCCTGTCCGTAACGCACGCGTTCCTTGGTGTGGTAGTTCACGAAGTGCGTCGCGAAGGCATTGACGAACAGGACCTTTTCGCCGGTTTCCGGATGAGTGCGGACCACCGGATGCTCCGCGTCCGGAAACTGGGCCTTCAACGCATGGCGTTTTTCACGCGGCATTGCCGCGCCGAAACTCGACTGGATGCTATGACTGGCAATCAGGTCGCTGATCTGCGCCTTGACCTGATCCGGCAGGTTGTCATGGGCCAACACCATATTGGCCCACATCGTGTCACCCCCTACTGGCGGACACTCCACGCAGCGCAGCACGGCCCCCATGGGCGGTGCCTGACGCCAGGTGGCATCGGTATGCCAGGTGTTCTCATAGCGATCGAGCGGCGCGTCCGGGCGCTTGTAGATTTGCACCAGACCGGGCGCCTCGGGGTCGGTTGGCGCGACCGGGTGGTCCTCCAGATCACCAAAGCGCCGGGCAAAGCTCGCATGCTCAGCCCTGGTTATGTCCTGGTCACGCAGAAACAGCACCCGATGCTTGATCAACGCCTCGCGGATAAACCCGAACACGTCATCGTCGTGGATGGCGTCGGCTACATTGACACCGATCAGCTCGGCACCGATGGAACAGGTCAGTTGTTCAACTCGCATGGTGACCTCCTCAGATCACGAAAATCGAGGAACCCGTGGTTTTGCGCGCTTCCAGATCGCGATGGGCCTGCACCGCGTCCTGTAGCGCGTAACGCTGGTTGATCGGGATGTTGATGCGACCGGCTGCAACATGACCGAAGATTTCCCCGGCGAGTGCGGCCTTTTCCACCGGATCGACGATGTAATCCGCCAGTGCCGGACGGGTTAGGAAAGGCGACCCCTTGGTGGCAAGGATTTGTGGATCAAAGCCTGAGACCGGGCCGGAAGCGAAGCCCAGGCATACGACCAGTCCGCGCCGCTTGACCGAATTCAAAGAGGCATCGAAAGTGTCTTTGCCCACACTGTCGATCACCACGTTGACGCCAACGCCATCGGTCAACTCGCGGACCCGTGCGGCCACGTCTTCGTAGCTGTAGTTGATCGTATGGTCACAACCATGAGCCCGCGCAATCTCGGCCTTGGCTTCGCTCGATACGGTGCCGATAACCGTCACACCGAGCAGCTTGGCCCACTGCGATACGATCAGGCCGACACCGCCTGCCGCCGCATGCATGAGGATGGTGTCGCCCGCCTTGAAGTCATGGATGCGACGCATCAGGTAGGACGACGTCAGCCCGCGCATGGTCATGCCCGCCGCTGTTTCGCACGAAATGGCATCGGGCAGTTTGATCAAGGGCGCCGCGGGTATCAGGCGCTCGGTGCTATAGGCACCCAAGGTGTTAAGGAAGCCGGTGTAGGTAACCCGATCGCCGACCGCAACATTGCTCACCCCTTCGCCAACGGCCTGGACCACGCCAGCGCCTTCCACGCCCATGCCGGCAGGAAGCGGCATCGGGTACAACCCGGAGCGGAAATAGGTATCGGCAAAATTCAGGCCCACCGCTTCATGACGCAATCGAACCTGCCCAGGACCTGGATCGCCAACCTCCATTTCTTCCCAGCGCAGAACATCCGGACCACCTGTTTCATTCATACGAATTACGTGTGCCAAATTGATTCTCCTCGAATACGAATTGCCGATCGTTTGCGCTCAATATCAGTGTGGTTAGCGCCACTCGTAGAAAAAGTATCCGCGAATGTCCGCTGTTGGACTTGACATTCTGGGGTATTTTTTTTACATCTCGAGGCAAAAATGGAGTTCCAATGCCGAGTTTGCTTAGAAGTTCAAGCCTGACGAATTTTATCGACGTTGCCCTCTCCGTCGGCCTGGACCCCTATCGACAGTTGCGCAAGGCAGGCATCACCGATGCGGCGCTGATGGATCCAAGCATCATGATCCCGGCAAAATCGGTCATGCACTTGCTGGAAGACTCTGCGTATGCCGCGAAGATCGAAGACTTTGGCCTGCGCATGGGCCAAACCCGCCAGCTGGATAACCTCGGTCCCCTGGCCATCGCCCTGCGCGAGGAGCAGACGCTGCGCAAAGCCTGGCAATCGCTGACACGCCGTCTCGGGCTCACTAACGAATCAATGGACTTGAGCATTGAAGAAGCGAACGGCGTGGCGATTTTCAAGCAGGAGCTCACCGACAATATGGGGGGGTCAGTGCGACAAGCGACCGAGCTCGTCACCTGCGTGATTTTCCGAACATTGAAGCAGCTGCTTGGCCCCGCCTGGAAACCTCGCAGTGTCTGTTTCACGCACCAGGCGCCAGTCAGCCTGGCGATGCACCGGCAGGTGTTTGGTGCATCGGTTCGGTTCAACCATGAATTCGACGGCATTGTCCTGGCCACCAGCGATCTGGATGCGGCGATCCAGTCCTATGACCCATTGATTGCGCGTCATGCACGGGAATTCCTCGATGCAAAACTGGCCCAGTCCGATGTGACGATGCCTGACAAAGTGCGCAAATTAGTCTTCGCGCTATTGCCGGCGGGCGAATGCGTAGCCGAAAAAGTGGCCCAGCAGCTTGGCGTGGACCGCAAGACCATGTATCGCCATCTCGCCCATCACGATCAAAGCTACTCATCCATTGTTGATGACGTTCGGGTCGATCTGGTGAACCGTTATGTCGTGAACCGCGAGCGATCGCTTTCAGAAGTCGCCATTCTTCTGGGCTTCTCGTCCTTGAGTGCCTTTTCGAGATGGTTTTCGGGGCGCTTTGGTTGCAGTGTGACGGCATGGCGTAGGGAGAAGCAGCGAGCGTAGTGTGGCGCGCGCTCAAAAACCGCAGCCAATAAAAAAGGGCTTACCGCATAAACGGTAAACCCTTGATATTCATGGTGCCCGAAGCCGGAATCGAACCGGCACGCCCTTACGAGCGGGGGATTTTAAGTACAAGAATAATTTTTTATATATCAACATGTTACGTGCTTATATTCCCGTCAATCATACCAAGCTGTCCGCCGAAAAACTCAATAAACTTAAGGCATCAAAAAGCTTTGCGGCATGAAAATCTCTTCTTATTTTCTCGAATGCCCCCCTTGGCGAAAGGCTGAAATCGGCCACTGCTGGACAACTTGGGCTTTGAAAGGCTTGGGTTAAGAGTTTCTTTGGCGCATGGTGATCCGCTTGTTGAGGCTAAAAGTGGTGTCCACTTAAATAGTGTGGACACCACCGCCCTAAGCGTTGGGATCAGAAAGGTGGGTTGGCCGAACGCTAACACTGGTTCGACTTCTTACCTCGTCGCCTGGAATCCATTGTAAGTAAGTACCCTCATTTGCACCATCAAACGGAGGTGAATGAATGCGCTCACTGGGACGGGCTAAAGCGTGCCTCTTTACCTATCCTTAGATCGCAGCACACTTTCGTGTTGACCTGCTCGCGTTCCTCTCTATGTTACCTTCTCATTGCCGACTCAACGGAGATAAGCCATGTCAATTCTAGATCGGCTTTCAACTTACAGCATTGAAATTGAGTGGCTCGTCACTTGGTTTCCTAATGAGACCAAGTCCATCCTGAGCGATCATCGCATGCAAGCAGGCGTTATTCTTCATCAAACCAGCGAAGCCGTGTTTGTGCCTGGTAAGGAGGTGGGACACTATCTGTGGCCTACGGAGCAGCTCTTACCCTTCGCGTTTGTGACACTTGGCATTGACAAGTACGACAACTTCACCGTTACCTTTGAATTACAACTCGGGGCAGCGCGGAGGCGGAAAACATTGATTTTGTCACCGGAAACAACGGTGCCATATATGATAAACGTGAACGCAGGAAGCAACGATAGCGCCGCATTCGGCACTGGCTCGTCACTCTATGGAGTAATTACTACAGGTCAGCGACCCAATTTACTCAACCTCGCCACGCGCATTCTGGGCCCTTGATGTACCGGTTGTGCTCAATGCGGCCTAACAATTCATATATGGACTCTCTTGGATCACACCTTCGCGGAAATCGCTGGGAGAGTTCATTACAGTATTCAAATCGTTAGTCTCGCTCACTGGGACCGCGTTCCGCGACCCTTTAGCCTGAATGTTATGAACGTCCCTTCGGCGAAAGGACGTTAACGGTAAAAAGCGGAGCTTAACGCTCGGCATAGCCTTCATGGAGAGGTTGGCCATAACACCTCTGCAGCAAAGCAATGTCATGGAGATGCTTTTCTGAGTGTTTTGCTGTTGCCGAAATTGACCCCTTCTTCATGGCGATGAGGGTGGGGATAGAGGCTACCCGAACTGGCATACCGAAGAGCTTGGCAGGAAGAGCACTAATCTCAACCTCGGAGTAGGTTGGCAACTCCTGTGTTGGCGTGAGCAGGTCTGCATAGTAGGCGCTCTTCAGCGGAACCTGCACGCCAGGTCGAGCAAAGGAATCAGCGGAAAAGCCTGACAGCTCCACAGAACACAGTTCGACCGTGCTGCTGGCGTAGCGTTCACGAGCGCTGGCGAGGTAAAGTCACAGATGCCTCGGTTCCACTAAAGAAGATACTGACGAGCATTGACCTCCTGAAATAGCTTTATTACTCGTTGAAGTCCATATCAAACCATAGCCCTCTTGGTGGGTGGCTGGCACCTCGACTATCTCTATGCATTCTGCTTGCACCTTACTGGCATACCCCCTCACCAGCGAAGGCGTAATCACCTCATCTGCACTACCGACAAAATGCCGCTGTGCGATTGAACGCAATCTTGCACGGTAGTTAAGCGGGTCGAGCGATCCGGTTAAAGGCGACAGCCCTTTGGCTTGAACCCAAGCCACAGGATCGAGATTGCCAGCGATAGTCTGCACCTGAAAGACATCGTTGCGCTCGCCAGCGAGAATCAACGCCACCGCCGCTCCACCGGAGTAGCCCACCAGCTCAAACTGCTCGACTGCAAAACGCTGCTTTAAAGTGTCCAGGGCCGAACTCATTGAGTCGATGACTTCACGGCTAAAACGTTCATCCGTCCATACCATCGCATTGCAATTTATGCTGTTGACAAACTGACAAGGCCTGGCCAGATAAGCGGCTGGCCGGGAATCCGTAGCTGCCATATTGATCAGCATGGGGCTGAGTGGGGTGGGATCTGAACTTGGTTGCGAGGCAGTAATCCACGCCCTACCGTCGCCTTCGATATAGACCCGAAGCTTGGCGAAATGGCCCGCTTTAGGTTGCAAAATTTGGATCGGGAAGGCGCCTTCGCCCGATATTGCCGACACGAGCTTGCTGGAATGCGCGACCTCGGCAATCGATATGGGTGTCGTGCAGCTACTGATGGCCAAGGCTGCAATGGCGAATAAAACGATTCGAATGAGCACGCACGCCTCGCTGCGGTTATTTTAGTCGTGGAGCGGTTTAAAGATTCGACTGATAACGACCGGCACCAAACAGAAATAAAACGACCCGCACTCGGCGGGTCGATTTATATCGCTCTGACGGGTTAGAAGTCGTAACGAACCTTCACAGTGAAAGTATCCGCACTGAAGGCAGTCTTGCTGAGGTAATCGTACGAGCCACCCACAGTCCAGGCGTTGAGCTTATAGTCAAGTCCGAGGCCCAGCTCGTAGCTGTCGCGCACCGAACCAGAACCAGTGGTGGTAAACGGCGTGCCGCCCAGAACGAAGGTGCTGGTGCTACTGGTTTCATCGCCAATAAAATCATGCCAAGCCATGACCTTGGCTTGCGGTTCAAGGCTACCCTTACCCAGATCGAAGGCTGCTGCCATGCGTACGCCAGCACCCATTTCCCCGACTTCATAACGCTGCGCACCAACGCTCAACGCGGCAGAGCTGCCCTTTTCCTTATACGAATCGATGCTGATGTTAGTGTAACGAGCGCCAATTTGAGGCTCGATGATCAGATTTTTGTCGATGCGATAGCTGTAGCCAGTCAGAGCGCTCAGGCCCAGAAAATCACTGTCATAGTTTGCCTTGGCTTGGGTGCCGGCGATGCTGCGCTTGGAGTCGTTATCGTTCCAGCCGTAGGTCAAGGATGCATCAATAAACCAGTTGTCACGTGTCCAATCACCATAGACCGTCAACGCATTGCCGGTTACGTCGGTTTTGTTGCCACCGTCGGAGTTCACGTCAGTGCTAAGGTAACTGTAAGCGAGACCGATGGTAGTGTCAGCATTTAGCTTGCCGTCAGCACCAATGGCGACACCGTTGCTGTCAGCGTCATAACCGGAGACATTCTTGCGTGTGTCCTGCGTGGCATCGCTGGTCAGCGCTTGTACCCAGACGCCGGTCTCGGCCAGCAGATCACCCGACGACAGACCAGTGCGCGCCGCGCTGGAGCGCGAACCAATGGCGCCATTGACTAGCGACAAGCCCGTCGCAGCCGCTTGGCTGTCGCCCCCGTTGACTTCAGGCGTCAGCTGCTTGGCCAAAGCGGCCAGCTGCTTATCGTCAGCGTTGGAGAAGCCTTGCAACACGAGGTCATCGCGATTGCTGATCTTCGCCAGCACGCCGTCGTTGAGGAGCCTGGACAGGGCTGCCCGCGAGTTGCCCGACAGACCTTGTTGGTCGGATATTGCGCCGATCTGAGTATCGCTCTTGGTGGTAACCTTCGCGACGATCTTGTTGCCAGCGACTTCGTAGCTGTCGACGTTAAGCAGTGCCGAAGTGCTGTTCAGAGTCAGACCGTTGTTCTCCAAGGTACCGGCTTTGACCAATGTGTACTCGCTGCCGTTGGCGCTGAAGTCATTGCCCTGTGCGGCAAGTTTGATCTGCGACCCCTTTGCAAACCCGGCGGTACCACTCACGCTCAGTACAGGTGTGCTGGCATTGGTCGCGCTGCTCAGATTCAAGCCGATGGAAGAGGTCTCTGCGACGTACATATCGCCGTCGATACTAGTATGCGGCGTGGTGAAGTCCAAATGTCCGGCTTGGGTATTATCGCCCACGTCGATCCGGCCTTTGTTCTTGAGCGTGATGTTGGCACCGTCAATCGTAGCGTCAGTGCCGGCAAACTGAGTGTTGCCATAAACCTTGATGCCGTTCAGACCTATCAGATTGCCGGTAATCTTGCTGCCGTTGAGCATATCTAGATAAACCTCGCCGCCAGTGGCGCCAGAAGCGTCAATCGCCTCGTCGCCAGCGATGATGGTGCCGTTGTTAACAATTCGCAGTCGCTTGAGGTCGCTGTCAATTTCAAAGCCGCCGACTTCGATGGCTGCGTCACTGGCCAGAATCGATCCGCTGTTGATCACATGGCCTTTGGCTGGGTCGGCTGAGAAACGGACACCGTCCAGTTCGATGGCGGTGGCGTCGTCACCAGTGGCGGTGATGGTGCCATGGTTGATGAGCTGCGAAATATCGGCGTGCTCGACGTACTTACCTTCGCCGTTGGAAGTCAGGTCAATGCCTGTGCTTTGACTGCCCTTGACCGAAATCGAACCGTCGTTAATCAGGTTGCCGCTGATCTTGCCGCCACTCATGGAGATGCCAGTGGCGTCGGTACCTTCGGCAATGATCTTGCCGCTGGTAGTGTTGTGCAAGTCACCGCCGATTTCGGTGCTGCCGGAAATATCTACTGCACGATTTTCCTCGAGCTCATCTTCGTCGAGGTCCTTCACAGGCTCGCCTTTACTACTTAATGTACCCTCGTTGATCACACTGCCTTTGATGGTGGACGGGTCGATCAGCAGGGCCGTCGAGGCATTCCCGGTTGCGGAGATGTTGCCGCGGTTGATCAAATCGCCGCCGATGTAGTTGTTTTTCCAAACCGGGCCATCGGGGCTGTCGAAATCCACACCGTCGGAGAAGGCGCCACTAGGAGTTATTGTGGCATTGAGGATCAGATCTTTGTCGAAGGTAACGCCCTTCAAACTGATTACATCCAAATTCGCAACAGCGCTGTTGTTGCTACCGATGATTTCAACGCTGTCAGTGTGTTGGGTCAGGCTTTGTGCCATACCGAGGTCATTGACAGTCAGCGTTTCGGCCTGAACAGCCACAGAACTGGAGGCGATGGCCAAGGCCAGAAGTGTTTTGCGAAAAAGGTGAGGACTCACGACATATCCTTTTGTACTAAAGTGCTTCCATGCTGACGGACGACGATCATTAGCCATAGCATGCTGGCTGTTTGCCATGCACTGGGGGCTGCGATTCTAGGCGCATATTAGGAAAAAGCAATGTTGTTTTGATGTCAAAAAAGCGAATATTCGCTGTCTACAATCGTTCCAACGGCAGCATCACAGCAGGAAATGACGCTGCCCCAAGCTGGCTGAAATCAAGCCAGAGGTTCATAGCACGCTTACTGATGGACAATATGAAGCGACTCGATATACCACTTTCATCCAATAGACGACTGTCTTGAATGTCAGCCCTGGGTCCCCGGAAGTCAGAACACAAGGTCCGCTCGACGCGGTTGATCGTTACAGAGGATGGCACACCAATGTCGGTGGCGATGCTGCGGGGGAGATTTGACTTGGCCAGGGAAGCGGCCGGGGTCGAAAAGTCCGAGTTCCAAATGCGCGACTTGCGCGCTAAAGCCGGTATATCGAAAACGGAACCATGGGATGACTGACAAATACCTGGACCAAATGCGGCAGTTGGTATCCGATATGCGTGCAAGCCTGGACGTCGCACATATCGCAATAGAGCTACCCCCTACCAAGAACGAGCCTGCCCCAGTCCATGCTCAAGCCAAGGATCGGGCGTCAAGGGACTACAAAGACTGTCCGAAGCTGTCGAGTTGTTGGCTGCTGAATTGGGAGATGCACCAGCTCCAGTCCGCCACTGAGTCCGGCACTAAAAGACTTTACCTGTGAAAGGGATCCACCCATGAAGTACCTCGTAGCGCTAGCCTTTTTGGCGGCCACCCAATTGGTATATGCAGACTGTTCTGTGTCTGACATCAAAATAACGTCGATGAAAGCCCAGTTTGTGAATACCTGCGGTAGCGCGAACTGCACTCACATGACTGGCATCGCCACGCTGGTAAATAGCTGCGCCGAGGCCACGGACGTTTAAGTGCCAATTACTGCCTACGACAAATTCGACTCGTCCGTTTCCATCAATGAGTATTGCTCCGCGAGTGTTCGAGATATTCCGACTTTCTAAAAGCGAATACGGGAAAAACCAATCACAGAGCATTAGTACCTAATTAGCATTCCGTTTCTATTCATTAAAAACTGCCACTTTAGAAAAATCATTAATACAGGCGATTATTTAACCATGACAAACAATGTAGAAAGATACGGAAAAATCGGAGAAAGTAATATAATAGTAGGACGCTTTACTTACGGATTCGAGAACTTATCGATAAGGCAATGGGGTGAGGGAGCTAGTCTAACAATCGGATCATTTTGTTCACTTTCAACTTCTATCAATATTTTTCTGGGAGGAAATCATAGAACAGATTGGACGACAACATTTCCGTTCGGCCATATTTTTGTGGATGAGCTGGGCGGCCAAGAAATAAGCGGTCACCCACAAACGAAAGGTGACTTGATTATTGGGGATGATGTCTGGATTGGGCACGGGGTGACTATTATGTCTGGCATATCGATAGGATCAGGGGCAGTGCTGGCTACCAATGCTACGGTAGTTAAAGATGTAGAGCCTTATGAGATTGTTGGCGGCAATCCAGCACAACCTTTGAAAAAACGATTTGAAAAGGAGATAGTTGATTTGCTGCTAGAGCTGAGCTGGTGGAATTTGCCATTGGATGCGATTAAAGAAGCGTCTATAAAACTGTCTATGCCCCCAACAAAAGAGTTATTAATTGAGCTTATAAGAAAATACCGAAGCCGATAGTGCAATGAATTTTCCGAGAAAATCGAACGGGTAGCCAATGAGTGGAAGGCCCCCCCTGTGCCTCCCACGCGGTCTCCGCCGCAAGCGAGTGACGGTGCATTACTCGTAACGCCGCTAATGTTGAAAGCCCCCCCACACCAAGCCCGGTACGGGGGCTTTTATTGTTTGGCCACGGAAACCACCACTTCCCAGACTGGATGACCAGTCTCCGGCCGCCTGGTTTCACCCTTGTGCCGGAATCTCATATGGCCGGAAGCTCACCACCTCCTCTCCAAGCCAGTCATTGATCTGCAGCAGCCTGGCTTGCTCCGGTTCTAGCTCGTTGACAGCCCACACCTGCGCCGCATCGCGGATCGAACCAAAGCCCCCAGCGTTTTGCGGAACCACGCCCATCAACTGCGGTGGTATACGCAACATGGCGAGCTGATCGTCGCGGCTGATGTTCTTGATCGCACCGAAGTCATCCGCCAGGGCAAGACAGGAGCGAACGCCGAATCGAGATCGCTGGCGAACTAAAGGTGGTCATAGACCGGATTGCTGCAAGAATAGCCGAAATGAAGGTCAGGTTTACTCGTTTGGTCGTGATCGACAACGGGCAACCACTGACCTATTCAATGCTCAGGGGTGGTTTTGATATAGCCAGGGAGAAAGCCGGGATTGATAAGGCGCACTTTCAGATGCGTGATTTGCGGGCCAAAGCAGCTACGGACAAGGAAGAATCGACAGGGAACATTCGAGAGGCGATGGACCAGCTGGGCCACACCACCGTCGTGATGACTGAGCACTACATCCGCAACCGGAAAGGCAAGAAGGTGACGTCGACAAAATAGGTATTGCGGCAAAAATTCAAAAATTGCGGCAATAAAAAACAAAGGGCTTGCGTGAGGTATCTCACGCAAGCCCTTGATATTCATGGTGCCCGAAGCCGGAATCGAACCGGCACGCCCTTACGAGCGGGGGATTTTAAGTCCCATGCGTCTACCAGTTTCGCCATTCGGGCGGTAGCGCGGTGAAGCAGAGGGGGGAATATATACATCCCGTCCGGGCGAAGCAAGTTTGTGACGCTGTTTTTCGAACACTGGATCCAACCGGTTACAGAAAAAAAAGCGCGTTAAATCATGGATCTACGGTGATTTTTTACAGCATCGGGCAAGATCGACAGCGAACATGTGCCCAGCGCGTCGCGAAAACGACAATATCACTTTATATTTCAATAGCTTGGCAGCACAACCAAACCCTTTCACCGCCCTCGCCCGCTGCCAGGCCGGCCAACCCCGCGACCTGATCTATGCTGGTGCCAACAGCGCCGATCTTTGCCTTCGCAATGCGGCGCTGTGCGCATTATTCTTAGCCCTTTCCTGGACCCGTTCGAATTGGCGTCGGCAGGCTGCCGCCATCGCCATTTAAGGCCTTAATTGATGAAGTCTTCCACGAAGCACACTCCCGATGCCCCCCAGCGCAGAGAGTCGACCCCCAGTACGCTGGACTTTCCCGTGGTAGGCATCGGCGCTTCCGCCGGCGGGCTTCAGGCCGTGAAGGCATTTTTCCAGCACATGCCCGATGACAACGGCATGGCCTTCGTGGTCATTCTTCATCTGTCACCGGATCACCAGAGCATCGTCGACCGGATCATCCAGGAAGTCACCGGGATGCCGGTGCTGCAGGTGACCGAAACCACTGATATCCAAAAGAACACCGTCTACGTCATCCCGCCCGCGCACCACCTGACCATGAGCGATGGCTACCTGTCGGTGACATTGGCCGATCGCCACCCTAGCTTGAACATCGCCATCGATCTGTTCTTCAGGGACCTGGCGGATGTGCACAAGGAGCGTGCCTTTTGCCTGGTGCTGTCGGGCACGGGTTCCGACGGCGCGGTGGGGTTGTCGCGAATCAAGGAACAAGGCGGCATCACACTGGTGCAGGCCCCTGAAGATGCCGAGTTCGACGGCATGCCCCGCGCCGCCATCGACACCCAGATGGTCGATCTGGTGCTGCCGGTGGTGCAAATGCCACAAAAACTGCTGGAGCTGTGGCACAACTCGCAAGCCATTCACCTGCCCATCACCGACGACCCTGACGCCAGTATCGGCCCAGCTGCCAGCGAGCGCGACGCTGTCGTCGCGGAACAGCTGCTGCAAGACATTCTGCTGCAACTGCGCGCGGGCACTGGCCACGACTTCAAGCACTATAAGCGCGCAACGGTGCTGCGCCGCATCGAGCGACGCCTGCAAGTGACCGCCCAACCGGATCTGGCCGCCTACTACCAGTACCTGCAAGCACACCCGCAAGAAACCCGGGAACTGCTGTGCGACATGCTGATCGGCGTCACCAATTTCTTTCGCGACCGCGAAGCCTTCCAGGCTCTGGAGCGCGATGTCGTGCCCAGCTTGCTCAAGTCGTTGCAGGATTCACGGCCGCACCGTGACGAGATCCGTGTCTGGTCGGCGGGCTGCTCCACCGGCGAAGAAGCCTATAGCCTGGCGATGCTGTTGACCGAACAGCTGGCGCAGCAAGACAGCCCTGCCAAGCTGCAAGTCTTCGCCACGGATATCGATGACCGGGCCATCGCCTTCGGCCGCAACGGCGTTTATCCCGAGGCCATCGCAACCGATGTCCCGTCGTCCTACATGCGCCAGTACTTCAGCCGGGAACAACAGCACTTTCGCGTACGCAAGGAAGTCCGCGAGAAAGTACTGTTCGCCAGGCACAGCCTGTTGCTGGACCCGCCGTTCTCGCAAATCGATCTGATCGTCTGCAGAAATTTGCTGATCTACCTCGACCGCGACGTGCAGCGCGACATCATGCAGATGTTCCATTTTGCCTTGCGCCCGGGCGGCTACCTGTTCCTGGGGTCCTCCGAGTCCGCTGACGCTTGCCTGGACCTGTTCACCCCCGTGGACAAACGCAACCGCATCTTCCGCGCCAAGAGCGGCCTGGCCAATACCCGGCGGGCGCCGGCCATGCCTCGGGGTGGCTACGTGCGCACCACCGTCGCCAGCAGCCCCGTCGTCGCTCAAACCGCACGCAAGACGTCCTACGCCGATATCCACCTGCGCGCTCTGGAAAAGGCTGCGCCGCCGAGCATCATCGTCGACACCCATGCCAATATCCTACACATCACCGAAGGTGCCGGACGTTTCCTGCGTTACGTGGCCGGCGAGTTGTCGCGTAACTTGCTGACGCTGGCCCACCCGGACCTGCGACTGGAGATCCGCACCACGCTGTTTCAGGTGCAGCAGGCCGGCACACCAGTGACCTCGCGCAAAGTACGGATCGAGCGTGAGCAGCGCAGCTACCTGGTCGACCTGACTGCGCACCCGTACAAGGATGAAGAGACCGAAAACGAGTACGTCCTGGTGATCTTCGAGGAGCGTGAAGTCGAGCCTCAGGACTCGCTCGCCAACGTCGCGAACCAGACCGAAAACCGGATATTGAGCAATCTCGAGCAAGAGCTGCAGCGCACCAAGCTGCATTTGCAGGAGACCATCGAGCAATCGGAGGTATCCAGCGAAGAGCTCAAGGCCTCCAACGAGGAAATGCAGGCCATCAACGAGGAGCTGCGTTCGGCTACCGAAGAGCTGGAGACCAGCAAGGAAGAGCTGCAATCGATCAACGAGGAACTGTTGACGGTCAACTACGAGCTCAAGACCAAGGTTGAAGAAACCGACAAGATCAACGACTACCTCACCAACCTGATTGCCTCCACCGACATTGCCACCGTCTTCGTCGATCGCAACATGCGCATCCGCTGGTTCACCCCCAGGGCCACGGACATCTTCAGCATGCTGCCGGTCGACACCGGGCGCTCGCTGATGGACATCACCCACCGCCTGGATTACCCGCAGTTGGCCGAGGACGCGGCGACAGTTTTCGATTCGCTGAACATGATCGAGCGCGAGGTCAGCAGCCACGACCAGCGCTGGTACATCGCCCGCCTGCTGCCCTACCGGTCCAGCGAGGACCACATCGACGGCACGGTGCTGACCTTCATCGACATCACCAAGCGTCGCGCCGCCGAAGACGAGCTGCGCCTGGGTGAGGAACGCATGCGCCTGGTCGCGGAAAGCACCCACGACTTCGCGATCATCATTCTCGACGAGCACGGCATGATCACCGATTGGAACACCGGTGCGCAGCTGATTTTCGGTTACGCCAAGGACGAAGTCCTGGGCGCCTGCTATGACCTGATCTTCACCCCCGAGGACCGCGCCGAGGGCGTGCCGGAGGCAGAACTGGCGGCGGCACGCCAACATGGGCGAGGCGAAGACGAGCGCTGGCACCTGCGCAAGGACGGCAGCCGCTTCTATTGCAGCGGCGAAGTCGCCCTGCTCAAGGGGGAAAGCCTGCAGGGCTACGTGAAGATTGCGCGCGACCTCACCGGTCACAAGCGCATTCACGACCAGCAAAACCAGCAACTGGCGGAAACCCAGACCAGCAGCCACCTCAAGGACGAGTTCTTTGCCGTGATGTCCCATGAGCTCAAACACCCGCTCAATCTTATCCAGCTCAACGCAGAACTGCTGCGTCGACTGCCAATCACCAAAAGCGCCGGGCCGGCCATGAAAGCCGTCAACACCATCTGCGATGCCGTAAGCAGCCAGGCACGGATCATCGACGACCTGTTGGACGTCGCCAGGGTGCGCACCGGCAAACTCAAACTGAAAAAACAAGCGGTGGACCTGGGACGGATTCTCCAGGACATTCACACCGTGCTCGTCAACGACCAGCATCCGTGCGTCATCACGCTGCAGGTGCCTCAGCCCCCCGAGCCAGCGCTGGTGGTGGATGCCGACAGCACACGCCTGGAACAGATCATCTGGAACCTGGTGAACAACGCGTTGAAGTTCACCCCGCAAAATGGTCAAGTCGAGCTGATCGCCAGCCAGGTCGACGGCATGGCACGCCTGGATGTCATCGACAGTGGCGCAGGGCTTGAACAGGACAACCTGCACAAGGTGTTCGACCTGTTCAGCCAGGCGGAAAACCAGCACACCCCGCAACAGCGCGAGGGCCTGGGCATTGGCCTGTCATTGGTGCGCCAATTGGTCGAAGCCCATGGCGGTTCGGTGAATGTACATTCCGAAGGCCTGGGCCGCGGATGCCGATTTACCGTCCTGTTGCCACTGTGCCAGACGCCACAGCACGCCAACGACCAACCGCAAAGCAGGGGCGAATCGGGGCGCCTGATCGGCCAGAAAGTGCTGCTGGTGGATGACTCCAGGGAAGTCATGGAAGTCCTGCAACTGCTGCTGGAAATGGAGGATGCCCACGTAGAAGCCTTCAGCGACCCACTCAAGGCCCTGCAAGCGGCCAAGGACAGCAGCTACGACGTGATCATCTCGGATATCGGCATGCCAGTCATGAGTGGCCACGAACTGATCCAGGCGATTCGCCAGATCACCCACCTCAAACACACACCGGCCATTGCCCTGACGGGGTACACCACCAGCAACGACGAGAAAAAGGCCAGGCAATCGGGCTTCAATTACCACGTGAGCAAGCCGGTGTCCCATGATGACTTCATCGACATTATTGATGAGGCGTGTAATTCGCGACCCTATTGAGGTGCGCGGCTGACTGACAGGGTGAGCTTTGATATTACGGGAAGCGCGGTTGGGGGAAATGAGGGTACTGCACAGGTGGGCAAGTATGCCCGGCCTTCACGGTTCGACGCATCACACTGTCCAGTTCATAACGCGCAGTCGCATGCCCCCCCACCACGCCCGCACTATGCGTGGCAGGTTTCGCCTATGACGCCTGAAATCGCGTATCTGTAAATCACTTTTTTGACTTGTTAACCACCATGGTTTACAGTGAAAAAAGTGATTAACACGAAGTTGGGATATGCCGAATTTACAAGACGAAGCAAAGGCCTACATCGAGTCCGTTCTCGGTGTGACGGCGCACCTGACGCCGATGCCCCTCAGGGTCCCCTTCAACATCCGGGACAGCTACAAAACCTACGAATTGAGCATCCCGATGGCGAACCACTCGGCGCTCACTATGATGCTGCTGGTCTCCAGAGCTGAGGTTGATTATCCAGGCATCGTGAAGCTGCAGAAGCACATCGATCTGGTGCGCAAAGTTACCAACCAGGTAATCACCTACGTCTGCAGGTCTCTGACGATCCAAGACCGGCGAAGCCTGATCACGCATCAGGTCAACTTTATCCAGCCCGGCTTCCAGATGTTCATTCCGGAGATGGCACTGGACCTGCGCGAAAGTTTCCGCCGACGGCGCGAGCAAAGCGAGGTTACCTCCCTCCTCCCCGCCGCCCAGGCCATGCTTCTCTCATGCCTCTATGCAGGCAAAACAGACGAATCCTATTTCACGACGAACGCTCTGCTGGGCGATCTCAGCTACAGCCGGGTGACTCTCTCCAAGGCAGTGGATCAGCTGAAATCGCTGGAGGTGATTACCCCTGCCAAAAGCGAGCTGCCCTGGAAGACCTACGCCTTCAGCGGATCGCCTGCTGAGGTGTTCCGAAAGGCCAAGCAATACCTACGGTCCCCCGTCAAAAAGAAAATAGGCATTACTCGCAATGCTATCCCCATGGCGCCCGGTGTATTCATCGCCGGAGAAACAGCCTTAGCCATGTGTACGATGCTGGCGGAGCCAAAGCAGGCTGTATGGGGAATGAGCAAGAAAGTGTTCAATGACATGCTGGCGCTTGAAGCGTTCGAGGTCATCGAGTCGGTGGACGCGATCGAGGAATGGGTGGAGATCTGGGCGTATCCGTCGCTCACCGAATCGCAACACTTGGCAGACGCAGCGTCGCTTTTTCTGAGCTTGGAAGACAACCCCGACGAACGCATTCAGATTGCGCTGGATGAACTCAAGGAGCAGGTTAAATGGCTAGCGTGAGAGGTCTGGATGTATTCGGCCAGCATTTCCGCGATTTCCGTGATCGCTACGTCCTGATCGGTGGCGTTGCCTCCGCTCTGGCAATGGATGATGCCGGTGAAAGTTTCAGGGCCACCAAGGACTTGGACATTGTCCTGGTTATCGAAGCACTGGATGCTGGATTCGTTGCTCATTTCTGGGACTTTATCAAGGCAGGTGGGTATCAGATCAAGCAAAAGGGCGGTGACCGACCCGTGTTCTATCACTTCCAGAACCCTACAAATGAGACCTATCCCGTCATGATCGAACTCTTTTCGCGTGCGCCAGAAGGCCTGGAGCACGAAGAGAACGCGACGGCAACACCCATCCCCACAGACGAATCGGTATCTAGCTTATCCGCGATCCTGCTCGATGACGCCTACTACGATTTTTTGCTTGGTGGGCGCCAGCAGAATGAGGAGCTGTCCTACGTCAGCGCTGATCGCCTCATCCCCTTCAAGGCCAAAGCCTGGCTCGACCTGTCTCAGCGCAAAATGAACGGTGAAGGCAGGATCGATAGCAAGAACATCAAGAAGCACCGTAACGATGTCCTGGTTCTGACCGGCCTACTGACCGGCGATGTCATCGAATTGTCCGAGAGGCTCAACGCGGACATGGTGCAGTTCCTTGAGCGCCTGGCGGCCGAGGAGATCGACTTCAAAGCACTCAGGATCCGGGGAGACCTCCAGACCATTATCGGTCGTATTGCAGAGTCCTTCGGCCTCCAAGCTACCTCATAAGAACGGCTTTCAGTTAGGGGTGCGGAACACATGCCAACAATTGCAGAACACATCACTTCCCGAGGGCAATAAAAAAACCCCGTAGATCATTGATCTACGGGGCTATTTATAGTGGAGGCCGAGGTCGGAATCGAACCGGCGTAGGCGGATTTGCAATCCGCTAGTGAAACTCATACTGGCTGCGGCATGTAGCCTTTTTTAGTTCCGAAACTAAGGCGATACAGATGCTCTCCAGACCGCATAAAATGCGGGCTCGTCCTTGAGTTTGGGAACTGATTCTAACCCCTCCCCTGGCATTCTGCCGACCGAATGCCACTCCCCTCGAACACTTCATTTCCCAGATGCTACGCTCACCTCTTCACGGAGGATTCGCGATGCCCAATTCTGACCTGCTCCCTTCCCTACTCTTCAAGATCAACGAAAACCAGCTCGCCCTGGAAGCCGCCATCATGGAGCTATCGAATTGGGTCGAGCAGCGCGGCGCGGCTGACGTCGCCGAGAATGTCCGCGGCGCCTTGCACACCATTGATAAAAACGAAGAGTTCATCAAGCTGACGCTTGCAGTGCTGATGACGCCAGAATGACCGCGATCGGCCAAAAGTGGTCACTCGCGATTGGCTGCTTTAGACACAATTTTTGAAGCATCTTCCAAGCCAACCCGCTAACGGACAGCCTCGTCTAACTACGTTATGGCATACACCCTATATTTCATGAGTTTCATTACAGTCCTATTCATCACGAGCTGCGATTCACCGGCTTCACATATCTGCATTCACAACGATTCATTATCCTCAGCCGCAAAAACCAAGGCCCGGCAAACGCCTCTAAAGCCTGCCCTGCCCCCCCTGCCGCTTTGCAGTTTCGCGCGCCCAAGGTCTGACGGGGATAGGGTGCCTCGGATTAGAACCATCGGAAGAGTAAATGAGCCGGGCAGCGTGAAAAAGCTCGACTAGAATTTAATGTCAAATGCTCTTGGTGTTTCTATCGAAACTTGGATATCAAGGAGCTGGTTTATGTTCAGTCCAAGCAAAAGAACAGGCAGCTTCGTTGCTTTTTTGTGTTTTGCGGTTTTCGCTGCAACCCTCTCTAATTCACCCGTTTTTGCGGGCAACGCTACCGAAGTGGATGTTCAACCTGGCAGATCTAGCAACAGTAGAAGTGCAGGATCGTCTGATGTGGATGCGGCCTACCAAGAGGGACTCCGAGCAATCCAGGGCGTCATGGAGACCATGAGTCAGGAAGAGGCAGAGCGCACAAGGCGTGAACTGGAACAGGCAGCCGAACAGGATCGCCAGGACCTGCTGAAAAAAGAGGAGCAAGCTAGGAAAAACAGGATTCAGGTGCAAAAATCGAAACAGGATCCGACGCTCAATCCTTGGGCCAACAAAGGGCAACGCAATGATGAGCCCAAGACAGAAGAACCTAAATCAATGACGGCCAACCAGCCGCTTGACCCTACGAATGATTATGACGGTAAACCGTGCAAATACTTCACCAAACATAATGATGACGCTCATTTGTATTACCACCAGGATGGCGCCATCGTCAGTTACGGTGAACGCGTGTATGAATGCTCGGGCGGACGTTGGCGTTATTTGGTGAATGTACGTAACTACTGGGCCAATCCCGCAGGCATTGAGGCCAGCAAGGTGGAGAATCGTTAGACGAGGAGTGATAGCAATGGTCAAGGCTATCGAGGGACGCTGTCGTGTCGTTTGGGTTCTCGTGTTGCTGGCCGTGGGAGGGTGCTCCAGTTACGGAGATCGCGACAAAGAGCCAGTGGCGAGCACCTACGAAGAGGTAAAGAATGCATCGGCTCATCTGATTCCTGATTACGATGCGAACTGTTCGAAGGCAAATAGGCCTTTGAAATGGGAGCTGTGGATGGCTTGCCGGCATGCCGCTGCAAAAATCGCAGACTCTTTAATACTGGCGGGGCGTTATGCAGACGCGCAGAAATACATAAACGACTCGTTTGCCTTCTTCAAGGGTGATCCGGACAACGTAAGGGAAGATTCAGCATGTAGGAAGGAGGTTTTCCTGTTTGATGAATTCGGCAAGGATGGCGCGAGTGTGGCACTTGATACCAATCAGGTTCTTTTTCTGGTTGATGAGCATATAGACAAAAAAGTCTCTAAGGAACGCGTTGTCCTAGCGTATCTGTGCGCGCAGGAGATCATGCTTGGGGAACCACAGGAAAGCGTTGTCGTCGTGAAAGAGGCAGGCAACAAACGTTACATAACCCCGCCGGAGTTTGCCAGGTTCAAATCTCGCTCACGGTTTCTTGATGATATTTCCAAGTATGGAGGAACGCTGGACAGAAAGGAGGCCGAGCGATTCTTTTCAGACCTCATCGGGCCGATGGAAAAAGCTTCGACCGCAGCATACAGAAAGAATGAAAATGATGAAGATCGCTCGGGTACAGCCGATGATTATGTCTTGTTTACCAATGCCTTTGAGTATGCGTACAAAGAAGGATTTTCGGAGCCTTATTTGAAATACCTCCAGTATCGGAAAGAAGACGCGGCGAACTTGGCGGGAGCGAAATGAAACTATTAAGACATTTTCTTCTCGCCGGTCACACGCCTGGCGAAGGGCTGCTATGGGTCGGTTTCTGCCCTTCACGGTAGGCAGAAACCGGCCAAAAGTGGACATTTAAAATAGCGGAATGCTCCGGTAGACAACCCCGGCCTATGCTTAGCGGCAATTGGTCATGCCTCAACATATATTATGAGTCATTTAATTCGATTCAATGCTGCGAAGGAGTCAATATAATACTTATCAAAATCCAAACCAGAAAAATCGTCCATGCATACGAATGTGAATATAAGATCGATTGGAACTCTAGCAAATGGATCTCCACTAAGCGTTGGGAATGGATCTCTATCAGGTACATGGAATGAAACTAGCACCCCACTCTTCTTGTCACCTCCTTTGCCAAATCCATTAACACACTCCAGATAAGTGTCGTGAAGAGGAAATGGCGTAAATTTAATTTTTTTACTTCCCCGGTATTCTGGACCTTTTCTCCGTGTAGTAATGCTGGCAAGAATGGCCGAGTTTTCAGAGACTCTTTTCCAAGGAAAAGATAATATCTGCCCGCCCCCAAACCCAATAAAACCTTCAACTGTAACTCTCATTATATTTTTCATCTGACTTCCTCCTGCCTCTATTTTATCAGTGCCGAACACCCGCATAGAAAAGATTAGCAGACCTAAATTACCCGAAATATCTATTTGACATTGAGCATATAGCAGATCATTGATTAACTTTTATATGTCACTTATGAATAGACCCGATAGCGGATGGATATATTATTGCCGGACCTATTCGCAAATTACTACTCTCTACAGGGGTAGCAGAAGAAGAACTTAGTAAACTGGAACAGTCCGTATGGTGATGCATTATCAGCAACCGCCGTAGTAATGTTCTGATTTTCATACGGTACCAGGCTCCGGCTCTATAATCGGTTATAAATTCCGCAAGAATCACTCTCACTCATGACTACGACTCACGAACGCACTGGAGTGAAAAGGAGACAAATTAATTTTTAATACTCTAAACGTCCGCATTGGGTCGACTTCTGCCGGTCACGATCGGCAAAGAACGGCCAATAGCGGACGCTCGAGCAGGTCTTCAATTCCGGTTTACGCCGACGACTGCACGCTACTTGGGTCAATTGGTTATCTCAGCTGCCACTGGAGCAGGATAAAGCTCGCGAGAAAACCAAGTGCAAGGATCGTAAATCCACATGCGATGCCTAGAAGCAGAGGATGTTTCCACAAGGCTCTCATCTCCAGTCGATCAACGAATTGTGAGTGCGAGCATCTGAGCAATAACCAAGCCAGTCAGCCGTCCCAGTCAAGCTCTGGCTCTTGCCTGCGAGAATTCCCCAAAAACGGGGGGACTTTCCTTACATCCGGTGCTGAGTTCCCAGATCTGGTGCGGACATCGGGCTATTTCTGTTTCTCTCTAAGGCGGCAAACAGGGATAGCTCTGCAAAAAAACGCCTAAACTGGGAGAGACGCTATCACTGCCTTTGGTGATATCTGAATAAGGATCCAGCATGAAGGCAAAGCGGGAAAAACCCTTACCCCTGCCTGGATGGGTCATCGTTGTTGAGGACGATCCCACGCTGAGGATGTCGATGGTAGACATTCTGGACGAGATCGGCCTCCGTCCCTTGGATTTCCAATCTGCCGGCGATGCTTTGATCTACTTGATGGGAATGCCCGACGGTTGTCCATTGGTGATCGTTGATCAAGGCCAGCCTGGTCAGTTGAGCGGTGCGGACTTCATTAAGTTAGTGAAAAAGAAATGGCCACCGACCGCCACTGTTCTTACATCTAGCTACGAACTCACCCCCTTAACGTTGCCCGACTCAACAATCCATTTACAAAAGCCGTGGGCAATGGATGATTTGGTGATGGCAGTAACGACGCTGGTTCAACCTAGTCACCCCATCGATAAGGCCTAAGCAATAGAGGTTTTGAATGACTGTTTCGGGTCGACTTGCGCCTCTGCAGACGACACCTACACTTGCCACTTGCTGATGGTACATCCCCAGGCCCACCCATACGGGCTTCGTCCTATGCTGTCTTTTCGATGAGGCACCAACCTGACCTTGAAGGACAAGACGTGTGAACGTGAACTGGGAAGGAATGCTGCCGATCGAAGGTACGGTGATCGTTATTGAGGATGATCCGACCCTTCGATCACTGATGACGGACATCCTGTCTGAGATTGGCGCCCAGTCTCTGGCGTTTGAGACCGCAGACGACGCGCTGACGTACTTTTTGCAAAACACTTTTCACTGCCCGCTTGTGATCGTGGATCAGGCACTACCAGGGCAGATCCAGGGGATGGAGTTTATTGAGATGATCCAGAGTCGTCTGCCATGGATCGCCTCCATTCTCACATCCGGTTATTTAATCGATCCAAGCGACTTACCAACTCATACGATTTATCTGCACAAGCCTTGGTCCCTGGATGACCTGGTGATTTCGGTAGCCACGCTGCTGCAGCCTGGAAACCTCATTATTAAGACATCACCCTGAGTCGCTGGAGGTTTCTATGACTGAGAAAGGCTTCATTGCCCTCCTGTTTGCGTTGAGGGCGTTATGGATCTCGATTCTTAGCGGGTAATTATTCTGGTCGACTAGAACAGCACCACCGTTCTAGAACGCTCTGTGGTGTTATCGTTGTGCGCTGCCGCCGCGCTCGCGTGTCTCTTGTTGGTTCGTTTAGCCGTCCTCCGCGAGCGAGCGCTTCGGTTCGACCACTGTTGTTCGTGGCAGGCAGAAATAAGCTCAGGAGCAACCTCTCGCGTGTCAGCGATCCATCAGAAGACACAATATTCACTGCGGCTATTCGGCAGACGTAACCCATTGTTAGCCGTCGGCGATCATCGTACTTCGACTCGCCATTTCGCTGCGCAGCTCCCTGATGAGATTCGCGATTGCACGATTGGAGGTTAAGTGCTCCGTCGTGACCGCTGTGACCAATAGCTCAACCTGGCCGCTCGACGGATCGAATACTTTGATCATGAGCGATCCATCCGGATTGCTGGTGCAGGTGCAGGAAAGAGGCAGAAAGCCACATTCAATCGTGTGGCGAAGCTCAAGCGGAGAAATCATGACTTACGTCCTCAGAGTCAGCTTATAAATAATAGACGACCTGACGAATGCCTACGAAAACCATCTCAGCCCAATCGGCCAGAGCTACCAACCGACCCTCCAGTTGCCCACACCGCGCGACTCACTGCCCCCCCCCTTACGTTCCTCCTCCCACCCCCTCAACTGCCCGAGCATAGGCTATCGTCGCCACCTCAATTAAGGATCGGCGCTCTTCTCGGTCGATGACTCCTCGCGCATAAAAACGGTCAGCAAGCCGAAGCAACTCTTCATACTGCTCTTGTGCATTCATCCGAACCTCCGGAATCACCAATAAGTCATGAAAAGCGGAAAACACCTCAACCTTCGTGCTGTCGTACATGTCGATTCTCCGGCGTGTATTCCGATAGAGCAGACTTCAATCTCAGTCGTTCATTGCAGGCGATACGCGGCTGGGCTCATGGTGCTTTTTCTACCTACTACGGTCTCCTTGCCCGAGGATCATTTTTCCGAGCCAAGACCTCCCTCTCAAAGCGCTTCTTGATGCACACTCTGGGTCCGATAGTTGCCCGTTACATCAAGCAACAATCGACCATATACACCTGTTAGACAATGCCCTTGGATCCAACACATTGTTCGCCTCACTGCTAGCCTTCCATTCGCGGAGAGAGCGTCGTCACATGCCAGGCTTCTAGGCAAAAGCACACTCACCTCGACCGCGGTTGCAACGACAAATCGGACAATCGGGGGGCAGGAGTGTGGAAGCAGCGGCGGCATTGTTTATACCTGTGTTGGCAGCGACGGTGATGATTTTAACGGCACTAACTGTAGGAGCCGTGCTCTCACTGGTGACAATCCATGCGATCGGCATGACGCAGAGCATGCCGCCAGGTACTCCTTTACTAGCTGCCCTAGCCTCAACACAAATTCCGGTAACGATAACGGTGCTCTTGCAGACCGGAAGCCTAACCACCATCACGGAGTTCATGGCGGGCATAAACCTAATGATGATTTTGGTCACCTTTTAGACGATGCATCAGAGGTCATTAGCATCAAAAACTGTGTTCAATTACTGCGGTCAAGATCTAGAAATCATCAGCTTTCCGGCAAAGAAATGGAAATACCTGGGCACTGAGCTATATCAAAAAAGCTTACGCACGCGCCGGGTCATGCTGGCCTGTTCGAGTTAAAAAACTGGGTGAATCTATCTGTGAGCCCGTCAACCAACGCCCCTCCTAAACGGCACAGAATTCCGGCTAAAAGGAAACCTCTCCACGGTGGGCCATGCTTACAATAAGTGATCTCCCTCAAGGAGCTATCACTATGACCGAACCAAATAGCCTGTATGCCAATTGGCCCGCGCATCACCTGATGTTTGTGGCCCTGCGCGATGGCGGCGATGCTCCGGAACATCTGGCTCCGGCCGTCGCGGCTTTTCATGGCATCAGTGTCGATGAATTGAAGGCGCAGTGCCGGCGCGCCGGTGAAGAATGGATCGCCCGCGACGGCGGCCTGGGTGAAATCAATCAGCGCGTGTACGCCTGGGCGAAAGAATAAGACCGCCGCTTCGAGTAACGCCGTTTATGTTCAAAAGGCCACCACATTTTGACACCATGTGGGGGCCTTTTTGATTGGCGCTATTTCCCACTCCCCCCTAGACTGGGTGATCACGACCCTTGGTCCTGAATTTTACGCAATGACGGTCACACACTCGAAAGGACGCGCCCCATGTACGAGCCATTGACTGACCCTGCCGCTATCGAGGCGGCCAATCAATTTTTCGATGACCTGATCGCCATGGCGGACTTTAAAGCACAGCTTCCGCTGCTACGGCCGCAGGTCGAAGCGTTTCGTGTTGAGGCGTTGACCCATGCCGGCATGCTGAGCACGCAAAACCAGCTGCGTGGCTTCCTCTGGGGGCTGGTGGTGGCCGGCGTTTTGAATCCTAACCAGGGCCACGAATTAAGCCAGCGCCTGGATATGGGCCGACAAGCCGGATGGTTGTGATGAGCAGCGGCAATCCCACCAGTGACCCTCTGGAGCCACTTAACCTACCAAGTTCGATCCGCGTCCAAGCGGACAAACTCCTGCTCGCGATCAGGAGCGGACGCACGCTGCCCGACACATTGCGCGCTGCAGACCGCGCCGAAGGCTTTGCCTTGGGTCTCGACACCGTGCGCGTACTGCACGCCATTGATGTTGAAGGGCTGTATCGGGCGTTTGATGATGCCGCGCAAATACGCTTGGCCGAACTCCTATGATCGGCGAGGCGATTCAAGAGGACGTGTTGCGCGCCCTGGTCGAACAACACGCGGTGCGCGAGTGTCTGGTGGCCAAGATCGACGGCGGCCCAGCGTGGGGCCTGGCGATCCGCCTGGGCGGTAGCGGCGCGCGCTGGGTGCCGGTGCGTTCCAAGCGGGAAAAGATTCGCGCCTGGGCCAGTCTGACCGCTGTGGGACGCTTTGCTGCCGGTGTTGGGTTGCGGGGGTTTATGGTGGAGCTGTGAGCGCCGTAGGCGCTCTGCTCAAGACTGACCCGACTCGCCACGACGGTTTCGCTTCAGGCAAAGACTGCCCTGCGCTGGCCGAGGATTGGTAACGAAGTCCTTTGGCACTGGTCTACCCTGGGTGCAGCAGAGAAAGCTCAATCATGTGTGAACGTCTATCCCAATATCGCGGCATCCAGGACTTCGTCGCCGCCCTCAACATGCCCAATGCCCTGCTCAACTATGTCGGCGACCTGCCGTTTGAGTGCTACAACGCCGCGCCGAGCACTCAACTCGCGCTTTTTCACCAAGAGGGGGAATTCCTGCGCGCCGACCTGGTGCGCTGGGGCTGGCGCCCGCAATGGGCCGACAGCGCCACGATGCCGATTGATGCCCGCGTGGAAAAGGTTGCCCAGCGCCCATTCTTCAGAGCAACCTGGCCACACCGGGCTATCATCGCGATCGACAACTGGTTTGAGTGGTTGAATGAAGGCGGCCCCAAAAAACAGCCCTACCTGATCCGCCACCGTGACCGAACGCCAATCCTCTGCGCCGCGATTGGCCAGTACCCGATCGGCGAGCACGAACCGGGAAAGTATGATGGCTTTGTCATCCTCACCGCCGACAGCGCCGGCGGCATGGTCGACATTGACGACCGCCGGCCGGTGGCGCTGTCAGCGGAACTGGCGCGTGAATGGCTGGACCCGGCGACGCCCAAAGGACGCGCCGAGCAGATAGTACTGCTGGAGGGAGAGCCGTCTGAGGCGTTTGAATGGTTTACCGTGGACCACGCGGTGGGCAATGTACGAAACCAACAACGCGGATTGATCCTCCCCAAAAGGAGACCTCAAGCAGGCGATAGACTGGATAACGGCTAATAGTTAACTTGGGCGGATGTCAGGGTGGTTGATGCTGACCAACATCTTGCCTTTTCAGCGGAGTTTTGCCGATACCTTCATACGCCTGCCGGAGGCAGGAGCGGACTCATTTCAGCACCTTCAGCGCGGCGAGGTAGAAGGATCGGCGCTCGGCCATTCCATTCGTGCCGCCATTGATGCGCCGGGTGATGTCTACGAAGTCGCCTGCATCAGCCAGCGCGTTCAGGTTGCGAGAATTCCAGAACCAGGCCGCCGACTTGCAAGCCCACTCGGCCTGCTCGAGCAGTTCAGGTGTGCGCAGCAGGCGGTCATCTCCGAACAGGGCTTTGCTGCATGCGAGGTAGTTGTCGCGGCCGGTGACTTGGATCAGGCCGCGGCCTCGGTACTTCTGCCCGTCGCCGTCAGCCTCGGGCGTGTTGCCCAGGCGCTTGGCCAGGGTGCCTGTGTCGTACTTGCTCAGGTACTGGTCGCCACCCAGCTCGCGCACGTAGCGGAACTGACCGGACTCATGACCGACCTGGGCAATGAAGGAAGCCATGCGCAGGCGCGTGTTGATCTGGTACTTGTCCATGGCCAGCGTGAGCGCGGACGCAAAAACGCCGGCTTGTTTGCCGGCGCTCGGGAGGATCTGCAGCAGCTGCTGCTGGGTGATGGGCATACTTTTCTCCATGCGTAAAAAAAGCCCGCACGATTGCGGGTGTCGCTGCATCACGCAGATGGCTGTTTGTTGTATTGGCGGCCTATGGCAACAGCTGGTGGCATTTAGCCAGAATTATCGTGTGGTTTTGTAACGTTCTGCGTACAATGCCGCGAAAAACAGCGATCATCGCTTAAACCTTCACACTTCTAAAAATGGGCAATTGAATGTCAGCAGCCAATGGTGGGCGCTTAGTATTTCTGGATTACATGCGGGTTTTCGCATTTATCAGTGTACTAGTTGGCCACAAATTCGCGGAAGAACTCAGCGCCGCAGTTAACAATCCTGCACTTCATATCACTACTAGATATTTTTTTGAGGCGCTAGTACCGCTGTGCATTGGGGGTGCCGCTGGTGTAGTTGTTTTTTTTCTTACCTCTGGCTACATCATAACCCACGTCTTACAAAAAGAAACACCTACCGACTTCATTATCAAGCGAATTTTTCGGATATACCCACTCTTCATATTTGCAGTACTTTCCGAGACATTTATGGCATGGTATTTCCACGAAACTCCGGTTCCGCCGCTGTCAGTAATGGTACCGAGATTATTGTTGATCGGAGATTTCTTCGATATTCCAAACGCACTGGCTGGCGTTGAGTGGACACTTCGAATTGAAATACTTTTTTATATCCTTATGGCGACTTTCAAATCCGCTGGATTATTCACAAGCCAAAAACTACTACCTATAGCCTATCTGATCGTGGCCACCTGTCTTTACGTAATTCCAGCATTCCCTGAAATTGGGCATTGGAACGCGGCGTATGTAAACACCTACTCTCTTTTTCTCTTCATCGGATCCTTGATTTATTTAAGCCAGCAAGAACTCGCCAACAGGAAAATATGCATTGCTGTAGGGTCGATACTGAGCTTGATGTTTCTGATAAAAATTTCGAACATTCAGCCAGGCTGGAAGGAAAGCAATTACGCGATCATCGCGCTGGCTTTGTTCCTGGCCTCGCTTTACTACGGACCAAAGCTTCAGGACGGACGCGCTCTTAGAGTTATTTCCGACCTAACGTTTTCCGTTTATCTGTTCCACAACTGGCTTTGGGAGTACATTTCCACTCCTGTGCAGGGTCTTGGATTTACCGGAATTAGCTCTAAGCTCATTATATGCGCGTTGCTCTTTGCTGTTTGCTACGCTCTACACCAAAGGATTGAAAAGCCTGGGCTCTCACTCGGAGCTAAGGTGCTCAGGCTCAGGCATGCCAGAGTAGAAGCTCGCGAACTAGTCAGTGGGACTTAAGGCCTAGCCTATGATCGAATGACCCCCTCTGGGGCTGCGGCAATAAATGGCACGGCTGGCTCAGTTGGCCACACTGGGATAGCCGGCCATGCCGCCTGAGCGGTCACCTTGCCCAGTGCGAACTTGTAGGTTTTCCAGGCTTTGAGATTGATCAGCAGCGCAGCCTGCTCAGCCTCGTCTTCCTCAGTCGCTTCGCCGGCATCAATGCCGTAACCGAGCGTATCAATGCGATCCTGGATGCGTGCGATCTGAGTTACAGCCTTGAAGTTCCTTGCTGACAATTCTGCCTTCGCAACAGCCAGTTGATCTGCTTGGGCAGCAGCATCCTTCATGGCTTTGGTGATGAGCTGGGTCCAGTCGATATTCATGCCTGCACCTCGCTCGCGGTTTCGCTCGGGACTTCTGGCAGCGGCAACGGAAACGCAACCGGGCCGTCAGGTACGTTAAGCAACGGAACCGGGAAAGCTTGTTCAGGGCTATAGTTCCAAGGGTTAGGCAAAATCAAAGTTAGTTCAATCGCACCGTCAATCCTATTAACTTCACCGGTAAACCATCCTGAAGAAATGGCGTCTGCGGGCAAAGTGTCGCCTTCCCCAACTGGAGAAAAGTCGAAGTCTTCCCCGTTAATTGTTAAAACATCGCCCGTCTTGATAACTTCGAGCGTGTCATCACGACGATTCGGGCTAAGCATTATATTCATTAAAACCACCTTCCTACGGCTAAATAGTCTATTGACAGAATCATTGCCCCTCTTGAGATTTGTGTAAACACATATCCGCTTGGCCATTGCGTTGTTGAATTCAAGAGTGTGGAGCCCGGCACAAACCAGCCTTCACCTGTCTCCAATGAGCCCTGTATGCTAATAACAGGTGCTGCAATGAATGTTGCAGGAAAGTTTTTAGCCCCTTCACCAGATCCACCAAAAAATAGTGAACCTGTCGGACTACTCATCGTGCGGATAACTGCGTATTTGTACCTACAAATTAGCGTACCATCCGCAAATTTAGTAAACGTACCATTCGCGTTTGACCCCGCTTCTACTACTTTGCCGGTCGGCACACCACTAGTTTGCGAAACTGTTCCTACAGCCCCAGCGCCCATAGATGTGGCGCCTGTACCACCGGACGACTGCGGGATAGGCGCGCCTGTGACAGTGAGGGTAGGAACTGTGAGCAGCCCGGCATATGAGTAAGACATTGTTGGTCCGGTGGCAGAGTTATCAGCGTTCACTGATCGCCACGTAAAGCCCCCATTACCACCACCTCTGTTGACAATGAAATGCCCCTCACCTTGGGATGAAGAGTTCCATCCCATGTACATTCCCTGCGTGCTAAACAATGCAGCCGCTAATTGAGCCGAAACTTCAGAGAACAAGGCTCGACCGTCTGTTCTGCCCGTTCCACCCTTGTTGATTGGAAGCGTGTTTTCAGTCGCAACAGAGCCAAGACCAAGCCCTGTCCGAGCATCCGCCTGGCTTGTACCGCCAGTGCCGCCTTTCGTGACTGGCAATATGTCGTAGTTGCCGGTGGTGCCGAGTGCGGCCAACTTAGTACCGTACTGGTTCACCAGTGCCCGCAGCGCATCGGCCGAATCTTTGACGTAACCCTGCATGGGCGCCAGAGTGTAGATGCCCGCTGCATTGGTCGCACCCTGATAGTTCGGCGAGATCGACAAGGCCGTGTCGCTGGCAATGTTGGTCACTTCGTACCAGGCGCCGTCTGGGCCACGAAAGGCATCGCCGACCCGGCTGTTGGCAATGAATGCGGTTCCCGCGCCGAGCACAGCATTGGAATTTTGGGTGACAGAGACCGTTCCTGATTTGTACCAGGGCATTGAATATCTCCAGAAATAAGGTGCTCAGGCCAGTAATTTGGCGCAGAGAAATGGCCGGTGACCTTGGTCAGTCCAGGCGTTTGTTGCGAGGCTGTACATGAGGATTCGACTGTTGGCGTAATCAACACCCAGCGCGCAGCCGCCACCAGATGAGGCGTTGTGGCAGTTCATGGCGAACGGATTAAGGGAGATGTACTCCCCCGCCCCAAGTAGCTTGCTGATGCTCCAGATGTAACGGCGCCCCACGGTCAGCACCTCGTCGCCGACATACGTCCAGTTGCCGGCGGCGAAGGTCACCACCACCGCTGGCGCACCACTGTCATAGACCAGCGCGGTGTTCTGATCCCACAGCTGCATTCCATACATCGCTGTGCCCATGGCGGCCCAAGCGGCCACGAAATATTGACCGCTTAGCGTTGCAGTAACGTTGGATGCCTTCATGGTGAAGCCGGTCCAGTTCCCCGGGCCGCCGGTGAACCACACAGATATGGGTACCTGGATGCCCCCCGCATCAGGCCGGACGAACACCAGCGGCGGATCCTGGCTGGTGATGGCCCTGGCAAACACCCCCGACGCATTGGTCGTCCCTGAATACGACCCTTTAGTCAGCATGCACAGCCGTGGCGCTTCCGCGTCGATCTGAACAAAGGAGTTGTCGTTGAGGCTTTGGAAGCCATAGCTCATGTCGAAAACTTTATCGCGTATGCCTTGGCGACAATCCTTGTCTGGCCAACGGACGCCCCAGCAGAAGGGTTTTTCGGCAGAACAGTCACCTGCCCTGCGGCGGTGGTGACGTAGGGATAAGACTTGGAGTTGCCCAAGCCGTCGTTCTCTGCCGATTGCACATCCTGCGCCCTGGTCGGAATGATCATGAAGACGCAGTTGGCCGGGTTGAAGCCCGGGATGCTGAGTGAGTAGCTGGGCGTGGCACCGCTGAAATCGATCACGCCCTGCCAGATCACCTGGTAGGTGAAAGTCGTTGTAGCCATGGAGAGGTTGCCGTTTTCATCCCAAACCATTGCTCCATCAATCATGCGGTCAGATCTCCCAGCTGGACGCGCTTCACTCCATTCTGGTCGTAGACCTTGATGGCACGGTTTGTCATGGTCAGACGGCCTCCACCCGGGCTTGGTCCGTTGAATTCCAGGTTTCCAGCCTTATCCAAGCGCCAACCTTGGACCCCAGCAACGTAGTTATCAGATTGCAGATATTGGCCAATCTTCAGCATGGTGATACTGCCGTCCTGAATGAACGCCGAATTCATGAACACCTGCCCACCCTGCACCGCAAACGGAACCGAGATGGCGCCGCCGGCGATGGTGTTGACGATGGCGAAACGGTCCGCGCTGACCAGGAACTGGCTTTGCAGGCCTGCGGGAGTGTTCTCGATCCCAAGCCCGATGCCTGCTGCGATGTACTGCCCGGTGGAGGTGCTGTACTGCATCTTCACCGACCAGGTCGCAGCCAGCTTGCCGTTCACGTCATTGATGATCGAGGAATTGGCCTCGATCAATGTTTGCTGCTGGCCGATCTGCGTGCCTTGGTTGCCGACTGTCGTGCCCAACTGGGTGATCTGCTGAGCTGTGGCTTGCTGGTTCGTCACCACGACCTGTTCAAGCGTGGTGATGCTGGACTCGTTGACACCAACCTTGGCTTCGAGCGTCGTCTGCCTGCTCGCCATCGCCTCATTTTGAGAGGCGCGAACTTTGGTTTCCGTGGCCGCCGATGCAGTGCTGTCCCAGCCTTTCAGTGCGTCCGCCAGCTCGCCCTCACCGTTGTCGTCGCGGGAAGAAGCCCGAAGCGCTTCAAAGGCAGTCGCCTGGGCTGTGACCGCACCGTCAAGCTCGGTGATCTCGGCGGTGTTGGTCGCCACTTGCTGAGCAAGACCATTGGCCGTTTCGACCGACTGCCCGACATCCAGCCAGTAACCAGCGTTCGGTGGTGGCGTGTTGATTGGAACCGGGCCTTTGGCCTGAAAGATGCGGCCGCCCTCCACGACCATCTGGTTTTTCTCGTAAACCTGATCCGGCTTGTAACCGGTCAGGCCGTCGAGCGCATCGATTTGCGCCTGAAGCCCGGGGATTTTCTCGATCTCGGAAAGCAAATCCTCGGCGAGTTCCGTCTCGGTGATCCGGCCTGCCAACGCTGCCAGGTACGCCGAGACGTCATTGGAGGTCGAGGTCGGCACGTACAGGAACGAGCTCTTGCCATAGGCATTCGACGAGCGCACGAAATAGTAGTAGTTCGTGTAGAACTCCAGCCCGGTGTGGGTGAAGGACAGCCCCTGCCCCAGATAATCAGCATCGTTCGCTGTGGCCGTCGGCGACGTGCTGAAGAAATACTCGTAGGTGCCGCCATTGAGGCCGTTCTGTGTGTTCTGCGGGATCAAAACGATGCTGTCGATCGAGGACTGCACCACGCAGGATTCAGGGATGGGCGGGCCGTTGATGCTGACGGAGATGCTCGCCTCGCCGGATCGCGCCATAGGCCCCAGGGACGCCACACTCATCGTGTAGTTGCCTGAAGGCAGCCCGTTGATTGCGCACTGAGTCGATGTTGCCGGTACCGAGTGCGACTGAACAGCGGTCGCGCCTTGGCGAACGATGACGACGTAGGACGACACAATCCCAGCCGGCGGCGTCCAGGACAGGGCGCCTTGCACGACCTCAGCCCCGGTGTTCTGCGTCCAGGTCAGCCCTGTAGGAGATCCCAGGCCGCCAGTCGGTAGATTAATGAAGCCCAACGGGTTGTACGGCTGGCCTACGGCATCATCGAAGATTGCCACCTCGTACTGCTTGACCTGGACTGTGCAGCCTTCGCTGTCGCCCATGGACCAGTCAGAGACGATGAATTCACCGAGGATGTTCAGCGATGGCAGATTGACCCGTACCACGCGACCCGGGCGGCAGTTGTAGCCGGAAAAGTTCATCGGGATGCTGATTGCACCGCCAGCGCGGCGTCGGCGCAGCTCCATGTTTGCCAGGCGCTGGGCCTGGTAAGGATCCGTGACGTAGGAATACGTGAGCGTTTCCGCCGCCTCGCCGCCATCCTCCACGACCCATTCGGCAACGCTGACTTCCGGGTAGTCAGTTTCGGTCCATGATTGCGAGGGATCAATGAAGGTGCCGCGAACGGTGTTGATCGCCGAGTCATTGGTCGATTCAGTGCTGCCCGTGACCGTGCCAATCACCATGTCTTCAGTGATTTCGAAGTCGTACGGGCCGTAATAGGCCCCGGCCTGGAACATCCAGCGGCCACCCACGCGGATCAGATGCCCACCAGATGCCGCTTCAAGCTTCTGCAAAACACCGGTGCGCTGTTCATCCGCGCCAATGACACACCCGCTCCGGTAGCGCTGGCTGGTTGATCCGTCAGCGTTGGTCAGGGCCTCATCACAGACGTTGGCCGCACTGGCGAACGTTTCGAATACGATCTCGTCATCCGGCACGCCGCATCGGGCACGCAGAAACCAGAGCAGATGCAGCGCGGTGTTTGCGCTGTAAACGGCGGTGCCAGTGCGAGGGTCGTAGATGTCATTTCGACCGCGAACGACAAACCGCGTGTCCGGAATACCCGAGGGGAATTTCTCGGCGCTGTACTGCAGCGACACGCGAACAAAAGAAAGTCCCCGTCCGATCTGACTGTCCTTCCAATCTGGGCAGTTGGCTTTAAGGAAGGCATTCACCTGTGTCGGGTTCACCACCAGCTCGTAGCTGGCCAGGGCGCCGAACGAACTGATCTCTTCCTCGCCAAGGTAAATGTTTTCCAAGGCGTCGATGGCGCCTTCGCACAGCACGTAGACCAAGTGCAGCCATTCGCCCTCACCCTGCGCACCTGATTGCTCCTGCGCCCAGACAAGAACGCCGCCGGTGGAAACCCGGCCAAGGATGAAGCGCGCCGGCGCCTTGGAGGATCGTACGGTCTGTGCTGACGGCTCGTTGTCGCGCAAAGGCGACTTGGTGTTGAGCTTTTCCTGCTGTTCGGCTGCGTAGAAGGCAAGCGCCGCGCCAGCGACAGCGCCCCACGGGCCACCCTGAAAGCCGCCGATGACAGCGCCGACCGCGACCTGAGCAAGTTTCTTTACGCCGCCACTCATTCAACCCTCCACGCGGCCAGTGGCGCGCATTCGACCCGGGCTGCGCCGTCGTCGGTTGTTGCCCAAAAATCGCCAGCCCAGAAGACGGCCATGCTTCGGCCGCCGGGTGCGTCGTACATCACCACGTCGCCGCGCTGGATAAAGGTCAGCGGAATTCTTACAAAACAGGCGTCCCATGCAGATTCAAGGCTGCCGTGCTGCTTCTTTAGCAGCCGCTTTGCCCCCGTCTCCGTGGTGTACTTGCCGCGGTATTGCTCGGCCGGATCTACGCCGCACACCGCCGTCGCGCAGTCAGCGGCGAACAGGCAGCAGTCAAATTCGCCCCATGAAAAAGGCCGCTCTTGGGCGGCCTTGATCACGTCGTTCAGACGGGTTGTCCAGTCTCGATAGCGCATGGCTAGCTTCCATAGGTGAATGTCGGTGCGTCCTTCTTCGAGCCCCAGTAGATGGGCCACTCGGACATTTGCGCGATGGCGTAGAAAAACCGGTCGCCGTCATGCCGCGCGCGGTGGTTTTCGTCGGTGAAGCGCTCGGTGCCGGTTCGGCTCCACTCGGCCATCCGGTCAACGACCGGGACGGTGATGCTGTTGCCGTCCTCGCCGTTACCGGAAAAGGAGAACTTGGAGGCATCCATTCGACCGGAAAACAGGATGTCCGCCGCGTAATTGCCAGCCTCGTCGAACACCACAAACATGACCTTGGCCATGCGCCCACGGCACCCGCGCACGTTCGTCTCAGACAGGATGTAGGAGTCCAGACCGCTGAGCGTCAGCTCGACGGACATCGGCGACCCAGAGTTGTCGCTCTCCTGCGACTGGCTGACCTGGCCGAAATTGCCCACGCCCTGATAGGTGATGCCGTCGACAACAAGGTCTCCGGTGCCGGTGTGCGCGAAGACCATGCCGTCGACAAAGTCGAGCTGCACGGCGTACACAGGCATGAACTTGCCCGTCGCAATGATATTCACCACGCTCTGGCTGAACGGGAATGCTGACGGCATCAGAAAGCCTCTCGAAACTGAAAGCTGCCATTGGCCACGACGGGCTGAACAGTCAGCTGATTGGTGTCATCCACTCGACGCATCTCGGAATAGGGGTTGCGATACTCAACGGCAGCCCCGGGCGTGATAGCCCGGCGAATTCGTTTGTTGAGAAAAACCTGGACCCGTCCCTGAACGTTCGATGCGGCGTCGTCCACCACCTCAAACATCTCACCGGCGATGGAGATGTAGTCGCCAAAAGAAAAGACCTTCTGGTTCGGCGTCACCCCGCCCAAGATCATGTTGGTGGCCTGGGCATTTGCTGTGACGACCACCGGTGCGCCAATGTTGTCGGATCTGGTGCGCGTGAAGGCTGGAATATTCACCGTCCCAAACATTCCCTGAAGGCGGCCAAGCAGCGCAGTGACTTCGCGCTCGTCCTCATCAAACAGGCCATCAAAACTGAGCGTGCACAACCAGTAGGCCCCCGGATAGCCCATGATCTGCTGAGCATTGGACAGCGTCGACGTGAAGGCTCGGTTGTTGTAGACCATGCCCCACGTCATTTGCGACGGCCACAACGCAGCCGGCCAAGCGATAGCCATGAAGTACTCCTACAGCCGTTTACCGGCGATTGATTAGCTGACGGGCTGGGCCGTTTTGTTTGAGGTCCTTGAGCATCATCTGGTAACCGCCCTCGGCACCGCGACGCGCAGCGTCCTGGATGCGCGCGAGCGTGGCTTCGTCAGCATTGCCCTGTACGGTGATGTGCTGCGTGATCCCGCCAACCGACACCGTTGCAGCGGATTCAGCGGCTGACGCCCCTGATCCGCCAATGGCCCGAACGCCGAGCGACCCGTCAGCAGCTCGGGTCAGCGGCATGATTGCCTCGGGGCCAGCTTCCGCGAAGATGCCGGCGCCCTTGGCGAAGGCGAAGGTCTGCGGCGTGTCGTAGACGCCGCCAGAATACGATGACAGGCTGGCAGAGCTGTAGACCCCACCTTTGGCGTTGGCCACCATCGCGCCTTCGCTGAAGCCGGTCATGGTTCCACTGCCAGCCCCCCAGCCCGTGAATGCGCTGAATGCACTGCTGAGGAAACCAGCGGCGGCTTGCCGAACCTGAATTCGGATCAGATCCTCAATGATCGAATCGGCCATGTCCTTGAAGGACAGCTTGCCCGTCTTCACGAAGTCGACGATGCCATCCTCCAGCCCACTGAAGGCACTGGTGAACAGTTGCTTGGTTTGGCCGGCCACATCGGCCGCTTGGTTGACGTAGTCTTGCAGTGCATCCGACGCACCGTTTGACCAGTTGGACTGGGCAGCATCCACCTGGCTGAAGTAGGTCTGTTGGGCAGCCAACCGCTTGCCGAGCTCATCCTGCAGAACTTTCGTCTCGCTGGCATAGAGCTCTGGCGAAATCTGTCCGGTGTTGCGTTGTTCGTTCAAGCTGGCCAAGTCAGCCGCGTACTTTTGCCGAAGCGCTAGATCCGCACGCATCCGGTCCCGGGCCTTGTCGCCCATCCCGATGCCGGCCAGCTCCTGATCGAAGCCGTCCTGTGTGGTCTGCGTGCCGGTGGCCTGCGCCGCCTTGAACGCGGTCAACTTCAGGTCATCTTCATTGGCCTTCTTGATCTTGTTCAGCGCGTCGAGTTCGGCGGCCATGCCCAGCAGCCGTTTTTTCTGCGCCTCGGTCAGCTTGCCGAGTTTGCCCTCCTGCAGCTCGAAGGAGAGCTTCGCAACCTCCGTTGCATCCTTCTGCTTTTCGCCGGTGGTGTTGATCAGCTCGATCTGACGTTTGTAGCCTTCCTCGGTCGACTCAAACGATTTGAGCTGCTGCTTGGCGGCTGACTCGCCTTCACTGGTGTTCTTCTTTGAGGCCTTGGTTGCGGCATCATCCGCCGCTTTCTGGGCGTCTTTGGCAGCAGCAGCCGAACGGATGGCGACAATCATGCCTTCCGTGAGGTCAGTGTTTTCCTCAATGAATCGGTTTGCGGCGGCCAGGCTGGTTTTGTCCTGAGCGGCGCCGAGTTGCTTCTGCAGTTGATCGAGGTATGCCTGGCCGATACCTGCCGCTTTCGCTTTGGCGGCTGCGTTTCCGCGCTCTGCACGCGTATTTTCGTCAGTCTCGCCGGTCAGGGCCGCAAAGGTCGCTCGTTGCTTATCAAGCTCCGCAGATAGCTCGGTGACGGGGCCTTGGCTTTCCTCAATGGCCTGCGCCATCGACTCAGTGACACCAGGCATAACACGGAGCTGGTCAGCGACGGCCTTCCAGTCGACAGTCATACCGGCCGCCTGATCTTTGGAAGCTTTGCGCACCAGTTCCAGAGCGCTCTGCGCCTCCGCCGGCAGCGGTGCCAGCCCTGTCATTAGACCATCGGAACCGGCAGCACCTATGTTCCGGAGATCATTCTCGAACTGGTCAGCGATAGCCCCGGATTTCTGCCCGAGGCGAGATTGCATGTCGTCGATTTCCGACTTCAACTGGCGAAGCGTGACCGATTGAGTGGCCCGATTCAGCGCACCGAAGCGCTCGATCAGCTTATCGATAGGGTCGGCGAGATCACCGAGCTTATCCTTCAGCACGTTGGTGTTATCCCGCAACGTCAGAAATGCCGTGGCCGCACCAATCGCGAGCGCCGCAATTCCAAGCGGCCCACCAAGGACGCCCATAATCACGCCGCTGGTACGACTCAACCCGGCCTGAGCGACAGCCACAGCACTCGTTGCACGCGCCTCCACCATCCTGGCCTCGGCCAACTGGATCGACATTTGAGTCTGTACCGCAGTGCCGCGCGCCGCGATGGCCTCTCTTTCGGCCAGAACCACTGAGGTCCGGGCCTTCTGCTGCTCGGCCTCAGCGGCGAGCAGAACAGCCGCAGCTTGCGCCTTTCGTGCGGCGGCATCTTTAAATGCGGCATATGTCGCCACGGCAGCGGAATTCGCGGAGCTCACCCCGTACCGGGTCAAGGCAGCGATAGCCGAAACAATGGCAATATCCGCCAAGGTTTCGAAGTTGTTGCCTAGGGCGCTAATCCCCTTGCCCAAGACGCCGGTGAAATCAGATGTCTCGTTCAGCCTGCCCATGTAGACGGTGAATGCGTTCGAGAGGTTCTGCACCGCATCGCGAACTGCGATGCTCATGCTGTCCGCCAATATTCCGTTTGCCTCTGCGGACTTCTGCAGGCCTTCGGTCAGAACATCCAGGCTGAGCTTACCCTGCGCCCCAAGGCTGCGGATTTCTTCGGCTGTTTTCCCTGTGGACTTTGCGATCGTGTCGACCACTGTCGGCATGGCTGCGAGAATCGACTGCCAGCCATCAGCTTCGACCTTGCCGGTTTGCAGCGCCTGCGAATAGGCGTCGATGGCTGAGCTGGCCTTGTCTGCCGTGGCCGAGTTAGTCACCAGCAGGAAGCTGAAGCTGTCCATCACATCCAGCGCCTGGCCGGTGTTGTAGCCCATCGACTTCAAACTGTCAGCGGTCCGGATGTATAGCTCTTGCGCTTCACTCAACGGACGATAGGTGCGCTTCGCGGTCTCCAGCAAACGCTGCTGCACCAGGTCGTATTCGCCGACACTGCTGGTGGCCATGCCGATGCGATCGGACATCTGTCCGTAGGAGTCTGCCGCTTCTACAATCTTGCCGATGGACGCAACGCCAATTGCCGCAGCAAGGGCGTTCTTGATCAATCCAGCGGCGCCTTCGGCGCTTTCACCCGCACGATCAAAGGCTTCGTCTACTTGCCCCAGACTCTTATCGATTTTGCCGGACGCCTGGGCCACGCTGGAGTCCGCACGGGCCATTTCCTGACGGAGTTGCGCCGTGGTCGCTTCGATGCGAACCAGCATCCCCTGAACGTCGGTATCCGCCACTGTTTATCTCCAATAAAAAACCTACCCTGGCGGGTTTTAGAAAGGGTGAGTGAGAAGTTAATCCCCCCTCGATTTGGTCCGGCCCATTAGCGCTTGCCGCAATTTGGCAGCAACCGTGGAAGGCTTCGGCTTTTCCTTCGGACCGGACGGCTTTCCGCCAAAAGGGTTGGTCATCTGGGCCCACTCGATCCTCGCATCCATCGCCAGGAACAACTCGGGGAGCGGCGTGTGCCAAGCCGTATCGGGTGACCATCCAAGCCAGCCCGTGGCCACCGCATACATCCGGTCAACGTAGCTGCCGTCCTGGACAGCGCTTACTCCTTCGCCGCCTTGTCCTTTCCCGGCACTGTACCCCGTGGGTTGTACAGCGCCGCCAGGTAACTGTTCAGCTGAACAGATACTTCAACCACCCCCGCCTGCCACACTTGTTCCTCGACAGCGTCAGCGTGCTTTCCAGCGAGGCCAGCACCAGCAGCAATGATTGCAGCGCAGCCCTCAACGCTAAGCGAGGTGATGGCCTGGGCTGCGCCCCGCAATCCGCCAAAGCGCGCTTCGATCGCGCGAACAGCGGCCAACGTTGGCAGCAGTTCATAGCTCTCATCGCCCATGGCGATGGTGGTCGTACCGTGCAGGGTTTTGCTCATGGATCAATTCCTTGGAAGGTTGGGGCCGGAGCCCCACCGGTCATGTCGGGAGGATTTCAAGGATGTCGGAGTTAATGCCGATGGTGACATTGCGGCGCACCACGTTGTCAGCGGCACCGGCAGCGACGGTGTTGTTCATGACCTTGCCACGCATGTAGAACGTGGTCGGGAGAATGGCCGGGGTTGCATCAGGATCGCCGTCATTCAGGGTGACCTTGATGTTGTAGTCACCTTTGCTGCGATCCTTGTGGGCAACTTTAAGCTTGGCCTGGCCTAGGTCGCCGTTGTCCAGGCCCACGGTCAGTGTCAGGTCGCCCGCATCGGCGGTCCCCTTGTATTTGCGAACACGACCATCGCGCAGGGACGTGAAGTTCACCGAGCTGAAAGTGTCGCCGAATTCGCCCAAGTCTTCGATCTCGCCGACTTCGACATAGGTGTCGGCCTTGTAGAGCGCTTCGGTATCGGCGCCGTTCTTGCTGCCGATCGAGAATCGGCAGCCGGCGGCGGTATTGAGGTTGTCATCGGCCATGGGGGTTCCTCCAAAGGCACATTGGATAAAGCCGCGAGGCGGCCGGATGTAAATTAATGAGTGGTGATAACGCGAACAGCGATCGAACCTTGATAGGTGACACCATCCGCATCGCGCTGAGCATCGGCCTGCTCAACTCTTACGGAGACAACACGGCCAACTGTCAACGGTAACCGGCGCTCGTCCAGGGCGGCGACGATCTCGCCGTTGATGCGTTTCACTTCCGCCTGGCCGTGAGCATCAGACCAAATCGACAGGTAGAGCATCCGGGTTTCGCGTTTACGGCCGGAGATGGGCCGAGTATTCACCGAGACTTCGCGATCAAACGAAATGTAAGGCATCGGCGTATCCATCGGAGCACCGTCGTACACAGGACACGAAACCTCAGCGTCCAGTCGCGCGACCAGCGCTTCCTGTAGTGCAACAGACGGATCAGCCATCGGTAATGCCCTCACTCGCTTTGCTCAATGTCCTTGCCACGGCGGCACGGATATTGGCCAGGACAACTTCCCGATTCACGGCCATTGCAGGTCGAAGCCATGGATGTGCGGGGCGAGCCGGAATATCCGGGTAGTTGCCGTAAAAGTGACCACCATCACTTTTGTTCTTGGTAGGTCGCTGGTTCAGGGCATTGCGGCGCCCCTTGAGTTGCAACTTATCCCGGTTGTTGGTGTGCTCACCGCCGATGGCGTTGGCATCAGCCCGTCGATAAAGCGCGCCGCTGTAACCCTTGGTGCCGTACTCAAGAAAGCGCAGATAGAAGAACCGACGCATGTCCTTTTTACCCCGGATGCCGATCTGCGCATCCAGGCCGCTTTTGGAAACGAAGGCTCTCAAAGCAGACGCAGCGGCGCCGGTATCTTTCGGTACCAACTGCCGCATGGTGGTGAGGATTTGGTCCGCTGACTCCTGCATCGCCGGGACCAATTCGTTATCCATCTTCAAATGAATGTTGCGCAATGTGCGCCGCAACTTGAAGTCCCCGGACATGCGCGAGCGACGAGTAGCCATGACCATTACTCCTTGGCTGCTTCGGCCTTTTTGGCCACCGGCGACTCGAGCACTTCGCGGACGAGCCCGCGGTTGACCAGTTCGGCACCTGTCTTAGCATCGACAGTGAACTCCTCGCCTTTGGATTTTTCGCCAGTGGCGCCGGACAGGTTGCCCAATGCAATTACTTTCATGGTTCACCTCTAAGAATGGGGGACGTTTGAACAGAGGAGTCGCAGCATCGAGCGGGCGTTATCCGGCAATACCGCCTCGATGAGGTAGGTCATGGCGATACCGCCGACCACATGCACCAGGCGATTGCCTGCGACCGCATCCGCGCGGGGTCGGATGCGAATTTCCGCCGATACAATCGCCTTCAATTGCTCGGCGACAGGGACGATGCGTCCGGTGGGCAGCGCGATATCGGCCCAAACCTTGTCGACTTCTGCCCAGGTGACCTCGAAGCCGGCAGATGAGTTTTTAACGCGCACCGGCTTTTGCATGGCACAGCGATGACGCAAGGATCCGGCTCTCACTACACCCCCCAGCCAATGCGATATGGCGTTAACAAAGATCGTGATCCCATGGGAAGCTCGGAAGAAATCGTACCGACGACGACATCTTCCCGGTTCGCGTAGAGACTGCCGGCGATCAGCAGGCACGCCGCGCGAATGGATGGGTTGATGACAATTGGCTTGCTGCCAGCAGAGCCATCCGACACGGCCGCAGCAAGCGACAGTTCATCCGCATAAAAGCGGCGGTTCAAAAACTGCGCCGCGCTGTCTTCGGCTGCCGCCAGAAGCAACTCCACGTGCGCACGATCGTCTTCCTCCGCACGTAAATGCTGCATTGCTTCGTCGATCGATACGGCGCTCATATCAGGCCTTTGGATCTTTGTCAGTCGCGAGGCCTGCAGCGATCAGCGAGGTCGCGTCATGCTTCGGCGAAAGATAACCGGCACCACCCCGGCGCCGGATTTCTTTGCCGTCCAGGTAGCTGCGCAGCGGGTAAATCATGATCGAGTTGTCCGACGCTTGTACGCTTGTAGCGGTGATCGCACGTGCATCGAGCGCGGCGATACCCATGGCAGTAGCGTCGCCGGGGATAACCTGTCCTGCATTTTCAGCAGCCGCTCCGCCAGCGGGAGACTTAGCCACAGTCGTATCAATGGCATTGTCATTTTCCGCAGGCGAGCTTGAAGTATTACGCGCCATATCGATCTCTCCTAAACGAGCAAGGCACTGAGCTGTGGCCTTTTAATTGGGGATTAAGCGGCAGTCAGGTCGCCGGTAACGAACGCTTCAGGTCGGTACACGGCGAACGCCAAGCGTTCTTCTGCACGGATGGTGACCATGTTGTTTTCGAAGTCCTTGTCGTTCTCGGTCGAGATGAGCACCTCGATGCCCATGCGGTCGAAGATCTGCGCAGCAAGGCTGAAGGCGCCGACTAGGAACTGGTCTTGGACGATGGCCTGGGTTTCAACCACCGGCAGGTTCCATAGGCGAGGTGCGGTGCCGTCCTGAGGTTTGCCGATGATGTAGCGACCCTCGCCGTCCTTCAGAAGCTCGATTGCAGCCCAGTCGATCGGGTTAAGAACCACGCCGGTCGATGGGAACTCAGCCAAGGTCGCCTGCAGCAGTGCCAGGCGAATGCGGTCGATGCGCTGCTCGGCGGCCACGGTGATTCCGGCCGGTGCGGCGTACGCTTGAGCTTGAGGAATGATGCCGTTCAGGTTATTGCCGGTACCGTTGCCATACAGCAACTGGGCTTCTTCGGCCAGCAGCAGACCGTAGCGCGCACGGGCGTCAATGTAGCTTTGCAGTGCGGCGGCATCATCCAGAATCTGGCGGCTACCTTTGAACAGGTGAGCAATAGTACGAACGTTCGCGTTCTCCAGCCCGAAGGTCAGGTCGCTGTACGGTTTGGCCAGGCCTTCGCCGACGATTGCGGCGTTATTGGTAAAGCCGGTCTCCCGGACGTACTCCACAGCGTTGCTGCTAGTCGTACCCGGCGCGACCAAGTCGCGAATAGTCAGGCGGCGCTGAGGGGCAATAATCACGCCGACGCGGTCAGGGGCGACCAGGGCGCCGCCGGTGGCAGTGGTGATGGCGGCGCGCGGAACCTCGACGCGACGCGAGCCGCGAAACGAACTGGTCACGCCTTCTTCGGTCATCTTGGCGGCCACCAGGTGACCAGCAGACTGCTGCACTTCTGGCTCATGCAGCTTGCCAGCATTGACCAGCTTCTGCTCCGCCTCCTGCACACGGGCTTGCAGCTCGCCTTGCTTGAGCAGCAGCTCATCCACCTTGCCACGGGTTTCCGCCTGCATCTCACCGGAAGCTTTGATTTCCTTCTCGGTGCGCTCGGCATAGGTTTTAATTTGATCGCCAACCGCTTTTAGGTCGGCCTGGGTTTGCTTCTGGGAGGCTTCGATTTGAGCGTAATCCGGAGCTGGCATTTTTTGGTCCTTTCAGAAATGAAAAAACCGCCATAGAGGCGGTAGGTAATCGGGTGTGGTTACAGCCGCTCAGCGGCTCGGGAACAAACTTCGAAGCGCTGACGCCTGGTTTGCGGTTTCTTCAAACGCGGATACATCAAGGGCAGCGCTGGGCATGCCCGGCACGACAGCGCGAAGCGTGTCGCCGCCAGCAGTGCTAGACGTGCTGGTCTTGATTTCGGAAATGAGTTTTCGCCGTTCGCTGCGAGGCATGCCGGACTTCGCCAGTGCCGCGTCGAGCTTACGCGCTGAATGGGCCTGCGCCCCCGCTTCGCGTGGTGCTTGCTCAACCTCGGTTGCGGAAATAAGACCGGTAGCGAATCCCTTCTCGACGGCGTTCGATCCGTTCATGTAGGTCTCGGCGTCGAGCATTTTCTCTACCGCAGCTTCCTTTTGCCCGCTGGTGTCTGCGTACAAGCTGATCATGGCGCGATCGAACTCCTCCATGGTGTCGGCCAATTCGCGGATGGCGTGCCGGTTGCCAGCGAAGTACGTCCAGCAGTTGTGGATCATCAGGAATGCGGTCTTGGCAACTTCGCGTTTGGCGCCTGCCATGGCGATAACGGATGCCGCCGAAGCGGCCAGGCCTAGCACCTTGATGGTGACCTCTTGCGAATGCTCGATCAGGCGGTTGTAAATCGCGATGCCTTCAAACATGTCGCCGCCTGGCGAGTTGATGTAAACGGTGACCGGCTTATCACCAATGGCCCGCAGCGCTGCGTCGACGCGCTTGAGGGTGACGCCCTCGCCGAACCAGTCCTCACCAATAATGCCGTACATGGTAATGGTGTCAGTCCCGGCTTCCAGCGCCGCGCGCAGATCCGGATTCCATAGATCGAGCGCGCGAGGGCTCAGCTCGCAGTTGAAACTGCGAGCATTGATATTCAGTGGCATGGTTACTCCTTATGGCCGAGCCAGCTTTTCAAGGCTGTCTGCGCGGCCTGGCCATCGGTGGATTCGCCCAGCTTGTCGATGGGGGTCAAGTTTGTTTGAACCGTTAGCACGCCTGCATTGCCGCCGTGCCGGGGGAGGTTCTCTTTTACCCTGCACTCGTCACGAGTCATGATGCCGTTCTGGGTCATCTGGCTATACCAGGCTGAGCGCCCGGCGGTGTCGGCTTTCAGGAATGCCTCAAGCGAAAATTCGGCGTAGTACGAAACGCGATCCGCCGGAGTCAACAATCGCTTGTTAACGCACTGCTGAATCTGGTTGGTAATCGAACTGATGCTAAAGGTCAGGAAGGCAATCATCTGCTGCTCGAGTCCGGTACCCCAGTTACTGCCCGCATCCGTTTTCCCCACCATCCATGGCGGAACGCCGAACCAGCGGCACACCTCTTCAACGCTGTAACCCCTGGACTCGAGCAGTTGAGCATCCACGGGATTAATCCCGATGGATTCTGGCGTGATGCCCTGCTCAAGCACTGGCGATCGCCCAGCATTCAAAGCCCCCGACACCTGCTTTACATAGTCGCGAAACTCTTCTCGCTGCTCCGGCTTGAGCACGCGATCAACCTTAAATGCCACCGCGGGAAGCAACCCGTTCTTGAAAGTTCCATTCGCGGCATCATCCGCGGACATTGCAGCACCGAAAACATCAGCGCCGTAGCGGATGGCCGAAAGGCCAATACGCCCGTCTAGGCTAAACGCCGGGATATGCAACATGTCCGAACGCTGGATCTGGCGCCGAGTGCCTTTTTTCGGGCGGTACCAATAGGTGATCCTACCATCCGCATCCAATTCCAAATCGACACGGCTCGGTAGCAGGAAATCTAAGGCGACAACTCGGTTACCTATCCGCAAGATTTCCGCAAATGCATTCCCGCGAAGGAGCATGGCGGCAACCATCGCCTGCCAGAATTGAAACGCCGTCATGTCCTCATTGGGGCTTGTGTGCACGATGTCATAGAGGCCAAAGTCCCGGGCATCCTTGCGTCCACCGTCAGCTTCGCGTCGATACACACCCATCGGCAGGCCGGCCACCGACGTCGAGATGATCCTGACGCAAGACCAAACCGCCGAGAGCTGCATAGCGTTGTCGACCGTAACGTTCTTGCCCGAGCTGGATCCGCCACCGAGGAACTGCCCCCAGAAGCCGCCGTCGCCCAAGCCGATCTGCCGACCGATCCATTCGTTCAGAGTGTGTCCCAGCGACGCACTCGGCTTGCGGGCCGCGCGGCCCAGCACGGCCGATAATGATTTAGTCACTGATCAGCCCCTTGCGCACAAATCCAGCGATCAGAATTAACGCAACGCCTCCGGCGATTAGCGCCCAGCCCAAGCCTTGCAGAACGTAAACTCCTGCAACGGCCGAACCAAACCCGCACAGCGCGAGCAGAATGAATACGTGCAATGGGTTCATACGATGATCGGGTTCCTAATGGCGGCCATGAAGTCATCGTTGCCCCGGCTTTCGGGGTTCAGAGAAATCAAGGTCACCGCGTTGAATAGAGCCATCAAGGGATCGATCTTGGCCGAGCCGCTGGCTTGCTTGGTGATCAGGATGGAGTTCGCGCGCGGCTCGACTTTCGCATTGCTGACACACCAGGCCATCATGGGTTGGCCGCCGTGCTTCATCCCGCCTTCGGCAAGCTTGCGTTCCGCCGTCTTGATCGCCCCGCCGAGCTTCCACCCCTGGCTGATAGCAACAATCTTTTCCGGGGGGATTTCGCGCTCGATCATCGCATCGTAGATCGCACCGATACCCACAGGGTCGACGCCGACCTTGTCCAGCAGGCCCGACTCTTCCACCTGTTCAACCAGGTCAGCCACCTCAAGCACGTCATCGCCTATTCGCTTTGACAGGGTCAGGTCGCCGTCTTTCTCAAAGTCGTGAAAACGAGGGGCTTCTGCCTTTCTTCGCTCGAGTACGGAGGGATGCGCCCAGGCGTGAGTCCATACCAACCAGTCACGGGTTCGTTTGTCCCGGCCCACGGCGGCGAAACCCAGTAAGTCGTCCAGGCCGCCGCCATCGATCCCGATGTCGATGACGTCGGATCGGGCAATCACATCGTCTAGGGTGAGCTTCTTTTCTGCTGCGCCAACCCAGTAATCAGCGCCTGCCCACCGGTCTGAGCGCAACGCGAGGCCGATCTCGACGTTAAGGTGCTTGGACATAAAGCCCAGCACCTCAGCCTCACCGGCCTCCTCCGCCTTTTTCATTTCCCGGATCAGGAATTTCTCGCTAACCGAGTACCCCATGTTCGGGTTGGTGATGTAGAAGTTCTCCGGCTTGCGGTGATCATCGGCCTCAAGGATCTTCTTCGGAAACTCGTAGATCACCGGCAGGAAGTTCGGATCGACGATCGTGCCGTCACGCACGCCCCGAGCGTACTGCAGCTTTTCGCGAAACACGCCCGCCGGGGGCTGGTCAGACTGCGTCGTAAGATAGATTACGAACCCTTCGGGCCGAGACGCGAGTCCACCGGTGGCTTCACGCAGCATGTTGGCCGCATGTGGGTTCTTGCCAAACAGGTGAAGCTCATCAACCAGGACGACGGCGGCCTTCTTCCCGCCGACTGTGTTTTGATCGGCGGCCACCACCTTCAATGTCGCCCCGGACTCACGATGGGTGATGGTCCGAACGTGATCCTGCACATGCAGCAGCGCCGAAAGCTCTTCGTCGTGTTTGACCATGTCGCGGGCCGGCGCGTAGGCGTTGTTCGCCACCTCGATCGTCGGTGCCAGGATGATGAACTCGGCTGACTGGCGCCAGTTCCGGATCAGCACCGTGAGCATGATCGCGGCAGCGATGGTGCTCTTTGCGTTCTTCTTGCTGATGAGGAGAAAGAACTCCTGAATTAGCCGCTCGCCGGTATTGGAGTTGTAAGCACCGAAAATGGCGCCGGCCAGGTCACTGATCCACGGCGCACAGGATTCGCCAATCAGCGGGCTACCCGGTGCGTCGACAATCCGCAGGTCATTCAGGACTTGCATGCACGCGGCTGCCTCGTCCGGAAACAGCGGCGGAAACGGAACCAGCGATTGTCGATTGATGATGCGCGACTCCCAGTCTGGGCACGCTGTGTCCCAGGTGGGTTCGTTCACTTATTTCACCGATCGCAAATGAGTTGGGGGTGGAGGTGCAGCGCCGAACTTGCCTTTGGCAGCCTTCTTCGCGGCATCTTCCTTTTCTTCTTTTTTGCCGCCTTCACCTTTACGCGGATGAATGAACGGCATGAGCGCTTTCGCTGCGTCGACCCGAAGCTTCGCGTCCGCGTCGTAGTCGTTCATGGTCGCGATCAAGAATGCTTTCGGATCGGTAAATGTCATCGCCGTGGAAAAGTCGAAAGAGGATTCGACATCACCCAGGGCTAGGTCCTCGGCCGGCGGTTTTTCATTGACCGGCCTGGGGCCGGCTTTAACATTTTTGTTAATGGGTGAAGAGGCCAATGCAGCGAGGACGTTCGGATGTTTGGCCAATCGTGACCCGGCGACCGAAGCGCTGGAGGCCGCATATCCTGCGGCTATCGCTGCATCTTTGTTGGACGCACCTCTCCTCACAGCGTCGACAAATGCACGCTGCTTGGTTGTTAACGCCATTAACAAAAAACCTGTGTGGGGGAAAAAATCTGTCCGTGCGGTCGGGGGCGGTGTCCTATGCAAAACCTTCCACGGTTTCGACCCGCCCCGGGGTACTGGCGTGCCACAGAACCCAATCGATACCGATTCGCATTGGCCCGACGAGATCGTCGGACATCACGTCCGCCCCGCTCCCTCGGCCGACTCGGCGGCGGTCTTCAGCTTGTGGCACGGGGTGCAGAGCGCCTGAAGGTTCTCTTCATCGTCCGACCCACCCCGAGCGCGATTCACAATGTGATCGACCTCGAGCTGCAAGGTGATGATGCCGCAGGTTTGGCAGGTGTATTTGTCACGCACCAGGATCGCGGCTCGCTTACGTCGCCAAGGTCGACCACCACGGCCCGAACCCCAACCCTCTGCACCTCCCTCTGCGATGGGGACAGCCAATGGTCTACCTTCGGATGGCTTCATTCGAGGCGATAACGTTTTGAGTCGAGACATACCTGATTGACCTTTGGCGACACAATTTGCTGATTCGCGAAACATGTCGCGTCGAACGCTTTGATTGATGTTCCCGCGTTACGAAATCCCCATTCATCCACCGTCCTTGATAAATGCCAATCACGGATTAAGGTGAATGGATTGACCAATCGGGGGCCAGATCATGGGGGAAGTGTTCATCGTGCAAAAACGACCCGCCCACGGAGTTTCGAACGGTTTCTATTACCGAATCGTCGACATCCGAACAGGGGAAGCAGTGAATCGAAATTTCTTACAGGCTGAACAGGCAGACAACCATTGCCGTCAACTGAATGAAGTGCTTTCTCACTCCATCACAGCCGACTCTTCTGCGGTCATCCTAACGCCAGATTGGTAATTGGGCTCAACTGTCACTTCACCAGCTTCGGCTGTAGGACAACGCGAGCGATCATAACCAGCAGACCCAGTACGCCGTAGGCCGCAGGTGGAAGCACTGCCTGAAGTTGCGGCATCAGCTGCTCAGCGATACCCAGGGCAGCGATCGCGCCACCCGCCTGCACGCTGGTCATGCTCAGCGCTTGTTTCCAGTTGTCGATCAGTTGCATGGTCACCCCCTTACGGATTCTGTTGTTGGCTGGCACCGGTTACCGCTTTACGCAGTTCGGCAAGATCACTGGCTATCTCGGTCAGGTCCTGATCTCGGCGCTTCTCGGCCCACTTGAACCAGGCGCGAACCAATACCCATGCAGGCAAGCCGCACACAAAGATGATTCCGCCCAGGGCAATTACCCCGACGTCGTCATTCGCCCAGGAACCAATGCCAAACCACCGGACGACGAAAGCACCGCCGCAGATGCTCGACACCGATGTACTGATCATTGCGACGACGAACTCGCGCATAGTCTTGGGCAAAGTCATCGCCATAACGACGACAGCAGCCAAAACGGCAACGAATCCAAATGCACCCAGCTTGTACAGCGCGATACCGCCAGCGGCAGTAAGTGGACCAGGCTCGGACATAGATTGATATCTCATGGCGCCTCGGTATCTCGGCGTTGTGATTGGTCCGGCACGCCCCGCCCCTCTCTTCCACTCGGAGCAAAGACGATGGCGTGCCAGAAACGAAAAAGCCCTGCGGATGCAGAGGCCCTAAATAAATGCGCAGTTTTTCCCGCTGTCTGTCGAAGTCCTTCTCTGCTTCGACGCCCCTCTGCATCGATCTCGCAGATTCGTTCTCGCGCCACCCTGAAAGCGTCGCTCTGGACATTCGAGAACCGTACGAGGAATAAAAGGCAATAAAAAACCCCGCGCAAGCCGGGGTTTAATGCTGATAAATTTCAGCGGATTGAATGCATTTTTAGTGTGTTTTCTGATACCAGACACACGCAACAAATGCGGCAATAGAACCGATAACCGATCCTATTAGATCGCCCAAAAACAGCGCTTTCGCAGGGGAATCGGTTGTTTGGCTGTCGAAATCACCCGAGTCAACAACCGGATGCAGCAAGTACTCCCAACCATATGGAAAAATCACGCAAAGCACGAATATGACCACGCCAGCTATGACAAAGCCTTTTTTGAATTGGACCTCACCGAAACCTCGCTGATAACTGGTACTCAAGACCATATTCATTAAGACCCAAACCACCCCAATGCTTATCAAAGCAAGCCAAAACGTCGGCCATGCTTGACCCGCCACCGATTGGCCAAAATTGTATGTCTCTCCGAGTCCGCTCAAACCTGTTCTTCCCTTTTTCGATCTATGAACCAACGTGCTAATCGTTAGCACCCTGTGGCTCGATCCCCCCCAAACGCCCTCTAACGAAGTTGGGGTGATTCGAGCCAAGTAAAGTTGATCAGATATCTCGAGGGTGAACAATGGCGATACGCCATCTACAAGCATAAAAAACCCGGCTCGATGGCCGGGTTCAGATATTCGTGTGCGTTTCGCGTTACTTGTGCACTATGGGAAAAGTACGCAAAAAAACCCGTCATGTCAACATAATTATGCCGCCTCTTCGTCTTTCTCCGAGTGAATCACCTGCCAAATAGGTTGTTGCGCCTGAATATCCACTTCTGCGATCACTGCTATCAGGGATTGCCACAGGTCGAGCCAGTCGCGGGTCCAGTTCTTGGGATCGATCGTCACGCCGAAGAACTCCTTCATCTCGGCAGCAACCCGCGCCGGCCCCCACTCTGCCACCCCGCTCACCTGAGCCTTGTAGGACTGGAGCGCCAGGGTTACCAGGTACTGCGCCTTCACGCGCTTAGCCGAGGTTAGGTCAGGCAACTGCGCCTTGGCGGTGATCAGCAGTACGGCATTCATTACGTGCTGCATGGTCAGGCAGGGGTGGTAAAGGAAGTGTCCGAACTGCTGGACCTGAAAAGGCAACGTGCCAATGGCGCGCTGAATTTTTCCCATCATGGCCAGGTGCGCGGCACGGGCCGTGGATCGGCCGATCGGAGTACGGCGAGTTTCGCCAATGCGGATCTTCTGGCGGGCGACCTTGATGCGTTCCTCCTTGTCGTCACCCATGGCGGCAAAGACTACCTCATGCTGACGAGCCCTGGCCTTTCTGGCGATGGTGGCGGATTTGGCCGATTCGATGGCTACGGCGGATATTGAGGCGTTCGACTCATGCTGCGAGTCGGTCCACGCTTGGCGCGCTCCGATCAGTTTCATAGTGACTCTCCCCAGCAACAATAAAGAACGGCGATCAGTCGCCGGTGTAATTCGAGCCGCCGGCACCGCGGCGGTTGTTCTGTTCGTATTGCCCCTGGGCACCGCCGATGACATGGCGGGCTCTGGCTATCTCGGTGAGCGCGTCTTTCAAGCGTGCATTGAGTACCGGCACGACATCGCTCAACGACAGCGTCTGAAGCGTGTGGCCGCAGACCCATCCAGAGCCCAGGCAGTGCTCGCATTCGAGGTAATGGAAGATCCCGAGGCGTATGCCTTTCCCCGCGCAAGCGTTGCATTCGACGATGAATTTCAGCTCTCGGCGGAAGGCCGGGCTATGACTTCGAATCATTGAGCCTCCAATAGCTGCTCATGCAGGCGGTAAACGTTTGGGCCGTCGCCGTATGGCCAGTGTTGGACGGACAGCTCCTTGCCGGTCTGCATGGTCAGCACCAAGTGTTTGTCGCCGTTCCAACTCTCGAAGCGCATCGAGCTGACTTCGGCCGGATTTACAGCGAGGCCAGAGGACCTATCGAGCAAAATCATCATTTTTAAACCTCGCCTATGGTTGATTCTTGAGTGGCCTCGCAGGCCTTACGCTCTGCGGCTTCCAGCGCATTACAGGAATCTCCGAATCTAAAGCCGGTCAATCCGTGAATCAGGGTAAAACCCTTCTGGTCTAGATGGCCGTGCCACTGCTCCAGGGCATCGCGCTTGCGCCCCATCACGTCCGACTGGATGTACACCTTCACGTTGTGACCCATCGCGTGGTTGATCAGCAGCTCACCGATCAGGTGGTCGATGCCGAGGTCTGCCCAGCCGGTACGGGCCACCTTGCGCAAGTCATGGCTGGTCCACTCGCCTTGCCCCAGCTTGGTGAACACGGCACTGGCCTGACCTTCACTGAGGGCTTTGCCATTGCGCGCCGGGAACAGGAATTGGCCGTCGTAGCCTCGGGCGTATTGGCCCTCGCGGTAACGCATCAGCAGCACGCACACCTGCTCGGTCAATGGCAGGTGATGCTCGACGCCGGTCTTGGTGTGTTCAGCCGGAATGAACCACTCACGATCGGCCAGGCTGATGTGCGACCAGCGCGCTTGCCGGGTTTCGCCGATGCGCGTGCCGTGGCAGAGCATCATCAGGGCGAGCATGGCGTCCAGCGGTGCAACCTCGAAGACAGCGCCCAACTGCTCCAGCAGGCCCGACAGCTGCACCCCACGCAGGCGCGACGGCTTAATCCCGACCTTGGCCTTTGAGAAGTCGTTGAACTTGATGGTCGCCATCGGGTTGGCCGAGATCAGCCCCAGCTTGAACGCCTGCCGGAAGGCCAGGGCCAGCAGCTGGAACACCGAGCGCACGTAGTCGATGGAAATGCTTTCCTGCAGCGGCCACATGAGCTGGCTGTCGAGTGTTGCCTTGTCTACGCCGGTCAGGGGCAGATCGCCCAGGCGCGGCATCAGGTGGCATTTGATGGCAGAGGCGCCGGTCTTCTTGCGCTTGCTCGAGAGGTTGCGGTCGCGAGACATGCGCTCGGCGTACCAGGTCAGCAGTTCGCCAACAGTGATCCACTTCGACAGGTTCGCCCTGGTACCGGCATCCAGGCGCAGACGGATAGCCGGCAGCGCAGCGACCACCTGCTTGGTGTTGAGATCCGGGAAAGCGCCTATTCGCTTCCACTCGCCCTTCACCACCAGGTACCAGGATGCACGTTCGCGTGCCCGGGTGAAGCGCAGGTACAGGCCGCGGTTCTCGATGTCGCGCAGATCCCGGACATCCCCGGCAGCCTGCCGTTTGATTTCGGCGTCTGACATCTTCACGGCGGCGCTGGTCATGCGGCCACCACGGTCGGTGCGAGACGCAGGTAGGCGCGGATCTGCTCCATCGTGTGAAAGTGCCCACGGCACACCACCGCCAGATACCCCTGGGCATTGAGTTTGCGAATCCGCTCGCGCTGGCTGTCCGAGATTGCAGCATCGTTTGGTGGTGTGGCCTTGAACTCGATGTACAGGCCGAAGAAGCCGCCGCGGGCCATCGGCAGGGCCAGGTCAGGGACTCCGGCTTTCACACCCTGGGCCTTCAACTTCGCGGCGACCGCCTTGACGCGATGCCCGCCGTTGGGGACATGAAAGATCAGGTCAGCGACCTCCGGCATGCGGGTGCGCAGCTCAGCCATCAAAGCCGCTTGCTCCAGCCCCTCAGGATCGACTGGTTTTGCACGGGTGGCCCGGGCTTTGAACAACTTCATAGCTACCGGCTTCATTTACGGTCACCACGCGCTTTCCGGTACCGGTCATTTAGGCAGCGGCACACTTCGTAGAGCGCCCAACTGGCGAGGATCATCAGGACGAGCAAAGTCATTGGGTCAATCATGCAGCCCCCTTTACGGTCAGTATTCCGGCCCGGATCAGGGCCTCATGCGTTTCGGCGATAGCGCGCGGCATGTCCTGCCAATCAACGTCGCCGGCGCCACGGCCATCGATCACGTCATGGCAGGCGTTGCACGCGTACACCGCGACGGTATCGAAACCCTTCATGCCCATGCCCTTTTGCCCGCACGGCAGGTGCGCAAGCACGGTGGTGGTCGGGTTGAAATTGCAGGTGCCCGGCAGGCGGACAGTGCACTCCTGGCCGTTGGCCGAGGCGCGGAGTTTCTTCGAGCTCACGCGCATACCCGCTCCCCTGTTGTGATATCGATAACTTCGCAGGTGGATGGCCACATCGACTGGCCAAACCGCAGAGCTGCTGCCGAGTCTGCGAACAACGCCACTGCGCGATCAGGATGGTAGCCCAGGTCCCACTTGTAGCCGCAGCTGTGCACGGCAAAGCGGTACTCGGCTGGGTCAGTGGGCGCGAGATACGGGTTAGGCATGATGATCACCTCCCACGGCACGCGGCGAGGGCGTCAACCCGAAGCGGCGCAGGAGCTGCTCCCGGGCGGACTTCCCGTCAGCGGGTATGCCCATTCGCGACATCTGGGCCTGCGCAACTCGCTCGGTCAGCTCGGAGGCCAACTCGACTTCGGACTTGCTACCATCGTGTCCGATACCAACGGCGATCTCTTCCAGCGAAAGCCCCTTCACAAGCCTGCGAATCGTGATGTCGTAAGCCCGATCGAAAACCTTGCTGGCTTTCTCGGGAATCTGGTCGCAGAGATTGTGGATCTCACATTGGAGCGCGGCATGTCTTACGGCCGGATGAGACCAGGTGCGCTCGTCAAACCGACTCGGGTGAGAATTATCCAGGGCTTCGCGGAAGGCCTTGTCGTGCGAAGGGATACCCAGCATTTCAGCGGTGGGCTGGCACCACTTGATGAACTTCCCGACGCTGGGCGCGAAGTCGCCGCCGAGGTTTCGGCAATTCTGGATTCCGTACCGGATCTGCTCGATCTGGTTGATGCCCTCGGCGATGAACGCTTTGATCCAGCTACGCTTCGCCGCGTCTAGGGTTTCGTCGTCTGGCCATGCCTGACGCCAAGCCGGAAAGATGGCCTTGAGTTCCTTGAATAGAGCGTTGACGACTTCGGCGGTCCCCGGGGCGAGCTGAGTCGGCACCGACGGTACAACCGGCGGCAGATTGCCCATGGTTTGCAGGAGCATGGTGGCGCTTTTAACGGTCGGTTTTTTCGCGGTTGCGTTCATCACAAACCTCCAAGGTCGTCAGCCCAGCTGGTGCTATCGAAATCAGGCGCCTTGCCCTGCCCCGACGCCTTGACGCGCTCGCGCTTCACCCACTGCACCAACCGGAAGCACCAGCCAGCAGCCGAATCGACGGTGGCGGGCTTGGCCACGAAGAACCCCTTGAACGCACGGACGGCGGCGTCAGGCACTGCATCAGCAGGCAGACCAGCAATCGTGATCTGGTCGGACAGGGATTTGGCATTCGGCTCCCAGACAGCGAACATGGCGAAGCGTTGGCGATCATCCGGAGCATCGACGGCGGCCTGGTCCTGTCGAGAAATCTCATCGGCCAATTCGCGCTGCAGCTGCTCTTCGGTTACCTGATGGTTAAGTGACGGATTGGGTGCAGATTCTGCACCCCGTTCTGTTCCCGGCTGCACCCCGTTCTGTTGTGAACTGCACCCCGTTGCATCATCTGCACCCCGTTTTGTACGGGGTGCAGGATTTGCACCCCGCGATAGTTGAAGGTCGTAAACGACTGGACGGCGGTCATGACGATCAATGTGCGCAGCGGCGATGGCTTGATTGCCCTTTTGGATGAATCCGGACTTCTCCAGATCGTCCAGCTTGTAACGAACGGTGCGCTCGGAAAGACCGGTGTCTTGGGCCAGGGTCGACGCCGACGGAAATGCACCAGCACCATTCGCACCGGCGTAGTTGGCCAAACACAGCAGAACGTGACGCGCGCTGGAGTCTTTAAGGGTTTCAGTGGGCAGCGAGAGCGCCCAGGACATTGCTTGAACACTCACAGCGAGGCTCCGATATTTTTTTCAGCCAGGTAGGCCAGGCCTTTGGGTGTTACGAGGGGTTGAAAGGCAGCACGGTCCTCACCGGTCTCCGGATCGCTCTTCAGCGCGGTGACCTTGTGGACGAGATAGCCGGAGGTGATGCGGGGTTGATAGGCGGTCCAGCGCTTGGAGCCGCCGCGGTGGAAGATCCACCGATTCTTCTCCAACCACTGGAAAAGTTTGGATGGCGAAACCTGCAGCTGTTTTGCGGCATCACTGATGCAGATTGCGCCGGCGGCGGATGCCAGGCGCTTGATGGCAGCTACCTTCGGCGCCTGGTCGAGGATCACCAAACGAAGCGATTGGTTTTCCTTCGCCTGATCAGCAGCCGCTTGCAGCGCTTCGGCATAGGTAGCCGGAATCTGGAACTGATCCGCCCTCGCCTCCAGCTCCTGCCACCGATCGATGATCCGGGCGCGCAACTCGACGCTGTAGCCTGAGACCACCACCAGGGTGTCGCGCTGGGAAAGCAGGAACTCACGGTAGACCTGACCATTCTGCGGGTGGACGTAGGGGGTGTCGTTTGAAGAAACGACACCCCTGGAAATGTAGGCGCGGATAGTTTTCAGGACGTTGTCATGCGTGCTGCCGGTCAGTTCGGCAACCTCGCGAGACGACATCGTGTGTCGCGACACGTTTTGCGATTGACCGAAAAGTGTCGCGACATGGCGGGTATTGCCGGGAGCGGTATTGATGTTCATAATGGCCCCTCAAGTGTTTGCGTTGTGAAGAAGCCGGTCTAGCCACCGGCTTTTTTGTGGGTGTAATTTGAGTACTGGTTAAATTCACAGCTAATCCGATGCTCTGCCGCTGTCGCGCTATCCCCCCGATACTTGCTTCAACAGCTCGATCAGGGATGAACCCATGACTCTTTCTTCTCTATGGCCCCGAATTAGATGCCAGCCCCGCTTGGTCCAATCTCTGCTAACGCGGCACCTAATAAGGGGCCAAGCCGTTACCTCAAAGGGAAAATTGAGATCACGTTTTCTGCCTGGGCCTCTTGCACAGAATCAGCAGCGAGGCGGCTTCGCAGGGCTGCTTCATCGTTTGCGAGGCGAGCAGCACTGCGCCGCTCTACCGCACGCTCCGTCACTTGCAAGATCCGGTCGGCGAGCTGATCCATGCAGATCCCAACCTCATCAGCCCACCGCTCAAGCTGGTCCTTCTCGTCCTGCGTGTACTGCCCTACTTCCGGTATTGCAGGCATTTCTCCCTCCATGGCCTAGTCAGGCGCTGAGTTTCTTGTCGTTGACCTGGGTGATGGCGTCCTGCTCTTGTCTTGCTTGCAGGGCTGCACGGATGAGATCGCGCGCGAGTACAGCGGGTTGAATCTTCAGCTCGCGAGCCAGCTCAGCCAGTGCCGGAAAACCGTCAAGCTCTTTGTCGTCGATCAATGGGAAGTAGCCGTAATCCTCCTTGAACCGCAAAGCAGCCAATGTGAGGTCACGAACCAAGGCGCCCGGCTGAATCTCACGCTTCAGCGCTTCCACCTGGATCGCTGCGTAGGCGTCGTCATTCAGGCGCGACTTCAGCTGATGGGTATTGCGATGGGTCTTGTTTCCGTAGGCCATGGGTTCGCTTCCGCAGTTGGGAGTAACGGGATTAGGCGGCTTTCTTTGGGAGGGCTTCCGCGAGCAACCAAGACGCCTCGAACGGCCTTCCATTGGCGGCAGCTAGAGCAGCAATTTGCTCGGCATAGCGCGTCTCACCGGTGTATTCGGTGCGCGGCAGGCAGTCAGCGGTAAGCCACTTGTAAACGGCTCGAGGAGACTTTCCGCAGGCCAGAGCAACCACCGGCACGCCGCCAGCGTCATCGATCGATTTCTTGAGCGGCCGCATGAGGCCTCCGAGTCAACTATGAACTTACAGTACATATTATGTCGGAACTGAAAGTACATGCAAGGCCGTGCGATGCTGAACCAATGGTTCAGATAGAAGAAATTCGCGCAGCGTTTGTCGCTCGCCTAAAAAAAGCGCTATCCGCCCACGGCATTGACCAGTGGGGCGCAGGCGCTCGGCTGGCAGAAATAGCAAAAGTCACGCCTAAGGCTTCGAGCAAGTGGCTAAACGGTGAGTCCTTGCCAGGTCCTGCCAAGATGAACGCTATTGCAGGCGCGCTTGGTGTAAAAATCGAATGGCTTCAGCATGGTGCCGGTGACGAGCCCAAGTTTTCAAAGCTGGCTGAAGTCGAAAGTGGCGATACTGAGAGTCACCCGCAATCGGCAGCGGATATCGTCCGGAACATGCTTTCCAAGCAAGGGAAAGGATTGTCTGATGATGCTCGCAGGCGGTTACTTGCAGTTGCGGAAGCTGATGATGGCGGCGGCGCAATCGAGACCGACTACTACCGCCCCGGAGCAATGGGTGATGAAGTGTGGATCGCGCATTACGATGTTCGCGCCGCAATGGGTGGCGGGCAAATTCCGCACGACTATCCGGAGATGCTCCAGGATGTGAGGGTAAGCCCCCAGCATCTTCGCGAGATGGGAGTTGAGTTCAAGGAACACTTCCATCTCAAGATGGTGACGGGATGGGGTCAGTCAATGGCGCCAACGATCAAGCACCGCGACCCACTCCTCGTCGATATCAGCATCCGTGAATTCGCGGGCGATGGGATCTACATGTTCTCCTGGGAGGGTCACCTGTACATCAAGCGCCTGCAATGGCTCGGCGACGATCAGATCAATATGATTTCCGATAATACGAGACACCCACCGCAAACGATCAGGGCGGATGAGACGTATATCCAGGCTCGGGTGCTGTTGGTATGGAACGCTCACCTGGTGTAACCCTGGATCATCTAGCGAGGCGGGCCTAACGCAGCGACACCAACGACTCACACATCGGAATGGAACTCCTAATGCGCAAAATCGTTTTTGCTGGCTTGGTTGCAGCTATCGCAATCGTGGTCTACACGCAAATCACTCTCTTCGTGGTGCCCCCTATAGGCGCAGTGCCAGAGGGCCGAACCGTAGTTATGTTGAGACTGAACAAAACGAACTTCATCGACAGCCCTGACGCTATGTGCGATCGGATTCAGGGCGGCGTCAGCTTGCTATGTAGAGGTATGACAATGGCTGCAGTCGTAGAAAAAACAAAAATCCTCGCAAGGCTGCCCTACTCGGACTGGCTCTATCTACAGTCTACCGATGGAAAGCGATTCAATCGCTAAGTCATTAGCCTAGGTCGGGGATGTGATGGAGGGTATCCGTGGGACTCAATAAGCCAGAGCAAGACCTGAAGCGCGACCTTCAGGGAATAGCCTCCGATCTGAAGTGGTCAGCGGTGGAGTTGTTGCGTATCGCTGAGCGACTGAGCTTGGCCGGCAACGAGGCAGACGCCCAGGCCGTGCTGAGAATGTGCACCGTGTTCCATGCTGATGAGGATCGGCTGACTGCTCACGCTGATGAGGTGAAGGCTGGAAGGATTGTGCGGGATGAAAGCATTCCGACTTGAATGAACTTAACACCATCTTTACATCCGCGCCGCCCCTTCGGTTTACGCGATCCTATTCCTTCCCGCCGTATCGATTCCAGGCTAGGAGGATTTCCTTCATTGCATTTTTTTGCGTTTCCGGCAGTACAAAGTCGTGGTAGTACTGGCGCCCGTCGTAGCGAATTACCACCTTCTTAGCAGAAATGATTTTGTTGAGCATGGCCATGTCTTCGACTGGTGAGTCTGACCACTCCCAAATACTGCCCGAGCCGTTGTCACGCTCAAAATCCATCTTATCCAAACTGAAGACCTGGTCATCTGCCTTGATAGTCACGCTTTTAACGAATAGCCAGCTGTCAGCGTAGTAGTTAAATTTCATCCGCAGCGGGTATATGGAAGCTGATCCGTTCTTTGTGCCGAAATACAAAGACATGTAATTATCCAGCACAGGCTGTGATTTGTGCGAAATCCATGTAACTCCTTTTATTTCATCCGTGTTCTTCCTCAGGTTCACATCAAGGCGGGCGAGGGTTTGCCGCTGCTCCTCTGCGGCTTTAGCAGCTTCAAGCTGTTTTGTTTTCTCGACAGCTTCAATCTTGGCGTTTACATCGCTCAATACAGACTTAGCGCCTTGAGCCTGTTGAGACTCTGGATAACGGGCGATTAGGTCTGTAAGCGTCTGTTTTGCCAGAGCGAGGCTCGCCTGAGAAATTTCGTTCTTCGCTTTCGCAAACAAACGATCCGGGCCGTTTCTTTCAGCCTCCAGCTCTGTGCGTAGGGTAGTGATTTCCCCCTGGAGCTTATTAACCTCTTGCTGAAGCTTCGCTGCGTTTTCCCTATCAGCTTGGCCGCAGGCCGTAAGTGCAACCGCGAGCCCGAAAGCTAAGACAATTTTATTCATGAATCCCTTCTCCGTTTGAGTACGGGCATCCTATCAAAATGCTATTACTCAAGCCCACCTGACGCGGGCTTTTTGTTATCCGCTAGAAAGGAGCCACCTCCTCCACCTCTTCCGTGCTGTCGACCTCGATCACGCGGTCTTCGTCGGCACTCGCCTCCCACTTAAGCGTCACCGACTCGTCGTGGTTGAACGTCATGTCTATGCCATCCGTCTCGGATAGCAAGCCCATCACCTCCTCCCACTCGCGATCACCATCCGTGTCCAGGCGATGGATCGTCACCCAGCGCTGAGTCTGAGCGACTGGGTGGTTGATCATTGACGACACTCGCAGACCTAAACGCTCTATGCCGGACATCTCAACTCGTACTGCTGGTTTCGCTTTGTTCTCCGCCATGTTTACAACCCCTATTACTGTACATCCATCCAGTTGTCGCAAAGGATAGCGAACCATCGGTTCGCGGTAAATCCCCCTACAGGCATAAGCGCGAAATCCTAAAAATCTGAACTCTCTCAAAAATATGTACTTTTGGTACTTGACCTTATGTGAACCTATAGTTCATATTTCGCTCATCGCAGCCCGGAACCCAATCAGGTGCCAGCTGCAAAGGGCCGAGAGGCCTGCCGCTCTTTAACAGCCAGCGCAATAAACAACAGACCGCATTGCCTCTACCGGCGACCGGCGAGCAGACAGGCCCGAAAGCCTGCCAACGACAGGAACACCCTGGACGGCTGCTCGATGGCGAACCGCCAGAACCGTGAAAGCCCAGTAGGCACGAAAGACCCGGCAAGCAATGCGCCCCGCCCCTCCGGCGGCAATAGGACGGAAAATTTCACTAATGCACCTGGTTGGTCGGGTGCATTGGGAAAACAACCGGGAGTCAAAACGATGGAAACAGAAATCGTAAATGGCACATGGAAGGGTCACCTCGGTCGTGGCCTGGCACCGCGAGAGCTTCAGTTTCTTCTCTGGGTTGCCCTCGGGCTCACCGCAAAGGAAATCGCACGGGAGGTCGGTATTTCGCCTGCCACCGTAGCGAAGCGCCTCACCAACGCAATGTTCAAGCTCGGCGTTACCCGCCGCGCCGCTCTGGTGGCCGAAGCGATGCGCCGCCAAATCATTTCTCCGATGTGCTTTGTTCTGGCAGCGCTGATCGCCATGCACGCAATGCTCGATGGCGACTCAATGCGCCGTGATCGTCGAGTCCCTGAGCGCCGTATTGCCCAGGTCCGGACGGCAAAGCGCGCTGAAGCCTACGACCACCACGCATGACCTTGGAGAACTCCATGAAGTACGCATTCACAGTTTCACTGCTCGAAAGCTGTGCCTCCAATTACGAACGAAACGCAGCCATCCAAGAGAAGGAAGGTCGGTACGACGACGCGGCCATCAGCCGGAGGATCGCCTCTGACTACCGGCAGGCTATCGAAGCGCTCCAGGCTGAATGAGCATCGCTTCTGCACCTTGGCGACAGGGTGCAGCGGGATGTAGGCCTACATCAAGCGAAGGGCTCAACAGAGCACAGGTGACATCAAATGAAATAAGGAATCGACAATGACTGTAGATATCAGCAATTTCATCATCGCCACCCCGCTTCCAATTTCCGACACGAACCCTGTCTCCCTGGACTTGATCGGGTGGCGAGCATTGATCGAATGCCCAAGCGTCATTTCGATGCTTCCCGACGGATCGCTGCAGATGACAGCGCCAACCCTTGGCGCTTCCAGTAAAAGCGTCCATCGAACTCGCTGTGAATGGAAAGAGCCTGGCTATTGGCTGTTTGCCAGTGCCGCAGACCATTGGTGCCGTCAAGAAATGCGGCTGACGAAGGTCAATTCGTTGCAGAAGGTCGTGATCGGCCAAATTCATGTGCAGGGCTCTGAACGCCCACCGGTAAAGGTGTTCTGGAACAAAGGCAAAATCACCATGGGGTTCCGGTCGAGCTACCTGCAAGACGATCCGGTCAACTCGACAGTACTGGAAAACGTGCCGCTCGGCGCACTCTTCAAGATCAACATTCACGCCAATTCGAGCGGCGCTATATCGGTATCTGCGAGCTGCAACGGCGCCAAATCCGCCTCCGCGATCATGCGCCTCGACAACACCTGGGACACGAAGACTCTCGCTTTTCACGGCGGCGTGTACAACCAAATCGACTACTCCGACTCAACCGATCCTGAGGACGCTTCGATTTGCGTGATCAGTGATCTATCCATCACTCACGGCTAGACCAACCAGCGCCACGTCAGCCTGACGATAACTGCCCGAGGCCCTGGTACTCCCCAGCACCAGGCCGCATCGGAGAGTGATCGAATCGTGCCCAAGCGGGCTGCAGCGCTAGGATCGCAAAGCCCCGTAAATCTCCTGAGCCGGATCTGCCGGCCAATACCAGAAACGCGGCGGGAAACAAGCAGGGGTAGCGCCCTGGTGTTTCGATCACTCTCCGATGCGGACGATTCTGCACCGCGCAATGCGGTCCCCTGCATCCGGAAACAAATTGCACCTAACCGGAATAGTTTTTCCATCTCAAGCACGGAGGGTTTGCACCAATGCAGCATTAACCGCTTCACCTGCGTGGCGCAGTAAGCCTGATGGCTGCGCCCTTCACCCTGGCAGGCAGCGGGCATCTGGGCCGATGGTGTCACCGCGCACCAACCGGGCAACCGGTAGGCCACCCCAAGTTCAAGGTCACCGCTGATGATTCAAACCCAGGCTGTCGCCAGTAGCGGGCCTGGGAGGCGCTCACGTAGGGAGGTCTTCGTGACGCCAACAAAAGCCCGGTTGATCTCGGGCTTTTTTACGCCTGCCTTTATCCGCCAGCACCCTCCCCTGCGCCCAACGGCAACCAGCAGGCGGCCAGAGTGCTGACGAATACACGCAACCATCCGAGGGAAGGACATGAATCAGACTCTCCAACAGCGCCGCGCCATCCTCGATGGGCTGCGTCAGCGAGCCACCCTGGCTACCGCCGAGTTTTATCAAAAGGTAGGGATCACATCTCCTGCCATACCAGTGCGCTTCACCGTCGTGCCGCACGGAAACAATCTGTTCGGTGTGGTTGATCGCCAGACCGGCACCGAGCGCGCCGAAGTAGCCGGCCACATGAACGCCTGCCGTTCAGCTCAGGCTTTCGAAAACGCCGCTCATTTCACCCAGGCCGCGCACCTCACAGCTACCAATATGGCGAGCTGGATGACTCGTTGGACGCTGGTTTTCGCCGTGGTGCTTTTTGTCTTCGCCTTCATGGGTATGTCGCGATGAACATAGGCCCAATGCCCAACCCGAAAGACGCCATCATCGCGAACCTGAACCGTCAGCTGGACCATTTCTTCGGCGCCGGCGGCAAAGCAGAACCGGCCGCCTCCTTCAAGCCTGAGCACCGACCACCGCGCTCCGACAAGGTCGATCCCGACACCATCCTCAAGCGCCGTCGCCCTTCCCCATCCCACGCTGAACGCATCGCGCTGCGACGAATAACGGAGGCGCTATGAGCAAGCGCAAGGCGAACAACGGTTTCGCCCGGGCAGAACGCAGTTGCCGGGCGTTGCTCAGGACCAACCACGTCGCAGTCGTGAACATCGACCCCAGCGGCGCGCAGATCATGGCGAACTGGAAGAGCTGCCGGCAGATCAGGAGCTTGGCAATTGCCAACGCTCTGTTCGACTTCTCCTACCGATGGACGATCTACATCAGCGCCATGTGTCGAGACGAGCGCGGCGTTGAGTATGTCAAGTCGGTGGAGATCTCACCGGAGGGCATCTACAAGGTCGAACGCCTGACTGATGCCATCGAGCATTACTACCTGGAGCTGCGAAAAAGTTGCAACCCGAACCACCTGGTGGCTTCTGGATGGATCGCTGTTCCTTCCGAGGTATCGCTTGAAGAGGCGAAGGCCGCGAAGTTGTTCTATGCCGCAGGTGCCTGGCATCAAGTGAAGGTCGCGGCATGAGACGGATCAACACCCAGGTGCGCCAACGCCGACGACAGACATGGCTGGATCTACCAGCCCACGGAATTGAAGAGGCAGGCCATGGCCGAGGAACAGCAGGAGCCGACGGCGGAAGCCATCAAGCAGCGCAGAAAGCGCGAGAAAGAAGCAGTCAAGAATGCTGCGTTGGGTATCGAGAAATTCACTGTTGAGGTTGCAGGGGTGTTCAAGCCAGACCTCAAGCGAGTGATGAAGGAACACGGCATCGACAACCAGCAGGACGTTCATCAGCGGCTTCTGCGGAATTTGATCGCCGCCGACCATATGACGGCCGCGTGGATGCTTCGGAATGTCACGACACCTTATGTTGTGAGCGAAAAGGTGTCGCACGACTTCCGCAATCAAAGCCTTATCGAAATCGGAAAAGACCCTGGCGATGAAATCATCGACCCCTTTTAGAAAAGGCACCTGCAGAGGAGGTGCCTTTAGCCGGATGAAAAGGTGGCAGAGCCCTCTCCGGCCTCACTTAGTGTGAGATGAAATTCGCTTGCTCGTCATATTGAGCGTTGAATGAAGATGGGTTTAAGTGCCCGGAAATCTCTCTGATAGCAGAATTGGCTGCTGATTCGCTGTGAAAGCCTCCAATTGCTCCGTCCACAACTAGCCCCTTAGCGCGCTCCAGTATTTCGTTCTTATCGTGCCTAGCGGCCTTAAGAAGCGCTGCAATTACAACTTCCAACGCAATTTCACGATCAGTCGTCATTTTCGCTCCCTCATCCGGCCCTTATGCCGGTGACCAATCAATACCCCATCCCCCCAAAAATTGCCACCTTGTCGCATCCGGTCGCGGATGGCGGCGCCTGACTGGAGAAGTCCATGATCGAAGTCACCGAAACGCAGCTTGGGCTGCTCTGGCACACCTTGGGGCTTCGCCCAGATGATGGTCGCCATCGCGAGATCAGCCGCAACTACTTCCTTACCAGCCCGGGCTACTACGACGCGAACAATCTCGACGTGCTTGTTGAAGCCGGCCTGATGCGCCGAGGCAAGGCTCCGGATTTCTGCGCTGACGATGAGGTGGTCTATCGCGCTACCGACGAGGGCGAGCTGTTTGCTTTACGCAAGATGCCGCCATTGCCACCTCCGCCCAAACGCACCAAGTTTGATGCCTATCTTGATGAGTGCGAGTGTTACGACGGGTTCGCCCACTTCCTCGGCATCAATCAGCCGAAGATCCAGCAACGTGGCGAGTGGGGGAAATGGGAATACAGAATGGTGCGCTACCCGCGTGGCAGTGCTTATCGCCATTCCAGATCCTCTTACTGGTCGCCATACGAATCGCTGGAGATTGCTGGCGAGTGGGCTCCGACCATGAAGGCGGCAAAGGTCAGCTATAAGCTCGCGCTGAAGGAATTTCGCCATCGTCCGCGCCATCCATTGAGCGACTTCGACCGGGCCTATCTGGCCTGACCCTCCGGCGCTGCCCGCCAGCGCCTTATCGGCACCCATCTATCACCGTTACCGCAGATCCTGAGCGGTGCGTTCGGCGCCATCCCCAGCATATCCGGCTTTATGAGTCAGCTCTGCAGCTTCCGAAGTCATGGAGTTGGACTTCAGCACCATCTGGCTTGTTTCGTATACGAAGTAAGCGTCGGTGGTAGATACAGTGGTGATGGCCAGCCCGAAAGCCACCAAAAGTACCCTGTTGCTCATTCGGCTCTCCTGCCAATCGAAAAAAAGCACGAACCCTACCTAACCACTCCCCTTAGCGCCACCTCATCGGACGGATGGCCGCTTGGAGATAACCAATGCAAGCAGTCATCTATGCGGGCCTGCGTAATGGCGCCCGTGATCAGCAGATCCACGATGCACTTATTTACAAGCACGTTACCGAGGTCGCGGAGGAGTTCAAGCTCTCGCCGAACACTGTCCGATCAGCCGCCAAGCGAATTGAAAAGGCTTTTTTGTTTGACTTGAAACTACTAGGGGGGGGGGGGCAGCCAATGCCGATCGGCCAGGTCGCAGCGGACTGCTTTCGAAAAGCAGCCCTTGGCGCGTACCGCAGCTATCACGGCACTTTCCGCAACCTTGAGCTGCCCTGCTGGGTGATCACCGACGGCACCCAGAAAATCGAGGTGACCGAACTTCGCAAGATCGATACCGGCGAAGTTTCGATCTAACGCACGTGGTGCCGAATGGCCGGCTCAGGCCCGAAGGCCATCGCTCGCCACTGCGCGAGATTAGCAATCAGGATCAGCCCTTCCCGGGCCTCGGCCTCAAGCCTGAGCTCGGGAAGGCTGAGAAGCCGCACGACCTCTTCGCCGATCAGGCGTATCGCTTCCACATCGGTTTTCGCACTCATCGCAACCACCATCAGGTTTGCGCCAGGTGCAAATCATCATCCCAATTTACGAATCACGCCAGCCGGCGAGGATCCTCTATGTCCGCAGAACAGAAATTACCCCAGTTCATCAACCGTCAGCCAAGCATGGGCCTGCCATTCGAAAAGGAACTGGTGGTGGACCTGTTCGCCGGTGGCGGCGGTGCCAGCACCGGGATAGCCCGGGCGTACCGGGAGCCGGATGTCGCGGTAAACCACAACCCGATTGCCCTGGCCGTTCACCGCGCCAATCACCCGCAGACGGCGCACTATGTCGCTGACGTGTTCGAGGTGGATCCGGTCCATGCCACCGGCGGCCAGCCGGTTGGCATTCTCTGGGCCTCGCCGGATTGCCGGCATCACAGCAAGGCCAAGGGCGGTGCACCGCGTGACCGCGGGGTTCGCGGGCTGGCCTGGGTGGTGGTTCGCTGGGCGCACGCTACCCGGCCGCGCCTGATGTTCCTGGAGAACGTCGAAGAGTTCTGCGACTGGGGCCCTATCGACGAAGACGGCCAACCGATCAAGGCCGAACGCGGCCGAACCTTCAAGGCATTCATCGCCGCGCTCAGCACCGGGCTCGCCGCCGATCACCCGGACATGCCAGAGATCCTGCAATCGATCGGCGAATACGTGCCGGCGGAAAGTCTGGTGCGCGGCCTTGGCTACAACGTCGAATGGCGCGAGCGCATCGCGGCCAACGCCGGCACCCCGACCATCCGCAAGCGCCTGTACCTGGTGGCCCGAAGCGACGGCAAGCCGATAGTCTGGCCAGCGCCAAAGCGCCACAAATTGCCGACGGCGAAGCAGCAGCCTTGGCGAACCGCCGCCGAATGCATCGACTGGAGCAACCTGGGCCGCACGATCTTTCGTGACAAGCCGATGGCCGTGAACACCATGCGCCGCGTGGCCAAGGGTTGCTGGCGGCATGTGCTGACCAGCGCGAAGCCGTTCATTGTGCCAATGCGCGGAACATCTGAAGCGCACACCAGCACCCACGGCGTCGACGAAGCACTGTCGACCATCAGCGCCGGCGGCACGCATCACGCACTGGTGCGGCCGGTAGCGGCACCCTTCCTCACCGAGTGCGCCAACGGTTCAGCGCAGCGCAACTTCGATGTGCAGGAGCCGCTCCGCACTCAGGTGGCACAGGTAAAGGGTGGCCACTTCGCGATGGCGGCGGCGAACATGGTGACATTGCGGAAAGGCTCGGTTGGTGCTGACGTTGACGGTCCTCTCGGCGTGGTCGCTACCAGTACTGGGCATCACGCGTTATCGGCTGCGTTCTTCGAGCAGGCAAACGGCGGGTTCTACGATGGTGATGGCCGCGCTGCCGACTCGCCGCTCTCCACTATCTGTCAATCCGGCGCCAATCAGCGCCTGGCCAATGCCTACCTGGTGAAGTACTACGGCAACGAGAAGGACGGGATTTCACTCACTGAGCCAATGCACACCCTGCCGACGAAGGACCGCGTTGCACTGGTCGAGGTGGTGCAGGTGCCGGACACACTGACGCCAGGGCAACTGGAAGGCGCCCGTCGCTGCGCCGCGTTCATGCATGAGCATCTGCCGGAGCACTTCAAAGACCCGGCGGACCTGGTCATGGTTGGAGGTTACGTGCTGGTCGACATCACCCTTCGCATGCTGCAGCCGCCTGAGCTGAAGGCGGCCCAGGGCTTCGACAAGGACTACATCATTGATCGCGGGCTGTTCGTCGATCCCGTCACCGGCGCCGAAGAATGGCGCGACATCAACAAGACGGACCAGGTCCGGCTGATCGGCAACAGCGTGTGTCCGGATGAGGCCGAAGCCCTGGTCAGCGCCAACGCTGCCGACATCATCGAGCTATATCAGCGACTAGCGGCATAGATCACCACAGATTGATCGCCGTGAAGAAGCAATCAGTCGGACATCTATGGATTGTCTATAGTAAATTCCAATAAAGCGGATCGATATACATTCTCATTCAAGATCGACTAGCATCACTTAAAGTAGTAAGCCAATCGTCGGACCAAGGAATCTCCATGATTGGTTCATCGTCATACGCTTGCATAAATTCTGTGACAAGCTTATTGGCGATTCCTCCTTTTTTAATAATCTTCAACGCTTCATTATGGATATTAATTAACATAGGGTATGTAACCTGAAACCACTCTAGTTCCAAAACAGCTTCAAATATCTTCTGATCATGTTGCGTGCCCGACTCTCTAGCAAAACCTCTAAGACGTGACAATACTTTATAAATCCTATCCCCTCTTAACAACATAGACTGAACAGTCAAAAAAGCATCGTAGTCAAAATGCTTTTTCAAATGATGAGACTTTACATCAAGAAGACTATCCTCAAGATTAAACGGATAGATTCTTTCATCAACAAAATAAGCGGTTAACCACCATGCTGCATGCTTAGGTTTGCGAGCAATTTCTTTTGGGTGATTTAAAAAATTCAATTTTTGCAATATTGTTAGAAACTCACCTTTAGCTTCCTCGTTTATACCCCTAAGATCCGTAGCATATCGCTCCTGCAAATCACGCAAATGAGTCATAAGGCTAACTCTTGCACTTGTCTCCAGCGAGCTAGCTTGCACCTCAGCGGATTTTTTTAAACTGGTAATTTCATGTCTCTGCAAAACAACTGTCACCAAAAGCCACACAAAAGCTAACATTCCAGAGGGGCCCGCCAGCGCGTCGCCTATTTCGTTGAGCTTGAGATCCGAAACTCCTTTAACGGAAAACAAAATAACAAACCCGACAACAACAACCAATGTAAAAACTGATGCAGCACTTAAAACCAACAACGGAATCGGCGACTCTTTCTGCTGACTCAATTTCGCCTCTCCTAAATAAATTTCGTACTGAAAACTGATCTCTGAACTGTAGCTGATCTTCACCACGATCCACAGCCCGGGTATGACCCGGCATAGGACCCCCATGCCCACAGAAAACAAAATCGGCGAGCGGGCACCGAGCCTGGCAACCGGCCACGACCTAACTGCATCAACCTGGTCCGACTTCGTTCAGCGCCTGCGCCATGACTGCAGCGGGGCTGGTGTCAATTGGCACCACACAGCCGCCGCGCTGTTCACCGTCCAGACCAAGCGCATCGAATACGGGTTTGAGCCTGACTATGCGGAAGGCTTGGTGGTATGCCTCGAAGACCAATCGTGGTTCAGTCCAAAGGAATACTGGGACGACCTGGATGATGATGAGCGCGGTGAAATGGATGACCAGGTCATAGCAGACCGGGAATGCGGCTTCCTCGATCTCGATGAAGATGACCAATGGGACATCCTTCGCGAACTCGACGACCACACCGTCACCGGCTGGACCCATCGCTGGGAAATCGTGAATAGCCACTTCACGAAGGACGCCGCTGAGGCATTCATCCGCCGGAAAAAGCACGACTACGGCGAGATGAAGGTCTACGTCGAATCGCAGTATTACGCTTGGGAGTTTGAAGCCATCAAGGCGGCAATCCTCGACGGCACACTGACATACTCGCCGAAACCGGTTGTGAATGCCCACGATCTGGTATCGATGGAGACTGCAAGGTGACCGGGAGGGAAGCCGTGATCTCAAATACCCGGATTGCCGATTGGCTTATTGAGAAATGAGCTCCAGGTTTCGTAAGCAATGCGGTGCCTCTCAATGGCCAGATCCCACTCCGGTCCAGAGGTAACTCGCGACGAGACAAGCTGCATCATGCCCGTTGTCGAAGCATCCAACTCAAGCAACAGCTTGTACGAATCAAGTCTGAAGTCGTCGCCGGATGTCATCATTCATCTCCTTGAGTGGTAAGCACTACCTCATGAAGTGCGATCACCCTCAAGCGGTGGAGTACCAGCGTTGAGAATAATTCAACTCAATATGGCGGTCTAAAGCCTCACCAGCAATTAAAAAACAAGAAGCGCGCCCCCGCCCTAATCCGCTTGACGCGAGCCCTGACGGGGAAGTGCTTCAGCCTTCGAAGGCTCAGCCGAAACATTTAGTGTTTTGACGACCTCCTTAGCGTGTTGAATTCCCCACTCCATTGCCTGGGTCATCGTTTCACCGGGACGAGAAAGATAGGCTTCCTCGAAAAGCCTCGTGCCCTGCTCGCTGTATACACCTATAAAGAGCTGGGTATCGCCCTTTTGAGAAAGCCGAACGTGTATGTCGATCAGGAGGCCGTTTTTTAGGCGCTCTTCATGGATTCGGCAATGTTCGTCGGGGTCAGCCCAATCCCAATACGTTTCACCTCGCTCACTCATTGGCTTCTCACCCAAAAAACAAAAAAACCAGTATGGACCCAGTTTCTCATTGAGGCGAAAGGTCGCTTCAATTTTTGCTGGCCTGTTTGTTTTCCTTCCCCCTACAAAGTCAGCCGCTATAGCGGGGGCGCAGAATGAGAAACTCAGATAGCAGGTGGGGGATTAGCGGCATCGGTTACGAGTGGGACATTCATAAAGGCGTCCCAGCACTGATAGGCGTCGTGCTGCCTCTTGGTCGCAATTTCCCATTCAGGTCCCGAAACACACTTGGATGACACAAGCATCATCATTCCCATGGTTGCGGCGTCGAGTTCTAACAAAAGTTCGTGTGATTTCATCCTGAAGTCGTCGATAGATGCCATGTCCGTGCCCTGGGCGGAGCACACCGCCATCGAGTAACAGTTGTCACTCAAGCGGTTGAGTGCGGCGTGGGGGAGATAGTTCATACCCATTCAACCGTGGCTACCACCCCCCTCTTTCCCTTCAAAGTCAGCCGTTATAGCGGCAAGGACGAAGTCATGCCTGAAGAATTCAAATTGATCCAGCCAGCACCAGTCGTGCGCGATGAAATAGGTTCGTTTCAGCACCCAGATATGCCCGACTTCGACGAGGGCGACGGTGACAAGTGCAAAGCATGGATTGCCGAACAGCGCCTGAAGGTGGCGATGGTGAGCCTTGAGTACGCGGACGAAGCCGTTGCCGATCGCTACTTCGAATCCGGTGACCCGGATTATAGCTACTGGGAGCCTGACCGCCCCGAAGGCGAGGATTGGTTCTGCCTGGCGATTTACGACACCGACGACGGCCCTGTCTGCTGGTGGGCGCGCCGCGAGGTGACGTCATGATCCTGCTCGGAGCGCCAGCCCTCGCATGGTTCGCCTACGTGTACTGCTACAAGGGGCCGCGGCGGTAAGGGTCCACCCCGCCAGCTACCTTCAGGGGAGAAAGCGTGTGCGCAACTGGCGAGGTGAACCAATAAACCTTAGTTCAGCCATTCAGCCTGCCTAACACCCCTCATCTGATTTCCTCAATCCACTTACCCATCAACCACCTTCTGCCGCCACGCGCGGCATGGAACATCTCCATGGAAACTGAAATCCTCTCCGACGAAGAATTGGCCGAACTCACTGGCTACAAGGCCAGAGCCTACCAGCGTCGCTGGCTGATTGATCGTCAGTGGGTGTTCGTCGAAAGCCGCGGCAAGCGCCCTTTGGTTGGGCGGATGTACGCCCGCATGAAGTTGGGCATGCTCTCCCCGTCTATCGCTGACCCAAACCCGCCCCCGACGCGTCCGGTCTGGACACCAGACTTCTCCAGAGTGAACTGATATGCGCCCCCGCAAGACAGAAAATAGGGATCTGCCGCCAGGGATGGTGCGGCGTAAACGCCCCCGCAAGAACGGTACTGTCTGGGTTGGGTACTATTACCGGGATGCGAACGGCAAGGAGCTGTCGCTTGGCGGGGACTTCGACAAGGCAAGGCTGAAATGGGCTGAACTGGAAGCCAAGGCAAAACCGGCTGACCTGAAGGTCATGAAGGGGATTTTTGACAGGTACGAGCGGGACATGATCCCGAAGAAGGCGCCGCGCACGCAAAAGGACAACAAAGCTGAGCTCAAGCATTTGCGCAAAGGGTTTGAAGACGCGCCAATCGACGCAATTACCCCATCCATGGTTGCGCAGTACCGGGATGCAAGGACGGCCAAGACCAGGGCGAACAGAGAAATTGCCCTCCTGTCCCATGTATTCAACATTGCTCGGGAATGGGGTTTCACTGACCGGGAGAACCCGTGCGCAGGGGTTCGGAAAAACAAGGAAAAGGTCCGGGACTACTACGCCAACGATATGGTCTGGTCGGCAGTGTATGGACAAGCTCCGCAGGAGCTGAGGGATGCGATGGACCTGGCCTATTTGACGGGACAGCGCCCGGCTGACGTTATCGCAATGACACGTGGAGACATAGAGGGGGATTACTTGACTGTGCAACAAGGAAAAACCAGCAAACGCCTTCGAATCCAGATGCAGGCCGATGGCGTGAAGAATAGCCTTGGCCTACTCATAGAAGAAATCATGGAGAGAAACAAACAGCACAGCGCGTCGCACTTCATCCTCAGCAAGTCAGGGATGCGCGTTTCGCAGCAGATGCTGCGTAATAGATGGGATGACGCTCGGGAATCAGCACGATCGCTGGCAGTCAGAGAGGGCCGGAGTGATGACGCAGAGAAGATTCGCCAATTCCAGTTCAAGGATATCCGACCAAAAGCAGCTTCCGAAATAACCGACATCGCGGACGCGAGCCTCCTGCTGGGCCACTCCGAACAGGAGATCACCAAGCGTGTTTATCGTCGTATCGGGGCGATCGCTCAGCCTTCAAAATGAAATAGTTTCGGAACTCCACCCCCTAAAGTTTCGGAACTCCTTCACTTTCCTGCGAGCAATAAAAAACCCCGCAGACGTTAATCTGCGGGGCTTTCAATAGTGGAGGCCGAGGTCGGAATCGAACCGGCGTAGGCGGATTTGCAATCCGCTGCATAACCATTTTGCTACTCGGCCTCAAAACATTTGTTGTCAGTAGCGCGACATCAAATGCGTAAAACTTGGAGCGGGAAACGAGACTCGAACTCGCGACCCCGACCTTGGCAAGGTCGTGCTCTACCAACTGAGCTATTCCCGCGTCTTGGTGTGGCGCATTCTATAGAATCCAGAAGCCACGTCAACCCTTTGATTCAAAAAAGTTTTATTTCTTTTGCACGTCAGTCTTCAGGTGCGGCCAGGCAGCCCGCAAGTACTGAACCATGGACCACAATGTCAGGCCTGCGGAGACCATCAGCAAGGCGTAACCCAACAAGACCCAGAAGCTGAAGTCCTTCGGATTGGCCAGCAGGATTACCAGCGCCAGCATTTGCGCGGCGGTTTTCCATTTACCCAGGTTCGACACGGCCACGTGCGCACGGGCGCCGAGTTCGGCCATCCATTCGCGCAAGGCCGAGACCACGATCTCGCGACCGATGATCACGGCAGCCGGCAGCGTGAGCCACAGGTTGCCGTGTTCCTGGACCAGCAACACCAGGGCGACGGCGACCATCAGCTTGTCGGCCACGGGATCGAGGAAGGCCCCGAACGGCGTGCTTTGTTCCAGGCGTCGGGCCAGGTACCCGTCCAGCCAGTCGGTGGCGGCGGCGAAGGCGAAGACCGAGGCTGACGCCAGGTAACTCCATTGGTAAGGCAGGTAGAACAGCAAAATGAAGATCGGTATGAGCAGGACGCGTAGAACGGTAATCAGATTAGGGATATTCATCGGCACAACTGGCTACGAGGTGAGGGGGGCATTCTACTCGCTGTGCAGATTGGCATAAATCAACTCTGCGAGCTTTTTACTGATCCCGGGGGCTTTTGCGATCTCTTCGATGCTGGCACGAGACAGCTCCTGCAATCCACCAAAATGTTTGAGCAAATCGCGCCGACGTGTCGGCCCGACTCCGGCAACGCCTTCAAGCGTCGAGGTGCGCCGGGTTTTCCCGCGTCGCGCGCGGTGCCCGGTAATCGCGAAACGGTGGGCTTCGTCGCGAATCTGCTGGATCAGGTGCAGTGCGGGGGAATCACCGCGCAAGGTGAATTCGTGGGCGGCGTCGTTGAGGTACAGGGTTTCGAAACCAGCCTTGCGCGTCGCGCCCTTGGCCACGCCGAGCAGGATCAGGTCGGGGACCGCCAGCTCATCGAGCACGTCACGGGCCATCGACAGCTGGCCCTTGCCGCCGTCGACCAGCAGGATGTCCGGCAGCTTGCCCTCCCCGTCCTTGAGCTTGCTGAAGCGCCGGGTCAGGGCCTGGTGCATGGCGGCGTAGTCGTCGCCCGCGGTGACGCCCTCGATGTTGTAGCGCCGGTAATCGGACTTGATCGGGCCTTCGGGACCAAACACCACGCACGAGGCCACGGTCGCCTCCCCGCTGGAGTGACTGATGTCATAGCACTCGAGGCGCTGGGGTGGCTCGTCCAGCTTGAGCACTTCGGCCAAGGCGTCGAAACGTGCGGCAACGTGTTGTCGGTTGGCCAGGCGCGCACCCAGGGCCTGCTCGGCATTGGTCACCGCCAATTGCTGCCAGCGCGCACGCGTACCGCGCACCCGGTGGCTGATGGTCAGTTCGCGACCGCGCAGCTCGTGAATGGCCGCGATCAGTGCCGGAACATCTTCGTGAACCACATTGACGATCAGCTCGCTCGGCAAGTCGCGTTCGGGACTGCTGACGTAGTACTGGCCGAGAAACGCCGCCATGACCTCGGACACATCTTCTTCGATACCCACCTGCGGGAAAAAGTTCTTGCTCCCCAGCACTCGCCCACCGCGCACACTGATCAGGTGGACACAGGCGCCGCCCGGATTGACGAACGCTGCAATCACATCGACGTCGCCCGTGCCGCCTTCCATGCTCTGTTGATCCTGAACCCGGCGCAGCAGCGAAATCTGATCGCGCAGTTCGGCGGCACGCTCGAATTCGAGGTTGATCGCCGCCTCTTCCATGGCCGCGGACAACTCGTCGCTCAACGCATTGCTGCGACCTTCGAGGAACATCACCGAGTGCCGCACATCTTCGGCATACACCTGCGGGTCGACCAAGCCGACACAAGGTGCCTTGCAGCGCTTGATCTGGTATTGCAGGCAAGGCCGCGTGCGGTTCTTGTAATAACTGTCTTCGCACTGGCGAACGAAAAAGGCCTTTTGCAACAGGCTCAGGCTTTCGCGAATCGCTCCGGCGCTCGGATAGGGACCGAAGTATTTTCCCTTGGCCTTCTTCGCCCCGCGGTGGATGCTCAGCCGTGGGAACTGGCCATCGGAGAGAAAGACATAAGGGTAGGATTTGTCGTCGCGCAGCAGGATGTTGTACGGCGGGCGCCACTCTTTGATCAGCGTTTGCTCGAGGAGCAAGGCCTCGGTTTCATTGGCCGTGATGGTCGTTTCGACCTGGGCAATACGGGCCACCAGCGCAGCGGTCTTGGGGGCCAGGCCGGTTTTGCGAAAGTAGCTCGACAGGCGATTCTTGAGATTCTTGGCCTTGCCGACGTAGAGCAGGCGCGCATCGCTGTCGAACATGCGATAGACGCCGGGGCGCCCGCTGACCGTCGACAGGAAGGCGCTTGGATCGAATTTTTCAGTCATTTTCAGAGGCTGGCATCAACCATGCCGTGTCGCACCGCCAACAGCGTCAACTCGACATCGCTGCTGATCGAAAGCTTTTCGAAAATGCGGTATCGGTAGGTGTTCACGGTTTTCGGCGACAGGCACAACTTGTCGGAAATGATCTGGACTTTCTGGCAGCCGACGATCATCAGCGCGATCTGGATTTCCCGCTCCGACAGCGCGTCAAAGGGCGAATCGTTGGTCGGCTGGAACGACTTGATCGCCAGTTGCTGGGCAATTTGCGGGCTGATGTAACGTTGCCCGGCAAACACCAGGCGGATGGCCTGGACCATTTCCGGCAATCCGGCACCCTTGGTCAGGTAGCCCGCCGCACCGGCCTGCAACAGCCGGGTAGGAAACGGATCTTCCTCGCACACGGTCACCGCGACAACCTTGATGTCAGGATGGCTGCGCAACAATTTGCGAGTGGCTTCAAGACCGCCGATCCCGGGCATTTTCACGTCCATCAAGACCACATCGGGTTTCAACTCACGCGCCTTGAGCAGGGACTCTTCCCCGGACTCTGCCTGGCCGACTACTTGCAGGCCATCGATGTCAGCCAGCATTCGCGTAATGCCTGTACGAACGAGATCATGGTCATCGACTACTAGCACCCTAATCAAGCAGACACCTCGCGATAGGATCTTATTTGGATTGCCCGCCACCTTAGCAAAAAGCATCTGGCAGACCTAGCGCCCAGCGCTATATAAAAAGTTTCCATTCGTCTTGCAGAGCTTGTCGGCAGTGTGTTTCAGCCAGGAGCAGCGAACACTTCACGCTCCATGCGCAGGAAACACTCGTCCCTGCCCACCACCTTCAAGCCCTTGCGTTCGTACAAGGCACGTGCCGGATTATTTTCAAAAACCGTCAAACGCAAGCGCTGGCGCCCTTCCCTGCACGCCAGTGCCAATACCTGATCGATTGCCCAGGAACCGGCACCCTGCACTCGAAACGCCTGGCCAACATGCAGTTCGCGGATGTACAACGCCCGGGCATCCCGACTGAGGCTGACGAACCCCAGCCGATGCTCGCCGCGCACGATTATCCGGTTGTCCCGCCCGGCCCAGGCGACATCGAACGCTTCGTCCTGCCACAACAGATCGTGCTGGATGTAATAGCGCAGCATGTTGACGTGCGTCAGTTCCCGGGCGAAATCGAGGTCGCGGTCCGTTGCCGGGCGCCAGTCAACATCCGGCAAGCCGCGGCGAAGGTCATGCAATGGCGTCATGCTTGATCCTTTGACGGGGGTCGGTTTCAAAAACAAGGAGTGTGTGTCACAACCCCATGGGCACTCAAGCGATAGAAACCGTCGTTGATGACCGATAGCATTTTCTGATTGAAACCTCGCACCGGCCTCTAGTAAGCTCGGTGCATTCATCGGAGATAGACCATGTTCAACACCCACCCACCGCTTAATACCGCCAGCGCTCCGCGCTCGGTTGCGGCTGCTCGGGTGAACGACGTGTGCGCTCCGGCAAGCTTTTATTTTGGGTATTGGTTTAGCCACTGGCGCGCCTGATACCCACACGGCGCCCACTTCAAACGGGTCGCCACCAGAGAATTTTCAACCCCCGGTCGGCCTCCCGACCGGGGGTTTTGTTTTTTGGGCCCGCCACTTATTTAGCGACACACCGCCATCAAGAGGATTCACGAAATGAACTACGCCACTTATTACCGTCACGACAGTTTTACCGCCTGGCGATTTACCACCCTCCGCTCGGGACAGCCTGCCGCCTCCGATCGGTCACCCACTGGTGGCAAGCACACACACGTAGCCAATCCGGCCAATTGTCGAACACCCCAGTAGGGCCGAGCGCGCGGGAACGACCCGCCGCCGCCCAGGAAGCCTGAACATGAACTCGTCCGTCTCTGCTCTGCCACTGTCGACCCTCAACCCTGCCAACGAAGCGTTGACCCTGCGCCTGCCAAGTTCGTTGCAACTCAAGCAGCAATTGCCCCTGAGCAATGCCCTGGCCCGTCAAGTCGCCGCCCACCGCCAGGCGGTTCGCGCGATCCTCGACGGGGAAGACTCCCGCCTGCTGGTCATCGTCGGCCCCTGCTCGATCCATGACCCGAAATCAGCCCTCGAATACGCCGACAATCTGGCCCGTCTGGCCGCCGACGTCAGCGACCAGATGCTCCTGGTGATGCGCGCCTACGTCGAAAAACCTCGCACCACGGTAGGCTGGAAAGGCCTGGCCTACGATCCGCACCTCGACGGCAGCGATGACATGGCCGGCGGCCTGACCCTGTCCCGGGAACTGATGCGTGAAATGCTCATGCTGGGCTTGCCGGTGGCGACCGAACTGCTGCAACCCATGGCTGCCGGCTACTTCGATGACCTGCTGAGCTGGGTGGCCATTGGCGCCCGCACCACCGAATCGCAGATCCATCGGGAGATGGCCAGCGGCCTGGGCATGCCAGTCGGCTTCAAGAACGGCACCGACGGCGGAGTCGGCGTGGCCTGTGACGCCATGCGCTCGGCCGCCCATCCACATCGTCATTTCGGTGTCGACAGCCAGGGCCATCCCGCGATCATCCAGACCCCGGGCAATGCAGACACCCACCTGGTGCTGCGCGGCGGCCATCACGGCCCGAACTACGATCGCGCCAGCGTCGCCCGCGTGCACGCCGACCTGACCCGCCTGAAGATCCCGGCCCGCATCATGGTTGACTGCAGCCACGCCAACAGCAGTAAAGATCCGCTGCGCCAGCCCGCTGTGTTCAACGACGTGCTGGAGCAACGCCTGCAGGGTGATCGCTCGCTGATCGGCATGATGATCGAAAGCCATTTGTTCGAGGGTTGCCAGCCGCTGGGCTCGTCGCTGCAGTATGGCGTTTCGGTTACCGACGGTTGCCTGGGCTGGAGCGCGACAGAACAACTGTTGCGCCAGGCGGCGGATCGGCTGCGGACACAGGAATAACGCCTGTAGGAGCGAGCATGCTCGCGATGGACTTCCAGGCAAAGCGCTCATCCAGACAGGGCGCGTTATCGTTGATGTCCATCGCCAGCAGGCTGGCTCCCACAGGGGATCAGGTACACCCGTAAAAGCCAGGTCGGCTTTAAGGCCGCCTCGCTTTTGCTTTGGATTTGGGTGCCCCGTTAACCACGCTGGCCGAACGCAGGCATTGCGCAGTGGGGAAACCGGCAGGACGCCGGTTTAGCCGCGCTGGGCCAGGGATGGCCCATCGCGGCGACCCACGGAGCAATGCCGGAGTGAGGGCATGCCGAGCCCTAGCGAGGCACCGAGTGGTGGGGCAAAGCCTTTTGGTTCCTTTTTGGCGTTTGAAAAGGGACTCGCCGTAAGGGCGAAACCATAAGCAGCCGTTACCGCAGCAATGGATATTCCCGCAATCTATATACAGTCTATATACAGTCCAGCACCGCAAAAGCCCTGCGCAATTCACGACCAAGGCCACGCCCACCTCCGCGCATTCGTACCGTACCTATGCCTTTTTCCCCAAGCCACCGCGGCCATTTCATGCATCGCGCCAGCATTGGAGTCTTTAAAGTGAGGTCGAAATCACTTTCTTGAACCCTGGAAAAAGGAATGAACATGCAACGGAATGCAAAGACTCATCATCCCATCCTGCTGGTGCACGGGCTTTTCGGCTTCGAGCGGATCGGCAGTGTGCAACTCTTCCACGACGTCAAGCAGGCCCTGCGGGACGCCGGGGCGAGCGTGTTCGTCCCGCAGCTATCCGCCACCCACAGCAACGAAGTCCGTGGCGAACAGCTCCTGTCGCAGATCCAGCGGGTACTGCAGGGGACCGGCGCCCACAAGGTCAATCTGATCGGCCACAGCCAGGGCGCGTTGGCCGCACGTTATGCCGCCGCGACAGCGCCCGGCAAGGTGGCCTCGGTGACGTCCGTCAGCGGACCGAACCACGGGTCGGAACTGGCCGACTTGCTACGCAAGGCACTGACGCCCGGCGACCTTCCGGAAACGCTGGCTGAAACCGTTGCCACATTGTTCGCCGACCTCCTGTCGTTGCTCAGCGGCAAACGTCGGATACCGCAAAATGCCATCGCCGCGTTGAACGCCCTGACCACCCAAGGCGTGGGCGAGTTTAACCAGAAGTACCCGCAAGGCTTGCCGCCGAGCTGGGGTGGCAAGGGCAACGAACAGGTCAATGGTGTCCGCTACTATTCCTGGAGTGGCATCCTGCAGGGAAAGCGCCGGGATGTCGAACTGGACGCACTTGATCCGTCCCACGGACTGCTGCGGGCGCTGTCACGTTTTTTCACCACCGAGCCCTTGCAGAACGATGGCATGGTCGGACGCTACAGCTCCCATCTGGGCTCCGTCATCCGCTCCGACTATCCGCTGGACCATCTGGGCACCCTTCGCCAGGTCGGTGGTCAAAGTGAAAGGCGCATCGACCCGATCGATCTTTATGTACAGCACGCCGAGCGCCTGGAAAATGCCGGTCTTTAACCCAAACCTGCCGTCCAGAGCGCTGGCAACGGAACTTTGAGGAGAAATACCCCACTGAATCCGGTAGGCTCAGCACTTTACCGTACATTGAATGGAGAGTTTTCCCATGGCCAAAGCCACTGCCCGTCACATCCTTGTCGCCAGCGAAGCCAAGTGCAATGAACTGAAGGCCCAAATCGAGGCGGGTGCAGACTTCGCCGAAGTCGCCAAAGCCAACTCCACCTGCCCTTCCAGCCGCCAGGGCGGTGACCTGGGCTCGTTCGGCCCGGGCCAGATGGTCAAGGAGTTCGACACCGTGGTCTTCAGCGCACCGATCAACGTGGTACAAGGTCCGGTCAAGACCCAGTTCGGCTATCACCTGCTGGAAGTGACCAGCCGCCAGGACTGATAAACGCCTGGATTTGCTGTGCAACGGCCCGCCCTCTGGTGGGCCGTCGTGTTTCAGATACGTAATTCGGCTGGCGAGGGACGCGCCGCTAGCGTACAAATTGTGCTTAACGATCCCCGGCTCTAAGGCTGACAATGCGACTGGCTTTCCCGACTTTGTTGTTCACTGCCGTGGCCCTGCTCCTGGGCGCCGTTGGTGTGAATGCCGCACCGCTACATGCGTTGACCGTATACGGCGAGCCCGCCAAGTACCCTACCGGCTTCAGCCATTTTGCCTACACCAACCCACTGGCGCCCAAGGGCGGGACGATGCGCCGCTCGGCGATCGAGATCGGGCATTTCGATCACGTGCTGCCTTATATAGACAAGGGCATCGGTGTGACGCAGATCGATGGCCTGCTCTACTCCCCCCTGGCACAGCGCTCGCTGGACGAGCCTTACACGGTGTACGGCCTGGTGGCGCAGCAAATGGAACGCTCCGACGACGGCCTGTCCCTGCGTTTCTACCTCAACCCCAAGGCGCAATTCGCCGATGGCACGCCGATCACTGCCCAGGACGTGCGTTACACCTTCGACCTGTTGATGACCCAGGGCAGCCTGCGCTATCGCACGCAATTCGCCGACGTCAAGGGCGTGGAAGTCGAGTCTCCACTGACCGTGCGCTTTGACTTCAAGAACAACGAAAACCGTACCCTGCCGCTGGACATCGCGACCTTGCCAGTGCTTCCCGAACACTGGTGGAAGACCCGTGACTTTGCCGATGGCGGCGGTTACGAGCCGCCCCTGGGCAGCGGACCGTACAAGGTCGGCAAGGTCGACTCGGGGCGCAGTATCACCTTCGAGCGCAACCCCGACTGGTGGGGCAAGGACCTGCCGGTCAGCCTCGGGCTGTACAACTTCGACCATTTCAGCATCGAGTACTTCGGCGATACCGATGTCGCGCGCCAGGTATTGCGCGGTGGCGCCTACGACTACAACCGCGAGTTTTCCGCCACCGGCTACTCCATTGGCTACGAAAGCCCGGCCCTGAGCGACGGTCGCCTGCAAAAGGCGCACCTGGCCACCGAAGCGCCACAATCGGCCCAGGGTTTCGTGTTCAACCTGCAAAAACCGATGTTCCAGGATCGCCGGGTGCGCCAGGCGCTGGCGATGCTCTGGGATTTCGAATGGAGCAACCGGCAGATGATGCGCAACCTGTACATCCGCCAGCAGAGCTACTTTTCCAATACTGACCTGGCCGCCCGGCAGTTACCCGATGCCGTCGAGCTGGCGATCCTGGAACCCTTGCGTGGACAGGTCCCCGATGAAGTCTTCAGCCAGGTGTTCGAACCCCCAAAAACCGATGGCAGCGGCTTGATTCGTGACAAGCAGTTGCAAGCCCTGGACCTGCTCGAACAGGCCGGGTGGAAACCCCGGGGCGATCAACTGGTGAACGCCGACGGCGAGCCACTGAGCTTCACCTTCCTGGTCAGCCAGAACGGCATGGACCGCTTGCTCCTGCCCTACAAGCGCACCCTGAAACAGATCGGCATCGACCTGAACATCCGCCGCATCGACTCGTCCCAGTACGTCAATCGCCTGATGAGCCGCGACTACGACATGATCGTCACCGGCTATCCGGTTACCACTTCTCCCGGGGGCGAACTGATCAACTACTTCGGCTCGGTCTCGGCCCTTGATCCCGGCGCCAACAACTACATGGTGTTGCAGAACCCGGCGGTGGATACCCTGATCAACGGCCTGATCCGCGCCAACACCCAGGCCGACATGTTGCACTATGCCCACGCGCTCGACCGGGTGCTGCAATGGAACTATTACTGGATTCCCAACTATTACCCGCCAGGCACCTCGACCGTATGGTGGAATCGCTTCGGCATACCGAACGTGCAGGCGAGCAATGACGAAGCCATCGAGAGCTGGTGGGAAATGAGCACCACGCCGCTGACCAACCAGCAGATGACCGCCGAGCGCATCCGTCGTGGCAGACCCGGAGGACCGCATTGATGTGGGCTTATATCGTACGGCGCCTGCTGCTGATCATCCCGACACTGGTGATCATTCTCCTGGTCAACTTCGTCATCGTCCAGGCCGCCCCAGGTGGTCCGGTGGAACAGGCTATCGCGCACCTGCAGGGCATTGGCGGGGGCGGCGTCGGTGGCGGCTCGAGCGAGACCATGGGCCATTCCCGGGCCAGCCGCGGCCTCGATCCAAAGCTGATCAAGGACATCGAAAAGCAATACGGCTTCGATAAACCGGCGCCGCAACGACTGTGGTTGATGCTCACCAGCTACGCGCGCCTGGACTTCGGCAAAAGCTTCTTTCGCGGCGCCACCGTCACCGACCTGATCCTGGAAAAAATGCCGGTCACCATCTCCCTCGGGCTCTGGGCGACGCTGATCACCTACCTGGTGTCGATTCCCCTGGGCATTCGCAAGGCCGTGCACCACGGCAGTCATTTCGATGTCTGGAGCAGCACCGCGATCATCATCGGCTATGCCATGCCGGCTTTCCTGTTCGCCATGTTCCTGATCGTGGTGTTCGCCGGCGGCACCTCACTTAACTGGTTCCCGGTACGCGGACTGGTCTCGGACAATTTCGAGTCGCTGTCGACCCTGGGCAAGGTCGTCGATTACTTCTGGCACCTGGTGCTGCCGGTGACCGCGCTGGTGATTGGCGGTTTCGCCACCCTGACCATCTTGACCAAGAACTCGTTCCTCAATGAAATCACCCGCCAGTACGTGGTCACCGCCCGCGCCAAGGGCCTGAGTGAACGCCGGGTGCTGTACGGCCACGTGTTTCGCAACGCCATGTTGCTGGTGGTGTCGGGGATTCCCCAGGCGTTCATCAGCGTGTTTTTTGCCGGATCCCTGCTGATCGAAGTGATTTTCTCCCTCGATGGCCTGGGTCGCATGAGCTACGAAGCGGCCGTGTCACGGGACTACCCGGTGGTGTTCGGCTCGCTGTTCATTTTCACGCTGTTCGGCCTGCTGATAAAACTCGTCGGCGACCTGTGCTACACCTTGGTCGATCCGCGCATCGACTTCGCTGCGAGGAACGCCTGATGTTGAAGCTTTCGCCATTAGGCCGACGCCGCTTCGAGCGTTTCAAGAAAAACCGCCGCGGCTGGTGGTCGCTGTGGTTGTTTGTCGGGCTGTTCCTGCTGACTTTGGGTGGCGAGCTGATCGCCAATGACAAACCGCTGGTGGTCAGCTACCAGGGTTCGTTGTACTTCCCGGCACTCAAGCGCTACACCGAGCAGGAGTTCGGCGGTCAACTGCCGTTCCAGGCCGATTACCGCAGCGATTATGTGCAGAACCTGATCAAGAAGGACGGTGGCTGGCTGCTGTTCCCGCCCATCCCCTTCAGTGACGACACACCCAACTACGACCTGAACAAACCGGCGCCGAGCCCACCTTCGGAGGTGAACTGGCTGGGCACCGACGATCAGGCGCGAGACGTATTGGCGCGGGTGATTTTCGGCGCACGGGTATCGATCCTGTTTGCCTTGATGCTGACCTTCGTCAGCGCGCTGATCGGCATCGCCGCAGGTGCCCTGCAGGGTTATTACGGTGGCTGGGTCGACTTGCTCGGCCAGCGGCTGCTGGAGGTCTGGTCCGGGCTGCCGGTGCTGTATTTGCTGATTATCCTCTCGGGGTTCGTCGAGCCGAATTTCTGGTGGTTGCTGGGGATCATGGCGCTGTTTTCCTGGCTGGCCCTGGTGGACGTGGTGCGCGCCGAATTCCTGCGCGGGCGCAATCTGGAATACGTCAAGGCGGCCCGCGCCCTGGGCCTCACCGACCGCAAGGTTATCGTGCGGCATATCCTGCCCAACGCCATGAACGCGACCTTGAGCTACCTGCCGTTCATTCTTACCGGGGCCATCTCGACCCTCACCGCGCTGGACTTCCTCGGTTTCGGCATGCCGGCCGGCAGTGCGTCGCTGGGTGAGTTGATCGGCCAGGGCAAGCAGAACCTGCAGGCGCCGTGGTTGGGCCTGACGGCGTTTTTCACCCTGGCGTTGATTCTTTCTCTACTGGTGTTCATCGGCGAAGCCTTGCGCGACGCCTTTGACCCCCGTTCGTGAAGCGGACTGTTGATATGACCAACCTGATCGAAATCCGTGACCTCAGCGTCGCCTTCAACGGCCAAACCGTGGTGCGCGACCTGTGCCTGGACATCCGCCCCGGCGAATGCCTGGCGCTGGTGGGCGAGTCAGGCTCGGGCAAGTCGGTGACGGCGCACTCGATCCTGCAATTGCTGCCTGAATGCGGTACCGAGACGAGCGGCAGCATCCGTTATCGCGGCCAGGAACTGGTGGGCGCCGATGCGCGCAAATTGCGTGAACTGCGGGGCAATCGCATCGCGATGATCTTCCAGGAGCCGATGACCTCCCTGAACCCGCTGCACAGTATCGAAAAGCAGATCGGCGAAACCTTGCTGGTGCACAAGGGCCTGGCCGGCAAAGTGGCGCAAGCGCGGATTCTCGAATTGCTGCATCTGGTGGGCATCCAGAACCCCCAGGAACGGCTCAAGTCGTACCCCCATCAGCTATCCGGTGGCCAGCGCCAACGGGTGATGATTGCCATGGCCCTGGCCTGCGAGCCGGAATTGTTGATCGCCGATGAACCGACCACCGCGCTGGACGTGACGGTGCAGCGCAAGATCCTGCTGCTGCTCAAGTCGCTGCAGCAGCGACTGGGCATGTCGCTGCTGCTGATCAGCCACGACCTCAATCTGGTGCGCAGCATTGCCCAGCGCGTCTGCGTGATGAAGGCCGGGGAAATCGTCGAGCAAGCCACCTGCGAGACGATGTTCACCGCACCGAAACACCCTTACAGCTGCGTGCTGCTAAACGCAGAGCCGGAAGGCGAAGCCCTGCCCCGGGACGAACGCGAGAAAGTCCTGGAAGTGCACGACCTGCGGGTGCAATTCGCCGTCGGTGGCGGACTGTTCCGGCGCAAGACTTACCTCAAGGCCGTGGACGGCATCAGCCTGAGCATCCAGCGCGGCAAGACCCTGGGCATCGTCGGCGAGTCAGGTTCCGGCAAGTCCACCCTCGGCCAGGCGATCCTGCGCCTGCTGGACTCCGAGGGCGCTATTCACTTCCAGGGCCAGGCGCTCGATGGCCTGACACAGAAACAGTTGCGACCGTGGCGCAAGAAAATGCAGGTGGTGTTCCAGGACCCGTTTGGCAGTCTCAGCCCGCGCATGTCCGTGGCGCAGATCATCAGCGAAGGCCTGGAGGTGCATAGCCAGCTGAACGCCGAGCAATGCAACGCCGAGGTGATCCGGGCGCTGCAGGAAGTCGGGCTCGACCCGCAAAGCCGGCATCGCTACCCCCACGAGTTCTCTGGTGGCCAGCGCCAGCGCATCGCCATCGCCCGGGCGCTGGTACTCAAGCCCGCGCTGATCCTGCTGGACGAACCCACCTCGGCGCTGGATCGCACCGTGCAGAAACAGGTGGTCGCCCTGCTACGTCAGCTTCAGGAAAAGCATGGGTTGACCTATCTTTTCATCAGCCATGACCTGGCGGTGGTGCGCGCCCTGGCCCACGACATGATCGTGATCAAGGACGGCAAGGTGGTCGAACGCGGCGCCAGCCACGACGTGTTCGATTCGCCGCAGCATCCGTACACCAAAGAGCTGTTGGCGGCGGCGCATGTGGGGCAGGCATAATCCAGTCAGACCGCGTCGCTTTCTGTAGGAGCCAGGCTTGCCGGCGAACCAAACGCTGCGGTGTATCTGTTGCACCGCGTTATCGTTCTTCGCCGGCAAGCCTGGCTCCTACAGTGAGGAGGCCAGCCCAGGCAACACATAATCAGGATCATCCCCCATGAACACCACCGAAAGCCTCAAGGACTACCAGCGCGTACGCCTGCTGGCGATCCGCTCGCTGTTCGAGATCATCGAGCAGTCAAGTGAGGGGACGGTGATAGTCGACCGCGACGCCAACATCGTCTGGATGAACGAACGCTATGCCAAGCGCTTTGGCCTTCCATCGGCCGAAGGCGCGATTGGCAAGGCCTGCGAAAGCGTCATCCCCGGCAGCCTGCTGCGCGAGGTGGTGCGCACCGGCCGACCGATCCTGCTCGACATGCAGGACACCTCCAAGGAACCGCTGGTGGTCATGCGCCTGCCGATCCACGACGACTCCGGTGAGGTGATCGGTGCCATCGGCTTTGCCTTGTTCGACGAATTGCGCAGCCTGTCGCCGATGCTCAAGCGCTACATGAGCATGCAGCAAGAACTGGCTTCCACGCGCTCGCTGCTGCGCTCGCGTCAGACCCGCTACAACTTCGCCCACTTCATCGGCACCAGCGCCGCCAGCCTGGAAGTCAAGCGCCGGGCAAGGCGCAGCGCCAGTACCGACTCGCCGGTGTTGCTGCTCGGTGAAACCGGCACCGGCAAGGAATTGCTGGCACAGGCGATCCACAGTGCCTCGCCGCGAGCACACAAGGCGTTTGTCAGCATCAACAGTGCGGCCATCCCCGAAGCACTGCTTGAAGCCGAATTCTTCGGCACCGCCCCGGGTGCCTACACCGGCGCCGACCGCAAAGGCCGCGCCGGCAAACTGCAGATCGCCCAGGGCGGTACGCTGTTCCTCGATGAAATCGGCGACATGCCGTTGCCCCTGCAAAGCAAATTGCTGCGGGTGCTGCAGGAAAAGGAATTCGAACCGGTGGGCTCCAACGAGGTGATCCAGAGCGATGTGCGGGTGGTCGCCGCAACCTCGACCGACCTGGAGGCGGCAATCAAGCGTGGCGAGTTTCGCGCCGATTTGTACTACCGCCTCAACGTCCTGCCGATCCAGGTGCCACCGCTGCGCGAGCGTCTCGACGACCTGCCCGCCCTCAGTGAAGCGATCCTCGAAGAGTTGCGCAGCCAGCACGAACTGAACAGCGAAGCGCTCGCGCTCCTGGGTCAACACGCCTGGCCGGGGAACATTCGAGAACTGCGCAACGTGCTGGAGCGGGCGGCGTTGCTCAGTGATGATCTGCGGCTGACGGTGGCGGACATCCGTGCGGCGATCGGGACTTTTACGCCGATAGAGCGCGTGGCGCCGTTGCCTGCGGAAGTCGTGGAGCATGAGACGTTCAGTGCGGCGCGTGAGCGCTTTGACCGGCAATTGATTGAAGCGGCCCTGGCGCAATGCGGGGGCAAGGTGATTGAAGCGGCGGCGCGGTTGGGGTTGGGGCGGTCGACCTTGTACAAGAAGATGGTGGCGTTGGGGATTGCAGAGTCTCAGTAAAGAGATATATATCTCTATTGGTAGACAGGGCCTCTTCGCGGGCAAGCCTCGCTCCTACAAAGGTCACCCTGTTCCCGAAATTTGTGTCTGACACAATTCCCTGTAGGAGCGAGGCTTGCCCGCGAAGGCGCCCGCCCGGCCGCTATAAATCTCAAAACAGAGACAATTACATCGCGCACCACCACCAATAAAATCAATTTCCTTATATTTCAATAACTTAAATATCTGGCACGAAACTCGCTAAAGCCCTTCCCCACAAAAGATCCACCCACACAAAAATAACAATCCAGGAGACACACCATGAGTGTGATCATTGCCTTGGCAGCCCTCGCGCTGCTGATGCTGGCTGCTTACCGTGGCTACAGCGTTATCCTTTTTGCCCCGATTGCCGCCCTCGGCGCCGTCCTGTTCACCGATCCTTCCGCCGTCGCCCCCGCCTTCACCGGGGTGTTCATGGAGAAAATGGTCGGTTTCATCAAACTGTATTTCCCTGTCTTCCTGCTGGGCGCGGTGTTCGGCAAACTCATCGAGTTGTCCGGTTTCTCGCGCTCCATCGTCGCGGCGGCCATTCGCGTGCTCGGCACCCGCCAGGCGATGCTGGTGATCGTGCTGGTCTGCGCCCTGCTGACGTACGGTGGCGTTTCGCTGTTCGTGGTGGTGTTTGCGGTTTACCCGTTTGCCGCGGAAATGTTCCGCCAGAGTAACATCCCCAAGCGCCTGATCCCGGCGACCATCGCCCTCGGCGCCTTTTCGTTCACCATGGACGCCCTGCCTGGCACCCCGCAGATCCAGAACATCATCCCCAGCACCTTCTTCAACACCACCGCCTGGGCGGCGCCATGGCTGGGTTTGATCGGCTCGATCTTCGTGGTCTGCGCCGGCATGCTGTTTCTGCAGCGCCAGCGCAACAAGGCTCAGCTTAGCGGCGAAGGCTATGGCACCGAACTGCGCAACGAGCCGGAAACCGCTGCCGACATCAAACTCCCCAATCCGTGGATCGCACTGTCGCCGCTGTTGGCCGTGGGCATCATGAACCTGTTGTTTACCCAGTGGATTCCACAGTGGTACGGCAAGACCCACAGTCTTGCGCTGCCGGGCATGGCCGCGCCGGTAACCACCGAAATCGCCAAGCTCACGGCGATCTGGGCCGTTCAGGCGGCATTGCTGGTCGGCATCATCATGGTGTTGGTGTTCGGCTTCCAGGCAATTCGCGGCAAGTTGGCCGAAGGCAGCCGAAGTGCGGTCAGCGGTTCATTGTTGGCAGCGATGAACACGGCGTCGGAATACGGCTTCGGTGCGGTGATTGCGTCGTTGCCAGGCTTTCTGGTGCTGGCCGACTGGCTCAAAAGCATCCCTAACCCGCTGGTCAACGAAGCGATCACCGTGACCCTGCTGGCGGGCATCACAGGTTCAGCGTCCGGCGGTATGAGCATTGCGCTCGCGGCCATGGCCAATGACTTCATCGCAGCGGCCCATGCCGCCAACATCCCGCTGGAAGTCCTGCACCGGGTAGCGGCCATGGCCAGCGGCGGCATGGACACCCTGCCGCACAACGGCGCGGTGATTACCTTGCTGGCGGTGACCGGCCTGACCCACCGCGAAGCCTACAAAGACATTTTCTGTATTACGCTGATCAAGACCCTGGCGGTTTTCGTAGTGATCGGCACTTTCTACGCCACTGGCATTGTGTGAGGTATTGATGACGACTCTTTCGGGCAAGACCGCACTGGTTACCGGCTCCACCAGCGGCATTGGCTTAGGCATAGCCCTGAGCCTGGCCAAGGCTGGCGCCAACCTGATTCTCAACGGATTCGGCGATGCATCCAAAGTGATTGCCGAAGTAGAGCAGTTCGGCGGCAAGGTTGGCCATCATCCGGCCGACGTCAGCGACCCGGCGCAGATCGCCGACATGATCGCCTACGCCGAGCGCGAATTCGGCGGCGTCGACATTCTGGTCAACAACGCCGGCATCCAGCATGTGGCCCCCGTGGACGAGTTCCCGGTGGAGCGCTGGGATTCGATCATCGCCATCAACCTGTCATCGGTGTTCCACAGCACCCGCCTTGCCCTGCCGGGCATGCGCGCCAAAGGCTGGGGCCGGGTGATCAACATCGCCTCGGTGCATGGCCTGGTGGGCTCGACGGGCAAGGCCGCTTATGTCGCCGCCAAGCACGGCGTGATAGGGCTGACCAAGGTCGTCGCCCTGGAAACGGCCACCAGCAACATCACCTGCAATGCCATTTGCCCGGGCTGGGTGCTGACTCCGCTGGTGCAGAAACAGATCGACGATCGTGCCGCCAAGGGCATCGACCTGCAACAGGCGCAGCACGATTTGCTGGCTGAGAAACAGCCGTCGCTGGAGTTCGTGACGCCGCCGCAATTGGGTGAACTGGTGCTGTTTTTGTGCAGCGAAGCTGGCACCCAGGTGCGGGGCGCGGCGTGGAATATCGATGGTGGGTGGTTGGCGCAGTAAACACCCGCTGGACCGAGTTATCGGTCATCGCCTGTAGGAGCCAGCGATGCGGCGACCCGACTTGCCGGCGAACCAGACGCCGCCGTGTATCTGTTAGACCGCGTCATCGTTCTTCGCCGGCAAGTCGGGTCGCCGCATCGCTGGCTCCTACAGGCGAATGACTCTGCAGATAAAAAAAAGAGGCACATCATGTCCGAAGTACTGTGGCAACCCACCGCCGAACGCATCGGCAAGACTCGCATGGAAGCGTTTCGGCGCTTCATTATCCAACGGCACCACCTGCACATCGACGACTACCCCGCCCTGCACCAATGGTCGATCGATCAGCGCCCGGACTTCTGGCAGGCCATCGTCGACTTCTTCGACATCCGCTTCCATGAGCAACCCGACGCCGTACTGCTGGAAGGCCCGCAGATGCCCAGCGCCCAGTGGTTCCCCGGCGCTACCCTGAATTTCGCCGAACACCTGCTCAGTCGTCGAGACGATGCCGTGGCCGTGGTGGCCGTGGCTGAAAACGGCCAGCGTGAACACTTGACCTGGGCCGAATTAGCGGAGCATGTCGCCGGCTTTCAGAATGGCTTGATCGCAGCCGGTGTCGGCCTTGGCGACCGGGTGGCGGCGTGCATGCCCAACACCTGGCAAACCTTGGTGGCCATGCTCGCCACCACCAGCCTCGGGGCCATATGGTCCTGTTCCTCGCCTGATTTCGGCACCCAAGGGGTGATCGACCGCTTCGGCCAGATCGAACCGAAAGTGCTGGTCACCTGCGCCGGTTATCGTTACGCCGGCAAGGCGATCGACCAGAGCGCCAAGGTAAACGAAATCCTCGAACGCCTGCCATCGTTGCAGCAGCTGGTGATCGTGCCTTATGCGCGGCCCGAAACACACATCGAAGATTTCCGTACCCAGGCCAACGTCACCCTTTGGGACGATTTTTATGATCCTGGTGGCGACCCTGATTTCGTTGCGGTGCCTTTCGACCATCCGCTGTACATCCTCTATTCCAGCGGCACCACTGGCGTGCCCAAATGCATCATCCACAGCACCGGTGGCGTGCTGCTGCAACACGTCAAGGAACACGGCCTGCATTGCGATCTCGGCCCCGGTGATCGCCTGTTCTACTACACCACCTGCGGCTGGATGATGTGGAACTGGCTGGTCTCGGCCCTGGCGGTGGGCAGCGCCGTGGTGCTGTACGACGGCTCGCCGTTCCACCCGGATGCCCAACGCTTGATCGACCTGATCGACGACGAGCGCATCACGGTGTTCGGCACCAGCCCCAAGTACCTCGCCACCCTGCAAAGCAGCGGCGTGAAGCCTGGGCAAAGCCATGACCTGGGCAGCCTCAAGACTTTGCTCTGCACCGGCTCCGCGCTGTCGCCGCAGAGCTACGACTACGTCTATCGCGATTTCAAGGCCGACCTGTGCCTGGCCTCGATGTCGGGCGGCACCGACATCGTCTCGTGCTTTGTCAACGGCAACCCCTGGCAGCCGGTGCGCCGCGGCGAAATACAGGGCAAGAGCCTGGGCATGGCCGTGGAGGTGTGGAACGACGAGGGCCGGGCGGTCATTGGCGAAAAGGGCGAACTGGTGTGTACGCGGCACTTCCCGGCGATGCCGATCGGCCTGTGGAACGACCCCGATGGCGCAAAGCTCCAGGCGTCCTACTTCAGTCAATTTCCCGGTGTCTGGGCCCAGGGCGACTACGCCGAACAACTGCCCCATGGCGCGATGATGATCCATGGGCGCTCCGACGCCGTGCTCAATCCCGGCGGCGTGCGTATCGGCACGGCGGAAATCTATCGGCAAGTGGAGAAAATCCCGCAGGTGCTCGACAGCGTGGCCATCGGTCAGCAATGGCAGGACGACGTGCGGGTGGTGCTGTTTGTGCGCTTGCACGAGGGTGTGGAACTGGATGATGCGCTGCAGCAGCAGATCCGCCAGGTCATTCGCGCCAACACCACGCCGCGTCATGTGCCGGCGAAGATTGTCGCGGTGACCGACATTCCCCGGACCATCAGCGGCAAAATCGTCGAGCTGGCGGTGCGCAATGTGGTGCATGGGCAGAAGGTGAAAAACACCGATGCGCTGGCCAATCCCGAGGCGCTCGAGCAGTTCCGCGATCGCCCCGAACTCCAGGACTGAAACACAGCCTCCCCTGTAGGAGCGAGCCTGCTCGCGATGGAGGTCCGGGCACCGCGGGGATTCAGGCATCCCGCGTTATCGTTTGCGACCATCGCGAGCAGGCTCGCTCCTACAAGGGTATGGGTCAATCCATCAAGCCCCAGTCACCTGACGATTGTGCAGAACCTCGCGTTGTATCGCCGTGCAACTTCAACCGCAATCGCAGGTTGTTCACCGAATCTGCATGTTTCAACGCTTCTTCCTCGTCGATCACACCTTCTGCGACCAACTCGAACAGCGCCCCGTCAAACGTTTGCATCCCCAGCGCCACCGACTTCTCCATCACCCCTTTGAGCTCGGAAAACTCATTACGCCGGATCAAGCCACCAACGGTCGGCGTTCCCAGCATCACCTCTACCGCAGCACGCCGCTGGCCATCAACGCTACGTACCAGACGCTGCGACACAAAGGCCTTGAGGTTGTTGCCCAGATCGTTAAGCAGTTGTCCCCGGCGCTCTTCAGGAAAAAAATTGATAATGCGATCGAGCGCCTGGCTGGCGTTGTGGGCGTGCAGCGTGGAGATCACCAGGTGCCCGGAATCGGCAAACGCCAAGGCATGCTCCATGGTTTCGCGGTCGCTGATCTCGCCGATCAGCACCACGTCCGGCGCCTGGCGCAGGGCATTTTTCAACGCAGCATGAAAACTGCGGGTGTCGACACCGACTTCGCGCTGGTTGATGATCGATCGCTGGTGCCGGTGGATGTACTCGATCGGGTCTTCGATGGTGACGATGTGGCCGCTACCGTGACGATTACGGTAGTCGATCAACGCCGCCAGCGAGGTAGACTTGCCCGAGTCGGTAGCGCCGACGAACAGCATCAGCCCTTGCTTGAGCATCACCGTTTCAAGCAACACCGACGGCAACTTGAGGTCTTCGAAGCGTGGTATGTCGAGCTTGACGTTGCGCACGACCATCGACACATCGTTACGCTGCTTGAAGATGTTCACCCGAAAGCGTCCGATCCCGGGCGGGGAGATCGCCAGGTTCATTTCCAGGTCCCGATCGAACTCAAGGCGCTGTTCGGCGTCCATGATGGACGCAGCAATCACAGCGATTTCTCCCGGCTTGAACGGTCGGTCCGCCAGGGCGGTGAGCACTCCGTCGAATCGCGCACTGGGCGGCGCGCCGGTGGACAGGTAGAGATCAGAGCCATCCTGGCTGGCCAGGCGGCTTAACAACGCGTCGATTTCCATGGCAAAAAGCACCTACGAAGCATTCAATGTTAAAAAATGACCTGAAGCAGGTCATCCAGCGTCTACTGCCCTGCAAGGATAGTTGACGCCGCCACACCGACTTTTGTGCAGGACATCTTGATGAACGCATCACCGACCGGCAGCGATGCCCAGGCCTTGATTGCCAGACTCGACTGGGCAAACAGCCCCCTGGGCGCTGCTGGCACCTGGCCACAGAGCCTGCGTACCGCCGTGGACATCGTGATTCATTCGCCGATGCCGATGCTGCTGCTCTGGGGGCCGCAGCTGACGCAGATCTACAACGACGGCTTCGCACTGCTGGCCGGCAGCAAGCATCCGCACGCTTTCGGACAGCCAACCCACCAGATCTGGCCCGAATTAAAGGACTTTACCGACCCGATTTACAGCGCAGTCCTACAAGGCCAGGTGCGAACCTACAGCGAACAGCGCTTTACCCTGCAGCGCGACGGTATCGATTCCGACTTCTGGCTTGACCTGACCTATAGCCCTATCCGCGATGAAGACGCCCAAGTCGCCGGGATCCTGGTCACCGCCATCGAAACCAACGAACGCCGGCGCATCGCCCTCGAACTGGAACAGCGTTCCGCCGCGAGCCTCAAGGCCCAGCAAGACACCGAAGAACGCCTGCAACTGGCCCTCGCCGCCACCGACGCGGTCGGCACCTGGGATTGGGACATCAGTCAGGACCGCTTCATCGCCGACGCTCACTTCGCCCAATTGCACGGCATCGAGCCGGCCCTGTCCGGCCAGCTGCCCATCAGCGAATACCTGCACGGCGTCCATCCTGAAGACCGCGCCCTGATCGCCCGCAGCATCAAGCATTGCATCACCCACGGCAGCGAATATGCCGAGGAATACCGCCTGCTGCAGCCTGATGGCCAGTTGCGCTGGGTGTTCGCCCGCGGACGCTGCTACAAGGATCACCATGGGCGGCCGATCCGCTTCCTCGGCGCGGCCCTCGACCTGACCGATCGCAAGAACACCGAGCAGGCCTTGCGCCAGAGCCAGACCGAGCTGCAGTTGATCATCAACGCCATGCCGATCCTGATCAGCTACGTTGATCGCGAGGAGCGCTTTCGCCTGAACAACGCCGCCTACCTGGACTGGTATGGCCTGACGCCCCAGGAACTCTATGGCCGCACCATTCGCGAAGTGCTGGGTGATGAGGCCTACGCCTTGCGTGCCGAGCACATCGCCCAGGCCCTGACCGGCAAGCCCTGCTGCTTCAGCATCAGCACCCCGCACCGCGACGGCAGCATGCGCCAGGCGCTGATGAATTACCTGCCGCGTCACGGCGCGGATGGCGCGGTGAATGGTTTCTACATCTTCGTCATCGACGAAACCGAGCGCAAACAGACCGAAGAAGCGCTACGCAACCTCAACGAAACCCTCGAAGAACGGGTGAGTGCCCGCACCCGACAATTGGCCGAGGCCAACGAAAAACTGCTGAGCGAGATGTTCGAACGCGAGCGCGCCGAAGAAGCCCTGCGGCATGCGCAGAAGATGGAAGCGCTGGGCCAGCTCACCGGCGGCATCGCCCATGACTTCAACAATATGCTCACTGGAATCATCGGCAGCCTGGACCTGATGCAGCGCTACATCGCCGACGGCCGCGCCGCCGAAGTCAGCCGTTTCACCGAGGCCGCGGTGTCCTCGGCCAATCGCGCCGCCGCCCTCACCCATCGGCTGCTGGCGTTCTCGAGGCGTCAGTCGCTGGATCGCAAGACGCTGAACGCCAACGACCTGATCCACTCCCTGGAAGATTTGCTCAGCCGGACCAAGGGCGACCACATCGAACTCAAGCTGCAACTGGCCGAAGATGCCTGGCCGGTCAGCACCGACGTCAGTCAACTGGAAAACGCCCTGCTCAACCTGGTGATCAACGCCCGGGACGCCATGCCCGAGGGTGGCCAGATGTGCATCGAAACCGCCAATGTCTACCTCGACGGCAGTGATATCACCACCCTGGAACCGGTCAAGGCCGGGGATTACCTGATGATCGCGGTCAGCGACAACGGCACCGGCATGACGCCCAAGGTATTGTCCAAGGCATTCGACCCGTTCTTCACCACCAAACCCATCGGCCAGGGTACCGGGCTTGGGTTGTCGATGATCTACGGTTTCGCCCAGCAGTCGGGTGGCCACGTGACCCTGTTCAGTCTGCCCGGCCAGGGCACCAGCGTGCGCCTGTACTTGCCGAGACTGCGAGGCGTCGAGCCGCAGGATGTGCTGTCGCCCGTGGTCAGCGAAGCACCGTCGGCGATTGCCGGCGAAACGGTGGTGCTGGTGGAAGACGACCCGGCGGTGCGCATGCTGGTCACCGATCTGCTCAAGGAGCTGGGTTATCACGCCTATGAAGCCGAAGACGCGAAGACGGCCCTGCCCTTGCTCGAATCCGACTTGCGGGTTGATCTGCTGGTCACCGACGTTGGGCTGCCCGGGATGAATGGACGCCAACTGGCGGAAATCGCGCGCCAGCATCGCCCGGAACTGAAAGTGCTGTTCATGACCGGTTACGCGCAGATGGCCGCCGAACGCCAGGGCTTTCTCGAAGAAGGCATGGACATGGTGGCCAAACCGTTTTCCATTGATCTGCTGGCCAACAAGATTCGCACGATGATCGGTCAACCGCAGTGAGTTGGGGCATAATCGCGCCCCCTCGCTGCCACTACCGTAACAAGGTATCTGCCCCATGAAAGCTCAAGCCCGCCATATCCTGGTGAAAACCTCGGAAGAAGCCGAGCAACTCAAGCAACGCATCGCCAAGGGCGAAGCCTTCGATGTGCTGGCCAAGAAGTACTCCACCTGCCCGTCCGGTAAACGCGGCGGCGACCTGGGTGAAGTGCGGCCGGGCCAGATGGTCGGGGCGATCGACGCGGTGATCTTCAAGAAACCGCTGCGGGTGGTGCATGGGCCGATCAAGAGCAAGTTTGGCTATCACCTGGTGCAGGTGTTTTACCGGGATTGACTGGTTGGCTTGCGGGCCCCATCGCTGGCAAGCCAGCTCCCCCAGGGATTTGTAAATGGCCACAGATTTCAGCCGCGCCATAAAACCTGTGGGAGCTGGCTTGCCAGCGAACCGATGGCGCAGCCAGCGGCCATCCACCACTTACTTGGGAATCAAAGCCCCAGGCACCTGAATCACCCGACTCGCCAACCGATGCCCCGCCCCAGCCGCCTCGACCGGGCTCCCGCCCTTGAGCCGCGAGGCCAGGTACGCCGCACTGAACGAATCCCCCGCCGCCGTGGTATCCACCACCCGCTCGACTTTCTGCGCCGGCACTTCGAATGACTCGCCAGCACAACGAATCAGACAGGCCTCGGCGCCGCGCTTGAGCACCACTTCAGGCGTGCCAATCTGCTCGTACGCTGCAAACACCGCCTCGCAATCGGCGAAATGGAACAACGCCTGCTCATCATCGACGGTCAGCAGCGCCAGGTCGACATAGGGCAGGACCTTGCGGTAAGCCACCCGCGCCTCCTCCACCGAGGCCCACAAACGCGGCCGGTAGTTGTTGTCGAAGACGATCCGCGCATCACGCTGGCGCGCTTCGATCAGGGTTTCCAGTAACTTTTCCCGACCTTGTACGCCGAGTACCGCGAGGGTGATGCCGCTGAAATACAACACGTCGTAATCCGGCAGCGCAGCCAGGATCGGCGCGGCGGCCGGGGTGGTGAAGCAATCGCGCACCGCCGCTTCATTGCGCCAATAGAGAAAACGCCGCTCGCCGGCGGCGTCGGTCTGGATGCAATACAGCCCCGGCAAGCGCCCGGGCAAGCGCTGGACCTTGCTCAGGCCAATGTTTTCAGCGGCCCAGCTCTGGCACATGGCATCGCTGAAACTGTCATCGCCCAGGGCGGTGACGTAATCCACCGATCCCGCCGCGCCCAGCTCCCGGGACAGGTAGACCGCGGTGTTCAACGTATCGCCGCCGAAACTCTGTTGCAGACTGCCGTCGGCGCGGTGTTGCAACTCGATCATGCATTCGCCGATCAGGGCGATGCGCGGGGTGTGGGGGGCCAGGGTGTTGATGGTATGCATGTTGTGGGGTCTCTGGTGTTTCTTTGTTGTCTGTCAGGGCCCCTTCGCGGGCAAGCCTCGCTCCTACAATGGAACGCATTCCCTCTGTAGGAGCGAGGCTTGCCCGCGAAGGCCGCGACTCGGTCTCAAGCCTTAGAAACAGGTCTCCATGGTCTCGACAACGTTCAATTGCTCATCCACCAAACAACCCACGCGCCATTTGTCGAACGTCAGGCACGGGTGCGAAGTGCCGAACGAAATGATGTCGCCCACCCGCAAATCAACCCCCGGCGCCACGGTCATGAAGGCATGCTGATCCATCACGGCGGTCACCTTGCAGGCGCTCACGTCATCGCCCTTGGCCGGCACCACACCGGCCCGGTAACGCAGCAACGGCACCGGCAAGCCGGCGTCATAGGCCACGTCGCGCTTGCCCAGGGCAATCACCGCAAAGCCCGGCTCAGGCAACGACTGCACGTGCGCCCAGACCTCCAGCGCCGGGCGCAGGCCTTCCTGCAGATCGCTGCGGCGGTCGAGCACGCAGCACTGCGCTTCCTTGTAGATACCATGGTCGTGCGCTACATAGCTGCCAGGACGCAAGACGCTGAGGAAGCGACCGCCTGCGTTCTGCGCCTCGAACTCCTCGGCGATCAAGTCATACCAGGCCGAACCTGAAGCGGTGATGATCGGCTTGGCAATCGCGAAGGTGCCGCTGTCCTGCAACTGCACGGCCAGACGCACCAGGGAGCCGGCGAAAGCGCGGATGCCGCTCACCGCGTGGTCGCCGTGAATCACCCCTTCGTACCCCTCGATCCCGGTAAGCGCCAGAGCCGGTTGCGCGGCAATGGCCGACGCCAGGTCGAGCACTTCCTGTTCACTGCGGCAACCGCAACGACCGCCGACCACGCCGTACTCGATCATCACGTTCAGGCGCACACCCCGCGAAGCGAAATAGGCGCCGAGGTCGGCGACGTTGTCCGGGTGATCGACCATGCAATGGAAGTCAAAATTCGGATCAGCCAGAAGATCGGCAATCAACGCCATGTTCGGGGTGCCGACCAACTGGTTGGCCATCAGTACCCGGTGCACGCCGTGGGCATAGGCTGCGCGGGTTTGCGTGGCGCTGGCCAGGGTGATGCCCCAGGCGCCGGCGTCCAGTTGCCGGCGGAACAGCGCCGGGGCCATGCTGGTCTTGCCGTGTGGCGCAAGCTGCGCGCCGCTGTTGCTGACAAAGTCCTGCATCCAGCGGATGTTGTGTTCCAGCGCTTCGCGATGCAGCACCAGCGCGGGCAGGCTGACGTCGCGCACCAGGTGGGCCCCCGTGTGGGCAAAACCCTTTTCCACGGCGGCAATATTCTTGGCAGAAGACATGGTCGAACTCCTCACATTCGCGGCCGCGGGCAGCCGCTGTCATTCGTTGATGCGACGGGCCAGGCTGTTGGCGCTATCGATCAGCACCCGGCGGTAATCGCTGTAATGGGTCTTGGCATCGGCCCGTGGGGCGACGATGCACAGGGTGGCAATGGCCACGCCATCGGGGCCTTTGACCGGGGCGGCGAAGCAATGGGTAAAGGTGTCGGCCACGCTGTCGAAGGAGAAAAAGCCATCGATGCCGGCCTGACGGATTTCCTTGAGAAACTGTTCCAGCGGCAAACGTTCGCCGTTGGGCAGGATGAAATCGTCGTGGTCGATCAGGTCGACGATTTCCTCGTCACTCAGGTGCGCCAGCAACAGGCGCCCGGACGCTGTCCAGGGAATGGGCGCGTTCTCGCCGATGTCCGAGGAAATGCGGAAATGCCGCTCGCCTTCCTTCATCAGCGCCACGGTGTATTTGCGCCCGTTGAGCAGGCACATCTGCGCCGTTTCGTGGGTCTGGCTGACGATGTCCTGCAGGGCTCGATCGGCTTCGCGGGTCAGGTCGAAATGGCGCAGGTGCGCCTGGCCGAGGAAATACAGCTGGCGACCGAGATAGACATGACCATCCTTGCCCACCGGTTCCAGGATCCGCCGTTCCAGCAACGAGGCCACCAGCTCGTAGACCGTGGATTTCGGACTGCCGATGCCGTTGGCGATGTCGTTCGGGCGCAGGGGCTGGCCGATCTCCTTGAGAAAATCGAGGATATCGAAGGCCCGGTCCAGACCGCGAGCCCGGCGCTTGATGGTGTCTTCGCTCATGTCAGTGGTGCCCTTTCAAATTCGCCCTGTAGGAGCTGGCTTGCCAGCGAAGGCGTCCGCAAGCTATCGCAAATCTCAAGCCTTTTTCTTGTACGCGATGCAGTCGATCTCGACCTTGCAGTCGACCATCATGTTCGCCTGAACACAGGCCCGGGCCGGTGCGTGTTCAGGTTTGAAATACTCGGAGAAAACCTTGTTGAAACTGGTGAAATCCCGTGGATCTTCCAGCCACACGCCAACACGCACCACATCCTCCAGCCCATAGCCGGCTTCTTGGAGAATCGCGACCAGGTTCTTCATGGTCTGGTGCGTCTGCTCGACGATGCCACCAACAATGATCTCGCCCTCCACCGCCGGCACCTGCCCGGAGACGTGCAGCCAGCCATCGGCTTCAACGGCGCGGGCGAAAGGACGTGGCTGACCGCCAGCGGCGGTGCTGCCGGTGCCGTAACGAGTAATGCTCATGGGTGTATCTCCTGATTGAAAATCGAAGGATCAGATTTATGAAGTCGATCTTCTGCGAAACCTCGAAGGCTCAGTAAATTCCGCTATAACGGAACATGGTATGCAATAGCGGAATGGACGACAGAAAGTGTGCCACAGGTCGTGGACGGAATGTAGGGGGGAGATTGAAAAGTGTTTTAAACCAGTAAATCCATGAACGTCGCTTCGCGAGCAGGTTCGCATTCCACTGGGATGCGTTTCCCTGCTCGCGAAGGCGCCCTCAAGGCGGGGTAATATCACCCGCCCATCCGCGCCAAAAACACCCGCGTCACCCGCCGCTCTTCAACCGACATGACGGTCAATTGCCAGCCTTCCCACTCGTGGCTGTCACCGATCATCGGCAATCGATCCAGCAGGCTTACCACCAGGCCGGCCAGGGTTTGGTAGTCGTCAGTCGGTTCTGCCGCAAAGCCGGTGCGTTGACGCACCCGCATCAGGTTCAACGCGCCGCTGACCACGAAGCCGCCCTTCTCCTCGACCACGTCCGGGCCTTGGATTTCGCTGGCGTCGGGCAGCTCACCGGCAATCGACTCGAGGATGTCGGTCATGGTCAGCACGCCAACGAAGTCACCGAATTCGTTGACCACAAACGCGATGTGCGTCGAGGCCTTGCGCATCTGCTCCAGGGCATTGAGGACCGAATAGCTGTCCAGCAGGTTGACGGCCTGGCGCGCCAGGTGTGCAAGGTCGGGTTGGTTGCCGGCGAGGAATTCCTTCAGCAGCTCCTTCTTGTGCACGAAGCCCAGCGGTTCATCCACCGCGCCGTCGCGAATCAGTGGTAGACGCGAGTAGGATGAATGCATCAAACGCGTGCGGATGGTCTGGGGGTCGTCGGCCAGGTCGATATGGTCGACGTCGGCACGCACGGTCATCAGGCTGCGGATCGGCCGCTCGGCCAGTTGCAGAACACCACTGATCATCACCCGTTCACGCCGGTCGAACAGTTCTTCGCTCTGCGCTTCGCCGTCGTCCAGCATGTCGGCGATTTCTTCACCGACCTCTTCCACCGCCAGTTTGCGCCCACCGAGCATGCGCATCACCGCGTGCGCGGTGCGTTCACGCATCGGTCGCAGGCCCTGCATCGAGCGTTTGCGTCGCGCCCGGGCGATCTGGTTGAACACCTCGATCAGGATCGAGAAACCGATGGCCGCATACAGATAGCCCTTGGGAATGTGGAAGCCCAGGCCTTCGGCGGTCAGGGCAAAACCGATCATCATCAAAAAGCCCAGGCACAGCATGATCACCGTGGGGTGCGCGTTGACGAAGCGGGTCAGCGGCTTGCTGGCAACGATCATCAGGCCGATGGAAATGATCACGGCGATCATCATCACCGACAATTCGTCGACCATGCCCACCGCGGTAATCACCGCATCGAGGGAGAACACCGCGTCGAGCACCACGATTTGCGCCACGATGGGCCAGAACAAGGCGTATGCCGTATTGGACGTGCGCTCGCCGACGTGGCCTTCGAGCCGTTCGTGCAACTCCATGGTCGCCTTGAACAACAGGAACACACCGCCAAACAGCATGATCAGGTCACGCCCCGAGAAGCTCTTGTCGAACACCTCGAACAGCGGCTGGGTCAGGGTTACCAGCCAGGAAATACTCGCCAGCAGGCCCAGGCGCATCAGCAAGGCCAGGGACAGGCCGATGATTCGCGCGCGGTCGCGCTGTTCGGGCGGCAATTTGTCCGCCAGGATCGCGATGAACACCAGGTTGTCGATGCCCAGCACCAACTCCAGCACAATCAGTGTCAACAAGCCCAGCCACGCGGTGGGGTCAGCTAACCATTCCATGAAAATGTCTCGATCTCTTCAGTGAATTCAGGATGCCGGGCACGGCAAGGCACAGCGCAGAGGCCGGGGAACTGCAATCAAAGGGAAATCGGGACGCCAGAAAACCGGGTGTTTCGCGTGCATCAAGGCCGCGCGTTGGCGCGAGGGGGAAGGATAACTGGGGGGCTCCGTAAGGGCGTTCATGCAAGTCCTGGAAAGGAAAAAGGACTTGAATCGTACAGGCGATAGCGACAGTTCCTACAGTCACAAATCATTTCAAAATCTGTAACTGCTTTGGAGTTATGTCGTTACGGAGGACAGCATCGCGAGCAGGCTCACTCCTACAGGGTTTGCGAACGACACAGATCAATTGTGGGAGCGAGCCTGCTCGCGATGCTTTCAACTATTCTTCACGTGCTCGATGTACCGCACCACCGCCGGTGATTTCTCGAACCGGCGATGAACCAATGCCAGCCACGATGACGCATTGCAATCCTGGATCGGCCGATATACCACGTTCGGCAAGCTGACATGCCCCACCACCGACTCCGGCACCACTGCCACGCCCTGCCCAAGGGATACCAAGGCAATCACTGCCACCAACCCACCCGGCTGAGCACCCAGCTTCGGCACGAAAGCGCCTTGGGCGGCGACTTGCAACGTACCGACGACCTGCTCCGGAAGAATGAAGTTTTCGTTCTGCAAATGAGCCGAATTGATCACCGGCAAGCGATTCAGCCATGAGTCCACCGACAGTGCCAGGACAAAGCCTTCATCGATCAGGCGCACACTGTCGACACCCTCGGGCAACGTCAACGGGCAACGGATGTAACCCAGATCGAAACGCCCTTCGAGGATCATGTTCGGCAGGCTGGCCATGGGGCTCTCCCGCACATTGAGGCTGACATCCGGGTATTGGCCGGTAAAACCCTGCACCTGTTTTTGCAGCAACCCCGAATAAACCGCCGACGCGACATAACCCAGTTCGATGTGGCCGATATCGCCCCGACCGGCACGCTGGGCATTGCGTTGCGCCGACTCGAATTGGCGCACCGTGGCCTCGGCCTCGGTCACCAGCGCCGCACCGGCCTCGGTCAGGCTGACGTCCCGGACCTGGCGCAGGAACAGACGCGCGCCCAGCTCCGCCTCCATGTCCTGGATTTGCCGGGTCAGGGTTGGCGGTGCGATCCCCAGTTGCTCGGCGGCGCGGGTGAAGTTGCGATGCCGGGCGACCGCAAGGAAGTAACGAAAGTGGCGGATATCCATCGGTGCGTTAGCTCAAAGGTAATGAAGAGACGGTGCGCGCCTAACAAAAGCATCGCCAGCCAGCGATAAGCTGCACGAAATCTCACAGTAGAGAACCCCTGCCATGTCCGTCAAACCCCGGGTGAGCCCGCGCCTGACCTTGTTAACCGCCTCAGCGGTATGCTCGCTGATCGTGCTGGACACCAACATCGTCGCCGTTACCTTGCCCAGCATCGCCCGGGACCTGGGGGCGAACTTCGCTGACATCGAGTGGGTGGTCAGTGCCTACATGCTGGCGTTCGCCGCGCTACTGTTGCCCGCGGGCAGCCTGGCGGACCGTTTCGGACGGCAGAAAACCCTGATGTGGGGGCTGGGCATTTTCATTCTGGCCTCGGTTGGCTGCGGTGCCGCACCGAATGCACTGTTTCTCGACATTGCCCGCGCGATCAAAGGCGTTGGCGCCGCGCTGCTGTTGACCTCAGCGCTCGCCTCCATCGGCCATACCTTCCACGATGAAGTCGAACGGGCCAAGGCCTGGGCGTTCTGGGGCGGTTGCATGGGCGTGGCCATGACGGCGGCGCCGACCCTGGGCGGGTTGATCGCCGAGTACGTGGGCTGGCGTTGGATTTTCTACCTCAACCTGCCGATCGGCCTGTTCCTGATGTTCATGGTCTGGCGCGCGGTGCCGGAATCCCGCGACGCCCAGGCCGCGCGTCTCGATCCGTGGGGCAGCCTCGCCTTCAGCGCCTGCTTGCTGTGCCTGATCTGGGGCCTGATCGAAGCCAACCGCATCGGCTGGAACAACCCTGCCACCTACGCACGCCTGGTGGGTGGTGCGCTGTTGCTCGGGTTGTTCGTGGTGATCGAGCGCCTGCAGCGGCGGCCGATGATCGACCTGCAACTGTTCCGTTACCCACGTTTCATCGGCGCGTTGCTCGGCATGTTTGCCTACGCCGCGTGCGCCCAGGTGATGATGACCATGCTGCCGTTCTACTTGCAGAACGGTTTGGGTTTTACCGCCATTTCCGCGGGGCTGGGCATGTTGCCGTTTGCCGTGACCATGCTGATCTTCCCGCGCATCGGTGCACGGCTGGCAGGACGCGTGACGCCCGCGAACATGATGGCCATCGGACTCACCCTGGTGGGCAGCGGCAATTTGCTCAGCGCCTGGGCGGTCAATAGCGGCGGTTACCTGCCCCTTGCCTTGGCGATTGCAGTCACGGGTGCCGGCGCCGGGTTGCTCAATGGCGATACGCAGAAAAACATCATGGCCTGTGTGCCCAGGGAGCGTACCGGCATGGCCTCGGGCATGAGTACGACCATGCGCTTCAGCGCGGTGATGCTGGCCATCGGCGTGTATGGCGCGTTGCTCTCGGGACATAGCGAACAGTTGCTGCACGACGGCCTGGCAGCACATGGCGGGCAATGGCTCGAACACAGCCAGGGTATCGCCTCGCGGGTGGTGGCCGGTGACATGCCGGCGGCGCTGAGTGTGTTGCCGGAAGCCGCGCGGACTGTGGTCGAGCCGCTGGCGCGAACGGCATTCGTGGGTGGTTTCAGCCTGTTGCTGTGGGTTGCGGGGCTGGCGGGATTGTTGAGTGCATTGGTGGTCGGGACGTTGATGCGCAATCCGATTCCAGCGGCCCGGACAGCTTTGGTACTTGAATGATGCGTATCTGGCGAGTTCATCCTTGATTGTGGGGTCCTCATCGCCAGCAGGCTGGCTCCCACAGGGGATATCCGGCGATCATGAAATCTGTGGCTCGCCAGAATTACTGTGGGAGCCAGCCTGCTGGCGATTAGACAAGGCAACACAGAGTCTCAGCCCGGCAGCAACTCGTCGATATGCCGATACTCGGACTGCAACTGCGCCGCCAGGACCCTGCTGCGCCCAAGCCGAATCGACCCGCGCTCGATGTCGATCAGCAACCCCGGGCAGTCGAGCACGGGCAACGAAGGCCATTCTTTCATCCGGCCATCGGTCACCACCAGCAAGCGCTGCTGCTCCTCTGGAAAACGCTTTCGCCGCACGCCAAGCCAAAGCGCCGCTTCACCCAACGCCGCCAGCAACGGAGTGCCGCCGCCCGCGCCGAGTCCGTCGAGCCAGTTGCGCAAACCGCTGGACGCCTTTAATCCTTGCACCTGCCACTTAGGTGCAGCACCGCTAGCCGTGAGCAATGCCAGGCGCGCACGCTGGCGGTAGGCATCATCGAACAATTGCGCCAACAGGCCTTTGGCATCACTCAATGCCTGGTGACGGCGGGTCGAAGCCGACGCGTCGACAATCACCAGCCACAGCTCATGCGCCGAGCGCGTGCGCAGCTGGAACAGCACATCCTGGCGCTGACGCGGCCGACCGTTGAGCAAGGTGCCGGGCCAATTGATCGAGCCGTTATGGGCCGCGTGACGTTTACCCTGTTTGCCGTGATCGAGGTGTCCGGCACGGGGTCTGGCATTCGCCCCCGCGTCAGATCGAGGGCGAATGCCTAGGGCTTTTTTGGCCAGGTCGGCACTTCACGCCGCGCACCGACCGGCAGCGCTTGAGCGGGCATCTCGCCCCACTGGCCCTGCCCTTCGCTCGGGTTCGGCTGTTGGCTGGATGGCGCCTGGTTTTGTTGGGGGGCCGGTGGCGTGTGCTCGCGACGACGATGGCGCAAGGCAAACTCGGCGACCGCGTCGATATCTTCTTCGCCAATGGTTGTTGCGCCGCGCCAGGCCGCATGGGCGCGCGCCGCGCGTAACCAGACCAGGTCGGCGCGCAAGCCATCGACTCCGGCGGCAAAGCAACGCTCGGTGATCTGCGCCAAGGCTTCATCGTCGAGGGGAATGCTCGCCAAGGTGCTGCGCGCGGTTTGGCAGCGTTCACGCAACGACTGCTGCGGGTGCTCCCATTCGGCGCAGAATTGTTGTGGATCACTGTCGAAATCCAGGCGCCGCCGGATGATTTGCCCGCGCTCCGTCGGTGCGGTGTGGCCGCTGAGGGCGACGTTCAAGCCGAAGCGATCGAGCAGTTGCGGACGCAACTCGCCCTCCTCCGGATTCATCGTGCCGATCAGCACGAACTTCGCCGAATGCCGATGGGAAATGCCGTCGCGCTCAACCAGATTGGTCCCGCTGGCGGCCACGTCGAGCAGCAGATCAACCAGGTGATCCGGCAGCAGGTTCACTTCATCAACGTAGAGCACACCGCCGTCGGCCTTGGCCAGCACACCGGGGGAAAATTGCGCGCGACCTTCACTCAGGGCCGCGTCGAGGTCGAGGGTGCCGACCAGGCGCTCTTCGGTGGCCCCCAAGGGCAAGGTGACGAATTGGCCGCTGGCAAGCAGGTCCGCAAGGCCGCGGGCCAGGGTCGATTTGGCCATGCCGCGCGGACCTTCGATCAGCACGCCGCCGATTTTCGGGTCGATGGCTGTCAGGTACAGCGCGAGTTTCAAATCGTCGGCGCCGACCACGGCGGAGAGCGGGAAATGCGGGGTGTCGGTCATGTCGGTTTACTCATCATGGTCGGTGGTGTTCATCAACTGTCTTCTTCTATATCCAGCAACAGGTTCTCCAGAGCTTCCCGGTAATCCCCCGGTTCTTTCCACATCCCCCGCTGCTGCGCCTCCAGCATCCGCTCGGTCATGTCCCGCAAAGCATGGGGGTTATGCTCGCGCACGAAATCCCGGGTGCCCGGATCGAGCAGATAAGCATCTGCCAGCAGCGCGTACTGGTGATCGTCGATCAACCGGGTGGTCGCGTCGAAGGCGAACAGGTTGTCGACTGTCGCAGCCATTTCGAAGGCGCCTTTGTAGCCGTGCCGCTTGACCCCTTCGATCCACTTCGGGTTGGCCGCCCGGGAGCGGATGACCCGGTTCAGTTCTTCCTTCAGTGTGCGGATCTTCGGCAAATCTGGCTGGCTATGATCGCCGTGATAACTGGCCGCCGCCTCGCCACTCAGGCTTTCCACGGCGGCCAGCATCCCGCCCTGGAACTGGTAGTAGTCATTGGAATCGAGCAGGTCGTGCTCACGGTTGTCCTGGTTTTGCAGCACCGCTTGCACCTGGCTCAGGCGCTGGGAAAACTGCTCACGGGCCGCGGTGCCTTCGTCAGCCCCGCCATACGCGAAGCCGCCCCAATTCAGGTAAACCTCGGCCAGGTCCGCGCGGCTCTGCCACAAACGACCATCGATGGCGCCCTGCACGCCCGCGCCGTACGCGCCGGGTTTGGCGCCGAAAATGCGCCAACCGGCCTGACGGCGAGCGGCTTCATCATCGAGCCCCGATTGCAGCAAGGCATCACGCTCGGCGCGCACCTTGGCCGCCAACGGATTCAAGTCGTCCGGCTCATCCAGCGCGGCGACCGCCTGCACGGCCGCATCGAACAACCGGATCAGGTTGGCGAAGGCATCGCGGAAGAAACCCGATACACGCAAGGTCACGTCCACCCGCGGACGATCGAGCAAACTCAGCGGCAGAATTTCAAAGTCGTCGACCCGCTGACTGCCAGTAGCCCAGACCGGTCGCACGCCCATCAGCGCCATGGCCTGGGCGATGTCGTCACCGCCGGTGCGCATGGTCGCCGTGCCCCAGACCGACAGGCCGAGCTGACGCAGGTGATCGCCATGGTCTTGCATGTGGCGTTCGAGAATCAGGTTGGCGGACTGAAAACCGATGCGCCACGCGGTGGTGGTCGGCAGGTTACGCACGTCCACCGAATAGAAGTTGCGCCCGGTGGGCAGCACGTCCAGGCGACCGCGACTCGGCGCGCCACTGGGTCCGGCCGGGACGAAACGACCGCTCAGGGCATCGAGCAGGCCGCGCATTTCTGCGCGACCACAGACGTCGAGCCTTGGTGCGACCACTTCGCGCAGATGGTCGAGGATGACTTGAACCTCAATCCAGCGCGTCTCCTGTGGGAGCCAGCCTGCTGGCGATGGAGTGTCAGTCGACATCAATGTGGCTGACACTCCATCGCCAGCAGGCTGGCTCCCACAGGGGTCATTCAACACCTGTGAAATAAGCTGTGTGGCGAACAGTTCCAGGCGTTCGCGGGTGTCGCCTGTGGTGCGCCAGGGATCATCGCTGAGCGACAACAACATATCCGGGCGCGGTCCGGCCCACGGTTCGGCCAGCGCACAATCCAGCGGATCGAACCCCAGTTCGAAGGCCTTGGCCAACGCCCGCAGCAGGCTCGATTGCGCCCCTCGACCATCGCCCCGGGGGATGCGCAGCAGCGCGAGCAAGGTGTCGATCCGCAAGCGTCCGGCCGGCGACTCGCCAAACACGTGCAAGCCATCGCGGATCTGCGACTCTTTCAAATCGCACAGGTAAGTGTCCAGGCGCGGTAGCCAGATCGCCGCATCGGCCTCGCTGTCCAGTCGTTCGTCCAGCTGCAGCTCGCGGTCGATGTGGGTGTCGCGCACCAGTTGCAGGATGTCGCGTTGCAGTTCCCGGGCACGCCGTGGATCGAGCAATTGCGCCTCGTAATACTCGTCGGCCAACAGTTCGAGGTTGCGCAGCGGGCCGTAGGTTTCGGCGCGGGTCAGCGGCGGCATCAGGTGGTCGATGATCACCGCTTGTGTGCGGCGTTTGGCCTGGGCGCCTTCGCCCGGGTCGTTGACGATGAACGGATAGATGTTCGGCAGCGGCCCGAGCAGCGCATCCGGCCAGCAGTGCTCCGACAACCCCACGCCCTTGCCGGGCAGCCATTCGAGGTTGCCGTGCTTGCCGACGTGGATCACGCCGTGGGCGCCGTAGGTGTTGCGCAGCCAGAAATAGAACGCCAGGTAGCCATGGGGCGGCACCAGGTCCGGGTCGTGATACACCGCACTGGGATCGACCTGGTAACCCCGTGCCGGTTGAATGCCGACGAAGGTCAGGCCAAAGCGCAACCCGGCGATCATCATGCGTCCGTCACGGCACATCGGATCACTGTCGGGCGTGCCCCAGCGCTCCAGCACGGCCTGACGATTGGCCTCTGGCAGTGCGTTGAACATCTGCAGGTAAGCGTCCATCGCCAGGCTTTGCTGGCACGGGCGTTGATCGATCGTGTCGAGGTCGTTGCTGACCCCGCCGAGCAGTTGCTGGATCAACGCGGTCCCGCTCTCCGGCAACCCGGCTGGCAGCGGATAGCCTTCGTGATGCAGCGCACGCAGGATGTTCAACGCCGCAGCCGGGGTATCGAGCCCCACGCCGTTGCCGATACGTCCATCGCGGGTCGGGTAATTGGCCAGGATCAGCGCGATGCGTTTTTCGTCATTGGGCACCCGCGCCAGATCGATCCAGCGCCGCGCCAGTTGCGCGACAAAGTCCATGCGTTCCGGCTGCGCACGGTAGCAGACCACGTCGGACTGGCTGCGCTCGCTGCGCCAGGCCAGGTCCTTGAAGCTGATCGGCCGGCTGATGATGCGCCCGTCCAGTTCCGGCAATGCGATGTGCATCGCCAGATCGCGGGGGCCGAGTCCCTGTTCACTGGCCCGCCAGCCCGGTTCATTGTCCTGGGCGCAAATGGCCTGGATCACCGGGATATTGCGGCGAAACGGGCGCAAGTGCGGTGCTTCCGGGCTGGATTGGGCGAAACCGGTGGTGTTGAGAATCACCCCCGCCTCGACTTCATCCAGCCAGTCCTCGACCACCGCAAGGCAGCCGGGTTCTTTTAGACTGGCCAGCGCAATCGGCAACGGATTAAGCCCCGCCGCCTGCAATCGCTGGCAGAAAACATCAATGAAAGCAGTGTTCGCCGCCTGCAAATGCGAGCGGTAAAACAGCACCGCCGCCACCGGTTGACCGCCCTGCCACTCGGCTTGCCAGTCACTCAGTGCCGCGGGGCTTTTTCGCGGGTGGTAAATCGCCGTGCGTGGCAAGGTGTGCGGCTCGGCCCAGGCATAGTCGCGACCCAGCCAACGATTGGCCAGGCAGCGGAAAAAGTCGAGGGCATTGCCCATGCCGCCCTGACGCAGGAATTGCCAAAGCCGGTCGCGATCCTCAACGCCCACGGTGCTGAGATCGCTGAGTTCCGGGTCCGGGCGGTCATCGCCGGGCACCAGAATCAGCTGCACACCCCGCTGCGACAACTCCACCAGCCGCTCGACGCCGTAACGCCAATAGGCAATGCCGCCGTGCAGCGAAATCAGGATGACTTTGGCGTGGCGCAGTACTTCGTCGACATACAGGTCGACCGACGCATGGTTCTGCACCTGCATCGGGTTGGCCAGGCGCACGCTCGGGTAATCGTCGGGCAACTGCTGCGCCGCTTCGGCAAGCAGCGCCAGGCTGGAGTCGCCGCTGCACAGGATCACCAGCTCGGCGGGGGTTTGTCCAAGGTCGGCAATGTTGTCATCCGACACGAATCCGCCGGGCTGGGTCCTGAGCAGGTGCATGGGTTACACGCTGAGCGCGGCGCGCAATTGCGCTTCGAGCGTTGCGGCGTCCAGTGCCTGGCCGATCAATACCAGGCGGGTGGTGCGCGCTTCTTCAGCGCCCCACTGGCGGTCGAAATGCTTGTCGAAACGGGTGCCCACGCCCTGAATTAGCAGGCGCATCGGTTTGTTCGGAACCGCGGCAAAGCCTTTGACGCGCAGGATGCCGTGCTGCACCACCAGTTGGGTCAGCGCATCCATCAGCAGGCTTTCGTCGGATGCCGGCAGTTCGATGGAGATCGAATCGAAAGCATCGTGGTCGTGATCGTCTTCGCCTTCATGGTGGTGGTCGTGATGGCTGTGGCGGCTGTCGATGTGTTCTTCGGAACCGGCGCCGAGGCCGATCAGCACGTCCAGCGGCAGGCGACCGCTACTGGCTTCGATGACTTTCACCGCTGGCGGCAGTTCTTCGGCGACTTCCAGGCGCACGCGGGCCAGGTCTTCGGGGCTGATCAGGTCGGCCTTGTTGAGGATCACCAGGTCGGCGCTGGCCAGTTGATCGGCGAACAGCTCGTGCAGTGGCGATTCGTGATCCAGGTTCGGGTCGAGTTTACGCTGGGCGTCGACTTGATCCGGGAACGCGGCGAAGGTGCCAGCCGCCACTGCCGGGCTGTCGACCACGGTGATCACCGCATCAACGGTGCAGGCACTGCGGATTTCCGGCCACTGGAAGGCCTGGACCAGGGGTTTCGGCAGGGCCAGTCCAGACGTTTCGATCAGGATGTGGTCGAGATCGCCGCGACGGGCCACCAGTTCGCGCATCACCGGGAAGAACTCTTCCTGTACGGTGCAGCACAGGCAGCCGTTGGCCAGTTCGTAGACGCGGCCATTGGCTTCTTCTTCGGTGCAACCGATGGAGCACTGCTTGAGGATTTCGCCGTCAATGCCCAGCTCGCCGAACTCGTTGACGATCACCGCGATGCGGCGGCCCTGGGCGTTGTCGAGCATGTGCCGCAGCAAGGTGGTTTTGCCCGAGCCGAGGAAGCCGGTGACGATGGTGACGGGGAGTTTGGCCAGTGTTTTCATCGGATGCCCTTTGGCAAGGTGGCGGGCATACGGGACGAGAACCGGCAACGCACAAGCGCGCCGGATGCGTTCGCCACCGGATCACCCCGCCCGGTTGTAGTGAGAATCTGTATCGAGGCAGGTCTCCTGGCTGACGGCTGGCCAGTCATTGGACTGGCGGTTGCTGCGCCTTCCCGCGCGCGCCATGGCTGGCGCATGCAGTGGCATGGCAGAAACTGAACCGTTCACAGTTGCGGGGGCAGCCGCGGCATTGACCGCGTTCCCTTCTTAGCTTCGACAAACGCCGAAGAACCTCGAAAGCGCAAGGCTACGCATGGTATCGGGGCGGGTCAATGTTCACATGATTCCTGCGGTGCGCCCTTCGCGAGCAAGCCCGCTCCCACAGGTGACCGCATTCCAATGTGGGAGCGGGCTTGCTCGCGAATGGAGCGACTCGGTCCCGAGTTGAGAACCCTTGCCAATTGACGCCCCACCCCCGCCCATGCTCTCCTACGCATCTTGTTACGGGTGCCCTTCACAGGGTGAAACGGGAAACCGGTGAATCATGTGCTTTACTTCAGGCCATGTCAGTCCGGTGCTGCCCCCGCAACGGTAAGCGAGCGAAGCGTCAGATCCACTGTGCCACTGCGGCATGGGAAGGTGACGCTTGCAGGTTCAGGCTAACACCTGCGCCCCTCGTGAGCCCGGAGACCGGCCCGCAACACAAAGTGAACAATACGATCACTTCAATCAACAAACCCGCGGTGGGCGGGCGCTGTTCGGACTTCTGCGCGCTCGGTCGTGCGGGGCTCTGCTTGCGCTCTTATTCCCCGCTGACAGAACAGAGGGAAGCGCCATGTCGATCATCAGCAGCACCGGCCACAGCAATACCGCCAGCACCACCACTACCCTGTCGCAACGCCTGACCGCCGCCGTTTGCGCGTCGATCCTCGGCGCGTGCCTGGTGTACTTCGCCGGTTTCTCGCACATCGAAGCCGTTCACAACGCGGCTCACGATACGCGCCACAGTTCCGCGTTCCCGTGCCATTGAGACCTGCCGACATGATCAAGCGTATTGCGCAAACCGCGGGGTTCACGGGGCTGCTGGCCGCCCTGCTGCTGACCCTGCTGCAAAGCTTCTGGGTTTCTCCGCTGATTTTGCAGGCCGAAACCTACGAAAAATCCGAACCTGCGGCGGTTGAAGTCCACGAACACGCCGCGGGCGTCGCGGCCCACACCCACGACGGCGAAGCCTGGGAGCCGGAAGACGGCTGGCAGCGCGTGCTGTCGACCACTGGCGGCAACCTCGTAGTGGCAGTCGGCTTCGCCCTGATGCTCGCCGGCCTCTACACCCTGCGCGCGCCGACCAAGACGTCCCAGGGCCTGCTCTGGGGCCTGGCTGGCTACGCGACTTTCGTGCTGGCGCCGACTCTTGGCCTGCCCCCTGAGTTGCCGGGCACCGCGGCTGCCGATCTGGCGCAACGCCAGCTCTGGTGGATCGGCACCGCCGCCTCCACCGCTGTCGGTATCGCCCTGATCGTGTTCAGCCGCCATTGGCTGATGAAAGTCCTTGGCGTAGCGATTCTCGCCGTGCCTCATGTGATTGGCGCACCGCAACCGGACGTGCACTCGATGCTCGCTCCAGAGGCACTGGAAACTCAGTTCAAGATTGCTTCGCAGCTGACCAACGTGGCGTTCTGGCTGGCCCTGGGCCTGATCAGCGCCTGGTTGTTCCGCCGCAAAAGCGATGGCCAATACCACGCATGACTGACCTCAGCACAGCGCCGACCCTGGTGGTCGGCCTGGGCTGCCAGCGCGGCTGCCCCGTCAGCACGTTGCGGGCACTGCTCGACCAGGCACTGCAGGCGCACCGGATCGAACTGCATCGGATCAAGGCCCTGGCCAGTATCGATTTGAAACGCGACGAACCGGCCCTGAACGAACTGGCCGAACAGCTTGGGTTAGAGATGCGGTACTTCAGCAGTGAACAATTAGCAGCTTATCAACCGCACCTCAGCCACCATTCGCAGATCGCGTTCGAGCGTACCGGCTGTTACGGCGTGGCGGAAAGTGCCGCCCTGGCCCTGGCAGAACAGTTGGCCCAGTCGCCGGCAAAATTGCTGATTCGCCGACAAAAATATGCCCAGGCCACCCTCGCCTTGGCCGGCGCCGCGTAAAATCCCCGATAATCCGCGCATTCGATCATGAGCAATCTTCATCTGAAGCCTTGCCCAGCCCCCATTTTCAACAGGAACCTTCGATGACCGTCTATTTCATTGGCGCCGGTCCCGGCGACCCGGAACTGATCACCGTCAAGGGCCAGCGCCTGATTCGCAGCTGCCCGGTGATCATCTATGCCGGCTCGCTGGTGCCCACCGCGGTGCTGGAAGGACACCGCGCCGAACAGGTGGTCAACAGCGCCGAACTGCACCTGGAACAGATCATCGAATTGATCAAGGCCGCCCATGCCAAGGGTCAGGACGTGGCCCGCGTGCATTCCGGCGACCCGAGCCTGTATGGTGCCATCGGCGAACAGATTCGCCACCTGCGTGAGCTCGACATTCCTTTTGAAATCATCCCCGGCGTGACCGCCACGGCCGCCTGCGCAGCGCTTCTGGGCGCGGAGCTGACGTTGCCGGACGTGTCACAGAGCGTGATCCTGACCCGTTACGCTGATAAAACCGCAATGCCGGCCGGAGAAGAACTGGGCAGCCTGGCGCAGCACGGGGCGACCATGGCGATCCATTTGGGGGTCAATCATCTGGAGAAAATCCTTGCCGAGTTGCTGCCGCATTACGGCGCGGATTGCCCGATCGCGGTGATTCACCGGGCGACCTGGCCGGATCAGGATTGGGTGGTGGGGACGCTGGCGGACATAGCTGAAAAGGTTTCAGAAAAGGGGTTTCGCCGTACAGCGTTGATTCTGGTGGGGCATGTGCTGGGTAGTGATCATTTCAGCGAATCGTCGCTGTATCGCGCCGGGCATGCACATTTGTATCGCCCATAAGGGCCCTATCGCTGGCAAGCCAGCTCCCACAGTTGACCGCGATCCCCTGTAGGAGCTGGCTTGCCAGCGATGGCCCCAGTGAATTTCACGCAAAAAAAACGGCGCTCACGGGGCGCCGTTTTTTCATGCCGCAGCGAACACCTTAGTAGTAGGCGTTTTCTTTCTGCGTGTGGTCAGTCACGTCACGCACACCCTTGAGCTCGGGAATACGCTCGAGCAGGGTGCGCTCGATGCCTTCCTTCAAGGTCACGTCTGCCTGGCCGCAACCCTGGCAACCGCCACCGAACTGCAGGACGGCGATGCCGTCTTCGACCACATCGATCAGGCTGACCTGGCCGCCGTGGCTGGCCAGCCCCGGGTTGATCTCGGTTTGCAGGTAGTAGTTGATGCGCTCGTTGATCGGGCTGTCGGCATTGACCATCGGCACCTTGGCGTTTGGCGCCTTGATGGTCAGCTGGCCGCCCATGCGGTCGGTGGCGTAGTCGACAACGGCATCGTCCAGGAAAGCTTCGCTGAAATGGTCGATGTACGCGGTGAAGCTTTTGAGCCCCAGCGCCGTGTCTTCGGGTTTTTCTTCGCCCGGCTTGCAATAGGCAATGCAGGTTTCGGCGTACTGGGTGCCAGGCTGGGTGATGAAGACGCGGATGCCGATGCCCGGGGTGTTCTGCTTGGAGAGCAGATCAGCCAGGTAATCGTGGGCGGCGTCGGTGATGGTAATAGCGGTCATGGAAACTCCTCGCAGGCTTGGGCGCAGTTTACGCCAATCATCGCGCCGGACAAAGTCCTAGTATTTTTGTCGGGAAAAGAAAGGACGATTGACCCTGTAGGAGCGAGGCTTGCCCGCGAAGAACGATAACGCTGTCTACCCCGAGACTACAGCGCCTGGTTCGCGGGCAAGCCTCGCTCCTACGGGAATTATTCAGAGGTTCTCGTAGCGGTTCATGTCCAGCACACCCTCTTCCACCGGTTCGGTTTCGTGGATATAGCGACTCAAGTCATGGAAGTACTGCCAAAATTGCGGATGGCTGCGCCGAATTCCCCAACGTTCGACGATTTTCTCGAAACGGTCGGCATCCTTGGCGTTTTCCATCGCATCGACAAACTCAGGCACCTGATCGGCCGGAATATTGAACATGAAGTTCGGGTAGCTGCTTAGAACCCCGGGGAAGATGGTGAGTGTATCGAGCCCCGGCTGATAGCGCAGCGACTCGCCCAGCAGGAACGCCACGTTGCTGTGCGCACGGTTGCGCAGCAGGCTGTAGACCACACGCTGACCGCTCGTGGTCTCGATGCGCAGCATGGTCGCTTCCGGCAGTTGATCGATGACCTTGAGGCCGGCCGCCGGCCGTGAGGCCAAACGGCTCAAAGCCTGCTCGGCTGCCTGCAGGTCCAGATCGATGTTCGGCCGCGAGCAGTATGCGCCGTCGCAGCGATTGATCGGGTCAGGCTTGGCGTTCAGTTCGCCGTAACGGGCCAGCAGCTGCATGGCGAAGTCGCGCTTGGGGTCTTTTTCATCGAGCTTCAGGGCGGTCGGCGTGTCATTGTCGATGGACTCATAATCCAGCCACATCTTGAATTTACCGCTGTTCTGGTACCAATCGTCGAGGAAATCGTCGCGGGAATCCGCCGGCATCAGGCGCAGGAAATTCTGCTCGGCGCCATTGCGGATCAGGTCGAAATACAAGCGTGTCTGGGCCTGGTGGGACACATTGCCGAACACGTCGAAATTCACCGCCAACTGATAGTAAGTGCGTTCCAGCAGCGGGAAGTCGAACAGCCACATCGTCTGTGGCACGTCGCCGATCAGGCCCTTGGTCACGGCGGCGCTGTCGTAGTGGCGGAAAATGCTCAGCAATGCGTTGTCGTTACCGGCCCACAGGCTCGACCAGCTCGGCGCCGGCAGATCGGCGTAGCTGTCCCGGCGCAGGGCTTCGTATTCGTTACGCTTGTCGCGGTAGTCGTGCCACAGGCTCAGGACGCTGCCGACATCGTCGTTCTGCCCCGGCATCGCCAGCAAAGGCGTGGCCTGGCCGCGATAGTTCGGGTCGGTGATGTAGAGGTCGTGTTCCGGCGCCTGGAACAGCGCCCAGAAGTTGTCGCGGATCACGTCAGTGGCGATCTGCCCGCGGCAGACCGGGCCACGAATAAAGGTGCGTACGAAATACTCGGCGTTATCGAGCATGAACTGATAACGCGCCTGGGCCGGGATCGCTTCGAAGGTGGCAAATGGATTGGCCCGGCGTTCCGGGCCGTAGCCCGGCAAGGCGTTGACCTGCCAGTTGCCGTTGTAGAACAGGCTCTTGACCCGGGCCAGCTTCGCCGCGCTGAGGGGATAGGTGATGTGAGTCTTGTGCACGATCACCCCCTGCACCGGCCACAAGCGGTAATACACCTGGGTGCCGGGGTCGTCGTTCGGCCGACGGGTGTTGATCAGGTCGATCGGCTGGCCAGTCGGCGTGCGAGATCGCACCCACTGGAAGAAATGCCCCGGCTCGCCGTCCTTGAAATAGAGGTGCGCGAGAAACCAGTGCTCGAACAACCAGCGCCCTACCAGACTCTGCCGGGCGCCCGGTGCGTTGAGCAGGTTTTCCCACTGCACCACTTGCAACGCTTCCTTCGCGCTGGGCACCAGGGCCTGTTCATCGATCGGCGCACCCGAGGCCAGCCAGCGTTGCAGCGTCTGGTATTGCTGATCGGTCAGGCCGGTGACTGCCAAGGGCATACCATCCTTGGGATGAGCGCTGGCATAACCGTCGAACTCGCCCGGCAAGGCACACATGTTGTCGCGATTGAGGCCCAGGACGATGTCCTCGGGCAATTTGGCATTGGGTTGCAAGCGGTTGGTGTGACCCAGTTCCAGCATGCGCGCCATTAATGCAGCCTGGCTGCCCTGGGCGTCAAGCACCGAATAGAAGCCCTTTTGTTGCCAGGCCCGCTTGCCGAACGCGTCATAGAACAGGCGGCTCGGCGCGACGGCCTGGCTGCGATCACCGTCATACACCGGGACTTTCGTCGCGCCACGGGCCGCGCCCTCCCCGCTGCCCAGGTTGAGCTGACAGGCGGCGTCGTTGCAGGCGTGGCAGGCCACGCACTTTTCGGTGAAGATCGGCTGAATATCGCGGGTATAGGAGATTGCAGGGGAAATCGCCGGACTTTGCGCAACCGCGCCCCAGCTTAAAAACATCAACACACTGGCGATGACGACGCGATACGACATGTCCCTGGTCCCGATCCTTTAGAAAACGCCGCGATTCTACCGGGCTGGCCGCCACACCAACATGAGCGATATTCATGGAAAACCCGGACATGCTCTAAAAGCGCACAGGTTTGCTATCATCCCGGCCCTTCGTCATGGTCTTTTCGAGTAGTCCCAATGTCCGATCGCAGTGTTCGCCTTCAAGCTCTCAAGCACGCCCTCAAAGAGCGCATCCTGATTCTCGATGGCGGCATGGGCACGATGATCCAGAGCTACAAGCTCGAAGAGCAGGATTACCGTGGCAAACGCTTCGCCGATTGGCCGAGCGATGTCAAAGGCAACAACGACCTGTTGGTGCTGACGCGCCCGGACGTGATTGGTGGCATCGAGAAAGCCTACCTGGATGCCGGTGCCGACATCCTGGAAACCAACACCTTCAACGCCACCCGGATTTCCATGGCCGATTACGGCATGGAAGAACTGGCCTTTGAGCTGAACGTAGAAGGCGCTCGCCTGGCGCGCAAGATCGCCGATGCGAAAACCCTCGAGAACCCGGACAAACCTCGCTTCGTTGCCGGCGTACTCGGCCCGACCAGCCGTACCTGTTCGTTGTCGCCGGATGTGAACAACCCCGGCTACCGCAACGTGACCTTCGATGAACTGGTGGAAAACTACACCGAGGCCACCAAAGGCCTGATCGAAGGCGGCGCCGACCTGATCCTGATCGAAACCATTTTCGACACCCTCAACGCCAAGGCCGCGATCTTTGCCGTGCAGGGCGTGTTCGAAGAGCTGGGCATCGAATTGCCGATCATGATTTCCGGCACCATCACCGATGCCTCCGGCCGTACCTTGTCCGGGCAGACCACCGAAGCGTTCTGGAACTCCGTGGCCCACGCCAAGCCGATTTCGGTCGGCCTGAACTGCGCCCTGGGCGCCAGCGAATTGCGCCCGTACCTCGAGGAGCTGTCGAACAAGGCAGGCACCCACGTTTCCGCGCACCCGAACGCCGGCCTGCCCAACGAGTTCGGCGAGTACGACGAACTGCCGGCGCAAACCGCCAAGGTCATCGAAGAGTTCGCTCAAAGTGGCTTCCTCAACATCGTCGGCGGCTGCTGCGGCACCACACCAGGCCACATCGAAGCCATCGCCAAGGCCGTGGCCGGCTATGCGCCACGGCAGATCCCGGAAATCCCCAAGGCCTGCCGTCTCTCGGGCCTGGAGCCGTTCACCATCGATCGCAACTCGCTGTTCGTCAACGTCGGCGAGCGCACCAACATCACCGGTTCCGCCAAGTTCGCCCGGCTGATCCGTGAAGACAACTACACCGAAGCCCTGGAAGTCGCCCTGCAGCAGGTCGAGGCCGGCGCCCAGGTGATCGACATCAACATGGACGAAGGGATGCTCGATTCGAAGAAGGCCATGGTGACCTTCCTCAATCTGATTGCCGGCGAGCCGGACATCTCCCGCGTACCGATCATGATCGACTCCTCCAAGTGGGAAGTGATCGAGGCTGGCCTCAAGTGCATCCAGGGCAAGGGCATCGTCAACTCGATCAGCATGAAGGAAGGCGTCGAGCAGTTCATTCACCACGCCAAGCTGTGCAAGCGCTATGGCGCCGCCGTGGTGGTGATGGCGTTCGACGAAGCCGGCCAGGCCGACACCGAAGCGCGCAAGAAAGAGATCTGCAAGCGCTCCTACGACATTCTGGTCAATGACGTCGGCTTCCCGCCGGAAGACATCATCTTCGACCCGAACATCTTCGCCGTGGCCACCGGTATCGAAGAACACAACAACTACGCCGTGGACTTCATCAACGCCTGCGCCTACATCCGCGACGAGCTGCCGTATGCGTTGACGTCGGGCGGCGTGTCCAACGTGTCGTTCTCGTTCCGCGGCAACAACCCGGTGCGCGAGGCGATCCACTCGGTGTTCCTGCTGTACGCGATCCGCGCCGGCCTGACCATGGGCATCGTCAACGCCGGGCAACTGGAAATCTACGACCAGATCCCTGTCGAGCTGCGCGACGCCGTTGAAGACGTGATCCTCAACCGCACCCCGGAGGGCACCGACGCCCTGCTCGCCATCGCCGACAAGTACAAGGGCGACGGCAGCGTCAAGGAAGCCGAGACCGAAGAGTGGCGCAACTGGGACGTCAACAAGCGCCTGGAACACGCGCTGGTCAAGGGCATCACCACGCACATCGTCGAAGACACCGAAGAGTCGCGCCAGTCCTTCGCCCGTCCGATCGAAGTGATCGAAGGGCCGCTGATGTCCGGCATGAACATCGTCGGCGACCTGTTCGGCGCAGGCAAAATGTTCCTGCCGCAGGTGGTGAAGTCGGCTCGCGTGATGAAGCAGGCCGTGGCCCACCTGATCCCGTTCATCGAACTGGAAAAAGGCGACAAGCCGGAGGCCAAGGGCAAGATCCTCATGGCCACCGTTAAAGGCGACGTGCACGACATCGGCAAGAACATCGTCGGCGTGGTGCTGGGCTGTAACGGCTACGACATCGTCGACCTCGGCGTGATGGTGCCGGCGGAGAAAATCCTCCAGGTGGCCAAGGAACAGAAGTGCGACATCATCGGCCTGTCCGGCCTGATCACGCCGTCGCTGGATGAAATGGTCCATGTGGCTCGCGAGATGCAGCGCCAGGATTTCCACCTGCCGTTGATGATCGGTGGCGCCACCACCTCCAAGGCGCACACGGCGGTGAAGATCGAGCCCAAGTACAGCAACGATGCGGTGGTGTATGTCACTGACGCCTCCCGCGCTGTCGGCGTGGCGACCCAGTTGCTGTCCAAGGAACTGAAGGCCGGCTTCGTCGAGCGAACCCGCGAGGAATACATCGAAGTGCGCGAGCGCACTGCCAACCGCAGTGCCCGCACCGAACGCCTGAGCTACGCGGCGGCGATCGCCAAGAAGCCACAGTTCGACTGGAGCACCTACACACCGGTCAAACCGACCTTTACCGGCGCCAAGGTGCTGGACAACATCGACCTCAAGGTACTGGCCGAATACATCGACTGGACGCCGTTCTTCATTTCCTGGGACCTGGCCGGCAAGTTCCCGCGCATCCTCCAGGACGAAGTGGTCGGTGAAGCCGCGACCGCGTTGTACGCCGATGCCCAGGAAATGCTCGCCAAACTGATCGACGAGAAGCTGATCAGCGCCCGCGCGGTGTTCGGCTTCTGGCCGGCCAATCAGGTGCGCGACGACGATATCGAACTGTACGGCGATGACGGCAAGCCATTGGCCAAGTTGCATCACCTGCGTCAGCAGACCATCAAGACCGATGGCAAGCCGAACTTCTCCCTGGCTGACTTTGTTGCCCCCAAGGACAGCGAACTCACCGACTACGTGGGCGGTTTCATCACCACCGCCGGCATCGGTGCCGAAGAGGTGGCCAAGGCTTACCAGGACGCCGGCGACGATTACAACTCGATCATGGTCAAGGCGCTGGCCGACCGCCTGGCCGAGGCCTGTGCCGAGTGGCTGCACCAGCAGGTGCGTAAAGAGTACTGGGGTTACGCCAAGGACGAGACACTCGACAACGAGGCGCTGATCAAGGAGCAATACTCCGGTATCCGCCCTGCCCCAGGCTACCCGGCGTGCCCGGACCACACCGAGAAAGCCACGCTGTTCAAGCTGCTGGATCCGCAAGCGCAAGAGCTCAAGGCCGGCCGCAGCGGCGTGTTCCTCACCGAGCACTACGCGATGTTCCCGGCGGCAGCGGTCAGCGGCTGGTACTTCGCGCACCCGCAGGCACAGTATTTTGCGGTGGGCAAGATCGACAGGGATCAGGTGCAGAGCTACACCTCGCGCAAGGGTCAGGAGTTGAGCGTGACCGAGCGCTGGCTGGCGCCGAACCTCGGCTACGACGACTGATCCGGTGAGCTCTGGAGTCGAGCCTGTCGACTCCAGAGTGTTGCCAACCGAGGATCAGGTCATCGTGGCCTGCTCGGCGAGTTCACGGGACGTGAGTTCGCTCAGCAGGTTCTTGCGGTCGACCCGGTTGTCCGCTTCCAGCGTCTTGAGCGCCTGAAAATACGCCTGGTTGAACTCGGCGTACTGGTCTTCAAGGTCCGCGCATTTTTCCTGGAACTGCTGTTGCACCCGGGTGAATTCAGCCGGGTACTTTTCTTCCAGATAGTCTCTCCAGTATTTGCGCGCAATCAGTTGATCGTTGAACACCGTTGTTTGCTCCTGGGCAATGATCCGGGTATAGGCTTGATCGAGATCAGCCGCCGCCACCCCCGCCATGTTGGCGTAGAGCATGCCTTGGGGTTGATCGGGAAGGTCCAGGCGTTGTGCCAGACCGATGCGGTAGGCCAAGCGGATTTCCGCCGGATCGGTAGTCGGGCGAGCAGCGATTCTTGCGCTGGCGATCTCCTCCACTTGCGACAGGCGAAACAGCCGCCTGGACAGCTTGAGCAACTCGCGACCTTTATGCTCGGGAGCAATGGACTTCAGGGCTTCGTACTCGAACACCTCGACTTCCAGCTCGTTGAACAACAGGATTCGACCATCGCCGCAGGTCATCTGATGCCTCAGCGCTTTCGCCAGACCCATCAGGCGTTGACTCAGCGACTCGTCAGCATAGGCCGACTCAATCACGCGCCACACTCGCTGCGTCAGGCCGAGGCGATCCGTATGAAAATCCTGGGTATGGCGCAGCTGCGACAGAATGTATGAAAAATCGTGGGTAGTGTCCTGCTCCATCATGGCGCTCCACATCGCGTGCTTTTCCGAATCCGCCGCAACGCCGCGGAACCAACGCTCTTTCTGGGCCTCGTTCGATTCCTGATCAGGATGCGCGACAGCTTCACTCCACTCCGGTGACTCCGCGGACTCAAATCCCGCCAGCAGGTGATCGATATCCAGGTGAGTGAACCCCAAGCCTCGCCCGGTTTGGCGCAAGTAATCCTGCAAGCGCACAAACTCATCCGGCTCCAGCAGGTTGTCGAACAGGTTGGTGCCGCTCATGAGATCCGCGTGTTCAGGCTGAAATGCCTCCTGGGGAATGCTCGATATCTGGTTGCTCGTCAGCTCCAGGGTGGTCAGTGCGGGTGCCTCCAGCACCCCCACCGGCCAATCACGCAGGTTATTGCCACGCAGATCCAGGCCTTGCAGGCGGTCAAGACCGGTCATGTCAAATTCGCTCAAGTGATTTTCGCCCAGGTCCAGCCATTGCAGGCGCGGCAGGGAACGCAATTGGCGCTGTAGCGGCACGTTGGCGCGGATATCGGTAAAACTGGCGTTCAGGCGGGTCAATTCCTGGCACTGGGTCACAGCCTCGGGCAAGCTGCCCAGGCCGTTCTGACTGAGTGTCAGGCTGCGCACGCGCGGAAACGAACGCAAAAATCCTTCGGAATTCGACGATAGCCCGACGTCACTCAGATCCAGCTCCACAACATGATTGAAGCTGAACGGCATTGTCGGCAGATCGCCGAGGATCAGGCCGTTGAAATCCAGAGTTCCCTCGACCCCGGGAATATCCCTCAGCGTAAGCTGCCAGCTTTCCAGCAATTGGTCGGCTGCCCGGCGACGGTCCACGGCGTTCACCCACGCGCGACGCAGGCGTGAAGCCGGGGCATCGATCCATTCATTCAGGCGACCGATCAGCTGGGTCTGTTGCTGCTCCCATAGCGCCAGTCGCGCCTCAATCTCCGTCGCACCCAGGCCGCCGGCCAGCCATGCGTCGATGCGCTCGACGGCTTGGGCTTCGCCCAGTTGTGGATCAAGACGCTGCAGCCGGCCGGCGGAAGTCGGCGGCAAACTACCGTCAACTGGCGCGAGGTTCTGTGGCAACAGTAGATTGGGCTGCTCCGACACCTCGACCGGGAAAAACTCCGGATCGCCACCTGTACGACCTGCCGCCAGATGCGCCCGGGTGATGCCCATCGGCGTTTGGGACGGTGTGCGCTCAGCGAAGGCGCGCACTGCCGCCAGGGCATGCGGGCTCAGTCGGCAACCTTGCAGCAGGGTCACACCCAGCAGTCGATCATGACCGGTCAACGCCTCTACCGGGATGTCGGTGATCGCGCTGTGATTGAGGGCCAGGCGGCGCAGTCGGGGTAACGATAGCGCTCCGTTGGGCCAGCGGGTCAGGCGTGTATGTCCCAGGTACAGGCTTTGCAGGTTCGTCAGCGAACTGACGTCCAGGGCGCCTACCCGGTTATACGCCAGGTTCAGCGTCTGCAAAGAGGTCAAGCGATTGATCCGGGCCTGCGCCGTCGCCGTGATTGTCAACTCGTTGAACGAAAGGTCGAGCGCGGTCAGTTCGGACAGCGAGTCGAAGGCCTGGGGCAACTCGGTCAATCGGTTGGCGCTGAGCTCAAGGGTGCGCAGTTGCGGAAACGCTCGCAGGAAATCGTTCACCTGCGCAGCCGTCAGCCGGCTGCCGGCCAGGTTCAGACGGCGGATATGGGCAAACACTGTATCGCCCAGTGCGGGCAGATCTCCGATGGCGCCCAGGCCCGTCATGTCGAGCACGTCGATGCCTGACCTGGCAGGTGCCCATGACGGTCCTGCCACGGGTTCGTCAGGCGCGTATTGGGCGCGCAAGCTGTTGCGCGCACATTCACGAACCCTGTCGGCAATCACCTCGCGATGATGAGCCTGGACCTGCTCCCCTTCGACCCTGACCGGGGTGTTCTGCCAGGTGTCGAGCGCCAGATTCAATGCATTGCGTTGCTGGTGCAGGGCGTCGACTCGTTCGAGCAATGCCATGCCTGTCACCCCCTCGGTATTGAATCGCGCCAACGCATCAGTCGCGAAGGAATAATCCTGGGGCATCAGTAAGCCCAGCCGCGTACGACAGTAGTGCGCAACCATCTGCGCTTCATCCGCCAGATGCGCGGGGTTGTCGCGCACGTAGTTGTAAGCCTTGCGAAACGCCTGTGGCTCCAGGGCTCCCCAGTTCAATCTCAGGCCACGCCAGAGCGCTTCATGACCGGTATAGAGTTCGGCGGGCAGGTCGGGGATCGCCACGGTCTGCAAGTCCAGGACCTGGAGCATCGGCAGATCCAATACCCCGCTCGGCCAACGGGCAGGGCCTAGCAAATTCAGGGAGCGCAGGCTCGTCAGTTTGCTGAAGTCCATCGAATCCGCATCCCCCCACAGCGACAGAACCTCCAACTGCGTCATGCCCTCGATTGCTCGCAGGAACTGCGGCGCATACGCCTGCCCCAGGCCTGCAAGGTTAAGCTCGGTAACCGTGGTCCATTGCGGCACTTTCCCGGCCAGGGCGGCCGTGTCCTGCCCCTGCACCAGAATGTCGAGTTTCTTGAGCTGCGAAAACCTGCCCAGCAATGCCGGGCCCGCGTCATCGGTGAGTTGGCCGCTGTTGAGTCGCAAGGTTTTCACATGGCTGAAGTCGGCGTCCCACTCGGGTAAAGCATCCGCGCCGCGCACATCCAGTTCAAAAGCAGGGTCCTGGCCCCGATAGAGGCCGTTGCGCCAGCACCGCAGAATTCTTTCCACCTGCGACCTCCGCGCGGCTTGCCCGGCACCGGTGCCGATCCAGGCGGTCAACTGGCGGGTTAACCCTTCGAATTCCCGCTGGCGGTTATTCAGCAGGTTGAATACCTGCTGATGGCTATCCCCGGCGCTCAGGCGGCTGCTGATGAACTGAGTGGCTTGTTCATCGGAAATGTTCGGGTAGAGCACGCGAACCCGGGTAACCAACCCGGCATCGGGCAAGTCGCCGAAACCGCGACCGCTCGCCAGGTAACCGAGCTGGCCTGAAGGCAGGCGCAGGGACGGCCCCGGACCGTCGATGGGACGGTGATTGAGCACCTGCGCCATCTCCTCGCGGTGGGCGCTGGCAGAGGAGGCCAGGTCTTCACGCAAGGCCTGGGCCTGATGGCCTTGCAGGTTATCCCGGGCAGCTTGGGGCAACACCTCCACCAGCGACTCGAACAGATTGCGCCCGTGGGCGGGGATGCTGTTGAGCGCCACGCCCTGTGCATCGAACGCCCGGTAGGTATCCTGATTTTTTATCAGATAGTACCCGGGCCTTGCCGTTGCGCTGCCGACGCTGTCCAATAGCGGGCCTTGAATGAACCCTGCGCGCACTTCCACGCGCATCTGCGCGGTCCAGCCGGGCATGTGCTGCAGGCTGTGCAACGCCAAGCGGTCACTGGCCGCCGAGGCCATGCTGTCCAGGCGCAAGCCGCACAGTGTACGGTTGAGGGCGGCTTGCTGCAGATGCCGACGAATCGCCTTGGCCTGGCGCAGGGACATTTTGCCGCTACTGCGCAACCGGGACAGATCACTGGCACGGGAACCATTGAGCACGTCCTGGGCGGCCTCGGTCGACAACGTCGGAAAACTGCGCTGCAGGCGCTGGATATCGGGATTGGTCGGCGGTTCGGGAGTGTGCAGACGCTTGAACAATGACTGCCTGCGAGTCAGTGCCCGATCGGCGAGACGGTCCCTCAAAATCTGTACCCGGTCCACGCCGGGGCCTGCACTGTGAGCCCCCAGCAGTTGAATTTTTTGCTGTTCGTCGAGGGCCGCCAGAACGATATCCGGTAGCATGCCGGCGCGCACTTCAGCTCGAGTGAGCTTGATTGTCGGTCTGGCACTGTGTTGCCCCGACGTCACACCGTAGCGCTGGGAGGCGCCCCAATGTTCAGTGCCCTCGAAGACTTCCAGCACGCCCTCAACAGGCCAGTTGGGCAATTCGAGAGTCAAGGGTACGGCAAACTCGGCGGCGACGTTGAGGCGGGAACCCTGGCGCAGGCCTGAAATGAACTCATCCACCTGCTGATCGGCGCTGAACGTCGCGATGGTCTGCGCCAGACGCGGCGGCGGTATTTGGTGATCGATATGCATCTGGCGCAAGGCATCATCACTGACCCCGCTGACCTGCGAGATTTGCTGCAACTGCGCATCGGAGAAGGCCTCCATCCGTGAGCCGATGCGGCGCAACAAGGTCAGACGGTCCCATTCAAGGGGCCGCTCATCGAGATGGCGCCAGGCGCCGAGCTGGTTGTGCTGCAAGATCGGCTGGTAGGCCTCGGGATCGGTGGGATGCTTGATGCGCCATTGCTTGAGCGCCGGGTCGTAGGTTTTTTCAAAGGCATTGCCGTCGAACTTGATGTAGGTCTTGTCCCCCACTTCATATTGTCCCAGTGCGTTTGGCGTCACGCCATCCAGTGCAACGCGGCTTTTGTACGACGCCAGGTCCGGGTTCCACAGGCGCGGTTCGCCGAACGGCGTGGTAACTTTGCGCATGCCGTCAACGAAGCGCGACGCCGTAATCGGTGGCGCCTTGCTGGCCACTGCGCCCAGCACCGCCATGAAGGCCACGTTCTGCATGACCGACGTGAGGTGCCCCCAGGCCTCCTCGGCGTCGCCCTCCTTCCAGGCCTCCACCCCCTGATACACCTCACGGCCCAATTGCACCGCAGTCACCAGCAGCATCACTTCGCCAAGCCCGGGAACGAAGAACGCGCCGACGTTGAGGATGTTCAAGCCCCATTCAGCCAGGTGTTCGAGGCGTTCGATCCAGGCCTGGTGGTCAACGGCAGCCGTAGGCACCGCCAGGAGCCTGGCGTTTGACTTGATCCGCGCCAGGTGGGCTTCGTAGCGCGCACCGAATACTTCAGCGTCGATGAAGGTTTCGCTCAGGGCCAGGTTGACGTCGTCGTTCCACACCTCTTCATACATGCCGCCCTGGTAGGCTTCGGGGTTGTAGGGCGGGCCCGGCCAGACCGGATTCGGATTCCAGCGCTGGGTTTTGAGCTGGGCTTTGAGCCTGCGAAAAAACCTCGGTGACTCGTCCTGGGGAAGCAATCCGGCAATAAAACGTTGAAAGTTTCGCGAGCGCAATCGAACGGCAAAGTCTTTGGCAAATTCGGCCAGCGACGCGAATTCCTTGACCGGATGCTTCGGGTCACCCGGGATGTAGACGATGATTCGCGCCTGCGCGTCGACTGCCGCACGCCAAACGTGGACTGGCAGGAACAGCTCGGCGACATCCTCAAGGGTCGAGGTGGGCTTGCGGGACACCGGCCCCATGATCAATACATCGCTCAACGCCGAGCCCAGTGCCGTCAAATGGCTATACGCCACCGCCCGGCCATCGATCTTGGGCTCCGGGCTGCCATTGACGACCGCGAGCAAGGTCTCATACGCCGACTCACTGAGATCCGACTTCATCCGCGCGATGTGAACTTGCAGGCGCATCAGGTCTTTGTTGGCCTTGATCATCTGCTCGCGCACGGTAGCACGGGTGCTCGGCGCATCGAATACGGTGCTCAGGTGAGCCTGGTACTGCTGGCCCAGGTCCAGTTGCCGGCACAGTGTGGCGAACTCTCCAGGCTTGATCGACAGCTTGTCGCGGATCTTGTAGCGCGTACTCCAGAACGGATAGTGCTCGCGCCGATCGTAAAGCTCGTTCTGCAGTGCCCCGACGGGGGCCAGCGCACTGGTCTCCCGCAGGGCGACTTCATCAAAGGGCTCATCAAGCTCGAAGTTGCGCAACGCGGCCTGCAACAGTGTCTGTTCATCGACCTGGTTGGGCGCTCGCAGGTGAAACAGCATGGTTTTAGTCGAATTGGGGGATTGGCCAAAGGTCTTGTTCATGGCCTCTGCCAGCAACGGCTTGGCAAATTCGGTGATGCCCTTGAAGTCCTTGAGGGTCTTGGCCAGTACCTGGGTAGAGCTGTTGCTGCGCAACTGACTGTCATACAGCGCCAGGCGCAGCGCGGGCGACGCCCCGGCGTAGAACTGCGGATGGTTCCTGGCGAATGCCTCGGCCGGATCCCTGGCCCGGGTGAGGTTGTCGATATGGGTGGGTGCGAGGTGTCGGGTCCAGTCGGGCAGGCGTTTCTTGATGAACGGAACATGAAATCCATGATCCATGGGCGGGGAAAGCTCGGGCATGACGTGCATCCTGATCACTGTGGTTGAAGGATCAGGAAATCACGGCCATTGGAGGGCATGGCGGTACATAGTTATGCAGGGCAACCGGGCTCATTCACCCACAGGGTTGTTTGACTATGCTTACAGATCATATCTGCATGGCGAGGGGTATATGGACGACGACAACACCAACAACAAGCCGCCAACCTTCTGGCAAATGGTGCACAGCGTGATGGCTGCGGCATTCGGGGTGCAGAGCGGGAAAAACCGCGCGCGGGACTTTACCCACGGCAAGCCGAGTCACTTCGTGATCCTGGGAATACTGTTCACCACCGTGTTCGCCCTGACGCTGTTTGCCATCGTCAAGCTGGTGCTGTACCTCGCAGGCATCTGAGCCCGCAGTCCGGCATTGCTGCGCAACAAATATTGCTTACGGATAACCGGTCCGCAGTCGGCGCTGGCGGCCCGACCACGGCCCGGGCGCTAACGGTTATTGATGGCTGACCCAGAAAACGGCAGTGCCCACGACCAGGATGATCAGGAACAAAATGGCCCAGGCATCCACCGTGCTATCGGGTTTTGAAGCTTTGGAAGGGTTGCTCATTGCATCGCCTCTTGTCGGTTTTATCGGTGATTGCATAAAGACTCGATCACAGTAAAGACGACGATTGCCCGCACCACAAACAGGGGCTTTGCAACAACGATTCTCATTAGTCCTTTTGGTTCTTTACATATACTCAAACATCACTTTTGCGCATAACCGCAAACTGGTATCTTGCCCCGGCTCCATTAGGAGTGCGCGGCCGTGCGCGCAGAATTGCAGAGGCTCTTGGACTGCGGCAAGCAAAAAACGCAGCTGTATCCGAGCGACCCAAGCCTGAGAACAGGACTTATATGTACGTATACGACGAATACGATCAGCGGATCATCGAGGACCGCGTCAAGCAGTTCCGTGATCAGACCCGACGCTATCTGGCAGGCGAGCTGAGCGAAGAAGAATTCCGCCCCCTGCGCCTGCAAAATGGCCTGTATATCCAGCGCTTCGCGCCGATGTTGCGGGTGGCGGTGCCTTACGGCCAACTGACTTCGCGCCAGATGCGAATGATGGCCAGGATTGCCCGTGACTACGACAAGGGCTACGCCCACATCAGTACCCGGCAGAACGTGCAGTTCAACTGGCCGGCGGTGGAAGACATCCCGGACATCCTGGCTGAACTGGCCACCGTGCAGATGCACGCGATCCAGACCAGCGGCAACTGCCTGCGCAACGTCACCACTGACCAGTTCGCCGGTGTCGCTGCCGACGAGTTGATCGACCCGCGCCCGTGGTGCGAAATCGTCCGCCAGTGGACCACCTTCCACCCGGAATTCGCCTACCTGCCGCGCAAATTCAAGATCGCCGTCAACGGTTCGACCTCCGACCGTGCCGCCATCGAAGTCCATGACATTGGCCTGGAGCCGGTACACAACGCCGCGGGCGAGCTGGGCTTCCGCGTGCTGGTCGGCGGTGGCCTGGGCCGTACGCCGGTGGTGGGCGCGTTCATCAATGAATTCTTGCCGTGGCAAGACCTGTTGAGCTACCTCGACGCCATCCTGCGGGTCTACAACCGCTATGGCCGTCGCGACAACAAGTACAAGGCGCGGATCAAGATCCTGGTGAAGGCGCTGACCCCTGAGGTCTTCGCCCAGAAAGTCGACGCGGAAATGGAGCACCTGCGCGGTGGCCAGACCACGCTGACCGAAGCCGAAGTGCAGCGCGTCGCCAAACACTTCGTCGACCCGGACTACAAGGCGCTGGACAACCAGAGCGCCGCCCTGGCCGAGCTCGACCAGCAGCACCCGGGCTTCGCCCGTTGGCGCGTGCGCAACACCCTGGCCCACAAGAAGCCGGGCTACGTGGCCGTGACCCTGTCCCTGAAGCCGACCGGCGTTGCACCGGGCGACATCACCGACAAGCAGCTCGACGCCGTGGCCGACCTGGCCGAGCGTTACAGCTTCGGTCAACTGCGCACCTCTCACGAGCAGAACATCATCCTGGCCGACGTCGAGCAGGACAAGCTGTTCACCCTGTGGGGCGAGCTGCGCGAACAAGGTTTCGCCACGCCGAACATCGGCCTGCTGACCGACATCATCTGCTGCCCGGGCGGCGATTTCTGCTCCCTGGCCAACGCCAAGTCGATCCCGATCGCCGAATCGATCCAGCGCCGCTTCGACGACCTGGACTACCTGTTCGACATCGGTGAACTGGACCTGAACATCTCCGGCTGCATGAACGCCTGTGGTCACCACCACGTCGGCCACATCGGCATTCTCGGGGTGGACAAGAAAGGCGAAGAGTTCTACCAGGTGTCCCTAGGCGGCAGCGCCAGCCGCGACGCCAGCCTGGGCAAGATCCTCGGCCCGTCCTTCGCCCAGGAAGCCATGCCTGACGTGATCGAGAAGCTGATCGACGTGTACATCGAACAACGTACCGAAGACGAGCGCTTCATCGACACCTACCAGCGTATTGGCATCGACCTCTTCAAGGAGCGCGTCTATGCAGCGAATAATTAAGAACAACGAAGTCGTCGACGAAACCTGGCACCTGCTGCCCAAGGATTTCAGCATCGACGAGATCACCAATTGCGACGACTACATTGTCCCGCTGCAGTTGTGGCGTGAGCACGGCCGTATGCTCCTGGCCCGCGACGGTGGCCTGGGTGTGTGGCTCGATGCCGATGAAGAAGCCGAAGAGATCGGTGAAGACGTGGCCAACTTCCAGGTCATCGCCCTGAACTTCCCGGCCTTCACCGATGGCCGCAACTACTCCAACGCCCGCCTGCTGCGTGACCGCTACGGTTTCAAAGGCGAACTGCGGGCCATTGGCGACGTGCTGCGCGACCAGTTGTTCTACCTGCACCGCTGCGGTTTCGATGCGTTCGCGATTCGCGCCGACAAGGATCCGTACGAAGCCTTGGAAGGTCTCAAGGACTTCTCGGTGACCTATCAGGCCGCCACTGACGAACCGCTGCCGCTGTTCCGTCGTCGCTGATCGGCAAGCCTTGAATCCCATACGGGGTTCAAGGCTCCCTCCCTTGGCTCTGACATCACAATCCTTTTAAAGGCCTGCGCGCTGTTCCAGCGACGTGAAAGCCACCCATGGATTTTCAAGTCGCCCACCCGCCGCGGTCAATCGACCCCATACTGCGCCTGAAGCATCTGCCGCTTCCATAAGTCCCCAGACTCGCATCTGAAGCGACGGATAACCGACATGAAAATCGGGGGTCAGGCTCAACCTGTTTATCGCGCTCAAAAACCGCGTACCAGAGGGCTTTTCTGCCAGCCGCTGCCAAAGCGCTTGCCTGGATTGTTTCAGCGGTTCCTCGCAGCCGCGTAGCCACACAATCGGCTGTCCATAGTCAACGCCTGGCTCGTTCAGCCATAAATTGATCCCCGTTTGCTCACGATGACTGATCAGTCGCCGGAGGGTGTCCTCGTCCGTCAGTGGATTGCCCCCCAGCAGCACACGATCCACCGAGACAGCCTGATTCATCACCGCGGGAGGAACCCGGACAATGCGGTTATCACGCAAATCCAGTGAGACCATATAGGGTTCATCCCTGATGCCGATCGGGCACCGGGTAATCCGGGTGTTACTCAAGTTCAGCCACCGCAGGTCGTTCATCCCGAGCAGCACGGGAGGTACGCTCAATGGGTTGTCACTCAGGTCCAGCGTGTGAAGACTGACCAACCCGCTCAGCCGCGACGCCGTCTCTTGGGTGAACACAAGGCCGGTGCCCTTGAGACTGAGCGACCTGAGATGAATCAGGCTCAACAGGGTCGTCGGCAGAACAGTCTGCCCATTCCCCTCGGCGTCGAATTCGATCAGATCGGCATGTTCGAGATCCAAGGTCTGCAGATTCGGAAAACACTCCAGGAACCCATTCAGGGATTCACGCTCGGCCACATGCAAGTGTGGCATCGACAGCTCGACGACATCGTTGAACCGGACGTTCATAACCGGTAATCGGTGATAGTTCTCGAAGCCCATGTGGAGCTTTATTCCCACAAACTGTTCACCTGAATAGACGAGCTGGTCTGGCGATGCACGCCCTTGCCAAATTGCGGTCAGTTCAGCGGCCAACTCGATCCTGGTTTCCCGCTCGTAGTCCATGGTGTTTTCAACCAGCTCGGCGTTATGTGCTTCGATCTGCTCATCGGTCATCCCCTGCGCCTCGTCATCAGTGTCGATGAGGAAGGGAAAGTCCATGTCCTCAATGTCTTGAACCACCTGATCGATCCAGCCTCTCAAGTCAGTGTTGAGCTGCTGTAACTGCTGTTTCAGCAGATCGATGTGCGCCTGTGCATCACCACCTGCACGCTGGAGCAGTCCATCGGCCTCAGCATCCGAGAAATCCGGATAGATCTCCCTAACCTGTAACCTCATCATTTCATGCGTCAGCGCTGCTGCCTGCGGCGTACCGGGGAAGCCGCCGCCACGTAGTCCTTGCGCCTCGAATGGCAGACCAGAATCCATCCTGTGCAGTCCGAGTAACAACTCCGCTCGGGGCAATGCCCGCTCGCTGATTTTGTGCCGTAATACCAAGGCCGGATCAATCGGGGAAAGTTGCAACGCCTCGCGCTCGTCCCCGGAAAGGACATCGAGCAGCGCCGCATAAAAATCCACTTGCCCGATGCTTCCCTGGTAATGGCCGGCCACCTTGATCAGTCGTCGAACGTTGGGAGCGTCAAGCGCACCACTGCGATCCACAATCGGGCCGATGAGGGAGTTCTCGCGCACTTCAATCCGAATGTTCTTGGGCCATCCTGGCAGGTTTTTCAGCGAATGCAGGGCCAGCGTGTCCGCTTGCGCACTGACCTGCGAACGCAGGTACAAGCCTTCATAGGCACGATTGAGCCGCACATGCTGTTGGTACTGCCGGGCCTTTTGGTCCAGATGCTTGAATACTTGCCGGACACGGGCAGCTTCCACGGGGCTCTGGATGTCCACGCCGTAGCGGTCGAGCATTTGCTCGATGGTACTTTTTGGAAGTCCCGGATATTGGCGTTGCAACAGCCGGACCCATTCATGACCGGATTCTTGCAATGCTGCGTAACGACTGTTGAACAATTCGGCTTGTCCGTCCTGCCCAAGCGCCTGATCGAGCTTAAAGCGGCTGATCGTATCGGCCAGTAGCGGCGATGGCGGTCGCCCAGTGTGCATCAGGCGCAGCATGTCGTCATCGACCGTGCTGACTTTTCCGATCTGCACCAATACCTCATCGCTGAACGAGGCCACCGAGGGACCGATACCGCGCATCAGCTGCAGTCGTGACATCCCCGCTTCTGCTTTCACCCCGTCTTCCACAGGCGGTACCACAGGGCCAGGCTCACGAGGTATCAGTGCGCCGGTATCAACCCGCTCAACACTGTCCTGCGCCCCGGCGCCCGCCAGCGGCAGCGCGTTGAGCAAACCAAACACCAAGCGTGTTACGCCCTCCTTTCGCTGACTGGACGTTTCACCGTTTACGGCCTCGTCCAACCCGTAGCCGGCATCGATCAGCCCAGCCAGCGCCAACAAACCTTCCCCTCCCGGTACAAACAAGGCCAGAGGCCCGAACCGGTTGACCCACTGTACGAGCGGCTCGACCACGGCGCTCAGATTGTCGCGATTGACCTGTGCGTCGTCACGGATGGTTATGACACTGTCCCGTGCAGCCTGCTTCATCGTCAGTACCAGCTGTGCGTACGGATCGGTGGTTAGGGCCTGATCGTCGAAGCCGATGTAGGCGGCGGGGTCCCAATAACCGTCATTATTGAAGAAGCCGGCATTGTTGGTCAGCCAATGCTTTTTCGGGTAAATCGCCATGCCGTCCAGAGCGGTCAGCACACCCGCATGGAAAGTACCGTCCTGACGGTCATCTTCGGAAAAGTGCGTCGCCAGGGCCTGCTTCGTGTCCTCGGCGGCGCCCTGTTTCACCATCCATTTGTGCAGCTGCGAGACGTTGGTGAACTCATGCAGCGGCGAAGAATTGCCCGGGATGTACACCAGCACCCGGTCACTGGCCGCATCGCGAAACATCCAGATATCGGTCGCGGTATAGCGATAAAGCTTCAGACGGCTGGCCGTGACCTTCGGCGGCATTCGGGTGGGAGCTTTCAGCTGTTCGAGCGTCAGGGTTTCCCAAGGCTGATCCGCTGGCAAACCGGCTGCCTGCATCGCCAGGGCAAGGCCCTTTTCGCTCAAGCGCCGTTCATGACGCTGCAACCAGGCCATCATGACGAATGCGGTTTTGGTCGATGTTCTCAAAGGGTAAGGACTGGCAGCAGCAATCACTTCGTTCGACGGCCAGGCTTGATCTAGATAGGTTTTGTAAAGCTCCTGCAGGTCCAGCTCCCACACCCATCGTTTGAAATCCGCCGGTCTCACATCGATCTGGGTCAGCGGACCATAGGTTTGTGGAACCGTTTGCCGATAAATGCCTTCATACGTCTGATGATTGCCGCTGCCATGGTTGGCGAATTCATCGACGTTCTCGACAATCCGCACGCAAGGCCCGATGTCCGGTTGCGTGTACAGACCCAAGGCCGTTTCAGCAAAACGTCCATCTTCAACGGTCTGGTAATTGGCAAGCAGCGCTTGCAGCAGCGATTGCGAACGCGCCACTTGCCCCTGTTCGATACCGTCCTGTGCGGGATGGCCCTGGTAGTGGTAATCGAGCGTCACCAGCAAGGCAGTCTGCGGATCGATGTTCGTCCCCCACTTTTCTTTGATCGAGTGCTCGCCAAACTGGCCGGGGGATTGTGGCAGTGCGATGTCCACGATGTTTTTCAGTTCATCGCGCATGTGCAGAGACAGCACCGGGCAAGGGCCGGCAACATCGTGAGGAAGTTCATTCATGGTGCATTCCGTTGCAGTCATTTCCGGACCACCACTCTACTCGACCCACTCCCCGGAAAAAGTCGGAGCGATTGACAGTGACGATCGGAAATTTCGCTGTTTGAGCACGGAAAGCGGAGCGTTCTGAAGGGCAAAAAAAATGAAACCGTGGCGGTTACCACGGTTTCATTTGTTTGAAGCGCTGAAAGTTACCAGAAGCGTTGCTGGGTCAACCGGCTCCACCAACTCAGCAGCAGGCGATCAACCGAACCGCTGGCCGCCATGCCGATGCGTTCCGGCAGGCTTTTGCGTTCGGCATAGTGCAAGTGGTAAAGCTCTGATTTTTTCGCCCGCTCGGCGAGGTACTCATCACTGGTCTTGAGCTCGTCCACCAGTTGCTTGTCCAACGCCGCGATGCCGAGCCAGATTTCACCCGTAGCCACTTCGTCAATGGCCAGTTGCGGGCGATAACGCGAGACAAAGTTCTTGAACAACTGATGGGTGATGTCCAGGTCTTCCTGGAACTTTTCCCGGCCCTTCTCGGTATTTTCGCCAAACACGGTCAGGGTTCGTTTGTATTCACCGGCGGTGAGGACTTCGAAATCGATGTCGTGTTTTTTCAGCAGGCGATTGACGTTGGGCAGCTGCGCCACCACGCCGATCGAGCCAAGGATGGCGAACGGCGCGCTGATGATCTTCTCGCCGATGCACGCCATCATGTAGCCGCCGCTGGCCGCGACCTTGTCGATGCACACGGTCAATGGCACGCCGGCCTCACGGATACGCGCCAGTTGCGAAGACGCCAGGCCGTAGCTGTGCACCATGCCGCCACCGCTCTCCAGGCGCAGCACCACTTCGTCCTTGGGTGTTGCCAGGGTCAGCAGCGCGGTGATTTCGTGGCGCAAGCTTTCAGTGGCCGAGGCCTTGATGTCGCCGTTGAAGTCCAGCACGAATACCCGGGGTTTGGCGTCGGGCTGCTTCTTCTGTTTTTTCTCGGTCTTGGCCTGGGTCTTGCGCAAGGCCTTGAGCTGGTCCTTGTCGAGCAAGGTTTGCTCCAGGCGTTCGCGCAACCCTTTGTAGAAATCATTGAGTTTGCTGACCTGCAGCTGGCCGGCGGATTTGCGTCGACCTTTGCTGCGCAAGGCCGCAAAGCTGGCCAGGACCACCAGTATGGCGATCACCAGGGTCACGGTCTTGGCCAGGAAAACGGCGTACTCGGACAAAAACTCCACAGGGACTCCTTAAACGTTGCGCGGCATGCAAGCGCGCGGGATACCACCAGCATACCCATGCGCAGCCCCTGCTACCAGCCGTGAAACCTCTGGAAACAGGCCTGTAACAGGCATTTCAAACAAGCGTATGTTTTTTCATTGACAGCTCACCGTCATCCCCATAACCTCGCCAAACCTTCAACGTACCGGGATGACGCGGACGTGGGCAGTATCTACTTGATTCGACATGGCCAGGCCTCCTTTGGTGCAGACGACTATGACGTCCTGTCGCCCACCGGTATCCGCCAGGCAGAAATCCTCGGTCGGCACCTGGCCGAACTGGGTATCAGCTTCGATCGGTGCCTGTCGGGCGACCTGCGCCGCCAGCAACATACGGCCAATAGCGCGCTCGAACAATACGCCGCCGTGGGCCTGCCGGTGCCGATCCTGGAGACCGATAGCGCGTTCAATGAATTCGACGCCGACGCGGTGATCCGCGCGCTGTTGCCTGCCATGTTGCCGGATGAGCCGCAAGCGCTGAACATCCTGCGCAACGCCGCACAGAACCGTGGCGAGTTCCAGCGCATCTTTGCCCTGATCATCGAACGCTGGCTCGCCGGCACCTACGACACGCCGGGCCTGGAAAGCTGGCTGGGTTTTGTCGAACGCGTGCAGTCCGGACTGCAGCGCATCCTCGAACAGGCCGACAACACCCAGAAAATCGCCGTGTTCACGTCCGGCGGCACCATCACCGCCCTGCTCCACCTCATTACGCAAATGCCGGCAAAACAGGCTTTTGAATTGAACTGGCAAATCGTCAACACCTCGCTCAACCACCTGAAATTCCGTGGTCGCGAGGTGGCCCTGGCTTCCTTCAACAGTCATGCGCACCTGCAACTGTTGAAGGCCCCGGAACTCATCACGTTTCGCTGAGTCCGGACTATTGTGACCCTGGCTGTAACCACCCTGCTCTAATTACCAAAAAAGGATCAAACCATGACCTCCGTAGCAGATGCCGTACAAGCAATGAAAGCCAAGTTCAACCCAGCCGCTGCTGCCGGTCTGGACCTGGTCTTCGGTTTCCGCATCGACGAAGACAAGCACTTTTCGCTCGTCGTCAAGGACAGCACCTGCGAGCTGCAAGAAGGCGAAAACCCTGACGCCCAGGTGACCCTGGTGATGGACGCCGAAACCCTGCAAGGCATCGTCAGCGGCGAGACCGACGGCATGCAAGCGTTCATGGGCGGCAAGCTGCGCGCTGAAGGCGACATGATGCTGGCGATGAAACTGTCCGAGCTGTTCCCGGCCTAAGCGCGTCGCTTGCGGCTTGCGCAAGCGACCCTGGCTGCAAACGAATCCCGCCCCTTGTGGCGGGATTCGTCGTTTTACTCGCCTGAAAACGGCTGCCTGCGGATTTGCCGTCTATATTCCTTTTGGCCGCATGCGGCTGCTTTCAGCTGTTTGCCCTCAACTCACGTTGCGCGGAGCACTGACATGAGCCCACCTGAGGACCACAACGGCGTCAACCGCCGCCACGTACTCCAAGGCCTGTCCGCAGGCGCCGTTGGTGCCTGGATCAGCCCGCTGTTCGCAGGGAGTAAAACCATGCCAGACAACCCCGCCGACCTCATTCTCTACAACGGACGCCTGCACACCGTCGATCGCAAGAAACCCCAGGCCAGTGCCGTCGCGATCAAGGACGGGCGCTTCGTGGTGGTCGGCAGCGACGCCCAGGCCATGGCCCTGCAAGGCCCCGGCACGCAAGTCATCGACCTGCACGGGCGCACGGTGATTCCCGGCCTCAATGACTCACACTTGCACCTGATCCGTGGCGGCCTCAATTACAACCTCGAACTGCGCTGGGAAGGCGTACCGTCGCTGGTCGATGCGCTGCGCATGCTCAAGGACCAGGCTGACCGCACGCCAACGCCGCAGTGGGTACGGGTGGTCGGTGGCTGGAACGAATTCCAGTTCGCCGAAAAGCGCCTGCCCACCCTCGACGAACTGAACAAGGCCGCGCCCGACACGCCGGTGTTCGTCCTGCACCTGTACGACCGTGCGCTGCTCAACCGCGCCGCGTTGAAAGTGGTGGGTTATACCCGGGATACACCGAACCCGCCGGGTGGCGAAATCCAGCGCGATGCCAACGGCGATCCGACCGGCATGTTGATCGCCCGGCCCAACGCCATGATCCTGTATTCAACCCTGGCCAAGGGGCCAAAGCTGCCGCTGGAGCATCAGGTCAACTCCACCCGGCAATTCATGCGCGAACTCAATCGCCTGGGGGTCACCAGCGCGATCGACGCGGGCGGTGGTTATCAGAATTACCCGGACGACTATCAGGTCATTCAGCAATTGGCCAAGGATCGGCAACTGACCGTGCGCATCGCCTACAACCTGTTCACTCAGCGCCCCAAGGAAGAACTGACCGATTTCAAGAACTGGACCAGTACCTCACGCTACGGCCAGGGTGACGATTTCCTGCGGCACAACGGTGCCGGGGAAATGCTGGTGTTCTCGGCAGCAGACTTTGAAGACTTTCTTGAGCCGCGCCCGGACCTGCCGTCCACCCTGGAGCAGGACCTGGAGCCGGTGGTCCGGCACCTGGTCGAGCAACGCTGGCCATTTCGCCTGCATGCCACCTACAACGAATCCATCAGCCGTATGCTCGATGTGTTCGAGAAGGTCAACCGCGACATTCCGTTTGACGGCTTACCGTGGTTCTTCGACCATGCCGAAACCATCACGCCGCAGAACATCGAGCGGGTCAAGGCGCTGGGTGGCGGTATCGCCATCCAGGATCGCATGGCCTTCCAGGGCGAGTATTTCGTAGATCGCTATGGCGCCAAGGCGGCCGAACATACGCCGCCCATTGCCCGCATGCTCGCCGAGGGTGTGCCGGTAGGCGCCGGCACGGATGCGACGCGGGTGTCGAGCTACAACCCGTGGACGTCGCTGTACTGGCTGGTCAGCGGCCGTACCGTCGGCGGCCTGGCGCTGTATCCACAAGGCTTGAGCCGTGACACCGCACTCGAGCTGTTCACCCATGGCAGCGCCTGGTTCTCGTCCGAGCAAGGCAAGAAGGGCCAGATCAAGGTCGGGCAACTGGCGGACCTGATCGCGCTGTCGGCCGACTATTTCCATATGGAGGTCGAGGGCATCAAGGGTATCGAATCGGTGCTGACCCTTGTCGATGGCAAGGTGGTCTACGCCAGTAACGAGTTCGAAAAACTCGGCCCCCCGCCCATCCCGGTGGTGCCCGAGTGGTCGCCCGTGGCCAAGGTGCCCGGTCACTGGAAGCCATCGGCAGCGCTGACGGCTCAGGTTCATCAATGCGTCGGGGCTTGCGCGGTGCATGCGCACAGTCACGAACGGGCGCGCTTGTCGAATGCGCCGGTCAGTGACTTTCGCGGGTTCTGGGGGGCGTTTGGCTGCTCCTGTTTCGCGTTTTGACCTGAAAAAGCAAAAGATCGTCCGAGGACTGGGGCCGCGTTCGGACGATCTTTTGATTTGCCTTACAATGCCAGCACTTCCCGCACTGGCCGCCCCATGGACATCGACCTCGCCCGCACCTTCCTGGAAATCGTCCGCCACGGCAGCCTTGCCGCAGCCGCCGAGAAACTCCACGTCACCCAGACCGCGATTACCGCGCGGGTACAGAAGCTGGAAAGTCACCTGGGCAGCACGCTGTTCGTACGCAACCGTGCAGGCGCCCGCCTGACGCCCAATGGCGAGGCTTTCGTGATCTATGCCAATCAACTGGTAGAAACCTGGGAGGCCGCGCGCCGGGACTTGCCCTTGCCCGAAGGGTTCCACGACGTCCTGCACATCGGTGGCGAGGTCAGCCTGTGCAATCCGTTGATGCTCAGGTGGGCCGGCGTACTGCGCGACAGGATTCCCGGCCATGCGCTGCGCATGGAAATCCGCGACGGCGAAAACCTGCTGCGCCAACTGGAGCTTGGGGTGCTCGACGCGGCGCTGGTCTATCAGCCCGAATACTGGCCGCGCCTGCAGGTCGAGCAGATTCTCGAAGAAAAACTCATCCTCGTGCGCCACCCCGAACGCCCCGAACCCTACGTGTACATCGACTGGGGCCAGCACTTCCGGCGCCAGCACGACGCCGCCCTGCCGGAAAAGGCCAAGGCGGCGCTCAGTTTCAACCTTGGCCCCCTGGGTTTGCAGTACATCCTCGAACACGGTGGCAGCGGCTACTTCCGCACCCGGGTGGTCCAGAGCTACCTGGAAAACGGCATGCTGGAGCCCGTACCCAAGGCCCCGGAATTCAGCTACCCGACCTACCTGGTGTACTCCCGCGACCGCGACTCGGCAGCACTGCAGCGGGCCTTCGATCTGCTGCGCGAGGTGATCAAGGGCGATGACGACTGGTCACAACGCTGGAATCCGTTGACCTGAATCCGAGGCGCTGCGGTGTATCTACTGCACCGCATTATCGTTCTTCGTTTTGTAGGAGCCAGGCTTGCCGGCGAACGAGACACTTCGGTGCGTCTGCTGCACCGCGTTACCGTTCTTCGCCGGCAAGCCTGGCTCCTACAAAACCCTCATCAGCCGTGAGAGCGCAAGCACCACTAAAAATACTGGACAGCCGCCAACCAAAACCCCGGGATCGACTAATCTGCTGGAGATAACAATAACGACAGGTGATTGCAGTGAGGCAGACCACCGAAGCATTCCGCGCCCGTTACCGTTGTGACATTCATCCCCGCTATAACCCCTGGCTGCATGGCACCTTCGTGCTGATGTTCGGCCTGGTGGCGATCGGCATTTTCTGGAGCACCGTGCATAAGGTTCAGCCTCTCGAATGGCTGGCGGTACCGGTGTCCCTGCTGTTCTTCAGTTTCATCGTGTACATGGTGCACCGACACCTCGGCCATCACAAAAAAAGCTTCGCGCGGATGTTCTATGCCCGCCATGCCGGCGACCATCACAGCTTTTTCGCCCCCGGCAAAATGACGTATGACAGCGCTCGCGACTGGCGGGTGATCCTGTTCCCCGCCTGGCTGATCGTGGTGCACACGCTGCTGATCGCCCTGCCCCTGTGGTGGCTGCTCAAGCCCTTGGACGCCAACGCCGCCGGGCTGGTCGGCGGCTGCCTGGTCCTGGGGTACCTGACCTATGAAGTGTTCCATGCCTGCGAGCATTTGCCGGCGCACAACCGGATTACGCGCCTGCCATGGATCCGCCAGATGCGTCGCCTGCATGAACTGCATCACCGCCGCGAAATGATGCAGCAACGTAATTTCAACATCGTCTTTCCGTTGATGGACTACCTGTTCGGCACCCTTTACTGGGAGCCGGAACCGGAACCGGCCATCGAGTACCTGAAGAGAACGCCCATGACCCGCATGCAGCATCAGATCGACATCGCCGGTAATCCCGTTGCCGTGCTCGCCTATGCCAGCACCGTGACCAGTTGGCCGCAGTGGCATCCATCGTCCCTTCGGATCATTGGTCCGAAAGGGCCTTTGCATGCTGGCGCGCGGTTCGAGGAGGACATCCGCGCCGGTGGGCGTGACGGGCACTTGAGTTGGGTGGTCGATGAGTACCTGCCTGGACGCCGCTGGATTGCCCGGGCCCATGGCGATAACGGCCTGTCCTTGGTGCTGACTTACGAATGCGCGGTCGAGGGTAATGGCACGCGGTTCGTGCGCACGCTGGAATACCGGTTTAGCGGCGTGGCGATGCGAATCGCCAACCAATTGCTGCTCAAGCGACGCATCGATCGCGAATCGGCAGCGTCGATGCTGGCGCTTCGCGACACCGCGCAACAACACCTTGCACCGTCAGGAGTCCGTGCGTGAGCCGATCGTTCAGGTTTCACCATGGGCTATTGCTGCTGATCGTTGCCCTCGGCGCCTTCCTGCTATTGATGCCGACCAAGGTCGACCCTGTGGCCTGGACACCGCAACCGGCGCCGTCCCTCAGCAGCGGCCTGTACGCGGACAACCAGCGCCTCAAGGGCGTGGCCCGCGTCGGCGCACAGAACATCGACGGCCCTGAAGCGCTGCTCCTGGAAAACAATGCGCTGATCACCGGGTTGCACGATGGCCGGGTCATTCGCACCAGCCTGGACGGCCAGGAGACCAAGATGTTGACCGATACCGGCGGCCGCCCCCTGGGGTTGGCCCGCCACCCCAATGGCTTGCTGGTGATCGCCGACGCCGTCAAGGGGTTGTTGTCACTGGACGCCCAGGGTCGCCTGGTGGCCTTGACGACCAGCGCCAACGGCGTGCCGCTGGGTTTCACCGACGACGTGGCCATCGATAAGTCCGGGCACTACGCCTACTTCAGCGACGCCTCCAGCCGTTTCGGCTACGGCGAGGACGGTGAGGCAATCATCGAACATGGCGGCGACGGACGCTTGCTGCGGTATGACTTTCAGACCGGCAAGACCACGATGCTGCTGGACAAGCTGGAGTTTGCCAATGGCGTGACCCTGGGTCCGGACGATACCTTCGTGCTGGTCAACGAAACCGGTGCGTATCGCATCACTCGCTACTGGTTGAGCGGGCCGAATGCCGGCACCCATGACCTGTTCATCGATAACCTGCCGGGGTTGCCAGACAACCTGTCTTTCAACGGCCGCGACCGTTTCTGGGTGGCGTTGTATGCGCCGCGCAACGCCTTGCTCGACAAAACCGCGCCTCACCCTTTCGTGCGCAAGATGATTGCACGAGCAATGATCGTTCTGCCCAAACCGGTGGAAAAACGCGCCTTCGCGCTGGGACTGGACCTTGAGGGCAAGGTGATCGCCAACCTGCAGGACGGCAGCAGCGACAGCTACGCGCCGATCACCACCGTGCGTGAGTATGGGGACTGGTTGTATTTTGGCTCGTTGAAAGCGAAAAACATGGTGCGGTTGCCGCTGAGTACCGCTTTGCAGAAGTAACGCCGATCAAACTGTGGGAGCGGGCTTGCTCCCACAGGGGATCAGTGATTTGCGGGTTACCGGCCCTGAACATTCGAGGTGCCGGTCAGGATCGTCGTTCCAATTGCCCAGCCACCGACTGTCGGTGGCTCATCACGGAGCATCAGGACGACGACTGGAGCTGTTTGACGATCTTGTCCTTGACCTCCAGGCGCTTGGCCTTGAGCTTTGTCACTGCGTCATCACTGGATTTGGCTTGCTCTGCCTTCACCACTTCGGCATCCGCTAGCGAGTATTTGTTGATCAGTGAATCCAGTAACGGATCCTTGGTGCGTTTCTGCTGGATTTCTTCCTTTGTGCAACTCAAATCCTGAAAAAGGTCGTGGGGCACCGGCATGGAACACCTCCGTTTGTTAATCGGTAGCAAACGCGACTGATTGCGTTCGCCAACTATCAGAATGGCCTTGGTTGGCCGGTTCTGTCGACCATCTGTCAGACCAGCGGTGCCCATTCGTCGTCCTGTCGCAAATGCGATAAAACCTTTACCCCCACCGCGGCCTCCACAAGTTAACGATCAACTCGATCGCCCATGACAACCGTGTGGAGAAGAACCAATGGACAGATTCAACCTGCGCCATCTCGCCCTGGCCATCGCCTTGAGCACCAGCATGGGCACGGCCTTCGCTGCAACCGACAATGATTTCGTCGACAAGGCGGCCGCCGGCGGCATCGCCGAGATCGAAACCAGCCGGTTGGCCCTGGAAAAAAGCCAGTCAGCCGATGTAAAAGCGTTCGCCAACATGATCATCACCGATCATTCCAAGGCCAACGATGAACTGGCGGCCATCGCGAAAAAGAATGACATCGAAGTGCCGGACAACACGACGCTGGTGAAGCAGGCCAAGGAAAAGATCCTCGACATGCGTGACGAATCCTTCGATTCGGCCTACGCCAACAACCAGGTCAAGGCTCACGAAGACGCCATCGAACTGTTCAAGAAACAAGCCAATACCGTGACCGACGACAGGACCAAAGGCGCAACGGAACTCAAGGGCTTTGCGCAAAAAATGTTGCCGGGGCTGGAAAAACACCTGGATATGGCGAAAAAACTTCAGGCCGCCCATCCGGACAAGTGATCCTCATCAGAATGAAAAGACCGCATCCATCGATGCGGTCTTTTTATTTGGCCACACCAGGCCGCCCTCGGTTGTCGATGCAAAAAAAAAGACCGCAGCCTCCGCCAGCTCCTACAGTCCATAGGCGGCGAATGAAAATTGCTGTCGAACGCGAACAACTATTTCATCCGCGAAATGTCACTGCTTTTGCGCCGGTCATTTTTTCCGGGAATCGGCCGCATACCCTTCAAGGAGACAAGTCCCATGGCGGCACTGCAAACCAGCACGCTCGATGCGATGAAGAACCACCAGGCACAACTGCTCGCCGAATGGAAAAACGGCCTGGAGACCAGTGGCGCCACGCGTAATCTCAAAGAGCAGGATTTGCAACAGCAGACGTCGGAATTCCTGCAGCTGGTCATCTCGGGCCTGCAAAACGGCAATGACCAGAATATCGCCGCCGCCGGCTGGGATGAAATCCGCCAGTTCCTCGACAAGCTTTCCCACAGCCGCGCGCTACTCGGCCAGGATTCGCACCAGACCGCCAGTTTCATCTTTTCGCTCAAGGGTCCGCTGTTTGCCCTCCTGCAGAATCATTACCAGGACAGCCCGGCCCTGTTGGCAGAGCAACTCTGGGAAATCTCCGAATTGCTCGACGCCCTGGGCATGCACACCATCCGCACCTTCCAGAAGTCCCGCGAAGCCGTGATCAAGCGCCAGCAGGAAGAACTGCTGGAGCTGTCGACCCCGGTGGTAAAGCTCTGGGACGGCGTCCTGGCCCTGCCGATGATCGGCACGCTGGACTCGCAACGCACCCAGGTGGTGATGGAATCGCTGCTGCAGCGCATCGTCGATACTGGCTCCGAGATCGCCATCATCGACATCACCGGCGTCCCGACCGTCGATACCCTGGTGGCCCAGCACCTGCTCAAGACCGTCACCGCGATTCGCCTGATGGGCGCCGACTGCATCATCAGCGGCGTGCGCCCGCAGATCGCCCAGACCATCGTGCACCTGGGGCTGGACCTGCAAGGCGTGGTTACCAAGGCCAACCTGGCCGATGCCCTGAAACTGGCCCTGACCCGGCTGGGACTCACCGTCAACAAGGCGGACTGAGCCCATGGAGCGCATTCCGATTCTGCAAATGGGCGACTTCCTGCTGGTGACCATCCAGGTGGACATGCATGACCAGCTGGCGCTGACGCTGCAGGACGACCTGTCCGAGCGCATCAGCAGGACGTCCGCCCGCGGCGTGCTGATCGATATCTCCGCCCTGGACATGGTCGACTCCTTCATTGGCCGGATGATCGGCACCATCTCCGGGCTGTCGAGCATCATGGATGCCCGGACCGTGCTGGTCGGCATGCAGCCGGCGGTGGCTATCACCCTGGTGGAGCTCGGCCTGACTCTGCCCGGTGTCAGTACCGCGCTGAATGTGGAGCGCGGGATGAAACTGCTTCAGGACCGAGTACGCAACCCATGACTGTGCGCAGCAGCGGCACTCATCCGATTCACATCGAGCAGGACGTCGTCCTGGCCCGGCAACTGGCGCGTAAACTCGCCCAGGACTGCGGCATGCGCCTGATCGACCTGACCAAGCTGGTGACCGCGGTCAGTGAGCTGGCGCGCAATACCATGGTGTACGGCGGTGGCGGCGACATGGACTGGCAAATCCTTGATGAAAGCCCGCGCACCGGCCTGCGCCTGGTGTTCCGTGACGAGGGGCCGGGTATCCCCGACGTCAAGCTGGCGATGACCGATGGCTGGACCTCCGGTGCCGGCCTGGGCCTGGGCCTGACCGGCGCCAAGCGCCTGGTAAATGAATTCGAACTCGACACTGCGCCGGGAAAGGGTACTCGCGTAACGATTACCCGATGGACATGAACATCGCTGGTTCGATGACCCAAGTGCTGGTCATCGAGGACAACAGCCAGGTCGGCCACGCTCGACGCACCGCGCAGCAACTCGCGCAGCAACACGGTTTCGACACCACGGACGCGGGACGGGTAGCGCTGGTCGCCACCGAACTTGCCAGCAACATTCTCAAGCACGCCAGCCGTGGTGAATTGCACCTGAGGGTCCTGCCTCGTGCCAGCGGCGCCGGTATCGAGATGCTCGCCATCGACCGCGCACAGGGTTTTGACCTGCACGCCTGCCTGGCCGACGGTTTTTCCACCGGCGGCACCCAAGGCATTGGCCTGGGCACTGTGTCCCGGCAGACCGAGGTGTTCGATGTCTATGCAGATTCACGGGGCGCCGTGCTGCTCACAAGGTTGTACCCGCGAACGGACAAGGGCGCGGACCGACGCATTGGCGTCAGCCAGCATTCGTTGCACCAGGATCCCGCGTGCGGCGATACCTGGCACCTGGCGCTGGACGGGCCGCGCATCAGCGTCCTGGTGATCGATGGCCTGGGCCATGGTGAAGAAGCCGAACGCGCCGCCCGCGCCGGCGAGAAAGCCTACGCGCTGCTGCCCTTCGACTCACCGCTGCAGGTGCTGGAAGACATTCATCAAGCCATGATCGGCACCCGTGGCGGTGCAGTGGCCATCGCCCAGTTCGACGCCGGCAGCGACGCCTTGAAATTCCTCGGCATCGGCAATATCGGTGCCTGCCTGGTCGCACCGGACAAGTCCCGTGGCCTGGCCTCCCACCCCGGCATCGTCGGCGGGCAGTTTAGAAAGGCGCAGCCCTTTGACTATGCTCAGGTGAGCGGGCAATTGCTCATCATGTACAGCGATGGCCTGCAGTCGCGCTGGAACCTGTCGGATTACCCCGGCCTGGTGCACCGCCATCCCGCCGTGATTGCCGCCATCCTGCACCGCGATTTCTGTCGTGGACGAGACGATGTCACCGTGCTGGTCATTGCCCTGGAGGCAGCCCATGGCTGAAATGCCCATGAGTCAAATCGACGAACAAGCCGCTATGATCGCGCGTTTGCAGGGTGAAGCCATCGCCCTGCGCGCCGAGCTCGATGAAACCAACCAGGGCGTCCTGGCGCTGTACGCCGAACTCGATACCCAGGCCGAACAGCTACGCCAGGCCTCGGACCTGAAAAGTCGCTTCCTGTCCTACATGAGCCATGAGTTTCGCACGCCATTGGGCTCGATCCTGAGCATCGCCAGCCTGTTGAGCGATGAACTCGACGGGCCACTGAGCAGCGAGCAGCACAAGCAGGTGGCCTTCGTCAGCAATGCCGCGCGGGAGCTGAGCGACATGGTCGACGACCTGCTGGACCTGGCGAAGATCGAGGCCGGGCGCATCACCATTTCCCCGGCCTGGTTCGACATGCTCGACCTGTTCGCCGCCCTGCGCGGCATGTTTCGCCCGATTGTCGACACCAGCGCCGTGGACCTGATCTTCGAGGAACCGGTGGGCCTGCCCCGGCTGTACACCGACGACAAGAAGCTCGCGCAGATCCTGCGCAACTTCATTTCCAATTCATTGAAGTTCACCACCCGCGGTGAAGTCCGGGTCTCGGCGCAACTGGAAAACCGCGACTACGTGCGTTTCGCCGTCAGCGACAGCGGAATAGGTATCGCTCAGGAGCTGCATGGCGCATTGTTCGAAGACTTCTCCCAGGTCGACTCCCCGCTGCAAAAACGCCTGCGTGGAACCGGGCTCGGGTTGTCGCTGTGCAAACGCTTCGCGGTGCTGCTGGGCGGCGAAGTCGGGGTACAGAGCACACCGGGCGTGGGCTCGACCTTTTTCGTGATCATCCCGCTGGCCATCGCCATGGAGCCTGCCGATGAAACGTGACCTGCGCTTGCTGATCGTCGATGACAACGTGGCCACGCGCTACGCCTTGCGTCGGCGCCTGGAACGCCACGGTTATGAGGTGCTGGAATCCGGCACTGGCAGCGAAGGCCTGGAGTTGATCGCCAGTGTGGCGATCGACGCCTTGATCCTCGACGTCAACCTGCCGGACATGAGTGGCTTCGACATCGTGCGCAAACTGCGATCGGAGCCTGCTACCGCCCTGCTCCCGGTGATTCACGTGTCCGCGGCGTCGATCCAGACCGGCGACATCATCACCGGCCTGGACGCCGGCGCCGACGCTTACCTGATCCACCCGGTGGACCCGGATGTGCTGCTGGCGACCCTGCGCACTTTGCTGCGGGTGCGCGAAACCGAGAATGCCCTGCGTGAAAGCGAGGCGCGTTTTCGCGAGATTTTCGTCAATGTGTCGGCCCCCATCGCCGTGCTGGATGCAGAGCTCAAAGTCCACGAATGCAACCATGCGTTCGCCCAACTGATCCAGGACAACCTCGACCCGGATACCCTGCGCCAGTGCTTCGCCGACGACCAGTGCGCCGTGATCGAGGAACTGCGCCTGCGCCTGGCGTATGGCGAGCGCTGGAAAGGCACTTTGAGCATGCGGGTGCAGGGGGAAGTTCGCGAAACCGAGTGGCAGATTTCCCCCTACCGCACACCGGCATTGAGCCTGGTGTTCGTCGAGGATGTCACCGAGCACCGTCACCGCGAACGCTCGCACCTGGCGCGCCTGGACGATGCCACGACCCGGCTGGCCAATGAAGTCGCCGAGCGCGCGCGCACCGAAGCCCAGCTGTTGCAGGTGCAGAAAATGGACGCGCTGGGCAAGCTGACCGGAGGCATTGCCCACGATTTCAACAACCTGCTCACCGGCATCATCACCAGCCTGGAGCTGATCCAGAAGCGAGTTGCCGAGTCCCGCACCGACAAGGTGGCCTTCTATGCCGAAGCGGCATTGAACTCGGCCATGCGTGCCGCCGCCCTGACCCATCGCCTGCTCGCCTTCGCCCGCCAGCAGCCTCTCGACACCCGGCCGGTGGACATCAACGAGCACATCCGTTCCCTCGAGGAGCTGCTGGTGCGCACCATTGGCGAACGCATCGCCCTCAAGCTTGAACTGACGAGCAAACCGGCCATTGCCCTGGTCGATCCGATTCAACTGGAAAGCGCCGTGCTCAACCTGGTGATCAATGCCCGCGATGCCCTGCCCCAGGGTGGCAATATCTGGGTCAACACCTATGCCGCGTACTCCCACGGTGACCCCAACCTGGCCGATGGCGCCTATGTCGCCCTGTCGGTGCGCGACGACGGCACAGGTATCGAACACAACGTCATCGACAAGGTGTTCGACCCGTTCTTCACCACCAAGCCCCTGGGCCAGGGCACCGGGCTGGGGTTGTCGACCATCTACGGGTTTGCCCGCCAGTCAGGTGGCGACGCGCACATCCGCAGCGTGGCGCGACGCGGTACCGAAGTGACCATCATGTTGCCGGCCAGTGCCGATCCCACGGCCGGCGCAGTCGCATCGTCGACGACTCACGTCCAGGGTGGCGGTGAACATGTGCTGATCGTCGAGGACATGCCGTCGGTGCGCATGTTCGTGGCCGAAGTGCTGGTGGATGCCGGCTACCGTTGCACCGAGGCGGGGGATATCGAAAGCGCCCTGGAACGCCTGCAGAACGACGACTCCATCGACCTGTTGCTGACCGACGTCGGCCTGCCACGCATGAGCGGCCGCGAACTGGCCGATATCGCGCGGGGCTGGCGCGAACACCTGCCGATCCTGTTCATGACCGGCTACGCCGAAACCGCGATCAACCGCCAGGTGTTTCTCGGCGACGGCATGGAAATGCTGATCAAGCCCTTTCAGATCAATGAACTGCTGGACAAGGTACGACGCACACTCGACAGCGCCTGATAGATTCGTCGGAACGCCTCGCTCCCACAGGGGAATTGTGAACGCCACAAATCCATTGTAGGAGCGGGCTTGCCCGCGAAGGGGCCCGCAAAAACAGCGCCGGCTCAGGCCTCACCGAGAACCCTGGCAAGAAACGGCGCCGTCCGGCTCTTTCTGCTCTTGGCCACTTTCTGCGGCTCACCCGCCACCACAACCTTGCCCCCCTGATCCCCCGCCCCCGGTCCGATATCGATCACCCAGTCACTCTGCGCCACCACGCGCATTTCATGTTCGACGACGATCACCGTGTGCCCCGCCGTCACCAGGTTGTTCAACTGCTCCAGCAAGCGATCGACGTCACACGGGTGCAGGCCCGTGGTGGGTTCGTCGAGCACGTAGAGCGTCGCCCCGCGCGGGTTGCGCTGCAGTTCGGTGGCCAGCTTGATGCGCTGTGCTTCACCACCGGACAGCTCGGTCGCCGGTTGGCCGAGGCGCAGGTAACCCAGGCCGATATCGCGCAACACCTCCAGGGAGCGGCGCACCGCCGCTTGTTCGGCGAACACCTCCACGGCCTGGTCTACGGTCAGTTGCAGCACCTGGGCGATGGTCCGGCCCTGCCAGGTGATCGCCAGCGTCTCAGGGTTATAACGCGCACCATGACAGGTCGGGCATGGTGCGTAGACGCTGGGCATGAACAACAATTCGACGCTGACAAAACCTTCCCCCTCACAAGTCGGGCAGCGGCCCTTGGCGACATTGAAGGAAAACTGCCCGGCGTCGTAGCCCGCCGCCTGCGCTTCGGGCGTTGCAGCGTAGAGCTTGCGCACATTGTCGAACAGCCCGGTGTAGGTCGCGAGGTTGGAGCGCGGTGTGCGGCCAATGGGCTTCTGATCGACCTGCACCAGCCGCTTGATCGACGCCAGCCCCGCCGTGACCTGACCGCCACTGACAGTCGGTGCGTCATCTTCCAGGCTCAGCTCCTGCGGTTCACTGTCGGCGCCCGGACGCCCCAGATGCGCGCCGACAAGTTCCAGCAACGCCTGGCTGACCAGGCTGGATTTACCCGAACCCGACACACCGGTCACCGCGGTGAAGCAGCCCAAGGGAAACTCGACACTGAGGTTGTCCAGGTTGTTGCGCGTGACGCCTTCCAGGCGTAGCCAGTCTTCAGCCTTGCGCGGGCGGCGGGGTTGGCGCAGGTGCTCGGCGAACAGGTAGGCGCGGGTCTGCGAATCCTTCACCTGTGCCAGTCCCGCCGGGGCACCGCTATACAGTACCCGTCCGCCATGCTCGCCCGCCGCCGGGCCGACATCGATCAACCAGTCGGCGCGGCGCATGGTTTCCAGGTCATGCTCGACCACGAACAAGGTATTGCCTGCCGCTTTCAAGCGTTGCAGGGCTTCGAACAGTGCTTCACCATCAGCCGGGTGCAAGCCGGCCGAGGGTTCGTCCAGCACGTAGATCACGCCGAACAACTGCGAACCCAGTTGCGTCGCCAGGCGCAGGCGTTGCAACTCGCCGGACGACAGCGTCGGCGTGCTGCGCTCCAGGGCCAGGTAACCGAGGCCCAGGTCGGTCAAGGTGCTGACCCGCTCCAGCAAGTCCTGGGCGATGCGTTGCGCGGCGAGGCGTTTTTCCACCGAGAGATTCGGCGTGTGGCGCACATCGGGGGCGTTGGCGTGGCCACTGGCGCCGTGGGCCACCCGATCTTCGCGGGCCTGGCGGGTCTGCAGGTGGGTCAATACCTCACCCGCCTCGTCGCCTTCGTCGAGATAGTGCTGCGCCGCCACCGGCTTGAGGACTTCGGCGACTTGCAGCAATGGCATCTGCGACAGTTCGCCGATGTCGTAGCCGGCGAAGGTCACCGACAAAGCCTCGTGCTTGAGGCGCTTGCCATCACACAACGGGCAAGGGCTGCCGAGCATGAAACGCGAGACGCGCTTCTTCATCAGCGCACTTTGCGAATGGGTGAAGGTGTGCAGGATGTAGCGCCGTGCGCCTGTGAATGTGCCCTGATAACTCGGTTCCATCTTGCGCTTGAGGGCAACCCGGGTTTCCTGCGGGGTGAGCCCGGCGTAGACCGGTACCGTCGGGGTTTCTTCGGTGAAGAGAATCCAGTCCCGCTGCTTTCTCGGCAGGTCCCGCCAGGGCACATCGACGTCATAGCCCAGGGTCACCAGGATGTCCCGCAGATTCTGCCCTTGCCAGGCCATGGGCCAGGAGGCGACGGCGCGCTGGCGAATGGTCAGGCTCGGGTCCGGCACCATCAGCGCTTCGGTGACCTCGTACACCCGGCCCAGGCCATGGCATTGCGGGCAAGCACCCTGGGGTGTGTTGGGGGAAAAGTCTTCGGCGTAAAGCATCGGCTGCCCGGCCGGGTAACTTCCGGCGCGCGAATACAGCATGCGGATCAGGCTCGACAGGGTCGTCACGCTGCCCACCGAGGAACGCGTGCTCGGCGTGCCCCGCTGTTGCTGCAAGGCCACCGCTGGCGGCAAGCCCTCGATGGAATCGACATCCGGCACGCCCACCTGATCGATCAGGCGCCGCGCATAAGGCGCCACCGATTCGAAATAGCGACGCTGTGCTTCGGCGTACAGGGTCGAAAACGCCAGGGACGACTTTCCTGAACCGGACACCCCGGTGAACACCACCAGGGCATCGCGGGGAATGTCGACATCGACGTTCTTGAGGTTGTGCTCCCGGGCGCCGCGCACCCTGACCATGCCTGAGGGAGGGTTGGCGGTGCGAGTGGATGTCATGGGTCAGCCTTGATTAAAGATCTGAAAAGAATGATTAGCGTGGGAGCGTTCAGCCATTTAGAACCGTGCGAATCATCCGGGTCAGCGCTTGCGGCCCATAGGGTTTGCTCAGCAAATGGGTATCCGGGCTCAGCTGGTGGTTGCGCGAGATAATGTCACGGGTGTGGCCCGAGGTGAACAACACCGCCACCGGGGGATTCTGCACCTTGGCCCAGGCCGCCAGGTCCGAGCTTTTTATCAGGCCGGGCATGACCACGTCGGTGAAGATCAAGTCCACCACCGCCCCCTCCAGCAACATCTGCATGGCAAGGTCGGCATTGGCGGCGGTGAGTACCTGATAGCCCTCTTCGCGCAGCAACTCCACGGTTGAAACCCGCACCGCCTCATTGTCCTCGACCACCAGGATCCGCTCGTTCGCGCCCCGTTGCTGCACCTCGGCACGGGGTGTTTCACTGTCCATCGAGCGCAAGCTGCGCGGAAAATACATCTGCACCCGGGTGCCCTGTCCAACCACGCTGGACATCTCGATATGGCCGCCACTCTGCTTGACGAAACCGAACACCATGCTCAAGCCCAGTCCCGTGCCATGGCCGTCGGGCTTGGTGGTGAAAAACGGCTCGAACGCCTGCCCCAGTACCTGCGGCGTCATGCCCAGGCCGCTGTCCGACACCGTGACCCGCACGTAGTCACCGGCAACGATGCCCTTGCCCTGGCAGAATTCGCGGTCGAGGGTGATGTTATCGGCGCACAGCTCGATGGTGCCCTCGCCTTCCATGGCGTCACGGGCATTGATCATCAGGTTGAGGATGGCGTTTTCCAGCTGATTGCGGTCGACAAAGATCGACCAGGGGTCAACGGGGGTGGTCATGTGAACCTGGAGGGTTTCCCCCAGCGCACGTTGCAACAGTTCGCCCAGGCCGTCGAAAATCTGCTGTGGCGTGCAAATCGCCGGGGACAACGGTTGGCGACGGGCGAACGCGAGCAACTGCGAGGACAGTTTTGCACCGCGCTCAACCGCGGCAATGGACGCCGCGACCCGGCGCTGCACGTTGGCATTGTCCGGTTCATGCCTGGCAAGCAAGTGCAGGTTACCGGCAATCACCTGCAGCAGATTATTGAAATCGTGAGCCACGCCCCCGGTCAGGCCGCCGATGGCCTCAAGCTTCTGTGACTGGCGCAGTTGCTCTTCTGCCGCCAGCCGCGCTTCGACTTCGTCGGCCACGCGCTGCTCCAGGTTGCGGGTGAACCTGAGCAAGGACTCTTCAGCGTTCTTGCGTTCGTGGATGTCGATCAACACCCCCGGGAAACGAAAGGCCTGGCCCTGCTCATCGAACTCGCAGCAGCCGCTGGCGAGCACCCACAGGTAACTGCCGTCGGGACGCAGCACCCGGTATTCGGCGTTATACGGCGCACCGGTCTCAATCGATTGCCTGACCTGCTCCTCGACCCAGCTGCGATCATCGGGATGGATATGGGCTTGGGCCAGATCCTGGGGCAAATTGTCCAGGCTTTGCCCGGGGGGAAAGGAAAACGTGCGGGCAAAACGTTCATCGCCGCTGAGCGTATTGGCCTTGATGTCCCAGACGAAGGAGCCGAGCAGCGCCCCGGCATTGAGGGCCAGGCGTACCCGCTCGTTGTCGGCGCGGTAGGCACTTTCCGCAGCCTGGCGCAGACGTTCGGAAATCACGAACTCGGTGGTTTCGACCACCATCGCCATGACGCCGGCAGGATGCCCGTCATCATCGGCGACCGGGCTGTAGTAAAGGTCCAGCCAGACGTCCTCGGGCACTCCGTCGCGCAGCAACACCAGCTCTTTGTTGCGGTAGGACAAGGTCCCGCCCGCCAGGCAGGTGTCGACCACATGCCGGTTGAATTCGGCGACTTCCGGCCAGCCCAACTCCACCGCGCAACCCAACAGGTAAGGATGGCGCCCGCCAGCGAATATCGAATAGGCGTCGTTATAGATCATGTAACCGGCCCGGCCCCAGAGCATCACCATCGGCAAGGGTGAGGCGAGCATCAGCTGAACCGCACTGCGCAGGCTCCTGGACCAGTTTTCCAGGCGCCCAAGCTCGGTCGGGCTCCAGTCGAACGCACGAATGCGCCCGGCCATTTCGCCGTTCCAGCCGGCACACCCGTGGTTATCTTCTAGAAACTGCATCTGCGCCCCGGTAACTGCACCCGTTTGTTTCGAGTATCGCGGATGGCAATGGTTTCATAGAGGTATAGCTGATTCTGGTGGCTCATCTCAACGACCGGAATCGGTGGCTGGCAAAATCCCTGTGGAACAGGGCTTGAACGGGTCTACAGAGGGGATCGCGGCCTTTGTTCATGTACGCGGCTTTCAGCCGGGAATACGCTGACTGTGATTCTCGGCCCATCGCAGGCACTTCCCAGAAGGTTGAAGGATCAGCGTGAGCTGGTTGAACAGGTGGATATCGGCGTACAAACCGAAGAAGCGATTGAGCATCTCGCCGAACAGGCTGATGTCACCCTCTCCGGAAAAACCATTGGCATCCAATGTGACTTCGATATCAACGCCACGCAGCAGAAAGCCTTTTTCAAAACGCTGCTTCAGGTGGTGCTTGACCTCGACGATGGCCGCCAGACGCCGTCGGTTCAGTTCGTCGCCCGTCCAGTCATACAACGCCAGCGTGCCACGCAATACTTCGGCATTGTCGAGCATCGGCAGGAAGTTCGAGCCCAGGTGGCTGAGCACTCGCCAGTGGAATCGGTCGCGGTTCGGCGGGTAACACGGCAACGTGGGCGCGCACAGATTGCGCACCTGCAAACCGATCTTTGAGGATTGCCCCGGTGTGTCGAGCAACGTGCTTTGCAATGCTTTGCGCGGGAGCTGTCCGTTTGTGCCGGTCAAGCGCAGCGACAGGTTCTGGTTGAGGCCCAGCTGATCCTTGTCAAAACCGTCACCGCCGAGGATCAGCCACGTGTCATGCAGGCCATTGGCACCCCGTTTCAAGCGGGTATGGAAATACCGCTCGGGCATGTCATCACGCAACATGCCACCCTTGTGGCGAAAGCTGCTGAACGGTACGTAGTCCTGGTGCTCGCCATTCCACGACGCAGTGACCTGATCCACTGAATAAATTTCGGTATGACCGTCCTGCAAACGCATGGGACGAAGCAGGTAGTCGGTTTGTAGCGGCTGCAGCGCCAGCGGATCGGACTCCAGTGTAAAAGCATTGATCACCGGCACCGCATGCAAGCGAATGTGCCCGGTGCTCAGGTTGAATGCTTGCGGCCACGGTTGGCGTAGGACCACGTCCAGTTCGAACCAGAGATCGCCTGGCTTGATACGCAAATGCTCAAGCCCACACAGGGTGACGAACATGAACTTCTCACGGAAGGTGAAATACTCCAGCAACAGCTGATAGCCGCTGAAGGCGCTGTCGCCCTTGGGCCACAATCGATCGTCTTCGGCAAACCCCTTTGGCGAAAAATAACCCTCCAGCACAGAGCGGCCCGCCTGCTCAGGCAGGCGAACATACAAGGCCTGAGCGTTGAGGGTCAGTGCCTGGTGCAGCGCACTGGCCAGCGGTGCGTCGGCATTGAGGTACAGCGGCAGGCGACTCAGGTCAATCTCGCTCCAGGGGCTCATCGCCCCGCGGGCGAAGCGCAGGCGTAGCACTGAACGCCCGTCCGGCTCATGGGCCAGACGCACAGACTCCAGGGCGAGTGGCCGCAAAATCAGGTCCTGGGTGGTGGTGTATCGACAACGGGTGCGCTGCGCACCGATGGGCTGCGACAGCACTTCGAAGCCAGTGCCGATCAACTCGCTGCGCTTCATCTGCGCAAGCTCCGGTGCCAGCTCGACGATGCAGAGCGAGGGAATGGTGCGCAGGTAATGCGGCCACAACAGACTGACCAGGCCTTCAGTCAGCTCCGGCAGGTCATCGTCGAGCTTTTCGCGCAATCGCCCCATCAGGAAGGCAAAGCCCTCGAACAGGCGTTCCACATACGGATCACGTGCACCCTGCTTGTCCAGATTCAGTTGCGCCGCCCGGTCTGGAAAGGCCTCGGCAAACTCCTGGGCGGCTTCACGCAGGTAACGCATCTCGGCGTCGAAGTAACGCAGTGTCAGATTTTCATTGTTCAAAGAAAGACTCCTGATGAATGAGGTTCAACCGCAGAACGCGACGGCGCGTACCGAAGGGCGTCACGCTCGCCGAGGCATCGGGCAAACAATTTGCGCAAACTCATTTTTTAAACTTCCCGTTTTGTGCCGTCGGTCCCCTTTCACCCAGGAAGATCTGCGTCGGCAATTCAAAGCCGCGCAGCTTGAGCAACGCCATCGGCCCCGCCCCCAGCTCGGTACGCAGGTACCAGGTCAGACCGATGCCGTCGGGCGCCTTGAGCATCAGGCGAAAACGGCTGTCGCCATCGTCCAGCGGCGTGACCTCGGCTTGTTCCAGCAGGCGGATCAGGCCCCAGGTACCCGGGTAGTCGCCGAACAACCGTTCGTTGGCGCGCACGCTGGTCCAGGTCAGGCTCGCGCCGGGGTACTGGCGGCGCCCCGGCCAGTTGAAGCGCTGCCAGCTTTCCTTCTGGTTGAAGTACTCGTGTTTCTCGCCATTGAGGGTGAAGGTGGTCTGCACCACGTCACGCACCGGCTTGCCTTGCAGCTCGAAGCTCAGGCCCATGCCGCCGTCGGTGAACAGCACGTCGGCCAGGTGGCTGAGCTGGTTGATCGCCGCGAGGAACTGCGGGTTGAAGCGCAGGCCCTGGCTGTGCTGCGTGTCGGCCACCCAGCGGCTGCCTTCCTTGCGCAGCAAGCCGCCCAGCTCGCGCTGCAGGAATTGCTCGAGGCGCCCGGAGTCGGCGCGGATCATCTGCCCGAGCATCGGCAGCGAGGCGTCGCTGGCGGTGGCCGCGAAGGGATAACGGCCGGTGAACGCCTGCTGCCATTCGCTGACGATCGCCCGTTGCCACTGGCGGTTGAGGCTGCTGGCCGAGGGTTGCAGGACGCCCTGCCAGGCTTGCTCCAGCGGCTGCACGAACAGGGTCTGGCCAATGCCGCCCCACTCCGCGCCGAGGCTGGCGGCGAGCTGGCTGCCGTAGGCGCGGGTGTCGGTGAGGTCGATGCTCTTGCCCTGGAACACCGTCTGCGCCAGGGTCTGGGTCATGTCCTGGGGGTCGGCGGCGTGGTTCACCTGCTGCAGGGTCAGGCGGGTGCGCGTGACCTGGTTGAGGAAGGCTTGCAGGCTCAGGCGCTCACGGTCGTCCTGGCCTTCGGGGGTTTTGCCGAGCAGGGCCAGCAGCGGGCCGAAGGTGGCGTCCAGAGGGCTTTTGGCTCCCTGCTGCACCTGCTCGATCATCGGCCCCGGGGCCTGGGCGATCAGCTTTTGCGCCGAGCTGATCAGCGAGTCGGCCAAGGCCTGGCTGCGCGTGCCGGCCTGCCCCTGGTAAGCCAGGGTGTTCATCAGCGCGATCAGTGGCGACTGGCGCACGTCACTCATCAGGGTCAACTGGTCGATCACCGCGCCCAGGCTGTTGGCCGGCTGCCAGCGCAGGCGGTTGAGAAACTTCAACCAGGCGCTGGCGTAGTCCTGGAAGTAGCGCCGGGTCAGGCGTTCACGCAGCATGTCGGGAGTCAGCTCGGCGGCGATGTCGCCCGGCCGGTCGCTGAGCACCCAGTCGATTTCCTCGCGCCGCGCCTCGGCGATGGCCTCGATCGCCGGCCGCACCTGGCCCTCCCAGGCCTGGCGGGTAAACACCCCCGGCACGCTGGCCGTGCTGACGAACAGCGCCCGCGCCTCGGTGTCGCCGACCATCTGCGCCAGGCTCAACGCCGGGTAATGATTGGCCGAGGCGTCAAGCACCTGGTGGTACAGGCTGGCTTCGGCATTGCGCTGGCCCAACTGGCCGAGCAGCAGCTGGCGGACCTGCGCCACCAGCTTCGGGTCGGCCGCACTGCGCCAGTCCGGGTGAGCCGCCAGTTGCTCGCCATAGAACTGCCAGAGCACCGGCGACAGGCCGTGCCACAACCCCGGCGAAACCCCGCCGGCACTCGGCTCGAGCGTGCCCAGGGTCTTGACCAGAAAGCTCGCGTCGGCTTTTTCCGGGCGCGCCAGCATCAGGTAGGCCTTGAGTTGTTCGTAGGCCTGCGGCGCACGCTTGAGCCGTTCGGGGCTGTCGGCAGGCAAGCGGATCAAGGCGCCAAGCTGCTGTTGCAGGCTGGCCAGCGCCGGGTCGCGCAGCAGGCGCTGGTTGGCTTCGACGTAGGTGGGCCAGAGCAATTGCAGGAGTTCTGGATTCTTGTTCAGGCCGAAACGCTGGTACCAGGGCGTGCCGTAGGTGGCGCGGTAATCCAGACGGCCGAGTTCGCGGGTCAGCTCGTTGAGGGCGAGGAATTGTTCGTCGCTGTTGGAGGATTGTTGCAAGGTTGCCAGTGACGTTTGCACCTGGGTGATGTGCGCGCGGTTGCTGACGAAGGACAGCAGCATGCCGGCGCTCAAGAGCAGTGCCAGTCCCAGCGCCAATGAATAACCGATCCGTGTGGTGCCCCAGCCGAGGCGCCGAAGGTGAACCTGTTTGTCACCGAGCACGCCGTCCCAGGGTGGTGTGCCGTGCCAAAGGTGGTCTGTATTTTCTTTGGATTCTTTACCGCCCTGCACCGGCAGGCTGAACCACAACCCGCGCAACGGCACGCCACGGTCGAACACCCGGAACAACGGCGCGAGGGCCTGCTGCCAACGGGCAATGCCCTCGGTCTGCAAATCGCGGGACAGACGCAGCAGGAAATCGTGACTCATGGTGCCATGTATCTGTGCCCAACCGCTGTCGCGCAGGGGTTCCAACAAATCTTGCAGAGCGCCCTCCACGGCCAGCGGCGTCACCCCTGACGGCAGCAGACAACCGACCGCCTGGGTCTCACGTTTGTCCTGACCCCATCCACTCTCGCAGACCTGCCATAGGTGCAGCGGCAACTGCCAACGCAGCTGGCGGGCCAGTTCTTTCAAGTGACGTACGCCAGCGTCCATCGCCTGGGCATCAGTGCTTTGTTGCGCGTTCAGGGCCCAGATCACGCCGTCAAGGGCGCGCCAGCGGCTCAGGTTTTGCCACGGAGTGAAGCGTTCATCATCGAATTTAGTTTGGACGCTGCCGCCCCAGAGCAGAATGGTGTCGTGGCCAGCGAGCCATTTTTTATCTTTCAGGTTGGGGGCGATGGCGGAAATCTGATCAGGTTCGCCGACCACCAGCAGCAGGCGGACTTTGCGGCGCCAAAGGAAACCGTGGTTCTCGTGCAGGTAATCCTTTAACTCAGCGACCCAGGAATTATCCGGCGGAGCGCTCTCTTTGCTTAATGGCGAAATCGGAGCATCAACACCCACTCCTGTCACGCGCGTCGCCCAAGCCACCGCCAAACGATCCCAGGCCAGAAGTATCACCGGACACAACCCGCACAAGGCAAACCAGGTACCCGCCCCCCACAGCGCCAACGACTTGAGTGGCAGTCGAGGCCAGCCGAAGTACTCGCGGCTCAAGTCGTACAGCAGACAACCGAACACCACCACGACCGTCACGACCAGCAGATAACCCAATCCCACCTTCATCAGAGAGCCTTGGCTCGCTTGCTTAATCATTGCCATGAGGCACCGCCATTCCAATAGCCAATCGATTGTTTCCGTCCTGACTCAGCCAGCCACAGGGCTGTCCGGCCTCCCTTGCCTGCAACAACGCCAGGGACATGCCGATGAAGGGCGCCAGTTGCGCCAACACGCCCCAGTGCACGGACAATTGATGTTCGCCAGACTGCCAACCACCTTTCAGGAAAGTGCCCTGGCTGGTTTTATCCAGGGCCAGGCAATCCGGCGGTGCGGCGTCCAGCCCGGCGTAGCGCTGGACCTGTCCACAGAGCTCAGCAGGCGATTCGTCGAGTTCACTCAACAAGTACTCGCCCCTGTGCAACAACTGCCGACCCTGGCGGCTCACCAGCCAGAGAAATCCTGCTTCACCGGGCAGCCCAGGCGCTTCGGTCTCCGGCACCGACACCACCCCGGCGCACAACAGCCAATCAGCCCCGTCACAACAATCCTGGTGAAAGGCATCGATCATTCGATCCAGATCGGACAGGTCCTGCAGAGGCAAACGCGCCTCGGGCAACATCACGCCGGTTTTGGCCAATACCTCGACAAAGGCAGCCTGGTCGCGCTCATCCCCCACCCAAGCGATACCTCGCAGCTGCGGCCAGCGGTCATTCAATTGCGTAAGCGCCAGGGCTAACCGAGCCAGGCGTCGAGCCAAGGCCGGCGCACGCTCAGGGGTCGTACCCAGCGACTCCGCGCAGCGCAACATGGGCTGCGCAGCACCCTCCGGCTTCGATGGCTTGGGTGCGGGCACGTTGGCCATCAAGCCGTGGTAATGGATTTGCTCATCGCCCACCGGCCCAAGCAGCACCTGCTCCACCGGCAAACCCAAGCGGCGACGCCCCCACCAGCGCTGCACCGCGGCATCCACCGTGCGTCGATACACATCACGGTTAAACAGGCAGATTTGCCACCCCAGCACGCGCAACGCTATCGCCAGCACCCAGCAAAAAGGCAGGACGGCACTCCACATCCACAGTTCTACCCTTGGCTGCTCCTCTGGCCATAACGACAACAAAACTGCCGACTGCAACCCCCAGAGCAACAGCAAAGCCAGCCACCAGCGGCGCCAACGCGGTTCCCGCGGCTCGATTACCTCCGGGTAATGCGGCGCGCGATTCATGGCGCTACAACCATGAACGAGGCCGCAAGCGAGCTGACCAGGGTGCAACCACACTCACACTCATGCCCGTGCAGGGCCACAAGCTTGCCGTCCATGATCGCCACCGAGGTGCCCTCTGCGATGTGCGTCAGGCCGTGCAAATCGCAGCGGGCCTGATCCCCCACGCAGGCAACCGGCTGGCCGAATGCCTCGTAGTGACCTTCAAGCACTTCCCCACCAAAAGGGCTCATCGAGTCCCCCACACGTACCAGAGGCAACATCAGACGAGCTCCCCGGTAAGTTCGAACAAACTGCCCGCCTCGCGCAGAAAGGCGGTGGTGCGGTCGATGCGTTGCGCATAGTCTTCCTGGGCAATCTGCTGCTTCAGCTCAGCCGCCACCTTGCCGATATGCGCCGTCGGTTTCAGCAACTGCGCGGCCTCCGGCAGGAACGGCAGCGCCACACCGCGCGCCTTGTCGATCACTTGATAGCCGATGCTGGCACCCCCGATACCCGCGACCAGCCCGCCAACCCCGCCCAACGCCCCACCGCGCTTGATGCCGTACACCGTTGCGCCGGCCAGCATCGCAACGCCCAGTATTCGTCCCGCCACCACCACCGGTGACAGGTCCCGGCTGTTTGCATTGCCGAAATACGTCATGCGATAGAAGAAGTAGCCCGCCCATATCTCACGCGATCCCAACGCGTCGTGCATGAACCAGGCGCGTGAGTCGTGTATCTGGTCATCGAACAGCGCGACCACCAGCGCCATGCGCGGGTCCTTGCTGGGCGTGCCTCGGGTGTCGCTGAACAATTGTTTTGTGCGCAGCTCACCTGCCGCTTTGATCGCAGCGTGGTCCTGCAACTCATCGTTTTCGTTCAGCAGATAGATGGCGTCGCGCAACAGCACATCGGTGATCGTGCCGGCCACGCTGGTTTGCTTGCGGTCGAAGCCTTTGTAGTCGCGTTTGAACTCCGCAGCCGCCTGACTGAGTTGAGTCTTGTCGATCTGCGGTTCGTAGATGGGCGGGCCGGGGTGGTTCGTGGCCGCCGCGGGCGTTTTCAGCCGATCGGCCAAGATGATTTTTTTCTGTTTTTCATAGGCCTCGCGTTGATCACTGGTGTCGTAGACAGTGACTTCATTGGCCTGAGTGAAGAACGGCTGATGTTTGTAGCTGTCGTTATTCTGCAACGGGTCATCGGCATACCGACCGATGCGCCAGCCGGTGATCCAGCCCAGTTGATCGGCCAGGGTTTCTTCCACGGTGATACCGAGTTGCTGTGGTTTGTACTCCCAGGGTTTTGTGTGTGTGGGGGTGTCGGTGGTGATGCCTGGGAGGGTGTGGCGCCAGGCGTTGAAGCGTTCGACTAACGTCTCACTGAGTCCAAACTCTCTATCGGTTGCCGGACTCATGACACGCCATTGTCTAGACGGCTGCAGGCATTTTGGTAGCACCGTCTCCGGCACCTGCAACGGCGCGCCCCCAGCGAAAGCTTCGCAATACATGTCGTGCAGGACGATTTGTGACACCAGCTCATTGGTGCCACCTCGGGCTTTGCCTTGGTCATTCTGCGGATAACCGCCACCGACATCGGAATGCACACCGGGATACACCACTTCATAGGTGTTGAGCGGGTACTGACCGTCCTCATTGCGGATCGAGTCCAGCGGAAAACACGAGCGCTGCTCGAAGGCCGCGACGAAGTGTCGGCAACGTTTGACGAAGTTGGGAAATTTCGCGGCGTCAGGCAGCAACTGACTGTCATCGGCCCAGTCCATGTGCCCGGCGAAAAAAGGCGCTGCATGGGCGATGCCGACCGAGGCGACGGTGTCCAAAATACCGAGAAACTCGACGCTGACCGGCAGGCCGATCAGACGTTGCTCAGGCAACGTGGCACCGGCCGGCGTGTCGAACAACTGGCTCAACCAGGTTACGAAGGTGCGAGCCTCAGCCGCGCCGCGCGAGAAGCCGTATACGTACAGCTTGATTCCCAGCACCTTGGGTTGCCTCGACTTCTTTTTGCAAGCCTCCAAGGGTCCCAACAGCCCGTTCATGATTCGCCGTCGCTTGCCCTCTCCCAAGGCGCTCATCAGCGGTGCCCTCCAAGTGCTCATGTTGTCGACCCTTTCCTTGGCGACTTTGCGGTCAAATTCTTTCTTGTCGTTCAGGGAAAAAGACAGTGCATTGGCTACCTGTATCAACGCCCAGTTAATCCGATCCTCACCCCCCCTTGCGAACGTCAAGCCTTCTTCGCTGTAATCGAGTTCGCCGATTTCCGGAAACGGTGTGCCCACACCGGGCATGTAATAAGAAAAATAGCCTTCCGCCTTCGCATCATCATCTTGGAGCGACGCATGAAAGAGCTTGGCGATATTGCTCGGGTGGCTCTTCTTCGTGTCATTGAACTCGTTATTGTTGGTGCCATCGAAGAACAGACTGATGTGCAGGCTGTGGCAGCACTCGAACCCCTGGGACTGCCCTTTGGAATTGACGCCCTGCTGGTGATCATACTCCTCGGCGGTTTGCTTTTTGTAATTGGCCGTAACCGTCACAACATCACCTGGCAAACGCCCCCCAATCGGAAAAACCGGCGGTGCCCATACTTTGGCGTGTGAATTGCGTTTTACTTCGGACATACAGCTGGCTCCTTCATCTGCTTAGGTTCTTTAATTGGGTTACTGGGTGATCCATACCCCCAACACGAAGTCGTAACTTTTATTTGATTGCACGTTAAAAAATGCACACTCAAACCACACGAGTCCGTTCCCGACCATTCTGGAATTTCCACGATGGTGCTGTAGCGCTTAAATTTCGCTTCATGTGCAGCCCACGCACTTTCATCGAATCCGTAGCCAGTGGTTTTTCTTTTTATCTTTGCATAAGGCTCAGGATCGACTTCCCATTCAATATTCGCCTTCAAGCCTGGGCGCCATTTGGTTGGCATAACAATGCAGCACGAACTTCCACCGCCACCGTGAGCTCTGTAACCGTTAACCGAAAACCAATTAATCGCATGCTGGGTATGATTAACCGCTTTTAGATTACCTCCCGCAATTTCACTATCCGCTGTGGAACATCCCCCTAACGCCAGCCCAAATAAGCCCAACAACCAGCACACCCTGGTTTTTTTGATTATTTTCTCCATCGACCCTCACTCCCTTATTTTATTTCAGGCTGTATGGGAAAAATCCTCACGGGGCGTTTTCCATACAACCTTTCGGGTGATTCATATTCGTATCGTTCAATTCGTTATTGTGAGTGCATCGAAGAGCAAACTGATGTGCAAGCTGTGGCAGCACTCGAACCCCTGGAGCTGTCCTTTGGAATTCTCGCTTTGCTGATGGCAATGTTCCTCGGCAGTTTGCCTTTTGTAATTGGCAGTTACCGCCACAACATCACCTGGAGGACGCCCCGCCACCGAAAAAACAGGCGGAGCCCAGACTTTGGCGCTTGAATTGCTTTCTACTTCGGACATACGGCTGGTTCCTTCATATCCAGAGGCTCGTTAATTGGGTAGTTTGGCGAGCCAAAATACAAGCAAGAGCTGGTAACCTTGACTTGATTACAGTCTAAAAAGTGCACACTCAACCCACATCGTTTCGTTTCAGGCCATTCTGGAATATCTACGATGGCGGTGTAGTACTTATAATTGGCAGCGTGCTTAGCATAAGCATCTCGAAACTCTATAGATGTTACGGATGGCATTTTTGCATGTAGCTCCGGATCAACCTCCCATTCAACATGCGCCTTCAAACCAGGGCGCCATTTAATCGGCATAACAATGCAACAAGAACGCCCCCCTCCACCATCGGCTCTATAGCCATTAACCGAGAGCCAATTAATATTATTCAGCGTGTGGTTAACTGCCTGTATATTCCCTCCAACCATTTCGTTGTCCGCGGTGGAGCATCCGACCAACACCAATCCAAATAAACCCAACAGCCGCCGCACCTTGGCTTTATTCATTGTTATCTCCATCGCCCATCACTCCCTTATTTAATTTCAGACTGCATGGGAAAACCCTGCTCAAAAATATTTCACATGCAGCGCCGGCTATCTCCATTTGCCTAGAGAACAGCTTTGGGTGGACAGGAATTTACGTCGAGATCATAGAATACGACCTTCTCCTTATCAGGAAGCCCATTATCAGCCTGACAATATTTATCCAGAAGGTAACCTTTGAACTCCCTGTCAGCGATGAGCTTTCTCTTGTGATCGCTGTGTAACAACACGGTATCGACAAGAAAATCCACCGGCATACCGAGGACAATAATGAAGGGGCACGCAATGCTCAGATAACAAAGTACAGGCGTATAGTCGTAGCCTCCACGACCTTCTAGTGTGAGCATTGCCCAATCATATTGAATGGCTGGATAGTAATAATTCGAGCCATGGCTTTTCTGCGACGACGCGTCTCGCTCAATCAAAGTCCCGCAGCCAACAGTAGAAAACACAAAAACCAACAACGGTATAAGCATCATGCGCTTCAACATGCGCGCCTCCTTCGATCGTTTATCCATATCGCTCGCCACGAGCATTAAACAGCTCTCAAAGCTGCACATTCGAAACAGGTAAGTTCCGCCGAACGTAGTCGCTCAGATCACCAACAAAACTTTGCTGTTTGGCTTGCACCATCAATGAGTACAGCAGGTTGAAACGCTGTTCCTGATCACCATCCAAATGATCAAACTCGCCGCCATTGAGCAGTTCTTGAGCGGCGCCGATGCTCATGATCCATGCGCATTGCTCATTGCTAAGACTTACAAAGGGACTGACTTTGACGCCGCTCTGGCCCCTCAAGCGAGTGCCTGGCAGCCATTGCAACTGGTTGTCGCGATCAAGCCAGCCAAAGAAGCAGGCGACGCGCAGGAACTCAGCGCGCTGTTCACTGGTGAGGATGGAATTCATCAGCATGGGAAAGATTCGCGGATCGTAAAAACGCAACAAGCCAGCCCGCTCGCCCCACTGCATTTGAAGCAAAGCTTGTAACGCATGACTCAGTTCTTCAAACGGCAGGGACGAGACCAGTACCATCAGCCGAGCCTCGGACGCGCTGTGTTCGATCAGCTCTTCCAACCAGGCCCTGTGTTGCCAGATGGTCAGGTCCAGGCGCATCAACAGCGGTGCCTGGTCCAGCAGCTTTTCCTCCGGCATGCCCGTAAACAATGAGAACCATGGCGCCTTGGGGCTTAGCTGCTGCAGTCCGGGAACGGCGCATTTGCTCCACCCGGCCTGATCAAGCAAAAGATCAACTTCCTGTACTTCGACTCTGGCGCACACCTGCTCGATCTGCTCCAGCCATTGGGTTGGCGTTTTCATCTTGGTCTTTCCTCCATCAACCTTGGCGCGTCAGCAAACCAATGGCCTTTGCTTGAGCTTTTTTCAGGCACTCCTCGCACACCGACTTGGGCAACACCGCCAACGGAAAACGCTGGCCACCAGGCCCCTCCCAGATGTGTTGTCCCCTGGAGCGAATCTTGGCGTGACTGTCGAAAAGGATTCCGTCCTCCGGGTCGAGGTGAATCGCCGCATTGCCGCTGCCGATCGTGATGCCTTTTTCGGACAACAACTTCAGACGCCCCTGCACCGACTGCACCGTGATATCCCGCTGGGCGATCAGGTTCATCAGGTCGCCGTGGGATTCGATTTCCAGTGGGCCCTCGCCGGAGACCAGGTGCATGCCTTCGCGCTGGGCGAGCAGCGAGATGCCTTTTTTGGCGTGTGCCGACAGGCGCTGGTCGGCGGCAAGGTTGATGTCGTCCCGGCTTTGCAGGAACATCCCATCGCCACTGTTGAGCAGCAGACTGGCCGGCGTGACCGCGCCGATGCCGTCGGGGGCGCTCAAGAGGATGGCCGGGGCCGACAGGTCTTTGGCGTCCGCTTGTAGTTGCTGCAGACCGTCGATGGCGGGTGGTCGACTGTTATGGGCCTGGGCAATTTCCTGCCACTGGGCCATTTGCTGGCGGGCGCCTTCGATCTGGCTGGTGGCCGGCGCCATGGCGAGTACATCGTCGGCAGCCTTGATTTGTTCATCGGCGCTGATGAACAAACCTTTGCCCGCGCGCAACGCTCCCCAATCATCCGTGCGCAGTTCAAATCCTTCCCCACGCGGCTGCTTCCTGGCATCCACCAGATGCCTCAGGTTCAGCTGGCTCTTGCCGCCATATTCCGTGCTGAGCTTGACGTGCTCCTGCCCCCGCAGGTCTTCCATGCGCAGCTTGTTGTTCGCCGGAGTGCGCAGCACGTTGCGGGTGTAGTCGCGATTGCGCAGGGTCACGTGGTCCGGGTGTTCGCTGTCGTGCAGGGCGTGGGCGATGTAGGGGCGGTCGGGGTCGCCCTGTTCGAAGGCGATGGCCACTTCGGTGCCGCAGATTAGCGGCAGGTGCAGGCCGTGAGTGTCGCCGGCGTAGGCGCGTGCCTGGCGTAGCCACATGCTTTCCTCGCCGAGCTTCCAGGGGTCGCGGTCGAACAGGAAGTTGACCTTGTAGCGGCCTTGGAGATCGATTTCGGCGTATTTGTCGTGGGCTTCGCCGCTGGTGACCCGGGCCGGGACGGTGCCGGCGATTTGTGGTTTGGCCAGCAGTGGCGGGCGAAAGCACAGGGTTTCCGAATAGGGCATGGCTTCAAAGCGGCACTCGAAGCTGGCATCGCGGGCGGCACGGGTGCGCATGGCGATGATCGCGCAACGCGGGGTGAAGCCCTGCGGTGCTCCGCCGCCGGTGATGGTCAGCACCTGGCCCGGTGCCAGGGTGGCGCTGCTACTGATACCGCTCAGGTGGGTCTGGTCGTTGAGGTAGCGCTCGTGGCGCAAGCGTGCGTAGAAGTAGCCGCTTTCGCATTCCAGGTCTTCGTGCTGATCGTAGGCGCCACCGAGCACGCGGTAGGGCTCGGCGTAGTGGTAGGCCTCGCCGTAGGTGATTTTCGCACCGCGGGTCTGGTCGACATCGGCGTCGAGGTGGGCGCTGGCGTCCAGGGGCTGATAGGTGCGGATGTTGACGTTTTTTTCCACCACCTGGTGCCTGGTTTGCAGGCCCCACACGCCGTCCGCATCGCTGCTGCTGAGCCCGGCGGGCGAGAAGTTTGGCAACTCGACGTCGAACTGGTAGCCGCGCTGGCCGTCGCAGAATTCCACCACGTCGATGTGCAGGCGTTGGTCGCTGGTGAGGCGGTACCAGATGCCCACTTCAGCCAGCAGGCGGCTGATGAAGGCCAAGTCGCTTTCGCCGTACTGCATCACCTGTTCGCGCCGGGGGTACTCTCGTGCCAGGCGGAACAGGAAGTCCTGGCCTCGGAAGTCGTGGCGGTTGCGCAGGATGCTTTCGACGATTTCCGGTACCGACTGTTGCTGGTAGATACGGTATTGCCGGCCGCGCTCGAGCAAGGCCAAACGCGGTTGCAGGGTCAGTTCGTAGCGGGCTTCGTCGACGGAGAAAGACAGGCGTTTTAACGCGGTGATCACGCCGTTCAGGGTGCGCAGCGCTTTGATTTCCGGGATGGGCAGGCCTTTGATGACCGGTGGTTGTTTGGCGGCGTACAGGCTGAAACTGGCGTCCTTGCCCAGCAGGTGTTCGGCCGCGAGATCCTGCTCGGTGCTGGTGAATTCCACGCGGTAGGTGAAGGGTTGGCTGAGGCGTTCTTCGCCGTGGAAAGCGAGGACGTCGAGGTGGGTCGCAAGATCGCGGACCCAGAGTTTATGATGGCTGTGGTTGAAGAAAATGGTTCGTGCGGTGTTCATGTACAGACCTCCCTGAAAGCAAACGGGGAGGCTTCATTTCCTTCCCTCGTTCACTCTGGGGAAGCTGACACGCGCAGAAAATAAGACGTTTCCTTATTACGCGTAGGAAGCGTCTGGGTATTGGTGTAACTGGTATGTAGGAGTTTTCCTGCTCTTGGGGGGCAGGCCTCTATGCCGCCAACATGCCCGCGATAGCGGCGTAACGTTCAATGAGATATTGACTGTCAGGCCCTCATCGCGGGCAAGCCCGCTCCCACAGATTGCATCTTCAGATTCAGACCGGATGGTTACACCTCAATCAGATGCTTGAGCGGGTTGTAGCTACTTTTCAAGGTCGCCGCCACATCAAGAATCGCCTTCTCGATTCCATTCAAGTGAATGCACGTCAGCTCGATCGCCGCGCTCTGGTTGCCCGCCTCGATGTACTCGATCAAGCGCAGGTGTTCGTCGTCGCGGCAGGCTTCGTGGCTGTCGTCATCCAGCGCGGCGGCGTACAGCGAGGCCCGGGAGATCAGTTTCTGGAACCAGTCGAGCAACACCGGGTTGTTCAGGCTGCGGGCCAACTTGATGTGGAACTCGCCGAGCAGGTGGATCAAGCGTTCGTGGTCACCGTTGCGATGCGCCTCATCTTCAAGCAGCAAGTGATCGCGCAAATCCCGGGTCACCGCCGTATCGCGCCGACGACACAGTTCGCTGACGATGCCGATCTCGACCAGGCGCCGGGTTTCGAACAGCGAACGGATCTCTTCGTCGCTGGGCAGCGACACCGACGCACCTTTATTGGGCTCGGTGGTGACCAGTCCATCGGCTTCCAATTGCTTGAGCGCGGCACGAACTGACGTGCGGCTGACATTGAAAAGTTCGGCCAACGAAGCCTCGCCCAGCTTCATGCCGGGACGCAGCGAGCGTTTGCTGATCGCCTCGTAAACCCCTTGGTAGACGCGGTCTACCGTGGTTTCCAGTTTCTTTTCCGCCATTCGAAGACTCCTTCAGTGCTGTGCAACCGGCCCCAGGCGAATGAACAGCCTTGAAAAAGGGGGTTGCATGAGCAGGTTAATCCGGGTATTTCTAAATTGCATCCAGATTTTGCATACAATAATTAGAGGAATGCACCATTATGGGTCATCCAGTTGCAATTGAAGTGCGTAACGTCTCCAAGCGCTATTCCGACGATCCAGGACTGGCACCCGCCCTGGACAACGTCTCGGTCGACATCGCCGACAACGAGTTCTTCACCCTGCTCGGCCCCTCCGGCTGTGGCAAAACCACCCTGCTGCGCACCATCGCCGGCTTCGAGCATGTCACCGACGGCGAGATTCGCCTGGCCGGTGAGCCGGTCAACGACCTGCCGCCGTTCAAGCGTCGGGTCAACACGGTGTTCCAGAGTTACGCGCTGTTTCCGCACATGAGTGTTGCGCAGAATATCGCCTTCGGGCTCGAGATGCAGGGTCTTGATCGCAAGCAAATCGCGCAGCGGGTCGATGAGATGCTGGCGCTGGTGCAAATGCAACACCTTGCCAAGCGCAAGCCCGCCGAACTGTCCGGTGGCCAGCAGCAACGGGTGGCTCTGGCCCGGGCCCTGGCGCCCAAACCCAAAGTGCTGTTGCTGGATGAGCCGCTGTCGGCGCTGGACCTCAAGCTGCGCAAGGAAATGCAGGTCGAACTCAAGCGTGTGCAGAAAGAAGCCGGGATCACCTTCATTTTCGTCACCCACGACCAGGAGGAAGCCCTGACCCTGTCCGATCGCATCGCCGTGATGTCCGCCGGCAAGATTTTGCAGATCGGCACACCCAACGACATTTACGAACGCCCGCAGCATCAGTTCGTCGCCCAGTTCATCGGCGACATCAACTTCCTCCCCGGCCACCTCAAGCGCGGCCAACAGAACGAACACCTGTTCGTGCCCAATGGCATGCCGGTGGAAATCCCCTGCCCGGCCCAAGGCATCGACGGCAAGGTGCAACTGGCCTTCCGCCCGGAACGTTCGCAACTGGTGGACCCGGCGCAACCCCATCACCTGCGCGGCGTGATCGAGGCCGTGCTGTATGTCGGCACCGCGACCTTGTACCAGTGCCGCCTGAACAACGACATCAAGGTCATGCTGCGCGAGAACAACGAAGGCCTGAACCGCAGCCGCGGCGTCGGTGATCGCGTGGCGGTCAACCTGCCACCCCACGCCTGCCTGTTGATGGAGGCCTGAGATGAGCGTCAGCAGCACTTCCCCAGCCCTCAACCGCGCGCTGTTGCTCAGCCCGGTGGTTCTGACCCTGCTGGCCCTGATCGCCATTCCGCTGGGCATCATGGGCTACATCAGCCTGTTGCCGCGCAACGTCTATGGCGGCGTCGACTGGCAGGCCGACTGGCAATTGCAAAGCTACGTGCAGCTGTTTTTCCAGGAAGGTTTCGACGGTGAGCTTGAGCTCAATTGGGTCTACGCGCAGGCGCTGTTGCGCTCGGTGTTCCAGGCCGGTGGCACCACGGTGTTGTGTTTCCTGTTCGGCTTTCCGGTGGCGCTGTGGATGTCGAGCCTGACACCACGCCGGCGCAACCTGATGGTGTTGCTGATCACCATCCCGTTCTGGACCAACCTGCTGATCCGCAACTACGCCTGGTTGATCATCCTGCGCGAACAGGGTTGGGTCGCCCAGAGCCTCAACGCGCTGTTCCCCAGTGCCGGCGGCATCACCCTGCTCTACAACGACTTCGCGGTCAGCGTCGGGCTGGTCTACAGCTTCCTGCCGTTCATGATCCTGCCGATCTACTCGACCCTGGAGAAACTCGACTGGCGCCTGGTAGAGGCGGCCTATGACCTGGGCGCCAATCGCTGGCACGCGCTCAAGCGGATCATCCTGCCGCTGTCGATGCCGGGGGTGATTGCCGGTTCCCTGCTGGTGTTCGTGCCGAGCCTGGGGGCCTTCATCACCCCGGCGATTCTTGGCGGCGGCAAGACCCTGATGATCGGCAACCTGATCCAGCAGCAGTTCGGCACCGCGCGCAACTGGCCACTGGGCAGTTCGCTGTCGTTCCTGTTGCTGGGGATTCTGCTGCTGTCGTTGGTGCTGTACGCCCTGTATAGCCGCAGCGCCGCCAAAACTCTTCGTCGGGGAGCCACCGCATGATCGCCCTGCACCTGAAAAAACTGCCGATGACCCGGGAAGTCAGCCTGCTGATCCTGGCCTACCTCTACTTGCCGATCTTCGTGTTGATCGCCTACAGCTTCAACGCCAACCGCTCGGCGACGGTGTGGACCGAGTTCTCGTTCGCCTGGTACGGGCGGATCCTGGCCAACCCGTCGATCCAGACCGCGGCGCTGAACTCGATCATCGTCGCCGGCATCGCCACGGTCTGTGCCACGGCCATTGCCCTGCTCGCGGCACTGGCGACCTACCGGCCGTTCTACGGGCAGAAGATGGTCGAAGGCGGGATCAACCTGCCGCTGATCCTGCCGGAGATCGTCACCGCCGTGGCCACCCTGCTGTTGTTCATGGCGCTGGGGATCAAGCTGGGATTGCTGACGGTGATCGTCGCGCACATCGGCTTCTGCATTCCTTTTGCCTACCTGCCGATCCGCGCGCGGCTCAATGACCTGGACAAGAGCCTGCTGGAAGCGGCGAACGACCTGTATGCCAACCCCTGGCAGGTGTTCCGCCGGGTGACGCTGCCGCTGTTGTGGCCGGCGGTGCTGTCCGGTTCGGTGCTGGCGTTCGTGGTCAGCCTCGACGATTTCATCATGACCTTCTTCGTCGCCGGCCCTGGTTCCACGACCCTGCCGGTGTACATCTTCTCGGCGATCAAGGCTGGCGTGACGCCAGAGATCAACGCGATCTCGACCCTGATGCTGGTGATTTCCATCGTGCTGGTGGTGCTGGCCTTCTGGCTGGGACAGCGCGGCAAACAACAATGAGCCTGGAGTGTTCGTCCATGAAAGTGAAAAGCATGCGTTTCGCCTTTGCCGGTCTGGCCTTGAGTTGCTTCACCGCGCTCAGCGCCCAGGCCGCCGAGCCCAAGGAACTGTTCTTCTACAACTGGACCGATTACTACCCGGTCGACCTGCTGGCCAAGTTCGAAAAGGAGACCGGGATCAAGGTCACCATGGACGGCTACGACAGCAACGAAACCCTGCTGGCCAAATTGCAGGCCGGGGGCGCGGCGTACGACGTGATCGTGCCGTCGCAATCGATCATGCGCACCTTGATCAACCAGAACCTGCTGCTGCAAATCGATGCCTCGACCCTGCCCAACTTCCAGTACGTCAAGCCGGCGTTCCGCGATCCAAGCTTCGATCCTGGGCGCAAATTCTCGGCGCCGTACCTGTGGGGCAGCACCGGGTTCTCCTATGACAGCGCGCGAGTGCCCGGCGGCAAGCTGGACGATTCTTGGAAAGAGTTCTTCGAACCGCGCAAGGAGCTGCAAGGCCAACTCGCCGCCCTCGACACCTCCAGCAGCGTGATCAACGCCGCCAGCCATTACCTGAACGTCGACGAATGCACGGAAAACCCGCAGGACGCCAAGCGCATCCTCGAACTGCTGCAAAAACAGAAACCCTTCCTGAAGATGTACAGCTCGGACAACACCGTCGACCGCATGGCCTCGGGCGAGGTGATCATGATGCAGAACTGGAACGGCTCCACTGCCCGGGCCACCTTGCAGAAGAGCACCATCAAGTACGTGTATCCGAAAGAAGGCCTGGCGATGTTCCAGGACAACTTCGCCGTGCCGAAAAGCGCACCGCACCCTGGCAACGCGAAGATCTTCATCGACTGGATGATGAAACCGGAAAACGCCGCCGCCGTGTCCAACGCCATCGCCTACGCCAACGGCATCCAGAGCGACAAGCTGATCGATGCCAAGTGGCGAGTCATGGACGCCATCAACATGCCCGACGAATTCGCCTCGCGCCTGCGCCCGGAGAAGGAATGCAGCAACAAGGCGCGTGAGCTGCAGGATCGCATTTGGGCGAAGCTCAAGGGCTGACTTAAAACCGAGTCGCGGCCATCGCTGGCAAGCCAGCTCTCACAGTGATTTGTGCTGATCACACATTTTGCGAACACCCCCAAACCCTGTGGGAGCTGGCTTGCCAGCGATTAGGCCCGCCTGAACAACACAGAATCTGAGGTAAGCAATGACCCAACCCCGCTGGCTACGCAACGTACGCCCCTACGGCGCCCCCGCTGAAGACCTGCTGATCGAAAACGGCCGGCTCAGCCAACGCCGCCCCGCTTCGAACGAAGCCCTGTCGGCCTCCGACATCGACGGCCAAGACCAACTGCTGACCCCTGCCCTGGTGGAAAGCCACGTGCACCTGGACAAAACCCTCTGGGGCCAGCCCTGGCGCCCCAACAGCGCAGGTCCCACCCTCAAGGACTACATCGCCAACGAGCGGCGCATCCTGCGCGACGTCACCGCACCGATTGCGCAACGAGCCGGTGCCCTGCTGGAAAACTGCATCGCCCGCGGCTCGCTGACCCTGCGTTGCCACGTCGATATCGACCCGGAGTTCGGCCTGCGCCATGTCGAAGCCATGCAGCAGCTGCAGGAAAAATACCGTGACCTGATCGACCTGCAACTGGTGGTGTTCCCGCAAACCGGCCTGATCAGCCGCCCCGGAACCGCCGAGCTGATGCGCGAAGCCATGGCCCTGGGCGTGGAGAACGTCGGTGGTCTTGACCCGTGCGGCATCGACAACGACCCGATCGCACAGCTCGACTTCGTGTTCAAACTGGCCAGCGAGTTCGACCGTGGCGTCGACATTCACCTGCACGACAAGGGCGAGCTGGGCCTGTGGCAGATCGCTCTGATCGCCGACTACACCCAGCGCTTCGGGCTCCAGGGTCGGGTGATGATCAGCCATGCCTATTGCCTGGGCATGTTGCCGTGGAACCAGGTCAAGTCGGTGGCCGAACGGCTGGCGATCCTGGGTATTTCGCTGATGAGCTCGGCCCCGGCCGATTGCGCGGTGCCGCCGTTCCTGGCGTTGCGCGAGGTTGGCGTGAATGTGTGCCTGGGCTCGGACGGTATCCGCGACGCCTGGTCGCCCATGGGCAACGGCGACATGCTGGAGCGGGCGATGCTGCTGGCGTTTCGTTTCGATCTGAACAAGGACGAAGAACTGGCGGCGGCGTTTGAGGCAGCAACGGTCAATGGCGCCCGGGCGCTGGGTCATGAAGGTCTGGGCCTGGAGATTGGCCAACCGGCGAACTTCCTGTTGATGCCCGTGCAGACTTTGGGCGAGGCCGTGGTGGCACGGCCGCTGCGCGAGGTCTATCGCGGAGGGCAGTTGATTGCCTCCGCTGGGCGCCTGCTGGAAAGTCGCCTGTGAAACGCATCGGCCTCAAGGCCACCTGCGTGGTCGGCTTCGACGGTGCGCAGCATGTGCTGTGGCGCAACGGCGAAGTGGTGTTCGAAGGTTCGCGCATCCTGTTTGTCGGGCGTGATTATGCAGGTCCTGTGGATCAGTGGATCGATTACGGCAACGCGCTGATCGGTCCCGGCTTCATCGACCTGGATGCCCTGGGCGATCTCGACTCCACGGTGCTGACCCTGGACAACGGCGACGAGCGCGACATGGGCCGGATGTGGTCGGCGCAGTATCTGGCGCGCGGCCCAAGGGAGAGCTACAGCCCCGAAGAAGAAGTCTTCAAGTACCGCTACGCCTTCACCCAATTGATCCGCAACGGCATCACCACGGCCATGCCGATCACCTCGATGTACTACCGCGAGTGGGCCGAGACCTACGACGAGTTTGCCGCGGTGGCCGGCGTGGCGGCCGAGTTGGGGCTGCGCACCTACCTCGGCCCCTGCTACATGAGCGGCATGAGTTACTGGCAGGCCGACGGTACCCTGGCCCACCACTGGGACGAAGCCCGGGGCCTGGCCGGACTTGATGCGGCGCAGCGGTTTTTCGAGGATTTCGAGGGTGCTCATCACGGATTGATTCGCGGCGCGCTGCTGCCGGATCGCATCCAGACGTGCACGCCAGCCTTGCTGCAACGCACCGCCGCGCTGAGCAGGGAACTCAATGCGCCGATGCGCCTGCATTGCTGCCAGGGCCTCGGCGAAGTGGCGATGGTGGAACAACTTCGCGGTTTTTCACCACTGGGCTGGCTGGAGGATCTGGGCCTGCTGACCCCACGCAGCCTGTTGCCCCACGGCATCTACACCCACGGCGATGCCGACCTGCAACGGGTGGTGGATGGCGGCGCGAGCCTGGTGCATTGCCCGGTGGTGTTCGCCCGGGACGGCGAGGCGCTGAATTCGTTTGGTCGCTATCGCGCCAAGGGCATCAACTTCGCCCTGGGCACCGACACCTGGCCGGCGGACTTGCTGGACAACATGCGCCAGGGCTTGAACATCGCGCGCCTGATGGAAGGCGGCAATGCGCTCACCAGCACACTGGATCTGTACAACGCCGCCACCCTCGGCGGCGCCAAGGCCCTGGGCCGCGACGATATTGGTCGCCTGGCGCCGGGGGCCAAGGCCGACATCACCGTGTTCAGCCTGCGCGGCCTGCACCTGGGACCGTTGTTCGACCCGTTGAAAAACCTGGTCCTGGCCGGGCGCGGCGACGACTGCATCGCCAGCTACATCGATGGCCGCTGCGTGATGCAGGACGGTCAGGTTCAAGGTGTCGACTACTCCGCCCTGCAACGCCAGGCCCAACAGCAATTCGAAAATCTGATGCGCAGCCACAGCGACCGGGCCTTCGGCCAACCGGACTGGAAGACCCTGTTCCAACCGGCCATCCCGTTCGCCGACGACTACAGCGCACAGGCGCCGCTGTGCGCCATTGATCCACTCCTTTAGAGAATTCTGCCCATGCAAAGCTTCGACTTCAGCCAACTGAGCCCACGAGACAAGTACAAGATTCTGATCGGCAGCGTGGTGCCACGGCCGATTGCCCTGGTCACCACCGTCGACGCTGAAGGTCGCGTCAACGCCGCGCCGTTCAGCTTTTTCAACGCGCTGTCGGCCGACCCGCCGATCCTGGCGCTGGGCGTGGAGAACTACGGCGACCAGAGCCCCAAAGACACCACGCGCAACATCCAGCTCAATCAGGAGTTCACCGTGAACATCGTCAGCGATGCCCTGGTGGAAGCCATGAACGTCTGCGCCGTGCCCTTCGCCCCGGGCTTCGACGAACTGACCGCCGCCGGCCTCACCGCCATCCCCGGCACCACGGTCAAATGCCCGCGCATCGGCGAGGCTCCGGTGGCACTGGAGTGCCGGCGGATGATGGCGCTGAACATCGGCCAGTCGCGGGAGATCATCTTTGGCGAAGTGCTGATGGCCCATGTGCGCGATGAGCTGATCGACCCGAAGACCCTGTACATCGATCAATTGGGGCTGGATGCGATCGGGCGCATGGGTGGGCATGGGTATGCGCGTACCCGGGATTATTTCGATTTGCCGACGCGCTCGTTGCAGGCGTGGACGGAGGCACCGGGGGGTGGGGAACGGTTTTGGCCAATCGCCAAGTGACCTGCCTTCACACATAACCTGTGGGAGCGAGCCTGCTCGCGATGGCGGTCTAACATCCAACATCGATAGTGTCTGACCTACCGCTATCGCGAGCAGGCTCGCTCCCACAGGTCAGTGGAAATCGCGGCTGCGTACCGTGATGCCGTCGAGCAGTGGGCTCAGGTCACTCAAGCGCCCGGCAATCAGATGCCGCACCTCCCCCTCCTTCTCCCAGCGCCCATCGACCTTGAGTAGCTGCGAACCCACCAGCACCTGGCGCTGGCGCTCGGCCAGGTCGCGCCAGACCACCACGTTGACGTTGCCGAACTCGTCTTCCAGGGTGACGAAGGTCACGCCGCTGGCGGTGCTCGGGCGCTGTCGGCCGGTGACCAGCCCGGCGACGCTGACCGGTCGCCCGTGCTCCACCTCCAGCAACTCCTTCGAACTGCGGCAGCGCCGGGCTTTCAACTCGCCGCGCAACAAGGCCAGCGGATGCGGGCCGAGGGTGGTGCCGAGGCTGTTGTAATCGGCCAGCAGGTCCTCGCCGACCGTGGGTTTGGGCAGCGCCACCGCGCCCTCTTCCTGACGGGGCAGCCCGGCAAACAGACCGAGTTGTTTTTGCACCCCCGCCACTTCCCAGCGTGCCCGATGCCGGTCACCGGCCAGCCCCCGCAATGCGCCGGCATCGGCCAGTTGTTCCTGGGCGCGCGCATCCAGGCCTGCCCGTTCGCCAAGATCGGCGATGTCGGCAAAGGCGCCTTTTGAACGCGCCACTTCGATGCGCCGGGCATCGTCCTGGCGAAAGCCCTTGATCATGCGCAAGCCCATGCGAATCGCCGGTTGCGCACCGGCAATCGGCTCGAGGCTGCAATCCCAGTCGCTGGCCCGTACGTCCACCGGGCGAATCTGCAAATGGTGACGGCGCGCGTCCTGCAGAATCTGGTCCGGGCTGTAGAACCCCATGGGCCAACTGTTGATCAGGGCACAGGCGAAGGCCGCCGGTTCGTGGCATTTCAACCAGCAACTGGCGTAGGTCAGCAAGGCAAAACTGGCGGCATGGGATTCGGGAAAACCGTAGCTGCCAAAGCCTTTGATCTGTTCGAAGATCTGCGCGGCGAAATCGGCGGTGTAGCCTTTTTTCTTCATCCCGGCGGCCAGGCGATTCTTGTGGGGTTCCAGGCCACCGTGGCGTTTCCAGGCCGCCATGGAGCGGCGCAACTGATCGGCTTCGCCGGGGCTGTAGTCGGCGGCGACGATGGCGATCTGCATGACCTGCTCCTGGAACAGCGGCACGCCGAGGGTACGTTTCAACACCTCGCGCAGCTCTTCGGAGGGATAGCTTTCGAGCTCTTCCTTGTTTCGCCGGCGCAGGTACGGGTGCACCATGCCGCCCTGGATCGGACCGGGGCGAACGATGGCCACCTCGATCACCAGGTCATAGAACTCGCGGGGCTTGAGCCTGGGCAGCATCGACATCTGTGCCCGGGACTCGATCTGGAACACCCCGATGGTGTCGGCGCGGCCAATCATGTCGTAGGTCAGCGGGTCTTCGGAGGGAATCGTCGCCAGGCTCAAGTCCAGGTCGCGATGACGACGCAGCAAGTCGAGACAACGACGAATCGCGCTGAGCATGCCTAATGCAAGGATATCCACCTTGAGCAGGCCGACCGCGTCCAGATCGTCCTTGTCCCACTGGATGATAGTGCGCTCGGCCATGGCCGCGTTTTCCACCGGCACCAGAGTGTCCAGGGGATGCTCGGAAATCACGAAGCCGCCGGGGTGCTGGGACAAGTGTCGGGGGAAACCAATGAGTTGTTGCGTCAAGCTCAACACCCGGCGCAGCACTGGGCTCTCAGGATCGAAACCGCCTTCACGCAAGCGCTCCACGGGCGGTGTTTCATCACTCCAGTGACCGCAGCAATCGGCCAGGGCATTGATCTGGTCCGGCGGCAACCCCAACGCCTTGGCCACATCGCGCACGGCGCCGGCCGCGTGGTAGGTGCTGACCACCGCAGTCAATGCCGCGCGAGTCCGCCCATAGCGCTGAAACACGTACTGCAAGACTTCTTCGCGGCGTTCGTGCTCGAAGTCCACATCAATGTCCGGCGGTTCGTCGCGCTCCTTTGAGAGAAAGCGCTCGAACAACATGTTCATCCGGTCGGGGTCGATTTCGGTAATGCCCAAGGCGAAACACACCGCCGAGTTGGCCGCAGAACCTCGGCCCTGGCAGAGAATTTTTTCGCGCCGGGCGAAGGCGACGATGTCCTGGACGGTGAGGAAATAACTCTCATAACCCAGCTCGGCAATCAGCCCCAGCTCCTTGTCGATCAGCCCGCGGACCTTCTCGCTGGCACCCTGGGGCCATCGCTGGCGAATGCCACGCTCGGTCAATTCCCGGAGCCAGGACGCTGCGCTGTGTCCCTCGGGCACCAGCTCCCGCGGATACTGATAACGCAACTGGCCCAGGTCAAAGGTGCAGCGCCGGGCGATGTTCAGCGTTTCTTCGAGCAAGGCTGGCGGATAGAGCTCGCGCAACACATCGAGGCCGCGCAGGTGCCGTTCGCCGTTGGGGTGCAGGCGCAGCCCGGCATCGGCCACCGGCAAGTGATGGCGGATCGCGGTCATGGTGTCCTGCAGGGCCCGGCGCCCGCGCGCATGCATGTGCACATCGCCGCTGGCCACCGCGGGAATCCGCAGTTCCCTGGCCAGCGCCAGGAGATCGTTCAGCCGCCGGGTATCGTCCTGGCCGCGATGCAGCTGGACCGCCAGCCACAAGCGATCGGCGAAGGCTTGTTTCAACCAATGGCCCTGTTCAAGGTCATTGACCGCGTCGGGCACCCACAGCGCCAGCAGCCCTGGCAACGCGTCGCCGAAGTCTTCGCGCAGCACTTGATACTGACCTTTTTGCGTACGGCGTCGGGCTCGGGTGATCAGTCGGCACAGGGTCTGGTAACCCTCGAGGTTTTCCACCAGCAACACCAGCTTCGGGCCATTCTCGATGCGCACTTCACTGCCGATGATCAGTGACAGCTCCACGGACTTCGCCGCTTGCCAGGCACGGACGATACCGGCCAGGGTGCATTCGTCGGTGATCGCCAGGGCCTGGTAGCCCTGTTTTTTCGCCCGTTGAAACAACTCCAGGGCACTGGAAGCACCGCGCTGGAAACTGAAGTTCGACAGGCAGTGCAGCTCGGCATAGTCGGTGCTCATGCGAACCAGCCCTGCAGCCACAACGGGCCACCCTCACCCACAGCGCGGTAGGCCCAACCCTGCTGGCCGGCACGGGTTTCGATCAGATAGTAATCACGGCGTACGTCATCGCCGTCCCACCAACCGGATTCGATGCGTTCCGGTCCCATGAGGATACGCGTCGAGCCTTCGTGCAACGCCAGCGGCTCGGTCAGCAGCCAGCCCGGTCGCTGCACGGTCGGCAATCGCGCACCGGGCTGGCTGTCGGCACTGGCCTGCCACGCGCACTCGGGCCGGTGATCGGCCTGAAAGCGCAGGCCATGCACGGCGTCATCCCCCAGCCGTGCGCGCAGGCGTTCGCGCAGTTGCTCCCAGGGCAAGCTCTGCTGCGGGCGATCGTCGAACAACTCCTGAAACTGCGGGACGAAGCTCGGCAGGTCTTCGGCGCGCAGGCGAAAACCGCGCACCGGGGCCTCGACCTGGACTTGCTCCAGACGCCCCCGGGCCAGTTCGAACAGCATCGCCGGATCGCGTTCGGCGCTGAGCAGGCCGACCTTGATCAGCGTGTCCGGCAACCCGGCGTGCTCCAGGTGCAGGTCGAAACGCTGCACACCGCTGTCGCGACCGCACAGGAACGCCGACAGGTCTCCCGTCAGGCGGCGCAACGGAAACAGCAAGGCCTGATGGGATTGCACATCGAAATTGAGCTCGATGCGTACGTCGAAACGGTCCGGCGGCAAGTAGAACGCCAGCGCCAGACGTCGTGTCCCCAGCAAGGCATCCAGGTGCATGAGCACCTGGGCCTCGAAACGCCGGGCCAGGCTGTGCCGGGGCAACGCCTGCACCTGGCTCAAGGTGCGCAGGCCCATGCGCGACAACGCCGTGGCGACGCTGGCCTGCAGCCCGATGCGGTCGACGGGCATTTGCCCCAGGTAATGCTGCAAGGCTTGCTCGTCGGGCACCACCAGGCCGTCATAGGCGTTGGCCAGCACCCGCGCGGCTACCGGATTGGGCGCGGCGACGATACGGTGACGAAAGCCCAGTTCGCCGAGTTCGCTGCGCAGTCGCGCCTCGAATTGCGGCCAGGGGCCGAACAGCCCCAGGCTGGACTCGATTTCGAACACCAGCGCCCGCGGGTAATGCACGCTGACCTGGGAACTGAAGCGATAAGCCCAGGCGGCCAGGAATTGCTGCCAGTGTTCGATGTCGGCGACGTCGTACTCGGCGGTGGCAAAGCCCTTGCTCAAGGCCTGGGCGGCGCTCATCGACTGGCCGGGGCGCAGGCCCAGCGCCCGCGCCGGGCCGTTGACCGCCTGCAGCACCCGACGCTGGGCCGGGCCGGTCAGCAGCGCCAGAGGCTCCTGGGGGTCGGCGCGCTGACGCAGTACCGCGTCCAGCGCCAATTGCGGGAACAGAATACAGACCCAGCGCATGGCAACCTCAATGCCCCACGGCGAAGGCAATCGGCGTCGAGCGGGCCAACCCGCCGCGGCACTTGAGCACGCGCAATTGCGCGGGCCTGGCATCGATGGCGATGCGCAGGGCCGCGGGCGAAGGGTTGATCGCTTCGCTGAGCGAGCGATAGGCGAACGCCAGGGTCGAGCCGGTTTCCGCCGCCACCTGCAAGCGGCGCAAGGCGCGGTCATCGGCTTTGTGCGGCCAGCACAGCACCGCGCCACAACTGCCCGAACGCAGGCATTGTTCCGCCGCCCACAACGCATCGCGCTCGCTGGCCTGGATGATCGACAACTGGCGCAGATCGACCCCGGCATTCTGCCAGGCCTGGGGATAGGGCACGCAGGGCGGCGCCACCAGCACGATGCGCTCACCCGCCGCCGACAGCCGCGCCAGCGCCGGCCACACCAGTTGCAACTCGCCCACGCCCTGCCCGGCCAGGAGGATTTCCGTCAGCGCCGCCTCCGGCCAACCGCCCGTGGGCAATGCCGCATCCAGTGCGGCATGCCCGGTGGGTTGCGGGCTGACGGCCGGTGGCGCAGGCCGGCCCCTCCAGACCTGCCCGCCATTGAACAGCGTATCCAGCGCGACGACGGCACCCATCAGCCTTGCCTCACCAGGCCGCAGAACACCCCTTCGATGGCCAGGTCGCGGTCGGCTTCGACGATGATCGGTTGATAGGCCGGGTTGCGCGGCAACAGGCGAACCCGCTCGCCAACCCGCTCGAAGCGCTTGATGGTGACTTCGCCGTCGAGCCGCGCCACGACGATCTGGCCATTGACGGCCTCGGGGCTGCGGTGCACGCCCACCAGGTCGCCGTCGAGAATGCCGTCCTCGATCATCGAGTCACCGCGAACCCGCAGCATGTAGTCCGGCACCCGCGAGAACATCGACGGATCGAGCAGCAAGCGACTATGGACCTCGGCATCGGCACCGATTGGCGTACCGGCCGCCACCCGGCCGAGCACCGGGATGTCCAGCAGCTCGGGGCGCGGCGGCTGCCCGAGCAAGCGAATGCCCCGGGCCTGATGCGGGTTGACCTCGATAAACCCGGCTTCGGTCAGTGCCAGCACATGCTTGCGCGCCACGCTGCGGGAGGCAAAACCGAACGCCTCGCTGATTTCAGCGAGGCTCGGGGACTGACCGTGTTCGGCGATGCGTTCGCGGATGAAGGTCAGGATGGCGGTACGGCGGGGAGTTAATGTGGTCATGGAGTACATTTGTACTCTTTCCGCAATTTCCTGGCAAGGACCGCCAGTCAATTCAAACCGCGGGACGCCAGAAACGCAGCGATGTAATCGATAAACGCCAGCACCTTGGCCGTGGCCCGCCGATGGCTCGGGTACACCGCCAGGATGTGCGGGCCGAAGCTGTCCGGGTCGATGTCATAGTCGGCCATCACCCGCACCAGGCGCCCATCGGCGATGTACGGCGCCGCACTCCACAACGGCGTATGCAGCAACCCCCGCCCGGCCAGGGCATTGGCCAGCAGCAAGTCGTAGTTATCGCTGCGCAAGCGTGGTGCCTGGGGTTGCGGCAGGCTCAGGCGCTGGCCGTCACGCTCGGCCCACCAGAATTCGCGGCTGAGCAACGGATGGCGATACAACAACCATTCGTGCTCATCGAGGGTCTGCGGGGTGACCGGCAGCCCCTTGCGCGCCAGATACTCCGGGCTGGCACACAGCGCCAGGCGATTGCTGCCGACCACACGGGCGATCAACCCCGGCAAGTCGTCATGACCTTCGCGCAGGGCAAGGTCGTAGCCACTCTCCAGCAAATTGACGAACTCGTCACACAGGTCCACTTGCAGGTTGATCTGCGGGTATTGCTCGAGAAAACCGCCACACACCTGATCGAGAAAGGCCTGCCCATAGGCCAGCGGCGCGGTGATTTTCAGGCTGCCGCGCAAACCATGCTGCAACTGCTCGATTTCCTCGCCGGCCTCGTCCAGGCGCTGCAACACCTGGCGCGCGGTTTCCAGGTAGAGCCGCCCGGATTCCGTGAGCAAGATCCGCCGGGTACTGCGCTCGAACAAACGCGCGCCGAGCTGCGCTTCCAGGTGATTGACCGCCTTGGTCAGGGCCGACGGGGTCTTGCCCAATTGCTCGGCGGCGCGGCTGAAGCTGCCCAGTTGCGCCGTGACCACGAACATTTTCAGTGCACCCAGCTTGTCCATTCTTTTTCCATTCAGGCAAAAACGTTTTTCGTGAGTAAGGCGTTCTGCCAAGCACGGCAAGCCACTAATCTGGCCATCAGACGCAATAACAAGGAAACATTCAATGAAAAGATTCATCCCGAATCTATTGATGCTGGCCGTCAGTTTTGCCTCGTTGGAAGCCATGGCGGCCACTGACCTGGTGCTGTTCAACGGCAAGATCTTCACTGCCGACCGCAACCAGCCCAAGGTCCAGGCGCTGGCGGTGCAGGACGGCAAAGTGTTGCAAGTCGGTACCGATGCGCAAATCAAGGCCCTGATCGATTCGGGAACCCAGGTCATCGACCTGGATGGCAAGACCCTGATGCCAGGCCTGATCGACAGCCACTCCCATGCGATTTTTGGCGGCCTGGAAATGAGCTCGGCCAACATGGCAGATGAAGTGGTCGACCTGGACGAGCTGGAAAAACGCCTGCTGGCCTGGCGTGAAGATGGCAAGGCCAGGCACGGCGACGTCCTGATCGTGGCCGGCATGAGTTCGGCCTATTGGGCGCAGGCCCAAGACCTGGGCAAGAAATTCAACAGTGGCGAATGGGCAGACGTGCCCGTGGTGTTCATCGGCAGCGACCATCACACGGCCTGGGCCAACAACGTGATGCTCAAACGCGCAGGCATCGATGCCGCGCTGCTGAAAAACCTGCCGGACGCCGAGAAAGACACCATCGGCAAACTCGACGACGGCAGCCCCAACGGCTTTCTGGTGGACGCTGGCTGGGACCGGGTCGCCTCGAAAATGCCCTCGCCGAGTGCCGCCGAGCTGCTCAAGGCGGCGCAAACCGCCGTGAGCTACAACAACAGCCTCGGCATCACCGCGTGGATGGACCCTGCCGCCAACGCCGCGCCTGGCGAGCCGGTGTTTGCCATGAAGCCCACGGAGAAAACCGTCGGCGTGCTGCCGACGTACAAGGCGTTGGCCGAGAGCGGTGGCATGAGCGCCCACGTCGCCGCGCTATTGGTGGCCAATTCGAAAAGCGTGCCCACCGATCTCGACACCCTGGACAAAGTCCGCCAACAGTTCCAGGGCATTCCCAACCTGACGCTGCCCGGCATCAAGATTTTCGCCGACGGCGTGATCGAGTACCCGGCACAGAGCGCCGCGATGATCGACCCTTACACCAACTCGCACAAACCGGGCGAACTGTTGATCGACCCGAAACACTTCGGCGAGCTGGTCAGCGCCATCGATCAGCGTGGCTGGCTGGTGCACATCCATGCCATCGGCGACCGCGCGGTACGCGAATCGCTGAACGGCATCGCCCAGGCGCGCAAGGACCGGCAGAGCGGCGTGACCCACTCCATCACGCACTTGCAGATCGTCAATCCGAAAGAGTTCGCCCGCTTCAAACCGCTCGACGTCATCGCCTCGATGCAACTGCTCTGGGCCAGCGCCGACGACTACACCACCGGCATGATCAAGCCTTACGTCAGTGCCCTGGCGTTCCGTTACCAGTACCCGGCGCACTCGTTGCTCAAACAGGGCGCGACCATCGCCGGGGCCAGTGACTGGGCGGTGTCTTCGCCCAACCCGTGGAACGCCATGGCCCAGGCCATCACCCGGGAGGGTCCGCTTGGGGTACTCAACGCCGATGAACGCATCGACCGCGAAACCATGTTCTACGCCTACACCCTCAATGCCGCACGCACCATTGGCCTGGACAAACAGATCGGCTCGCTGAGCGCCGGCAAGCAGGCTGACTTCATCGTGGTGGATCGCGATGTGTTCAGCGTCGACGAGAAAGCCCTGCACGACACCCAAGTGCTGCAGACCTGGTTCGCCGGTCGGCAGGTCTACGCGCCAACACTCTAATAAAAACCGCCCCCCTGCCCGACCTCGTGTTTTTCAACACGGGGCGCGGCGCAGCCTTGCCCGATTTCTGCCCATAACAATCCTGCCCTTAACAATAAAAAGCAACGGGACGTACCCCCATGAAAGCTTTCACCCTGATCGCCCTCGGTTCCTTGAGCCTGCTGCCTTTGAGCAGCCAGGCCATTCCCTTGAACGATGATTTCGCCCTGCTGCTGGACGTGACCCTGGCCAGCGACTACCGCACCCGCGGCATCTCGCAGACCCAGAACGACCCGGCACTGCAAGCCGGTGCAACCCTGGCCCACAGCAGCGGCCTGTACCTGGGCGCATGGACTTCCAACGTCGACTTTGGCGGTGGCCTGAAAACCCGGCAAGAAGTCGACTACTACGCCGGTTGGTTGTGGCAGGCCACCGATGACATCAGCCTCGACCTGGGCTACCTCAAATATGCTTACCCGAAAGAAAGCCAGTTCAACCAGAGCGAGGCCTACGGCATTCTCAGCGTCTACGGGGTGAAACTCGGGGCCTATTACTCCGCCGATGCGCCGGGTATCGATAGCGAGCAGAACTCGCTCTACAGCTATGTCGGTTACGAGACCGAATTGCCCTACGACGTCGGCCTGAAACTGCGCTACGGCGACATGGACTTCAAGGATCCGCACCTGTACTCACGCTCGGGTGAGGCTGAAGACTCGTACCGTGAGTGGGAGGTCAAGCTGACCCACGAACTGGCAGGCGTGATGCTGGGCCTGAGCTACATCGACACCGACCTGTCAAAGAGCCAGTGCACCAGCAACTGGGGCTTCGACGATGTGTGCAGCGCGACGGTAGTAGCGAGCCTCAGCAAATCTTTCTAACGAACACGGCCCCTGTAGGAGCGAGGCTTGCCCGCGAAGGCTGCTTACCTGACACACCGCCTTCGCGGGCAAGCCTCGCTCCTACAGGTCCGGTGTTAATCCCGAGAGATAAGGCCACGGAAAAATCCCCCGCTCATGCCCGTCACTGAACACCAATTGCAATCCATACCCCTGCGGATTCAATTTGACCACGCGCACACGATCGTCAACCAGCGGCGGTGTCCCGCGCAATCGAAACGCCCGGCACTGCGAACACGGGCACTGGCGGCGCAGCTCGGCATGGTCCAGCCACTGCTCGCGGCCATCCGGCCAGTTCAAGCGCAGCTGCTGCCTGCTGCGGGAATTGCCCACTGCCACCGGGTTCATTGCAGCTGACTCAGGGCAATGCGCACCGCTTTGCGCACTTCCGGATCACCATCGTCCTGCGCGGCCAGCAGCGGGGCGATGGCGCCTTTTTCATTCAGTTCGCCGAGGGCCAGGGCGGCTTCCTTGCGCAGGTTGCTGATGCGGTGGCCCAGGGTTTCGATCAGCGCGTCTAGTGCCTGGGCGTAACGCAAGCGGCCGAGGCTGCGGGTGGCGCGCAGGCGGACTTGCCAGTAATCGTCGCTCAAGGCCTGGACCAATGCCGGGCCAGCGTCGACGTGCCCGACCTTGCCCAGGGTGGTGGCGGCTTCCTCGCGCACTTGCCAGGCCTGGTCCTGCAAGGCCTGGCGCAGGGCCGGCAGCACCTGTGCGTCAGAGGCCAGGCCGAGTGCACCGGTGGCGGCGCGGCGCACTTCGGTGTCGGGGTCGGTACTGGCCAGCCGCGCCAGGGCCGGCAAGGCGTCGAGTTGTTTGAGCCAACCCAGCACGCCGACAGCTTCACGGCGGACATTGGCCTCCTGATCGCTCAAGGCAACCAGCGCCGCCGGGGCCGCCTGCGGGTAGCGCAACTCGCGCAAGGCCCTGAACGCGGCGATGCGCACGCCGATCTCGGCATGCCCGGTCCACGGCAGAATCACCCCGCCCGCCGCTTCGCTCTTGAGCAGGCTGAGGCTTTGCGCGGCGGCGGCTTGCACGGCTGCGGATGGATCGGTCAAAGCCTGGCACAGCGCTTCGACCACAGGTTCATCTTCCCAGGCTTCGAGCAACCGCGCGGCTTCGGCACGGACGTCTTCGGCCGGGTCCCCGGCCAGTCGGTTGACCAACCACAGGAGGCCGTCCGGCTCTTCCAGGTCGGCCAGTTCGATCAGGGCGATGCGGCGCACGCCGGCATCGTCGTCAGTCAGGCGTGGTTGCAGGGCGAGAATGTCTTCGTTATCGGTTACATCGAATAGTGAGGTCATAGGGCAAATCGCGGCAGTTTGTTTTCTGGGGGAAGTCCGAGAGGGTTCAGGCGTGGCAGCTGCCGACCGTCTTCGTGACGCAGGAGTTCGAGGCAGTGACGCTTCAAGCGGGAAAATTCGTGGCTGGTCACCAGTTCGGTGGTGCGTGGCCGGGGGAAATCCAGGCGCAGGTCTTCGATGATCCGGCCGGGACGCGTGCTCATCACCAGCAAGCGATCGGCGAGGAACAGCGCTTCGTCGATGTCATGGGTGACGAACACCACGGTGGTGCGAATCCGTGTCCAGATGTCCAGCAGCAGCTCCTGCATGTTCAAGCGGGTCAGGGCATCGAGAGCGCCAAAGGGCTCGTCCATCAGCAACAGGCGCGGGCGATTGACCAGCACCCGGGCGATTTCCACCCGTTGCTGCATGCCACCGGAGAGCTGGTTCGGCCAGCGCTCGGCGAAGCCTTCAAGGCCCACCAGGGCGAGGATTTCATCGGCGGCCTTGTGGCGTTCGGCTTTCCCGATGCCGCGCATTTTCAGGCCGAACGCAACGTTGTCGCGCACCGTGCGCCAGGGAAACAGGGTGTGTTGCTGGAACACCATGCCGCGTTGCGGCGACGGGCCGGACACCGCCGCGCCATCGACCTTGAGGCTGCCAGCGCGCGGTTGCAGGTGACCGGCCAGCGCGCCGAGCAAGGTGGACTTGCCGCAACCGGACGGCCCGAGGATGCACACGAACTGCCCCGGTTCGATCAGGCAATCGAGGCCCTGCACGGCTTCAAACGCGGCACTGCCCTCGCCCAGGCTGATCGACAGACCGCGGATATCGATCCGCCCTTCAGGCTGTTGAAACACACTCATCAGGCTTTTCCTCGTGGTCGATGCCAGGGCGTGAACACGCCGCCCAGGCGTTTGATCAGCAGACTGCTGCCCATCCCGAGTACGCCGATCAGCAACATGCCGACCACGATGTCGGGGTAGTTCTGGATGGTGTAGGACTCCCAGGTGTAATAGCCGATGCCGTACTGGCCGGAGATCATCTCGGCGGTCACCAGGCAAAACCACGAGGTGCCCATGCCGATCGCCAGGCCGGTGACGATGCTGGGTGCGGCGCCCGGCAGAATCACTTCCAGCAGCATCGCCCGGCGCCCTGCCCCAAGGCTTCTGGCCGAGGCGATCAAGCGGGGATCGACGCCTTCGACGCCATGCACAGTGTTGAGCAGGATCGGGAACAGGGCGCCGGTAAAGGTGATGAAGACCATCGACAGCTCGGACGAGGGGAACATCAGGATTGCCAGGGGAATCCAGGCCACGGCGGGGATTGGGCGCAGCACTTCCAGCGGTGGCAGCAACAGGTCTTCGGCCCATTTCGAGCGGCCGATGGCCAGGCCCAAGGCAACGCCGACGACCAGCGCCGCGAGGTAACCGGCGAAGACCCGGCTGAGGCTGCTGCCAAGGTGCCGGGCGAGCTTGCCGGAGTCACCCAGGCCCAGCGCCGCTTCAATCACGGCCAGCGGGGTCGGGACGTTGGCGAAGGTCACCAGGCCGAGGTTCCAGTGACCACTTGCGGCGAGTTGCCAGAACAGCAGGCAGAGCAGCAGTGAGGCGGCTCGGAGGAGCCAGCGGTTAAATGATCCGTACACAATTCGTCCTCTCTACACTGCCCCCTGTGGGAGCGGGCTTGCTCGCGAATGCGGTCTGACATCCAACATTGATGTTGACTGACCCACCGCTTTCGCGAGCAAGCCCGCTCCCACAGGGGGGGGTGTGGTGTTCTCGGGGTTAGCGCGCGGCCACGGCCTGGGTCGTGGCATCCGTGAAATCGAACACTTTGCCGCCCTGGGCCGTGGCGAATTGCTGGGCCTGGCCCTTGAGCAGGAACGCACTCAGTTGCCCCTTGGCATCACTGGCAAACCACGCCTGGTCGGCCAGCAGCTTGATCCCGCTGTCACTGGCCTGGGCATACACCGCGCGGATGTTCTTGCCTTCCTGCTTCAGCGCGGCCAGCGCGGTGAACGCCGCTTGCGCCGAGGCGTATTGGCGGACTTTCGGCTCGCCGCGCACCCAGATCTCGGCCACGTGGCTGAAATCGGTGATGGCCTGGCCACTGGCTGCGTCGACGGCCTTGAGCGGCGTTTGCTGGTAATTGGCCAACTGCGCGCTGTAGTCCAGATTGGACGCCTTGAACGCCGCGCGAATGTACTGGTCGTCGATGAAGGTATTCAGGTCGAGGCCGCGATCAGCCTTCTTCAACAGCTTGAGGGTGTCGATGGCGGTGCCGACGGCCTGGCGATATTCCGGCTTCCAGGTCAGGTCGCGGGTCTGCACGCCGAGGGGACCGTGGAACAGGTAGTTGACCTCGGCATCGACCCCGGTGACCTTGGCGATCAGCTCGCTGTATTTCTCAGGCTCGGCGGCGAGCAACTGGTTGGCTTCGATGCTGGCGCGCAGATAGGCGACGACGATTTCCGGGTATTTCTTCGCATAGGCCTGGTCGACCAGCGCACCGTGGAAAGTTGGCGCGCCGGCCTGGGAACCGTCGTAGATCTTGCGTGCGAAGCCACGGCTCGGGAACAGTTCGGCGAACGGCACGAAGTCGGCATGGGCGTCGATCTTGCCGGCCTGCAACGCGGAACCGGCGACTTCCGGTGGCTGGGCAATGATGTTCACGTCCTTGAGCGGGTCCCAGCCCTGTGCCGCCACAGCGCGCAACAACATGCCATGGGCGGTGGACGCGAACGGTACGGAAATGGTCTTGCCCTTGAGCTCGGCCAGTGACTGCACGCCCGATGCGCTCGGCACCACGATGCCGTTGCCACTGCCCTTGGTGCTGCCCGACAGCACGCTGATGAACAAGCTGTGCTTGCCGGCGGTTTCAAACGCCACGCCGTTGAACGAACCTGGGAAATCGGCCATGGCGCCGAAATCGAGTTTGCCGGCGACCATCTCGTTGGTCAGCGGCGCGCCACTGGTGAAGTTCTTCCACTGCACCTCGTATTGGGCGTCCTTGTAGGGGCCGTCGTGGGGCAGGTATTTGTCCAGCAGGCCCAGCTCGCGGATCAACAGGCCGCCGGCGGCGCAGTTGATGGTGGTGTCCTGGGTGCCAATGGCGATACGGATGGTTTCGGCCGAAGCCGACAGGGTGAATGAAGCCAGTACCAGACCGGCCAAAGCTGCACGCAACATCATGAGTGTTTCCCCTCGAATCATTTATAGGATGTTCGTCTCCGCCACGATCAGGGCGTGGTGGGAAACGAGGGGTGTTTTTCAGTACAGCGTCCGGTGTTGCCGGGTAGCTCTTTCGGGTTGTCACAAAACCAATGTAGGAGTGAGCCTGCTCGCGATGGCGATGGCACATCCAACATCTCATTGTCTGACCCACTGCGATCGCGAGCAGGCCACTCCTACAGGGATTGGGTTTCAGCGCAGGAGGTACGGGATATCCACTTTCACCGCCCCGGTCGGGCAGTCCTTTTCACAGGGCATGCAGTACCAGCATTCATCGAAGGCCATGTAGGCCTTTTGCGTGGCCGGGTTGATTGCCAGCAAATCCATCGGGCAGACGTCGACGCACACGGTGCAGCCTTTGTGGGCGATGCAAAGGTCCTCGTCGACGGTGACCGGTGCATTGGAGCGAAAGAATATTTCCTGGGGTTGGTAGGCCATTTCACGGGTTCTCTCTAGTGTCATGCTCAAGCCGCGTCGGCACCGACCCGCAACCGGTCGTAGGCCTGCATTTCATCGGCATCCAGCGGGATGATGTAAGGCTCGACGGCTTTCTTGAAACTGGTCATCACGCCGTTTTCGCCCTTCTTCAGGTGGCAGTGGCAGAACCAGTCGCTGTCGTTGCGTTGCGGGTGGTCGACCCGGTAGTGGTAAAGCCCCCAGCGACTTTCGGCGCGGAACAACGAAGCACGGGCGGCCATTTCGGCGCAGTCGCGGATCATGCTGACTTCCATGGCGCGCATCAGTTCGTGGGCGTTGTGGGCCTTGATCTGATCGAGGTCACGCTGGATGTCGCTGAAACGTTGCAGGCCGATCTGCATCTTCTTGGTCACTTTCGGCGGCTGCAGGTAGTCGTTGACGAAGCGCCGCAGCTTGTACTCGACCTGGGCCGGTGGCAGGCCGTGTTCGCGATCCAGCGGTGCGTAGACTCGCTGTTTTTCGATGTCGATCTGCTCGGCATCCAGTGCTGAAAACTCGCGTCCGGCGACAAAGTCCGCCGCGTTGGTGCCGGCAAACCAGCCATAGGTGAAAGCGCCGAGCATGTAATTGTGCGGCACCGCAGCCATGTCACCCGCCGAATACAGGCCCTTGACCGAGGTCTCGGCCTTCTCGTTGACCCACACGCCCGACGCCGAATGCCCGCTGCAAAAGCCGATCTCGGAGATGTGCATCTCGACCATCTGCGTGCGGTAATCGGTGCCGCGATTGGCGTGGAACTGACCGCGACTCGGGCGCTCGTTGCTGTGCAGGATCTCTTCGATGTTCTGGATGGTTTCTTCGGCCAGGTGATCGAGCTTGAGGAACACCGGACCGTTGCCGCTTTCCAGTTCCTGGTGGAACTCCCACATCATCTGGCCGCTCCAGTAGTCGCACTCGATGAAGCGCTCGCCCTTGTTGTTGGCGGTGTAGCCGCCCAACGGACCGGTGACATAGGCGCAGGCCGGGCCGTTGTAGTCCTTGATCAGCGGGTTGATCTGGAAGCATTCCAGGTTCGCCAGTTCCGCTCCGGCGTGATAGGCCATGGCGTAACCGTCGCCGGCATTGGTCGGGTTTTCGTAGGTGCCCATCAGGTAACCCGAGGACGGCAGGCCCAGGCGCCCGGCGGCACCGCAGGCGAGGATCACGGCCTTGGCCTTGATCACATGGAAGTCGGCCGTGCGGCAATCGAAGCCCATCACGCCGTTGACCGCGCCCTCCTCGTCCTTGAGCAAACGGGTGCAGACCAGGCGATTGGTGATGCTGACCCGCGCCCGTTTCAACTGGCGGTACAGGACTTTCTTGATGTCGTGGCCTTCCGGCATCGGCAGCACGTAGGCGCCCATGTGGTGGACCTTTTTCACCGCGTAGTCGCCGGTCTCGTCCTTCTCGAACTTAACGCCCCAGCGGTCCAGCTGTTCGATGGTCTCGAAGCTGTGGGTCGCGTAGGCATAGACCGCGGCCTGATTGACGATGCCGTCGTTGGCGATGGTGATTTCCTTGGTGTATTGCTCCGGCGTGGAGTGGCCGGGAATGATCGCGTTGTTCAGGCCGTCCATGCCCATGCTGATCGCGCCGCTGCGCTTGACGTTGGCCTTGTCGATCAACAACACCCGCAAGTCGCGGTTGCGTTCCTTGGCCTTGATCGCCGCCATGGGGCCGGCCGTGCCGCCGCCGATCACGACGATGTCGTATTCCTGTTCGAGAGTCGTTCGGGTCATGCCTGCGCCCCTTTTTGCCGGTCGATCCGCAAGCGGTACTGGAAGGCATCGCCACGGTAGTAAAGGTGTTCGAAATCCACTGGACGGCCTTCGGCGTCGTGGGTCAGGCGCTCGATGCGCATGATCGGCGAGCCGGCCTCGACGTTCAGCGCCTGGGTCAGGTCGCTGTCGGCCAGCACCGCGTCGATGGCCAGGTCGGCGTGACCGAGGGCCAGGCCGCAGTCGTTTTCCAGGATCAGGAAAATGTCACGGGTCACCAGATCAGCCTTCTCCAGGCGCTCGCCAAGGGCTTTGGGCAGGTAAGTGATTTCCAGGGAAATCGGCTCGCGGTTGATCAGGCGAACCCGCTTGATCTGCGCCACGGTCTCGCCTTCGGCGACCTGCAGGCGTTCGGCGACCAGCTTGTCGGCGGCGATGAACTTGAAGCTGCGCAGGCGGTTGATCACCTCATAGCCGCGACCGGTCATGGACTCGGCCAGGCCTTGCAAGGTGCTGACGTTCTGGAAGGTTTTCGGCTTGGCGACGAAGGTGCCCTTGCCGTGGATCTTGAAGATCAGCCCTTCCTTCTGCAGATCGCCAAGGGCCTGGCGCACGGTGATGCGACTGACCTTGAACAGCGCACCGAGCTCGCTTTCGGAAGGCATCTGGCTGTCTTGCGGATATTCACCGTCGAGGATGCGCGCACGCAACACATCGCGCAGCTGGGTGTGCAGGGGAACGCTACTGAGGGATAGAACGTTATCGGTCATGAAGATCACTTGTCATAACGAGTTATGACGTGATCTTAGGGTTCTAAGGAGAGGCTTGAGAAATACTGTTTGGGCATAAGGTTAGATGCGTCGGCCTACCTGACACACCGCAGAGCCCGGTTCACCCGGTTCGCCTGTAGGAGCCAGGCTTGCCGGCGAAGAACGATGACGCGGTGCACCAGATACACCACGGCGTCTGGTTCGCCGGCAAGCCTGGCTCCTACAAGCGAAGAACGATGACGCGGTGCAACAGGTACACCGCGGCGCCCGGTTCGCCGGCAAGCCTGGCTCCTACAAGCGAAGAACGATGACGCGATGCAACAGATACACCGCGGCGTCTGGTTCGCCGGCAAGCCTGGCTCCTACAGCACGTGCATGCGGGATCAGGTGAGTAATGCGCGCAGATCCAATCGACCATCCTTCAACGGCGGGCACCAGTAGTAGCCACCAGTAATAGGCCGGCTGATGCGGTACAAACCATCGGTGATGCCATCTTCCAGCCCGCTCATGCGCCGCAGCTGGACTTCGAAGGCATCGAGGGAAAAACCGAAAGCCAGGAACATCAACCCGGCGCGATCGCCTTCGATCCACGGCATCGAGCGGCGAACCACGAACGCCTCAGGGGCGAAGCTCTCCTGGGCGGTGCGTTTGACGTGGGCGGAGATCGGAGCGTCGTCGAGCTCTTCGTTATCGCTCAGGCGGCGGCCCATGATGTTATCCGTCTCATGGGACGGCATCGCACGAAAGCCCTTGAGGTCATGCTGCCACTGCTGGATCGCGGCAAAGCTGCCGCCCACCATGCCCTCGGCGCCCGCCCCCACCAGCGCGGCGGCCGCGGCGGCTTCGTCACGGGGGTTTTCGGTGCCGTCTTCGTAGCCAGTCAGGTCATGGCCGTCACGGTGACGGAAACCCTCGGTCACTTGCACCAGGCGCAGGGCCGGGGCCAAAGCTGCCTCGAAAGCGTTGCTGCGGTTAAGCAGCTCGCCACGGTCAACCCCGTGCAACCAGCACCAGAGTGCCTGTTGCGTCGACGGGTTATCGACGCCGACACCGCTCAGCGCCGGGAACGCGCGCAAGCCTTCGACATGCCCGCCGAGGGCCTTGACCAGGGACTCACCGAAGCCGACCACCGCCGATTTGCCATCCACCAGTTGCGCCAGCTTGTCCAACGCGGCCGGGAGGGCCGCGGCCGACTCCAGGGCGAAGAACATGTGACGAGCGAGAGGCGGAACAGGGGTGGCGAGAATGCCCGGCTGGTAGTGACTCATGTGAACTCCTTTAGAAAAGTGCGCGAAGTTTAACCCCGACTCCGGCCATTGTGTGCTCCCAGGTCAAAAGATCGCGTTTCACCCAACGCCGATTGCGGTCTACGCTTGAAGCACAACAAACACACCTTCACCCCTCTATTCTGCCCATCAGCGCTCGATTGCAGTTAAAAAAAACCATCAACAAGGCGTATAACCCTTGAACTGGATTCTTCAACGGCTAGCCATAAGCGCACGGCTGACATTACACACGGGGTAGCAACATGACGACCGCACAGATTCTTGGCAACCTGTTTCCCGACGCCGGCAGCATCCCGGAAAAATACTGTCTCGACGGCCAGGTCGAACAACGTGAGTACCTGGTCGACGGCGTGTTGAAAACCTGGCCAGGTCCCCTCGCCCAGGTCCGCAGCCCGGTGTACCTGAGCGGCCCCGGCGGCGATGAACAAGTCATCCTCGGCAGCACGCCGCTGCTGGATGCCGCCACCGCCTTGACCGCCCTCGACGCCGCCGTGCGCGCCTATGACCGCGGCCAGGGTTTGTGGCCGACCATGCGCGTGGCCGAGCGCATCCAGCACGTCGAAACCTTCCTGGGGCACATGCGTGAACAGCGCGAAGCGGTGGTGAAGTTGCTGATGTGGGAAATCGGCAAGAACCTCAAGGATTCGGAAAAGGAATTCGACCGCACCTGCGATTACATCGTCGACACCATCAACGCCCTGAAAGAACTCGACCGCCGCTCCAGTCGCTTCGAACTGGAACAGGACACCCTCGGCCAGATCCGTCGCGTACCGCTGGGCGTGGCGCTGTGCATGGGTCCGTACAACTATCCGCTGAACGAAACCTTCACCACGCTGATCCCCGCGCTGATCATGGGCAACACCGTAGTGTTCAAGCCGGCCAAGCTGGGTGTGCTGTTGATCCGCCCACTGCTGGAGGCCTTTCGCGACAGCTTCCCGGCCGGGGTGATCAACGTGATATACGGCAGCGGGCGCGAGACGGTCAGTGCGCTGATGGCCAGCGGCAACATCGACATCTTCGCCTTCATCGGCACCAACAAGGCCGCCAGTGACCTGAAGAAATTGCACCCGCGCCCCCACCGTTTGCGCGCGGCACTGGGACTGGATGCGAAAAACCCCGGCATCGTCCTGCCGGAAGTGGATCTGGACAATGCGGTGACTGAGGCGCTCACCGGCTCCCTGTCATTCAACGGCCAGCGCTGCACTGCCCTGAAGATCCTGTTTGTCCACGAAGACGTGGTCGAAGCCTTCATCGAGAAATTCAACGCCAAACTGGCCACGCTCAAACCCGGCATGCCGTGGGACAGTGGCGTGGCCCTGACGCCGCTGCCGGAGTCGGGCAAGGTCGATTACCTGCACTCACTGGTGGCCGATGCCGTGGGCAAAGGCGCGAAAGTGGTCAACCCCAATGGCGGCGAGGCCCGCGCGTCGTTCTTCTACCCCGCCGTGCTGTACCCGGTGACGCCGCAGATGCGGGTCTACCAGGAAGAACAATTCGGCCCGGTAGTGCCGATCGTGCCCTATCGTCACCTGGACACGGTGATCGACTACGTTCTCGAATCGGACTTCGGCCAGCAACTGAGCATTTTCGGCACCAACCCGGTGGCGGTCGGTCGACTGGTCGACACCTTCGCCAACCAGGTTGGGCGCATCAACCTCAACGCCCAATGCCAGCGCGGCCCGGACACCTACCCGTTCAATGGCCGGAAAAACTCCGCCGAGGGCACCTTGTCGGTGCATGACGCGTTGCGGGTGTTTTCGATCCGCACGCTGGTGGCGACCAAATTCCAGGAGACCAACAAGGATCTCATCAGCGAGATCATCAGTGGCCGCAGCTCAAGCTTCCTGACCACTGACTACATCTTCTGAGGAGAGCCGACCTGAGCGCATCCATGGCTCTTCGCCTGCCACCGCTACTGCGCCGGTTACTGCGCCGGTTACTGCGTCCGCTGCTGGACCCGTACCAGCGCTATCGCCACGCGCGGATGATCCATGCGGTGCGCGTGTCGCTCGGGTTGCTGGCGACGATCCTGCTGACCACCGGCATCCACCTGCCCCACGGCGAGTGGGCCTCGGTGACGATGCTGGTGGTGATCGGCGGCTTGCAGCACCACGGCAACATCGGCAAGAAAGCCGCCGAGCGGGCCATCGGCACCCTGGTCGGGGCGGCTATTGGCCTGGTGCTGGTGGTGCAACAGTCCTGGCTCGGCATGCCGTGGCTGACCTATTTCGCCATGGCGGTGGTGTGCGGATTCTTCTCGTACCACGCCATCGGCAAGGGCGGATACACCGCGCTGCTGGCCGGCATCACCGTATTCATCGTCGCCGGGCATGGCGACAATCCAGTCTCCGACGGACTGTGGCGCGGGGTCGACATCCTGATCGGCATTGCCCTGGCCCTGGCGTTTTCCTTCGCCCTGCCGCTCTACGCGGTCTATTCCTGGCGCTACAACCTGGCTGACGCCCTGCGTGATTGCGCGACGATCTACGGGCGCATCATCGACGGCCAACCGGTGACCGCCGACGAACACCTCAAGCTGATGGGCCGCCTGAACACCGTGATGGTGCAACTGCGCTCACTGATGCCATCGGTATCCAAGGAGGTGAAGATTTCCATGACCGAACTCGATGCCATCCAGCGTCAGCTGCGCCTGTGTGTCAGCACCCTTGAGATACTGGGCAATGCCCGACCGGATGCCGGCGACCTGCAATCGGCCTTGAAGGCAGAACATCGGCTGATTCGCGTGCAACTGGTTGGAATGGCCCGGGCGCTGAAGTCCGGCGTCACCCACCGGCTTGACCGCCCCGTGGCGCTGCCGATCGTCAGTCTCGATGCACCGGTCTATAACGCCCTGGATGGTTACCGCTTGTTGACCGAGCAATTGCTGGCCAACATCGGCCAGATGCGCCAGCGCCTGGCCAAGACCGCGCCGCGCTGGAACATCTGAAGCGCTTTACGGGGTAACGGTCCGCCGAAACTTCAGGCTCCAGCCCTGCTGCATGCCGGCCGCGGCCAGCAGGATCGCGGCCACCCCGATCCATTGCAGCGGTTCCAGGCGATGGCCGAAGGCAAACCAGTCGACGAAAATCGCCGCAATCGGATAGATGAACGACAGCGCGCCGGTCAATGCCGTCGGCAGCTTCTGGATCGCGCCATACAACAGCACGTACATCACGCCGGTGTGCACGATGCCCAAGGTGACCAGGCTACCCCAGGCGCTTGACCCCTGCGGCAGGGCTGAAAAGTGCGCGAATGGCGCGAGCAGCAACACACCGGTGCTGACCTGTACCAACGCGATCAGATGCGGCGGCGTACCGGTCAGGCGCTTGATGATCAACGCGGCGATCGCGTAGAGGAACGCAGCACCCAAGGCCAGAACGATACCCACCAGGTACTCGTTACCGCTGTCGCCCTCCCCGCCATGTGCACTGACAATCGCCAGCATCCCGAGAAACGAAACGCCCAGCCAGGCCAGTTTCTGCAGGGTGATTTTCTCGTTGAGAAACACCGCCGCCAGCCCCACCAGCATGAACGGCTGGACGTTATAGACCGCGGTACCGATGGCAATCGAGGCCCGGGAATAGGAGGCGAACAACAGCACCCAGTTGCCGACGATCGCCACACCGCTGAGCACCGCCAACAGGAAGGTGGTACGGGTCAGGATGCCAGGGCGAAGGAAGCCGAATGCCGCGCAAATCAGCAGCAACGCACCGGCCCCGAACAGGCAGCGCCAGAACACCACGTCCAGCACCGGTTGCCCGGACACCAGCACAAACCAGCCGATGGTCCCGGAGATCAGCATGGCGGCGGTCATTTCGAACGAGCCGCGACGTATCGAGTTGTCCATCATCAGACTCCTGTAGTTGATGGGCAAAGTATGCCAATCCACCGGAACGCTTCTCCAGCGCAAAAATCAGGCTAAACTCGGAATCTGCCTTTATTGCGAAGGCGATTTTGCAAAACTGCCTAAGAGAGGTATTCGCCATGACCGATGACATCGACCAGGTGCTGATCACCGCCTTGATGGAAGACTCGCGACGTTCCCTCAAGGCCCTGGCGCAAATCAGCGGCCTGTCCTCGCCCAGCGTAGCCGAGCGCCTGCGACGTCTCGAAGAACGTGGCGTACTCAAAGGCTACACCGTGGAAATCGACCCTAAATGCTTCGGCTATCAGCTGCAGGCCATCGTGCGCGTTCGCCCGCTGCCCGGCCAATTGCAGGAAGTGGAGAGGCAGATCATGGCGATTCCCGAGTTCACCGAATGCGACAAGGTCACCGGTGACGACTGCTTCATCGCCCGCCTGCACGTGCGATCGATGGAACAACTGGACACCCTGCTCGACCGCCTCAACACCCACGCCGAAACCAACACCGCCATCGTCAAGAAAACCCCGGTCAAGCGGCGCCTGCCACCGATGGCTTAGATGAGGAACCTTTCGAAAGCTGTAAACTGGCAGTTTTTCAGCTAAGGAATGGCGGTATGAAAACCCTGTTTATGTTACTAGCGGTGCTAACAGTTGCGGGATGCGGCACGGTTCAGACGGTGATGCGCGCAGATGAAGTGGCCGCAAAAAGCCTCAAGGAACAAAAAAGTTACTGCGGCGCCATTCCCCGAATCTACAGCGGCGTGACGTACGACTTCTGCTATTTGAACGCACCTCTGGAAAAAGGACGGGACGCTCAGAACCATGACAACGCTCCAGCCATCGTACTGATCGATGTGATCCTTTCCGGCGCGCTCGACACGGTGCTGTTGCCCTATACGCTCTACCGGCAACAAGCCGATGGGAGCATCATCATTAAGTGACCCTGTATTTCAGACATGAAAAAACCCGCCGAAGCGGGTTTTTTCAATCATGGCTGGCGATCAATCGTCGCGGCTCATGATGCCGAACAGCTGTAACAAGCTGATGAACAGGTTGTAGATCGATACATACAGGCTGATGGTGGCCATGATGTAGTTGCGCTCGCCGCCGTGGATGATGGCGCTGGTCTGGAACAGGATGCAGACCGAGGAGAACAGCACGAAGCCCGCGCTGATCGCCAGTTGCAGGCCGCTGATCTGGAAGAAGAAGCTCGCCAGCGTCGCACCCAGCAGCACAAAGAAGCCCGCCGTGATGAAACCGCCGAGGAAGCTCATGTCCTTGCGGGTGATCAGTACATAAGCCGACAGGCCGCCAAACACCAGTGCAGTCATGGCAAAGGCCGAGCTGACCACTTCAGCGCCGCCCTGCATGCCCAGGTAACGGTTGAGGATCGGACCGAGCAGGAAACCCATGAAACCGGTCAGGGCAAAGGCGGACACCAGGCCCCAGGCGGAATCACGGAGTTTATTGGTCAGGAAGAAAAGGCCGTAGAAGCCGATCAGCACCACGAAAATGTTCGGGTAGCCGACACGCATCTGCTGGGCGACAAACGCCATCACGCCGCTGAATGCGAGGGTGAGAGCCAGCAAGCCGTATGTGTTGCGCAGGACGCGGCTAACCTCTAGCTGCTCAGCCTGCACGCTGTTGTTCACTGCGTAATCCTGTTCGCGCATGGCGACACTCCTGTTGGTTTGAAACGTTCAGTCGCAAAGATCATAACAGACGCCCTGTAACAAGCTATGCAGAGAGTTTGACAGTGTGTTTCATTCAGGTATTATGGCGCCCGCAACAACAACGGAGGTGTGGCCGAGTGGTTTAAGGCAACGGTCTTGAAAACCGTCGACTGTAACAGGTCCATGAGTTCGAATCCCATCGCCTCCGCCATCTTTATACGACAAAGCCCTGATTATTCAGGGCTTTGTCGTTTCTGGGGTTTGGTGGTTCGATGCAGTGGTGACGCCATCGTTTCCGCATCTTTTCGGCTATTTCCGCAACTCTCCCTCAGAAATTACTCGAATCATCTGCCTTTAACCCCCTTCCCCGGCGCGCTGCCGATCTCAAACTCCCCTGCTACGCTGACCTCAAAACCGAGGATTCGCGATGCCAAACTCAGATCTGCTCCCTTCCCTGCTCTTCAAGATCAATGAAAACCAGCTCGCCTGGAGGCCGCCACCCTGGAGCTTTCGAACTGGGTCGAGCAGCGAGGTGCTGCCGACGTCGCTGATAACGTGCGCGGCGCCTTGGTCACCATCGATAAGAACGAAGAGTTCATCAAGCTGACACTCGCGGTGCTGATGACGCCAGAATGACTCAAATCGGCCAAAAGCTGCTGGTGGACGGAGCGATTGCAAATGAGTAGTTATACTTGGTCTGCTACCGGAGTTGACCGGTGAAGGAATGAGTTTATACACGCCAAAAGACTGTTCGACTGGCGCGAATTTCTTTTGGAGTCCTGAATTCCGAAGGGAAGCAAGCTCCACCAGGAGACCCGACCCTTCGTTGCAGTGGACTGCCTTCGGCAGCCGCGAAACTCAAACATGAGGGCTCGTCAGCAATGTCACCACTTGCCCACCTCGTCCAGATCCTAGCCGGCCTTGTTGTCACATTCTTGCTCGGCCTGACGGTCAAGCCGTTGTTGACGCATGCGACGAAGTCAATGTCTCTTCCACCGCCAAGCAGTGCTCTAGCTAGCGAATGGGTGAGGGTAGTATCGAAGAACGAAGGCGGCAGTGTGTTAGGTCCTCTAGAGCGTTTTCTGTTTTTCTGCGCTTTTTTGGTAAATGCTGACGTTGTAGTGGCTGGTTGGCTTGCCTTCAAGGTCGCATCAAAATGGAACGTTTGGACAAATATCGTCTCTGTGCCGAAAGACATCCCGGATATCGACCCCATCGGTTTCTTAATCGCCCGTCGTAGCTGGGCGTCACACCTTCTCGTGACGTTTCTTGTCGGCACGCTGGCAAACGTCATCGCGGGGTTTCTTGGCGTCGTTGTCGCACGCCACGGTTATGCGGTGGTAATGAGTCTTCTACGTTGAGACAGGCGAGCCCGAAACCTGCAGTCGAGGTGACGCTGAATGTAGTGAAGCCGTGCGCTTCGAGAGGGACGTTATAAATGTCTGAAAAGGGTTGTGAATTCAGCCGGAATAGATAGCTTGGATAGCTTGGATAGCTTGGATAGCTTGGATAGCTTGGATAGCTTGGATAGCTTGGATAGCTTGGATAGCTTGCTCTAAGCTTGGGAGTATTAGGCTTAGGTCACTACCTCTTTATGCAAAATGATGCTCTATCCTTAACGGCTCCCACTTCATCTGGAGTGATTAAATGGCAGATCAATCACCTCCAGCGGCATCAGGCACGGACAAGGAGCGCTTCGATCAATGTATCGCAATGCTTAAAGCCTATTATGATGCGATCGAAGCCCGTCTGGCACAGAATATCACAGCGTATCTGGCTGCACTTGGATGGTTACTCACTTCATCCCAAGCAAGAAGCACACTAGGTGACTTCAAAGCGTTTTCACTAATCATAATGGTAGTAGCGCTAGTATTCACTATGTACACACTCAATATTTACCACTATTTGAAACGCTGGCGAGAAATCCGAAATACACTTATGGCTCTCGACTATCTTGAGCGAGAGTACTTTGCGCGCTATGAGCTTCCAAAATACGCTTTTTACACTTACATGGCACCAGTATTTGTACTGCTCGTATTTTTAGTAGTGTTGCTTTTCTGGGTTCACTTTGGATTTATAGGTGCTGCCGACTTACCACTCCCGACCGTGGGCCATCCACCTCGCTAGCAGAAAATGGGCGCTTTGGCCGATTGTTGCCTGTCACCACCGCCGGCTTTGGGTCGGTTTCAGCCGGTCATAGGGGGGGGGGCAGAAATCGGCCAAAAGCAGCCACTAAGGACGGTAGCGCGCTCTGTGGCGCTGAGCACGCCACAGGCCAGAATGAAAAGCTCCAGTACAACAACAGCGTGCTTATGAAAAATATAGAGGCGGCTGGAGATGCGGATGAGGGACGCCCGTCAATGCGATCTGCCACGGATGTCCAACGTGAAAGCATAACGAAAATCCGCGGCAATAAACCCTACCCAGGAAGCCACCCAGGCTGAACGTAGTAGGCAAGCAAACAACATGGCACCTGACACTACGGCCTGGCACCACCGCCCCTGGGTGCCGGGTCTCCCGCTCGGCACACAAGATCAATCGTCAGCATAAAGGCTCACAGCACGACGCAGCGCATCTCGCACATGAGCTCGGATAACGGGAGGTTCAATCACTTCAATTTCGTCCGCATTGCTCAGCAGAAACAGTCTCAAACCCTGAGTATCGAGCAGTGTGCATCTCAGCTCCCATTTCCCGTCGGATGACTGTTCCATGAACTGGTCAGCCGTCAGAGGATTTTCCGAGAGTCGGTTGTGCAGGTTGGCGCCCAGCCGGAGATGGAGTTCAACAGACTCATTATCATGAATGGTCATGAGGTGCTTTTGTGCTTCGGGCGAGTTAACGTCGAAATCCCCGGGCTCTGGAATCTCCCAGCCGCTCTCGCCAATCGCCACCACTCGATGGAGCATGAGTGCGCACTGCGTGTTCGGACCATTGCTGCTGTACTTACCTCGCTTTGCGCCGGGCTCGGGTGCGCAGCCTTCTGGCCACTCTTCTATCAGTACATAGGCAGACAGGTAGATGTTCGAGTCCTGATAGGAGAGTGCTAGCGGTTTGAGGTGATACACACACTCAACGCCCCCGGCATCCCTGGGGAGGTACGTGACCTTCAACGGCTCATTGTATCGAAGCGCATCCTGAATCCTGGCTACATGGTCGGGATTGGATCGACCCGGTTGCAGCACCGTGAAGCGTGTGCCCGTGGTGATGCGTTTGGCCCATTCCAGCTTTCGGCGAGGTCCCTTTCTCATGACGCGATCAACGTACTTGTGCAATTTACCCAGCATTTCGGGTGGCGCCTGAAGGCCAAAGCGAGCTGCGTGATCGATGATGGCCGATACCGTCATGGCCTCAGTCGGCAGGAGTGTCAGATCGAGGCCAGGCCCTGCCCACTCCCAGAAATTGGCTCGTAGATCCGAGTCCAGCTTGATCTGCCTGACGTCCCCGATGCGCTCCAGTGCTTCAAGGTCCCGCTGCGTACTTTTGGGAATGTGGTTCTCAAGTGCTAACTCGCCGCAGACACGCTCGTGCAGAACGGTGGTCGACTGCGGCTCCTTGTACTCAAGCAAAATTTTGCGCAGGCAATCCCGGCGATCAAACAAATCCACTTTATTTTTCACAGCCATCCTATTGCGGACACGATCTGTCCCTATCCAATGTTTTGATGCTCTGGCTGGCAGGCAATTTCGCTCATCGTAACGCCAGCCCACAGGAGTATTCATGAACCGCCAGACCTACCTCGCCCTCCCCTACGTTTCTCAGTTCATTGACTGGCTCGCGGCAGAACTCGACTCTCAGTGGCGCTTCACGCACGAGTATGTTGACCGTCGTACCGGTGCGCAATGGTCTTGTAGCAGCTTGTTTGACGCCTTCAGTCACTACCGCTGGAATCATCCGGGAAACTCGCGACTGGCGTTCAATCCGGGAAACTGCGCCATGAGCAATGCTCTTGCACTGGCTGCGTTGCGCAACGATCTCGAGCATATCCATGGTGATGACAAGCGCGCTCTGGACGCAACACTTGACGTGATGAGTTGGGGCGGCGTAAGTGCCGGTAACGCAAGCTGGCTCAAGGCAAATAAGCAAGGACTGGCAGGTCTGCTAGAGGCCGTACAGAGAGCGATGGACGCTGGCGATGAGCTTTCTCCAATTCTTTGCTCGAAGCATCTGCGCTTCAACTCTGGAATGACCAAGGTCTACTCGCTGCTCTGCAAGAATTTCGTCATCTATGACAGTCGCGTCGCCGCAGCACTCGGCTGGCTGATTGTGAAGTACTGTCAATCCCTAGGTCTTTCTAACGTACCGCACGCATTGTGCTTCCCTTGGGCTGCGGCCAAGGAAGCGCCCAACGCAGCCGCCCCGAAACGGCGGAACCCCGGTGATGGCAATCTCCAATTCAAAGGGCTTCGCTCGGGCACTCATCATGCGCTCTGGAATCTGCGAGCGAACTGGGTGTTGAACGCCGTGTTGGCACACCCAGCCGCGATAGGAAGCCCCTTCCACTCGGTCGCATCTCCGCACGATCCACTGCGCGCCCTGGAAGCTGCGCTGTTCATGATCGGCTATGACCTCGGCCTTCAGCGAGTAGCCGTGGCCGCCTGACAACAGGAGCCCTTCCCTCGCTCGCTGGGCGAGGGATATCACTGACTCATTGAGGTGAACGATGAAACGCTTGAGATCGATCCAAACCCTGATCGTTAACCTGGCCGCGAACGGCATACGGGCCATCGACCTGAAACACGCTGTCGCCCGCAATTTTTCGCACCTGGAGGAGGCGCAATATCAATCTGCGCTGTTGGGCCTGCAGGAACTCGATTGCCTGGTGGGCGAGGAAATGCAAGGAGAGTGGTTTTTCAAAACCCTTGATAAGACGCGGCCTGATTATCAGCCCCTTGAATACAGCCCTGAGTTTGCGGAAAAAATCATCGCAGCGTCCTGCGGGGAGTTCGTAGAGATCGACGTCGACGATTTCCTTGCACAACTGGACGTCATGATCGCCAACGCGAAAGGCACTGACTCGGATTCGTCCAACTGATGATCCAGTGACATGTTGCGCCTGCACAACACACTTCAGAGGGACAATGATGAGCGCCAAGGGAGACTATGTCTCAGTTGAAAAAGACGAGTTCGAGGGCCTAACGACCATTGAACATGTGCGTCATTGCCGCCATCGCGGGGGTGAGAATGAACTCACCCTGTCCTGGCGTCGCAATATTCGCCAGACCTCAGACCGCATGATTCTGGATCTTGAAATAAAGACGTCCCGCGCGGGCGGCTGGTTGCCTTCCAAACTGGTCGCATTGGCCGATGACCAGCGAATCGAGTTGAACTATCTCCCGAACAAGATCGGCGAATACCACCGCGGCGACCTGTATGAAATCGGCCTATTTTTTCTGGAGCCCGCACCTTGGATGATGCGTACGCTGTGCGACGCGGCGTCGCTGAAACTCAAGTTGTACTCGAGCGAAAAGAATGAACACATGCTGCTACCCGATCAGTTTTGTACCCAGTTGCAGCTCCAGGCCCGGCAGTTCTACAACAATGCATTCGATCAGACCCAGTACATGGATGCAGTCACTGAAACTGCCCCACGGACAGAGGAGGAAGCTTTCGAAGAGTACATCGCTCGCCGCGAAAAACGTTACCGGTCGTTGTGCAGCTACCGGCTAATTTGGGGCATGGTGTGGCTCGGTATCATCAGTGGGTTATGCCTGATCCCGGTGTTCTCGACAGTGAGTCTATCGAATAGCACAACCGATCTAGCCATCATTATCGCGTTGCTGAGCTCATTGAGCTGGGTTGTACCTCATGTGCAAATTCTCTGGATTGAGCAACAGAAAAACAAAGAGTGCCCACGCTGCCATCGTCGTGCGATAAAGCTCACCGGTTACCGGGAAAATGTCTATCAGGTGCGCTCCGTTGAGCAGATTGTGAACGACCGGCTGACGGGCAAGCGAAAATCGCAGCAGGTGACCGTCACGGATCATGAAGTAACGCAGGATTTCACCTGCATGGACTGTCGTCACAAGTGGACGCGTAGCCATATTTCGCGGGGCTTCTAGGTTAAACATCAGCAGGGAGCAGAATCGTGTCCGAAATGCAGATTACATTTGGTATGCAACTCGATGGTCAACGGCCGGTACGGCCTGGCAATCGACTTGGGTTTGTGACGGTAGGCCCGCTAGGCTTACTGGAAATTCTCGAGACACAGCTTGGGCTGGTCGCCCTCCAGCACTGTGCCATCCAGCGAGTGACGGCGTATCGAGATTGTCTTGCCAAAGAAGCCACCGACAAACGCTTCTATCTCGCCAGCTTTATGGCCGATGAGTTGGGCGTCGCTGCCGAGCTCCTTTCGTGGCGTGATGATTTGTACCTACATGGCTGGGACGGTACAACCGGCCCCAATGCAAGTGTGCGCATCAGTGATCTGGCCCAAGTGGAACGACATGCCAAGGGCTATATAGCTCCATCGGTGGGAGAGCGCTTGCAACAAATAGCGTCACTATTGCAGACACGTCGTACACCCATTGGAAAAATCCTGTTGGCGGATGACTGGCACGCTTACCCAAGCGCCTGGCAAGCCGTTCTCCATTGCCTGCCGCATGAGTCCATCGAGCGACCGAAAGGACGTGCCAAAGGCTTTTTAGGAAAGTTGCAGGTACAGCTACAAAAAAGCATCGCCGGCGAACAACTTGAGCCACTCGCGTGGGAAGACGACGGCACTGTGCAGGTTGTTCAGGCGCAAACGCTCTCCCTCGCAGCCAGTTGGCTCAGTCGCTCGCTTACGGACACCGATTCACTCCTGCTGGTCGCAAGCCAGGAAGGTGGTCGCCTTGACGCGCATATGGTCGGCGCCAACCGGGCTCGTCAGGGGCTCGATAGTGCAAGTGCACTGAGACCTGCTCTGCAGGTGTTGCCGCTGGCACTGGAGCTTCTCTGGGCGCCGCTGAATTACCCAGCGCTGCTGCAATTTCTCAGTCACTCCATTTGCCCGATTCGCGCCCATGCTCGCCGCAAGCTGGCGGCCAAGATTGCTGCGTCCCCTGGAGTGGAAGGTGTCCTCTGGGAAGAAGTACTGAGCGGTATTAGCGAGCACTACGGTGTGGACGCTGAACAAGTTCTAGAGTCCGTAACCGCTTGGGTGCAGTGCCCCACGTACAGCAAAGACCACGGTGCGCCTTTGGAAGACGTGCTGGGACGAGTTCGACGGCTTGGCATGTTCTTTCAGGGCCGAACGGGGCACTCCGAAACCGCACACCGTCTCGCCGCTCTTGCAGGCCATGCGCAGTGCGCAGCGGTTGAGCAAGCTTTGGAAACGCTTGCCGCACAGGATGTACAACTGCTGCGTCCACGTCAGTTGCAACAGATTGTGGAACAGGCCACCGCGAATGGGACCAATAACCCTTTACTGGCGGCTCAAGTGGGCGCGCAACAGACCGTCTCACGGCCCGGAGCGGCTATAGAGCACGTGGACACGGTGCTGTGGTGGAACATGACGATGCCACCTCTGCCCGGCCATTCGGTTTGGTCCAACGCAGAACTCAAACAACTTGCAGAGATCGGTGTATCGCTGCCCACAGGGTCGGCCCTGCTCGCACAAGCCACTCAAGACTGGCTACGCCCCGTATTGGCGGCGGACCGCCGCCTCATATTGGTACTCGGACGCCAAAGCGAGGAAAGCCATCCTATATGGCAGATGGTTGAAACGCTGGTGGATCATCCCAAGGTCACCGCACTTGAGGCGTTATTGATTGCTCCCGGCCCCTTGTCCCAGCCTCACCCGTTAGCGCCCCTGCCGTCACGCAAACGCTGGTGGAAGCTACCAGCCGAAACGCCACTGTCAGCGTTGGAAAAATCGTCCTACTCCAGTTTGAATCTGCTCCTGTTCAACCCTTATCAGTGGTTGTTGCATTACGCAGCACGAATTCGCCCATCGGAAAGCCTTGCTTTAGGCGATAGCTATCAACTCAAGGGAGTGCTGGCTCATCGCGTAGTGGAGCATTTTTTCGCTTCGCCCAACGCGTTGAACATGGACAGTCGCGATTTTTCAGCTTGGTTCGTGACTCACTTCGACCAAGTGATCAGAGAGGAAGGGGCTGTACTGTTGATGGATGGACGTGGCGCTGATCTCGCGACCTTCCGACATCGACTGCAACGGGCGCTGGAGCAACTGCGAATTCATTTCTCGGCTGCGTCCGCACAAAGCGTTGTTTGCGAAACACAGCTTGAGGGGCAGTTCGCTGGAGGTGTGCTGGCTGGATCTGCCGACCTGATCATCACCAAAGCGAACGGTCATAAGGCGATAGTCGACATGAAATGGGCTGGGGGCAAAAAGTACCCGGAACAACTCAGGGACAATCGTCACCTGCAGCTAGCGATTTATGCCGAACTGTTGCGCCAGACTACGGGATCGATGCCTTCCGTGGGGTATTTCATTCTCGACTCCGCCCGGCTTTTGACACCGGATGATCAAGCATTTGCGGACTCCGAATGCATTCCGGCAAATCCACCAGGCACCACGCGCGAGCTGTGGCAGAGCTTTACGCAAACCTGGGCATGGCGTCATGGCCAGATTGCGCAGGGGGTTTTCGAAGTTGCCTTGGAGGACATCGAAGAGGACGAGCTATCCGTCCCGCCTGCAGGAGCGTTGTCGATGGAATATCTCAAAGAAACCTATAACCGCTACTTGGCCCTTGCCGGGTGGGAGCAATGAGCATGTCGACCACGCCCCATATCACGTTTATTAGCGCCGGCGCCGGCAGTGGAAAAACCCATCGGCTCACAGAGATCCTTCACCAGGAACTGCTCAGTGGAGAAGTCGATCCGGCAGGTATTTTCGCCACCACCTTTACCCGAAAGGCGGCAGCGGAGCTGCGCGAACGGGTACGTAGCCATTTACTCAAACAAGGTAATACAGGCTTGGCGACCGCTATGGGCCTGGCGCGCATCGGCACAATCAACAGCCTCTGCGGCCAGTTGCTGGAAAGGTTCGCCTTTGAGGCAGGCATGCCACCCCAGCAACGTGTATTGGAAGACAGCCAGGCGAACGTGCTGCTGAACCAAGCCATCGATCGTGTCCTCAACGGCGAAACGCTGGAGCGTTTCCTCGCTGTTGCTCGCCGTATGGGCCTGGAGATAAACGAGCAAATGGGAGAGCTTAAAACGCACAACTGGCTCGACGACCTACGTCAAATACTGGTCCAGTTACGCACCAATGACATCGATCTCGAATCAGCCATGGCTTTTTCAAAGCGTAATGCTGATGAACTGCTTGCGCATTTTCCGGCACCTGCATCTGTCGATTTGAAACAGGAGTTACTCTGCGCCATTCCCAGCGTGCTTGCCCAATTGATTGATGCCCAAAGCGACGTCGGCATCACGCGCACCTACATCGCATTACTCAAGGACTTCCAGCGGTCTCTGAATCACGACAGCGCTCGCTGGAGCGATTGGGCAAAGCTTTCAAAAACCGAACCGCAGGCAAAGCTCAAGCCACTGGTCGAGCTCATTGGTGAAACCGCTGCCCGCTTCGCCGAGAGTCAAGCGCTACACAACGACATCCGCGACTACCTCCAGCAGATCTTTAGTCTGGCAATCAGTGTGGCAAAAGTTTATGGCGACTCCAAACGTGAGCTGGGGGTGCTTGATTTCGCGGATCAGGAGCATGCCCTTCTTAAATTGCTGGATAACCCTGCAGTGTCCCAAGTCCTGGAGGAGGAACTGGATCTGGTCATGGTTGATGAGTTCCAGGACACCAGCCCCATACAGTTGGCGATCTTTCTGAAACTGTCGCAATTGGCAAAACGGGTGTACTGGGTGGGCGATATCAAGCAGGCCATCTATGGTTTCCGCGGCAGTGACAGTGCCTTGATGCAGGCCATCCTCAAATCGCTTCCACAGCTCGGAGGAAAAAAAGAAGTCCTGACTCGATCCTGGCGCTCCCGACCGGAACTGGTAGAGCTGGTAAACGAGGTCTTTGTGCCTGCATTTGAACCCGGCCTGACAGGGCCGGAGGTGCAGCTGACGCCGACTCGCGAGGATAGCCTCCCAGGGCCGGCATTTGCCAACTGGGGTCTGGACGGCGGCAATATTGGTCAGCATATGGAAGCGTTGGCACTGGGTATCCAGCAACTGATCGAGCAAGGCCACCGCGTATTCGATAACGCCAGCAAATCCATTCGAAATGTTCGCCCTGGCGACATCACGGTACTTTGTTATTCCAACAGCAACGTGGCTAAAGTAGCCAGTGCCCTCACCCAAGCGGGTCTCCAATGTTCGACAGCCCAACCAGGATTGCTGGCTAGCGCAGAAGCGACCCTGGCGCTGGCATGTTTGCGGCGTCTGAATGATCCCGCCGATACGCTGGCCACTGCCCAGATCGTTTCACTGACCAGCACCGAGGAGCCAGAGGTGTGGGTCTCTGAACGATTGCGCTATCTGGCGCAGGAGCATCCCAACACTGAATGGCGTGAACGGGAGATTGAAGACCATGCAGCCCACCCAGTGATCGCTGCGATCGCTGCGTTGCGCGCCGACCTTCCCCTGATAACCCCCAAGGAAGCGTTGCAACGTGTGATCGCCGAATGCGATCTCCTCTCCCTTGTGACCGCCTGGTCCTCGTCCCCGATACAGGCGCAGCGGCGTCTGGCCAACCTGGATGCGTTGATTGACCTCGCCCAGCAACATGAGGAGCTTTGTTTGAATGGGCTGGGCGCCGCTTCCATCTCCGGACTGATTCTTTGGCTCGATGAGATCGCCAAAAGCCAAAGCGATGCGCTACCGTTACCGGCACTGGATGCCGTACAGGTGATGACCCATCACGCCAGTAAAGGGTTGGAATGGCCAGTGGTCATCCTGATGGATCTGACGCGTGATTTTGGAGATCGCTTATGGGCTGTCTCAACACGCTCAAACAGCCTTTTCGACCCTCAGAGGCCACTGCATGATCGGTTCATTCGCTGCTGGCCATGGCCGTTTGGCAAGCAGCAAAAAGTGCCAATCGCTGAAAAAATAGCGAGTTCTGAAGCTGGGATCATGTTTAAGCATGAAGCCACAGAAGAAGCGAAGCGCCTGCTGTATGTCAGCATGACCCGTGCTCGTGATCTATTGGTCATCGCGTCCCCCGCCAAAAAAATGAGTGGCCCATGGCTTAACTGCGTAAACGCTCCGTGGCTGGTACTGTCTGATGGCGAGCAACCGTTGACGTTACCCAGCGGCAAAACGCTGCCCGCAAAATCCCAAAAGTTGTCACCCGGGACTTTGCCGGCTACACGTGGTGTCAACGATGAGACGCTTCACTGGTTTGCACCAAGCCAGGCCCGCGAGCCGAAGCGGCCACTAATATTTCAGCCTTCCGGTAGCGCAGCACGCGGCCTCTCAATGCCACTGGACAAATGTCAGATTGGAACACGCATCGCGCTGAAGGGCCGTCCAGAAATGAGTGTCTTGGGGGCCGCGATTCACGCAAGTCTGTGCCTTTCATTTGCGGACAAAGATCAGCCGATCACGCTGGATGACATTCACCGCCTGCTGACGGCCCATAACCTTCTTGATTATCTGAATGCACAGCAGCTCCACGATCAAGTGCTAGCGCTTCACGACTGGATTACGTCTCGGTGGCAGGGATCTCGGGCAATGGCTGAATATCCCGTACAACAAGTGCTGGAGACCGGCCAGGTCCTGAACGGGCGTATTGATCTGCTGCTCGATACCCATGAGGGCTGGGTGCTGATCGATCATAAATCGAACCCATCACCGAAGGCGCGCTGGGATGAATTGGCCGACGACCACGTCGGCCAACTCGAAGCCTATGCCAAGGCAATCCATATGGCGTCGGGCAAACCGGTAGCACAAGGATGGATATTCCTGCCCACGGCCGCCGGCGCGGTGCGGGTGTTTTGAGAGTTCAGCATCCTTGATGCGTGTGACACCCTAAATGGCGGCCCAAGTCCGGGCCGCACATTTTCACTCAGCGGCAGCCATCTGGCTCTCTGCGTCAGGTACCGTGCTCGTACGGTCGGCCCAAGCAAACAACGCCATCTCTACGTCTGCCACTCGCCAGCCTGTCTGGGTTGCTGCCGCCAGAAGGTTGCATTCCGGCCGGGCAATCTTCGCCGCATCCAGTTGCGCCACCAACTCAACGCAAAAAGCCTGGAACGCGACATAGCCTCGAACCATCGAGTTTTCATTGCTGTCGTAGACCCTGTCCAACAACCGGGCTTTCAGCATTGCTTCGCGTATACGCCCATCAAGGCTGGCGTGCATGTCCGGTCGCAGAAAACGCAACAGTTTCGATGCGTAGGTTAATCCGCAACCCGGGATTTGCAGCGCCGCAGTGATCGCTTTTTTTGGATCATCGATGTTGGCCAACACTGGCGCGAAAATGCCCAGCAGCGACACATTACCCAGACCCACCTCAAACCTCATCCGCGGATCGTTTTTTCCGGCGCCCCACGCAAGGAGCTCACGAACATAATCCGTCGGTGCATTGGTCAGTGATGCCTGTTCAACCAGCCAACTCCCCCGCTCTTCTAAGGATTTAATCCACGGGAAGGTGGGATATTGATCGCCTGGATACCCTCTGGCCTTATGGTTCGCGTTCGACCAGTTGTAGGCACGAAAGAAGGCGGGAAACTCATTGATATTGATGACAGACAAGATGCTTCCTTAGCGAATTTCAGCGGTAGTTAATTTTAGCGTTTATGGAGCGACGGCATTTGGGTTATAGGGACCTCTCTCCGGAGAAAAGCATTCGCGATTTCCAGCTAACTAGATGAGCCACAGTCGACTCACCTGCAGACGATGTGTGCGCCAGGCGTCACAGGGCCTATTCGCTCGTACGAGATCAGTTGCCCATCCCTTCGCATCTCAAATGATACGGCACCCTCGTCCGGAGGCAGAACAGTCGTCACGGTCTTGTAGCCTAGGTTGAGCCCTGCGCTGGAAGCCGAAGTATCTAGGTTCACACCCGCGGTAGTGACCGTTCTCACTAACGAGCATGGGCCAGCCTTTTCGGTGATTGATAGAAGTCCAATCCTCCTGGTCGCCCCGTCGCCATCGACATAGGTGATGGCGCATCCGCTGATGGACAGCGCAAAGTACAAAACTAATGGCAAAAGCTTCAATCCGGACATCCTTGCTGATCGATGTTGCCAACCACTTTTTTGGCGTACTTCTGGGCCATATTCACGGATGCATTCCCGGTCGCGAACGTGTACACACTCCGTGTTCCACCTATTTCAGTCGGTTCTGCCTTGCTGCCATGAGCCGTCTCTAAGGTGCTAATCGATACGGAGCCATAGGCGCTGCCAATGTGTTCATTCTTGACAGGCATACGAATGCCGACAATTCGACGATACCCAAACGAAATACCGGGGCCAACCGCATCCCCCATGCTGACTTCAAGAAGGGACCACGATGTGTCAGCTACAAATATTAGCGGGCCTGGCTCCTTCTGCGGGGCGTTCTTGATCTCGGCAACAAGATCGCTAGCCTTACTTTTTCCACTAGCACACACAGCCGCTTGGCCGGTGGCGACTGTTTCTACCAGAACAAGGTTGCGGAGCGCGAGATCGACATCTGTGGTGCCCAACACGTCATATGCATCGCCATTCTCCTTTGTCGGCGCAACTGTCAATGCGACGTTCCTAAATCCGATGCCACCACCCGTACTGCTTTGCGATGCGTCAATCCCGACGCGTGTGTACGTTCCTACATACAACGTGTTGGGAGTCGAACAGCCAGATAATGAAAGAATAGCTGCCATCAATGTTAGTTTTCTGATCATCCGAATGTTCCCCTGACGAATAATTTCACGTACGTCGAAAGGAGTATAGAGAGCACTTTTGATCCCGGCTGATTGCCAGCCTCCCAGTGAGCTTTTTATTGAGTTCAAAAAATTTTCCTTCTCTTTCCACCCCAAACGACGGTTGGTAAAAATTGTGCTTGAATGGAGTGGAGCCGTCTGAAGCTGTCGTTCAAATCTCAAGAACCGTGGGAGCCAAACGATGCCAACTGATTTCGTGGTGTGCAAAGAAGAAGTGGACAATCGCGGGCCGGCCCCGGAGTCATTCTTGTTGGAAATCGTTGCGTGGGCGAAGGAGGCCCCAGATGAAATCTTCCTGCCAAACCAGCGGGCTGATATTTACTCCAGCGTCCTTACCAAACTTGGACCTTGGGAGGGGCTCCTGCATCGCAAAGCTGTGATGCTCGAAGTCCTGCGTGTTTTAGGTGGATTCGAAAGTTCCTGGAATTGGCATGAAGGGCGGGATATCAACAATTCGAAGTCCAACACTCCTTGCACGGAAGAAGCTGGAATTTTTCAATGCTCAGGGGACTCGATGCACTTTGATCCATCGCTGAAGGAACTGCTCTTGCAGGCGGCGGGAAAGACCGACTGCGACGCGTTTGAACATTTGTATAAGGTTTCTCTTCTATGTGGCCCTCGCAGGCCATATACCCCAAAAGCCAGCAAAAGGAGACAGCCAGCAAAAGGAGACAGATTTATTTTCAGAAAATATCCCCTTTCTGGACCGCCCCCTTTCTGGTCCAAGAATACTTTTAGACCACCCAGCAAAAAGCGCCATGCTTACCAGTTTTGCTTCGTTGCCAAGGTACGTCTTGCGTCTTCAACCAATTGCACAAGTTCACCTAGCGACTCGGTCAGTTCTGCATGCCCCTTATCCGGAGAGTATGTCAAAAACTTTATTTTCATAGACTCAGAAGCAACGGAAAGTATATCTGAATGCACCTCTCCTTCCGGCAGCGTCATATAATGAAATGGCATGCGACCGTAAACATACTGAACATCCTCGAATAGAGACCTTATATCAGGATCATCTATCCCACAACCAACAAACACGAACGTATGAGTTAATACCAACGATTTTATCAGAGCATAAAAAACCTGATATTTCGTTCTCGCTTCCGCATAATCTCGCCTTGTGAAAATAAGGTTACCCGGAGCATCTGCTGAACCATGCGTTTTCAACAAAAGCCGACTATCGCCACCAGATATACAATACAAAATATCAGAACTTGTGTGATCCTTTTTTATGACTGTCCCATGCGAAGCATTGTAGGCATAAGTATCATATATAAGATCAAAATTCGGAGTAGCAACAATCGACGAATCAAGATTATATATGTGTTCGTGAATTTGGGCAGGCCGATATCCCGGCCGTTGATATTCCGCCTGAACCAGACTTACAAAAACATCATCGCCTACCTTTTTCTTAATTAACTCACAAGCAGTGAGATAGTCGCGCAGATCAATCAACTCTGCAATAACAGGCGGCGAATCAATCTTCGCTGCGGCTGACTTCAAGAAATCCACCCAAGTCGCCGGACGTTTGCCATCAGCATTTGTAGAGTTTCGCGAGACCCCTGAACCTATCATTATCACGCTACGTCTGCGAGCAATAGCAGAAACTAATTCATCACCCCAAGCGATCATCAGCCAATCCTTTGGTCAAGTTTATCAGCAATTGCATGATAAAAACTTCCAGCTTCTTCAACACGATTATAGTTAGACCCAACGATACCGTCTTTTGCACCCAAATCAAATATCGGGGCATGCGCCTGCTGCGATAGTGGAACGACACTACTTAGAGTTGGAACTTCGCCTAGGTTTACTTCAGAAAGCTGAACATCAAAAAACTCACAGAGCAACTTCAATTCCTCGTTTTGTTTTTTTATTATGTTCTCGAAAGCATCTACCGCTTGCCTTACGCCCTCTTTCTTTTTAGCAGTATATTGCTGCATTACATAACCGGCAAACTTCAAATCCCACTCTACAACCGCATCCTTCACCATAAATGGCACACCCTCGTCTACCACGTAACGATCCAAAGCTCCAATGAGCGAGGTGCGCCAGTTAGCAAAGGATTTGAGAATATTACTCACTGCCATTAGGCTAAAAATATCGACAGATAACGGCATCAAAAAATAATCAACGGCGAGCACTACGGACCTGTTTAGAGCTCCTAAGGATGGCCCCATGTCCACTAGAACATAATCGTACTCTTCAAGCCTACCCACCAATTCCCGAAGGGCAAAGGTTGTCTGAAAGCCTCTGGGATCACCGTTGCGCGTTGCCGCCCAATCAGTAGCAAGGAGATCCTCACGAATAGAGAGTTTTGGGTCACCCACAATTACGTCAACACCAAACCTTTCACTCCGCACAATCGTTGGAATGTCTGAGGCATATCCATGACCACGGCGAACAGGCTCGAAAAAAGCATCAATGCTTTGATGGGTGCCATCCATCAGAATAGACTCGAGCATTTTATCAGGTAAAAGGTACGCCGATGCATTGCACTGAGGATCTGCATCCAGAACCAAAACTTTCTTTTTTGATTTTAGCGCCAAGGACGCGGCAACATTGCATAACAAAGTTGTTTTTCCAACGCCTCCTTTGTTATTGAAAAAAGCGATACTTTTCAATTACAGCTCCTTTTAATTCTGACCACTGAAGCTATTCAGTCTTACGAATAGGCTAAAATACCATGAAGGACAATACTGCCCCAGTAGTGTAAAGGTATCAAAATGCCACCCTGGCGTCCATGTGTCTTGCCACAGCTTTACCCCCCAACAAACTGAAGCGTCGTACCTCAGGACGTCCTAGTGAAATACAACCTCCGATTAGGCCACATCACGCATAGGTGAAATTGCGCAATCAGGCCAGGCCGTTCCGTGCAGAGTGCCTGAAGGGCCTGAAGGGCCTGAAGCAACTGAAACAGCTCAAGAGTGAAGGCATCGACGAAGTGGCGGGGCTGGTGGACTTTGGCATGCCTCAGTACAGTGTTGAAACAACGCTACCTACACTGGCGACTTACTTTGAAACAAGGAGGTTATATGAACACGATGAAGCTGATGCTTGCGCTGTTGGCGAGCACGACCAGTTACGCTGCACTGGCCGCAGAAAAAACCTTTGCGCTGACCGCCTTCAGCAGCGTTGAAGCCCGACAGGGCATCAACCTGTCGATCAAATGCGCTGCAACCTCATCAATGGTTGTCTCAGGCTCCGCCAATACGCTGAATACACTCCAGGTGACGACGAACAACAAGGCGTTATTGCTCGTGAATGACGCAGCGGAAAATGTTCGCCTCGCCTCCCCTACGCTGGATATCACGCTGTATACCAGCGAACCACTGACGGGGCTGACAGGAAAAGCAGGGGTGAAAATCGTGGTACCTGCGTGTGCCGTCGATCCGTCCAAACTGACGGTGGCAGGCAGCATGGGCACTGACATCCAGATCGAGGGCAAGACGGGTGAGCTGGTGCTTGACCTGGCAATGGGTGGCACCTTTAACAAAAAACCGCAGCCCTTCACTGCGGATGTGGCGAATGTGCGCATGAGCATGGGAGCGGAGTCATCCCTGTGCCACATTCCCCGGATCAACAGCAGCTTGTCTGCCGGCGCACGGCTGTCTGTCAGTCCATCGGCTCAGGTCGATACCGGCGCCACGGGCTCTTTCGCCAGCGAAATTTCAACCTCTGATTGTTCGTAAACGGCAGGGGTGAACAGGCCGCTCTCAGTTTGATGACAGCCGAGCTGCCATTGAAATGACATTTGCTGTGAGGCAAGGATCGCCCCATTAGCTGGACTCTAATCCAGGCTAGCGGGCGTCCCCTTTACACTCCTTTACACCCTTCACACCTCTACATCTGTAAAAGTTCCACCCAGCGCTTTAGATGCAGGACCCTTCATCCCCCGGCACCCTGACCTGCAAACCCTCAAAGCACCCATTAAATGGCAGAATCCCCTCACCCAGATCATTTCGGAGACCACAATGCTTCGCGTGTTTGAACGAAGGCTCGACCCATTTCCCCCCGACGAAGCGCCACCTCCGCCTGTCGGCCTGATGCGGTTCCTGTGGGCCTGCACACGCGGAGCCCGCGGCTATATCCTCGCGCTGGCCTTGCTCAGCGCCAGTGTGTCGATCTACGAAGCCTGGTTGTTTTCCTTCCTTGGTCAGGTCGTGGACCTGCTCTCGACCTGGCAGGCCGGTGGCGATGCGAACGGGCAGGAAAGTTCAGTGCTGTGGGGTATCGCGATCGTGTTGCTCACCAGCATTGGGCTGGTGGCGCTGCGCACCATGGTGCAGCACCAGGTATTGGCGATTAACCTGCCGCTGCGGCTGCGCTGGGACTTTCATCGGCTGATGCTGCGGCAAAGCCTTTCATTCTTCTCCGATGAGTTCTCAGGCAGAGTCACGACCAAGGTGATGCAGACGGCATTGGCCGTGCGCGAAGTCCTGTTCACCTTCATCGAAATCGCACCCGGAATCGGCGTCTACTTCATTGCAATCATCGCACTGGCCGGCGGCTTCGCCCTGAAACTCATGCTGCCTTTTATTGCCTGGGTCGCGTTGTTCGGCCTGGCCATGCTGTACTTTGTGCCACGCCTGGGGCAAGTCGGGCAGGAGCAGGCCCACGCGCGATCGTCGATGACGGGGCGTGTTTCAGACGCCTACACCAACATCACCACCGTCAAACTGTTCTCGCACTCCAATCGTGAAGCGCACTTCGCGCGCGCGGCGATGGAGGATTTCAAGAACACCGGTTTTCGCCAGATGCGCTTGGTCAGCCAGTTCGAGATCGTCAATCAGGCACTGGTGGTGGGATTGATCATGGCAGCCGGCGGTTATGCCCTGTGGCTCTGGCACCAGGGAGAAGTCGGTGCGGGGGCCGTGGCGGCGATTACTGCCATGGCGTTGCGTATCAATGGCATGTCGCACTGGATCATGTGGCAAATGACTTCGCTGTTCGAAAACATCGGCACCGTTCAGGACGGCATGGCAACCCTGACCCGCGGGCCCAAGGTGCAGGATGCGCCGAACGCCGGCGTGCTGGTACCCTCTGGCGGCGCGGTGAGCTTTGACAACGTGAGCTTCAACTACAACGGCGAACGCCAGGTGCTCGACGGCTTGAGCCTGAACATCCGCCCAGGCGAAAAAATCGGCCTGGTGGGCCGTTCCGGTGCAGGCAAATCGACGCTGATCAATCTGCTGCTGCGTTTCTATGACGTCAACAGCGGTGTGATTCGCATCGACGGGCAAAACATCGCTCAGGTGACACAAGACAGTCTGCGTGCCGCTATCGGTATGGTCACTCAGGATACTTCCCTGCTGCACCGCTCGATTCGCGACAACATCGCCTACGGCCGCCCGGACGCGACCGACGCCCAGGTGCGCAGCGCCGCGGTCAATGCCCAGGCCGACGGTTTCATCAGCCAACTGAGCGATCGGCAAGGCCATAGCGGCTATGACACCCTGGTGGGTGAGCGCGGCATCAAGCTCTCGGGCGGCCAGCGCCAACGCATCGCCATCGCCCGGGTGATGCTCAAGAACGCGCCGATCCTGTTGCTGGACGAGGCCACCAGCGCCCTGGATTCGGAAGTCGAAGTCGCCATCCAGGAAAGCCTCGATGAAATGATGCAGGGCAAGACCGTCATCGCCATCGCCCATCGGCTGTCGACGATCGCGGCCATGGATCGGCTCATTGTCATGGATGAGGGACGCATCATCGAACAGGGTACCCACGCTGAGTTGCTGGGAAGAAACGGCACCTACGCGCGGCTCTGGCAGCATCAAAGTGGTGGCTTCCTGGGCGAGGATCAGGGGGTGGTTGAGGCGATGGATCAGGCGTGAGCGTATTATGGTGTGCCCATCACACACTCGACGGTACCTGTTGAACATGAGCGGAGTAACGATCATGGAGTACGACGACAAACTGATTGAAGAGGCCGTACTTGCCCTGTTGGCGACCTTCAGTTTCGACGATGGGCATGCCTGGAAAGGGTTCGACTTCGAAACCATGAACCGATTGCATGAATATGGTTTCATCAGCAATCCGGTGAACAAGAACAAATCGATCTGGTTGACGGAGGAAGGGCTGGAGCGAGGTCGGCAGATTGCCGACAGGTTATTTGGGGTGAGAACTCAAGGGGAGCAGGCATCCAACCCTGAGACATGACTTCATGCTACAACCAGTTTGGTTGCATCTGAGTATCGTCTAGATGAGCCCGCCCTCCTTGGAGTCAGTGGGGTTTGTGGAACACTTACGATACTTAGGTGGGCATGGCGATGTACTCCGCACTTAACAGATATTTCGCAAGCGCGCTTCCAAGAGGACTGCCGGAACCGCGGGGCAAACAGCTGCCCCCTGACTCGCCCTCACCTATTGCGCAAGTTTGGCGCAATCAACTCATGCTTCGTAGCCTCGATACGTGTAATCGCTGGCACTTGGTCTGAGCAAAGTTGGATCTTCAAATATTGCTGGGTACGCTCAGTGTCAAAGATTTGCTTTGCTGCTGCCATGTCCTCAAGCAACTGCCGATTAACGGAGTAGTAGCCGCAGTTCGGACATTTAAACTCATCAAAACTGCCTACCGGAAAGGCTTTTTCGGCACTCTCGCGACATACGACACAGACAGTGATGCTCATACCTGACTCCTTGTGGATGACCTATCAACTGTAGCTGATCCATTCCCACCCTCCTCCACCCGGGCATGACCCTGATCCCGGACACGACGTTAATAAATAGCTGAACGCAAGATCATGACTCAAATCGACTCAGCACCGCGTACGTATCAAACGGCAGATAACGTGATTGTTTGTCACGCATGACCTTGATCATCGCAATGTCCGGATCACTGGCAAAAAACAGGCGGCCACCGTTGGCTACGAGGTAATCGAGCAACCGCTCCTTTTCCCCGACGATACCTTCCGGGTTGCGGTCGTTGGCCGTGGTGACCGCCAGGCTCAGCCAGTGGGTTCCGGGGATCAGGTCGCCGGCAAACACCACGGGGCCACCCGGCATGGCGATTTCCGGTATCAATTGACCCGGCGTGTAGCCTTCGCTGAAGTGCAAGCGCCAGCCGTCCCCCAGTTCCTTGCAGCGTCCTCCCTCGACAAGCATCAGCCGGCCGCTGCCTTCGAGCCTGTGCACGATCTGCCGGACGAACAGTGCGCGGTCATGGGGATGGTTGTGCAGGGCACGAAACCAGTGACGCTCCCCGGTGATGTAGCGCGCTGCGGGAAACAACAGTCGCGGTGTATCGCCATCGTCAATCGCCGCACGGGTTTCGGGGCTCAGTTGCGCATGCAGATGACTGAGCACCACCGTGTTGATGTCGCTCTCGGTCAGCCCCTGTTGCGCCAGGCTTTCCAGCAGGCCCGGAACGTGCTTCTGGCAGGTGCATGCCCGGCGCGGCGGCGCGAGCAATGCGCTCGCTCCCGCCAGCACCAGGATGTTCCTGTCCCCTTGCTGAACCAGTAATCCCCGTGAGGCAAGTTGCACCAGATTGTCGTGATCGGGCCTGATCCAGTCGAGCCAGGTATGCCTGGGTGTATTGCCGAACATCACCCCACCATCCAGCTTGTGACTTCTACCATCCAGCGTGGATAAACGACGGTTCACAACATTTCCTCTTCGAATAGGCAGTACCCGCTACCGGGTCCAGTCATCACAACAACGTAAGGACAGCGCCGACGACGATGAGCTGCGCCGTCAGCCCGAACGCCAGGATCAAGGGCTTGATACCCGCCTTGCGCAGGTCCTGCACACGGGTGCTAAAGCCCAACGCGCCCATGGCTGCGGCCAGCAAAAGGTCATCCAGGCCGACGACAAACTGCCGAACGCCTTGGGTCAACGGCATCCAGGAATTGATCAGCATGCAGCCCACGAAACCCAGCACGAACACCGGCACCGTTACCGACGCCGCGGCTTCATTCCCGGCCCTGCCGCGCGACCACCACAGCCCGACGCCAATCAATACCGGCGCGAGAAGCAAAACGCGGATGAGCTTGGCAACGATCGCCGCCTCGGCCGCCTGTGGGTTCATGGCTTGACCTGCGGCCACGACCTGGGCGACTTCATGCAGGGTGGCCCCGGTGAAGACGCCAAAGGCGTGGCTGTCGCCCAGCAACCCCGGCGCGAGGCTGAAAACCCAGGGGTAGGCCAGCATGCCGAAAGTACCGAACAGCACGATGCAGGCAATGGCAATGGCGACCTGGTCGTTGCGTGCCCTCACCACCCCCGCGCTGGCGAGGATCGCCGCGGCGCCGCAGATGGCGTGGCCGGCGCCGATCAGGATGACCGTCTGGCGCTCCATGCGCAGAACGCGCACACCCAGCCAGATGGCCAGGGACAGTGTGGACAGGATCAACAGCACATCGATGATAAAGGCCTGCACACCGAGCGCCTGCACCTGTTGCACGGTGAGACGAAAGCCGTACAGCGCCACACCAACACGCAACAATGATTGTTTGCAAAGCTGCACGCCACTGGCCAGGGCGAAATGGACACTGCCCGGAGTCAGGTTGCCCAGTGCCAGGCCGAGCAGCATGGCCAGTGTCAGTGCGCCCAGGCCGCTGCCATGCAGCATCGGAGCCGCAGCGAGCCAAAGGGCGAAACCGGCCAGGGTGAGGCTGCCGGCCAGGCCTGGAAGCAGATTGAAAGGAGAACGAAGGCTTGCGACGAGCATGAGCAAATCCCGGCCCGATCGGGCCAAAAAGAATTCGAAGGAGTCTGCGAGACGCGAAAAAAACCGCTGCCGAAGCAGCGGTAAAGTGCACAGCGTCGTGAAACGGAGGATTACTTGCCGTAGCGGCGTAGCGCTGCCGGGCTGTAGTTTTCTTTCGAAGCCAGCTGGTTGAAGACCATCTTCTGCTGGGTCTCGTTGGTCATGTAGTTGGTGGAGTAGCGACCCGAAATGAAGTCATAGGTGGCTTCCATCGCCTGGAACGGCACATCCACATCCGGCAGCTGAATCGGGTAGCTTTCGTACATGCGCCACAGTTCGCCACGGCTGTCGTACATCTCCGAACTTGCGATCTGCCAGTTGTCTTCGTCTATGTAGAAGCGACGCTTGCCATATACGTGACGGGCGCCAGGCTTGAGGGTCGCTTCGACCACCCAGACGCGGTGCTTCTCATAACGCACGTACTGCGGGTCGATAGTGTTTTTCTTCAGCAGGTCGGCGTATTTCAACGACTTGCTCGCCAGCTTGTAGCTGTTGTACGGGATCAAGCGTTCCTGCTTGCCGATCAGTTTCCAGTCGTAACGGTCCGGGGCGCCGTTGAAGCCACCCACGCCATCGGAGGTCAGTTGGCCATAGCTGTAGCGGGCACTGTTGTCGTAGGCCACGGTCGGCGCTCGACGCACCCGACGCTGGCCGGGAATGTACTGCCAGGCACCGCGTGGCTCGGCAACCTGGTTGACCGGCTCGTGGACCATGGTGATTTCACCGGCCACGCGTGACGGGCTCAGCGCGCGGATCATGCTGAAGTACAGGGCGTTTTCTTCCGGTTGCAGGTCACTGACCGCCGAGCGGAAGTGCACGCTCTGCTCATAGGTCACCAGGGTGCTGGCACCGCTGTCTTCCACGGTGGCCGAAGCCATTTCGCGCTGTACTGAGCTGCCGATGTAACGCGCCAGGTGGTTCCACATGACTTCCAGAGGTTCGGTCGGCATCGGGAACGGCACGCCGGTGTTGTAGCCGATGATGCCGTAGCCATTGTCGGCCAGCGTCACCTTGCCGGCGTTGTCACGGGTAGCTGCATTGACCTTGTCAGGCATGTGCGTGGTGCGGTGCGACGGATAGACATTGATCTGGTAGGTCGCGGGGAAACGCTTGAGCATCGCCACCTGCCCTGGCGTCAGCAGCTTCTCGTACTGACCGATGTTGGCTGCAGTGACCACCATCGTCGGCTTTTCGCTGGCGAACGGGTCGGTGTAGTCGCCATTGGCACTGGCGCTCAGGCTGCCCGGTTTCAGGCCGCCGTCCCAGGCCGGGATACTGCCGTCGGCGTTGGCGGCACGCTCGCCGCCCATGGCATTGAGGCTGGTGCCCAGTTTTGACGTGTCGGCGTCCTTGGCGTACAGCGATGCACTCAGGCATGCCGAAGCCAGAACGGTCAGTATGAGGGGCAGTTTTATCAGTTTCATGGTCATCAGAAGCTCACCTTAAGGTTGACCGATGCAAAGTCACGGTCGTCGAGGGTGCTGAAGTCGCCACCGAAGAAATCGTTGTAGTTGAACTCCAACGAGTAATTGGTGCGGTATTCAAAGAGCAGCGAGAGACCCACTGCTTTTTGTCCTTCCTGGAAGTTGGGGCCATAACCGTTCACGTCATGGCGAAAGTTGATACTCGGGGTCACGACGGTCGACGGCAGGACGCCTTCGTAAGCCAGGGCACCGCGCAGGCGGTAGCCCCACGACCAGTCGGTGTAGAAGCCGCGGTTGTCGTTGCAATTGTTGGCGTTGAGGTTGGCGATCTGGCCGGCGTTGAGGTTGGCCGTGCCCGGCGTGACGCAGAAGCTGGCCGGCACCGCTGGATTGAAAGGCGTGGTGGTCAACTCGCTGCGGCCATAGGCACCGCTACGGCCGAAGCGCTCGTTACCCAGGTCACTGATGTGGTTGACCGCCCCTTCCGCCGCCCAGGAAAACTTGCTCGCACCCAATACGTTGGACACGCTGTCGGTGGCACCCAGCGAGAACTGCGACACCGGCATGCGCTTGTAGCCTTCGATCGGAGCACCCAGGGCCGGGGCAACGCCCGGATTGGTGAACGGCGTGTTGGGGCTGCGCAGCAGGAACTGAATGGTGTCGTTGCCGTTGAAACCCAATGGCTGGTTGGGTCGGTAGCTCAACTCGCCAAACACCGCCGTGCTGCCGACCACGCCGCTGAGGCTCAGGCCGAACAGTCGGATGTCCTCGGGGTAGACCGAGTTGTAGCTGGCGGTCGAAATGTTCGCCAGCGAACCGCCCGGCCCGGAAATCGGCCGGCTGACCGCCGTACCGTTGAACGATGCGAAACGGCTGGCGTAGTTGGCGTAGTACAGGCCCAGTTCGGCATCGTTCAGGCTTTCGATGACCTTGTGCAGGGCTATACCGTACTGGCCGCCGTCATGGGCGTAGTCGGTCTGGCCACGCGGAACGAAGGTGCCGGCTCTCAGGGCGGTGGCGGTGGTCTTGTCGCCGGTCAGGCCGGCAACGATCGGACCGCAGCCTTCCGGCGCAAAGTCGGCGGACTGGAAAAAGGTGCCGCAACCGTCCAGTACCGAAGGCCGGAAGTTGTATTGATAGAAACCCTCCAGGCTCAGGGTGTCGTTCAGGCCGAAATTGAACGAGACCATCTCGACCGGCAGCTGCCCTTCCTTGAGTTCGACACCCGGACGGTTGAACGCCGACACGTCCAGCGGGTTGATGGCGTTGATGCCGTTCTGGAAGAACAGCGCTTCACCCCAACTCAGTACCTGCTTGCCGACCTTGACGCTCAGCGGATGGTCGGCCACGTCGAAGTTTTTCCAGACATAGGCATCCAAGGTTTCGAAGCCCTGAAACTTCGCCATGTCCGGCCAGCCGGAATCGTCGAATTTCTTGAAATCGCCGTTACCGCTGTCCAGCGCGTGGTCATACCAGTACTTGAAGCGAATGAAGGCGCCCTGATTGCCATCGTTGAAGTCGAACTCGGTCAGGCCCTTGTACACCTGGGAAATCGTGTCGTGCTTGGAGAAGTTCAGCCGGCCGTCGTCACCGTTGGTGTCGATGCCCTTGCCGTTCTTGCCGATGCTCCTGGCGTCCGGGGCGTACATCATGCCCGGATCCGGGTTGCGCAACGCCCAGCTCTGGCCGTAGGTCAAGGTGGTGTTGGTGGTCAGCGACCAGTCGTCATTGACATCGAAGGTCACGGCGTACGCCTGCTGGCTGGCGAAGGTCGCCAAAGCGACGCCGACGGCCAGCAGGCAGGGTGAAAAACGCCGCTGTTGCAGGGTGGAGATGGCTGTACTGCTCAACATGCATGTCACCTTTTTTTGTTTTTAATGGTGCAGCGCTCCCCGCACCGGGGCCTTTGGGCCCCAGCGTGAGTGGGCGTTGTGTGGCGTCTTAGAGAGGGTTGCGGGTGCGCTCGTGCAGCAGTTTCGCGGGGATACCCAGCAGCAGGACCGTCGCGCCGAACACCAGCAGGCCGGCGATCACATCAAAGGCGACGAACAGGCTGCCGGTCTGGGTCTTGACGGCGCCCACCAGCACCGGGGCGATCATCGCGGCGATGCCACCCAGGCTGCTGATCAGCGCAATGCCGCCAGCAGCGACGGGGCCGCTGAGGTAGGCCGGTGGAATAGTCCAGAACAGAGGCACGGATGACAGGCAGGCGGCGGCGCCCAGGCTCATGAACAGTACCGACAGCTCAAGATTGCCCTGGAAAATGCCGAGCAAAACGAAGCTGGCAGCCCCCACCAGCATGGTCAGCGCCAGGTGCCAGCGACGTTCCAGGTGTTTGTCGGAACTGCGGCCGAGCAAGTACATGGCGACCAGGGCGATGCAGTACGGCAGGCTGCTGATCAGGCCGATACGACCGATGTCGGCAAGACCGAAGCTCTGGATCAGGCTCGGCATCCAGTACGCCACGGTATTGGTGCCCGAATAGATGCAGAAGAACACCAGGCCGGCCAGCAGCACCCGCGGATCACGCAGCAACTGACGAAACGAGGCATGGGGATTGCCCTTGATCACATTCTCTACTTCAAGCTGTGCCTGGACGACGGACTTCTCATGAGCGTTGAGCCAAGGGGCGTCCTGTGGTTTGTCGACCAGCCAGAACCAGGCGAACAGGCCCAGAAGCACAGCGGGGATACCTTCGAAGACAAACAGCACCTGCCAGTCGCGCAGCCCTGCCCAGCCATGGAAATGGGTCATGATCCAACCGGCCAAGGGCCCGCTGACGATCCCGGCAAAGATCCCGGCCATGATGAAGATCGACGTGATGCGGCCACGGCGTGATGCCGGGAACCAGTAGGTCAGGTACAGAATCACACCCGGAAAAAAACCCGCCTCGGCAACGCCCAGCAAAAAGCGCGCGATATACAACCCGGTCGCGGAGCTCACCAGGCTGGTGCCGATGGTCACCAGCCCCCACAGCACCATGATGCGCATGATGGTCAGCCGCGCGCCGACCCTTTGCATGTAGAGGTTGCTCGGCACTTCGAACAGCAGGTAACCCACGAAGAACACCGCCGCGCCCAGCCCGTAGGCGGCGTCGCTCAGCGCGAGATCTTCAGCCATGCGCAACTTGGCGAAAGAAATGTTGATCCGGTCGATCGAGTTGATCACATAGGCGACAAACAGGAACGGCAACAGGCGCCAGGTGATCTTGCGAAAAATCTGTTGTACCTCGTGTGCAGATGCCGCACCCGTCAGGCATTGGCCTCGTTCAACCACGCTAGTCATTGCTTCTCCTCCTGCGACAGACGCATTGGAAACATTTCTTGTTGTTATTTTTCACACGCCCGACGGCGCGATTGGAACAGGACAGGACGACCCGCCCTGCCCGCCTTCATTGCGCAGCGGATAACGCGCGCAGTTCTTCATCGAGCATCGGCACACCCAGCTCGCAGGCTTCAATACCCTGCAGGCTGACGATCTTCAACACTTCCAGCACCTGCTCGCGGGTCGCGCCCAGTTGCAGCGCTGCCTGAATGTGACGCCGCGTGCCATGGCCATACAGGTGCGTGATGGCGGCATCGCCGGCGATGCACAGGAACTCGATCCACAGCGGTGGCAGGATGCCGTCCTTCCACAGCCCGAAGCCCATGCCGAGGAATTTCTCCAGATAGGCCGGATCCCACTTGTAGAGGGTCTCCCACAGCGGATTGAACATCCCGCCGGCGCGCACGGCATCGCAGACCGGTGTCGCACCCGCTGCCACTGGCTCATCGGCTACGCCGGCATTGGCCAACTCCTCGGCAAGGATCGGCACCCCGAGCGCACAGGCATGGATGCCGACCACACTGGCCAGCTTGAACACTTCGAGAATCTCGGCACGGGTCACGCCCAGGCGCAGCGCATCACGCACATGACGCCGCACGCCGGGAGCGTACAAGTGGGTAGCGGTGACGTCGATGTTCAGACGGATCAGCGCCACCAATTTCGGATCGAGGATGTCGTTGACCTGGCTGTCCTCGACCAGTTTCATGAAGCTTTCGGTCCATGGCCCATCCCACTCGGCCATGCGGTCCAGGCTTTCATCGAACAGGCCGGCGGCGCGTAGCGCGTTGTAATTCGGGGTATCGCTCATCGTTCTTCCACTCGCTTAGAAATGAGGTCAGATCACGCTGCCGCCATTGGGGCTGAGCACCTGGCCGACCAGGTAATGCTCGCCGGCCAGATACAGCACGGTGCCGGCATACTCCTCGACCGTACCGAAGCGGCCCAGGGGCACCCCTTGCCACAAACGGTTGCGGGCTTCCTCACCAATGGCATCCAGGTAGCTGTTGAACGCAGGGGTGGCAACACCGCCCGGGGCCATGGCGTTGACGAAGATGTTGGCGCCAGCTACCTCGTAGGCCACCGACTTGGTAAAGCTGATTACCGCACCCTTCGTGGCGCAGTAGTGCGGGCTGTGAGCGCTCTTGCTGGACAGGCCGGCAATCGACGCGATGTTGATGATCTTGCCTTCGCGCTGCGGCTCCATCAGCCGCAGTGCCGCACGGGTGCAATAGAACATGCCGTGCACATTGACGCCCCAGTAGCGGTGCCATTCCTCGTCGCTGATCGCGCTGGTGAAACCCAGCGAGCGACGCGGTTCGGGGTTCGACATGTAGCGGTACAAGGCATTGCGACGCAGCGTGTCGACTTCACGGTTCGGGGTCAGTGCGGCGTTGTTGACCAGCACATGCAGGGTGCCGAAACGCGCGACGATCAGGTCGAAAATGGCGTCCACTTCGACGCTCGACGACACATCGCAGCGCACCGCCAGGCATTCGGCACCCTGTGCTTCGACGGCATCCCGTGCCTGCGCCAGCGACTCTTCGCTGACATCGCAAATCACTACCTTCGCTCCGGCCTTGGCAAAAGCCACGGCGCACGCCTTGCCCAGGCCAGGACCAACGCCGGTCACCAGGGCGACTTTATTCACAAGATTCATTGCACACTCCATGGAAACGGGTGAATCAGGCGACCGGCAGCGTTTTCGCCACCGGCCTGCGTCCGGTCACGTGTGACTCAATACTGTCCCGGCACGGTAAAACCACGCTGACCGGGCTTGCGGTTCGGCGCCATGCCCAGCCTGGCGATGGTCTCGTCAGCGCTGGTGTAGGTCTGGCCGATCTTGTAGATCTCTCGCGCTTCCTTGCCGCTGGCAATCTCGCGACCCAGCTCCCGGGACAGACGCACGGTCTGTTCGATCTGCTGCACCGAGGTCATGCGTTCGCCCTTGCGACCCCACAGGGTGTCTTCGATGCCGACACGCACATGCAGGCCCATGGCAATTGCCATGGCGTTCATCGGCAGCACCGCGCGCATGGCGCTTTCCATGGACAGCACCGAGCCCGGCGGGGTGCGCTTGACGAACTCGATCATGTCGGACGGATCCAGGCCCGCCGCGCCGCCACCGATGGCGACGTAGTTCAAAATCAGCGGCCCGGTGTACAGGCCCTTGCGAATCAAACGCTCGACGGTTTCCAGCTGGTGCACGTGACCGAGCATGAAGTGCGGCTGGATGCCGGAGGCCTGCAGGCGCTTGAGGTGCTCGATGAAGAACGACGGACGCGCGTCGGAAACCATCTCCTGGTAGGCGTTGAAGTACGCAGGCTGTTCCAGGATGGTGCCGGCGATGTCATCGGCCGTCAGCAGCTCGCAGATGTTCATCTGGCTGGTGTTGATGGCGATGGTCACCTGGTCTGGCTTGGGCGACAGGTCGGCGAGCATGTGCCGGGTGTCGTAATCCAGCCAGGTCGCCGCCTGCCCTTCGCTTTCCGGGGCGAAGGAAATCGATCCACCGACCTGCAGGACCATGTCCGGCACAGCCTGGCGCAGCAGCCCGAGCATCTCGTTGAATTTGCTCAGGCGCTTGGAACCCTTGCCGTCTTCTTCACGTACGTGAACGTGCAGCACGGTGGCGCCGGCGTTGTAGCAATCGATCGCCTTCTGGACCTGATCGTCCATGCTGACCGGAATATCGTCCGAGTCGGCAGGCGTCCATTGCGGACCATAGGGCGCCACCTGAATCACCAGTTTTTCCTGGTTTTCCGGGAACAAGCTGTCATCAAGGAAATGCATCGTAACTTCTCCGTCCTGTCTTATCGTTATTGAACGAATGAGCGGTGTAGCTGCTCGCATGACTGAAAAGTTACTGCTTTCGTGCTGGATGTTTTTATCATCCTGGCACCAGCTTTTATCATTTCGGCACATTCCCGACCGCCGCTGAACGCGCCCCTGCAGGAGCGATGCTTGCTCGCGAAAAACGCCAGGCCAATACGGGCATCCAGACAGCCCGCGTTATCGTTGACGTCCATCGCGGGCAAGCCTCGCTCCTACAGAGGGATGTGTACACCGCCGCGGGTTTTGCGCCACTCCCGCGGCGTACAGTCGAACCAGCGCTTGAAGGCACGGGTGAAATTGCCCTGGGTCTCATAGCCCAGACGGCTGGCGACTTCGGCGATGGGCAGATCGGGGTCAATCAGCAGGCGGGAGGCCATATCCTTGCGAGTCTGCTCCAGGAGCAACTCGAAACTGGTCTGCTGCTCGCTCAGGTGGCGATAGAGGGTGAAGCGATGCACGGCAAAAAATTCAGCCACCCGTTCCGCCGAACAATCGCCCTGCAACAGCAACGCTTCGATGACCTGGCGAACCCGGCTGGCCAGGTCTTGACCTTCTCGACCCTGCAGCTCGTCGAGGTGACCGCGCAGGAAATCTTCCAGTTGGCGATCGTGGGCAGCGCGCGGTTTGTCAAGCAAGGCCTGGGGAAACAGCACTTCATGTTGCGACTGTCCGAACCACACCGGACAGCGGAAAAAATGCTCGTACAACCCTGCCGAGCGCGGCTTGCGATAGGCGATGCGAACCAGCGCCGGTCGCCAGGTGTGGCCGACGATGAGTTCCATGATGGTGACGATGGCGGCCAGGTAAGCCGTCAGCAACTGATCGCTGCCGGGCACATTGCCGACAATGGAAAGGCGCAAACCGGCGTAGCCTCGCTCCTCGACCAGGGTCAAGTGCAGACCGCGATACCACAACCCGCAATAGCGGATCAGGCTCTCGGTGGCGGCGCGTACCGTCGCGGCGTTGAGCACGAGAAAGCGCAGCGGACCGGCGTTTTGCAGGTTGGCCCGCTGGCCGAGCAACAAGCCCAGATGATCGCAGCCCGATAGCCTGGCCGCTTCCTCGAGAATCCTGCCGTGGGTGATGACAGGCAACGGGCTCAGGTGCTGCTTGAACGAGTCGGGATAAATGCCGAATCCGCCCAGCAATGGCCAGGGATCGACCCCATGCTCCTGCAGCACCACCGGCAACGAGACGAGCGCACCCACCGGAATGGATTTATCCGCAACCCGTGGGCTCGCTCGCTTCATCGCCAGGCTCCGTGAATGGCGCTAGAACTGCTCGGGATCGAATGCCTTGAGGGTTTCGGCGCCCGTGTTGATACGCTGCAGGTGTATCGTCGTTTCGGGCAGTATACGCTCGAAGAAGAACCGGGCTGTGGTCTGCTTGGCGCGGTAGAAATCGCCATCGGCCGAACCTTGCGCAAGGTGGCGCCGGGCAGTGACGGCCATCTTCGCCCATTGCAGACCGAACGCAACCAAGGCGGTCAGGTGCAGGAAGTCCACCGCACCGGCGGCGGTGGCACTCGCATCGGCGCTGCCCATGTATTCGACGGCCATCACCAGATCTGCCAGGGCGAGGCGCAGCGCCTGTACTTCCTTCAACTCGTTGCCATGCTCGTCGCAGAAGTCGTCCACCAGCTTCAGGAAACGCCGCATCGCCCGCCCATCGTCGAGCCTGAGCTTGCGCGCTGCGAGATCCATCGCCTGCACGCCGTTGGTGCCTTCATACAGCGGGGTAATCCGCGCATCGCGCTGAAATTGCTCCATGCCCCACTCTCGGATATAGCCGTGCCCGCCGAAGCATTGCATCGCCATTCCCGTGCATTCCACTGCCTTGTCAGTACAGTAAGCCTTGATCATTGGGGTGAGCAGGCCAAGCAGGTCGCTGGCGGCCTCACGCACTTCGGGGTCCGGGTGCTTGTGCGCCAGGTCGACCTGCAGGCCGGCCCAATAGGTGAGCGCCCTGCCCCCTTCGATGAATGCGCGCTGGGTCAGCAACATGCGCTGCACATCGGGGTGCATCACGATCGGATCAGCCGGCTGCCCAGGCGTCACCGCGCCACCCGGCGCTCGCCCCTGAAGGCGTTCACGGGCATAGCGGGCGGCATTCTGGTAGGCCACCGAGGCCAGGCTCAGGCCCTGAACGCCGACCGCCAGGCGTGCGCTGTTCATCATCACGAACATGACGCGCAGGCCTTGGTGCGGCTGGCCGATCAGGTAACCGGTGGCACCGTCGTAATTCATCACGCAGGTCGGGTTGCCGTGGATGCCCATCTTCTCTTCCAGGGACCCGCAACGTACCGCGTTGCGCTCGCCCAGCGAGCCATCGGCGTTGACCAGGATTTTCGGCACGATGAACAGGCTGATGCCTTTTACACCCGGCGGTGCGTCCGGCAGGCGGGCCAGGACCAGATGGATGATGTTCTCGGCCAGGTCATGCTCACCGGCGGAGATGAAAATCTTTGTTCCGGTGATGCGGTAGCTGCCATCTGCCTGCGGCTCGGCGCGAGTCCGTAGCAACCCAAGGTCGGTACCGCAGTGCGGTTCGGTAAGGTTCATGGTGCCGGTCCAGCGACCCTCGATCATCGGCGGCATGAACAGCGCCTTTTGCGCCTCGCTGCCGCCATTGGCGATGGCATTGACCGCGCCATGACTGAGGCCGGCGAACATCGAAAAGGCCAGGTTGGCACTGGTCATGATTTCCCGCACGGCAATGCCCAGCAGGTGCGACAGCCCCTGACCGCCGAATTCGGGCGACGCGGTCAGGCCGGTCCAGCCACTTTGCGCGTAAAGCTGGTAAGCCTCGCGAAAACCTGGTGCGGTCGTCACTTCGCCGTCGGCCAGCTTGCAGCCCTGCTGATCGCCGACGGCGTTCAACGGCATCAGCACTTCACTGGCGAGTTTGGCGGCTTCCTCGAGGATCGCGGCGACGACATCCGGTGTGGCCTCGGCGAAGCCCGACAGGTCGGCGTAGTGCTCCACTTGCAGCAGTTCATCGAGGACAAAATGCATGTCCCGTAGCGGTGCGTTGTAAGTTGCCATGGTCGCCTCCTTATAGACGTTCGATCACGACGGCCAGCCCCTGGCCGACGCCGATGCACAGGCTGACCACGGCGTAACGGCCGCCACGGCGTTCCAGTTCGCGCAGCGCGGTCAGCGCCAGGCGCGCACCGGAAGCCCCCAGCGGATGGCCCAGGGCAATGGCACCGCCGTTGGGATTGACACGCGGGTCGTCGGCGCGCAAGTCGAGCAGGTGCAGGCAGCCCAGTACCTGGACGGCGAAGGCTTCGTTGATCTCGATCAGGTCCATGTCTGCCAGGCTCAAACCCGCACGCTCCAGCGCCTTGGGAATGGCAAAGGCCGGGCCGATGCCCATCACCCGCGGTGCAACGCCACTGGCAGCGCCAGCGAGGATTCGCCCTCGCGGCTGGACGCCATGGCGCTCACCCAACGCGCGGCTGCCGATCAGCAAGGCCGCCGCACCATCGTTGATGCCCGAGGCGTTGCCAGCGGTGACGACGCCACCGTCAAACAACGGCTTGAGCCTGGCCAGATCCTCGGGATTGGCCTGCGGACGCGGATGTTCATCAGCGGTCACGGTGACGGTGCCCTTGCGACCGGCCGGTGCTTGCAGGGCGAGGATTTCATCGGCGAAGAACCCCTCGGCCAGCGCCTTCGCATAGCGTTGCTGCGAGGCCAGTGCAAACGCGTCAGCCGCCTCGCGCCCGATGCCGTAATCGTGGGCAACGTTGTCTGCCGTTTCCGGCATGGTGTCGTTGCCGTATTGCGCATTGACCTTCGGATTGGGGAAGCGCGCACCGATGGTGGTATCGAAGAGCTTCGCCTCACGGCTGTACGCCGATTCGCTCTTGCTCAACACAAAGGGCGCACGGCTCATGCTTTCTACACCGCCGGCCAGATACAACTCGCCTTCGCCACAGCTGACAGCACGTGCGGCATCGAGCACGGCGGCCAGGCCGCTGGCACACAGGCGATTGACGGTCTGCCCCGGCACGCTGACCGGCAGCCCCGCGGCCAGCAGCGCGTTGCGTGCGACGTTGCGGCTGTCTTCGCCAGCCTGATTGGTGCAGCCGAGGATCACGTCCTCGATCTGATCGGCAGAAAACGGCGAGCGCTCCACCAGGGCCCGCATCAACTGGGCGGCAAGATCATCCGGGCGAACCGGCGCCAGGCCGCCGCCATGGCGACCGAACGGAGTACGCAAACCATCGTAGATATAAGCGTCGAGCATTCTTATTGTTCCTTCCCGTAGTGAGTATCAGGTGTCAGCGGTGAGCAGCGACAAACCCAGGCGGGCGCGGCGCATCAACCAGGGGCTGGGGCGATAACGCGGGTCGCGGTAGTAGTGGTGGAGGTTGTCGAGGATCTGCAGCACGGTGTCGCCGCCGAGCGCATCACCCCACGCCAGCGGACCCAGCGGATAACCCAGGCCGAGGCGAATGGCACTGTCGATGTCTTTCGGGCTGGCCACGCCTTGCTGCGCCATGTCGCAAGCGATGTTGACGATGTGCGCCAGCACCCGCTGCGCAACGAAACCTGCGCTGTCGCGGATCACGCTGACCGGTTTGCCGTCGGCAGCCAGCAGTGCATGGGCAGCATCGCGCCAGCCCGGCGCGGTGATGGTCGTGGTCATCAACACGCGGCGGCGCTCCAGCGGCAGCAGCGTGTCCAGGGCCAGGGTGCGCATCGGGTCGAGTCCTTCGGCGATGGCGGCGTGCGTCGCATCCGTACCCAGCGGCAACACCAGGCACAGCGCGTCGGGGCCTGGCCGCTGGCCCGTCTCGATGTGCGCACCCAGGCGCTGAAGCAGGTCAATCACGGCATCACGGGCGTGGGGCCGCGCAGCGCTGACCCACACCATCGGCAGCTTCACGTCGGGTGCCAGTGCCTCGTCGGGTACCTGCTGCACGCCCTCGACGTAGCGGTAGAAGCCTTGCCCGACCTTGCGCCCGAGCAACCCGGCGTCCAGGCGTTGGCGGGTGATCACCGTCGGGCGATAGCGTGGCTCATGGTAATACTGATCGAAGATCGATTCGGTAACCGGGTGCGAAACGTCCAGCCCGGTGAGATCGAACAGCTCGCACGGCCCCATGCGAAAACCGGCCTGCTCGCGCAGGATGCGATCCAGGGTCAGCGGGTCGGTCACCGACTCGCTCAACACGCGCATGGCCTCGGTGCCATAACCCCGACCGCCATGGTTGACGATGAAACCGGGCGTGTCCTGGGCGCGCACGGCGGTATGACCGAAGCGCTCGCCGAGTGCCAGCAATGTCGCCCCGACCCAGGGTTCGCTCTTGAGGCCATCGATCACCTCGACGATCTTCATCAGCGCCACCGGGTTGAAAAAGTGAAAGCCGCCGACTCGCCCCGGCACGCTACATTGCGCGGCGATGGCGGTCACCGACAGCGACGAGGTGTTGGTGGCCAACAGGCAGTCGTCGGCTACCACGGCTTCAAGGTCGGCGAACAAGGCACGCTTGATCTCGAGGTTCTCGACGATCGCTTCCACCACCAACTGGGCATCGGCCAGCTCGGCCAAGGCGTTCGCCGCCAGCAGATGTTGCGCGGCCACCTGTACCTGCTGCTCGCTCAACTTGCCCTTGGCGCAAAGCTTTTCGAGGGTTGTCACAATCCCTTGGCGGGCGGATTGCGCGGCGCCTTCGCGGCTGTCGAACAGTTGCACCGTTACGCCGGCCAATGCCGCGATCTGCGCGATGCCGGCGCCCATGACACCCGCACCGACCACCGCCATGCGATTGATTTTTCGTGCATTCATGCTCAGTTCCCCGAATAGACCGGCTGGCGTTTCTCGAGGAAGGCGCGCATGCCCTCCTTCTGGTCGGCGGAATCAAAGAGCAGCTGGAAGGCCTTGCGCTCCAGCATCAGCGCGGTGTCCAGCGAGGCGTCCTGGCCTGCCAGCAAGACTTCCTTGATCTGCATCACGGCCAATGGCGGCATGCCGGCAATCTGCGTGGCCAGTTCCAGAGCACGTGCCTGCACCTGGTCGTCCTCCACCACCTCACTGGCCAGGCCCATGCGCAGGGCCTCATCGGCGCTGACCGGCAGGCCGGTGAGCAGCATGCGCATCGCCTGGAACTTGCCGACCGCACGGGTCAGGCGCTGGGTTCCGCCGGCACCGGGCATGATGCCGACACGGATTTCTGGCTGACCAAAACGGGCGCTGCGGCCGGCGACGATCAAGTCGGCATGCATCGCCAATTCACAGCCGCCACCCAGGGCGAAGCCATTGACCGCCGCGATCACCGGTTTCGGGCACTCGGCGATTGCCGCCCACAGCCGTTGCGTCTGGCGCAGGAGCATGTCGATGGCACCGCGCTCAGCCATGTCGCGAATATCCGCGCCGGCGGCGAACACCTGGTCACCGCCGGTGAGCAGGATGCAACGCACTTCAGGATCGACGCCCAGCACGCTGAAGTGTTCCGCCAGTTGCTCACGGACCGCCTGGTTCAGCGCATTGCGCGCCTCAGGTCGGTTGAGGTGGATCCGCGCCACGCCCGTCAAAGGGTGATCGACATAGGTTTCGTTCATAACTGCCTCTTGTTTTTGTTCCGCTATGCGAAACTATGTTTTGCAATTAAAAACAAGCCTACGCAAATTCTCCTGCGCTTTGCAATCACACGAACGCATCACATGACAAACAATAAATTTATGGTTGGATTCATTAGTTCCGCTATGCGAAACTTGATTCTATTTTATTGACTATCGCTTTTCGCCTATGCCAGCATCCGGCCGGCGATCGGCGAGCCACCGTCCGACGCATGAGGATCGACCATGACCAAGCCCACGCCTTTCGACACCGAACTCGACCAGCAAGACCTGGAGCAGGACCGCCAGTTCGTCACCGCCCTCGCCCGTGGCCTGGAGCTGTTGCGCTGCTTTCGCCCGGGCGAGCGTTTGCTGGGCAATCAGGAGCTGGTCGTGCGCAGTGGCTTGCCCAAGGCCACGGTGTCGCGCCTGACCTACACCCTGGTGCGCCTGGGTTACCTGCAATACAACGCCAGCATGGGCAAGTACGCCCTCGACACCGGCGTGCTTGCCCTCGGCTACGCGCACCTCAGCGGGCTGGACATTCGCCGGGCGGCACGACCGCTGATGGCCGAACTCGCCGAGCAGACCCAGACTTCGGTGTCCCTCGGCGCGCGCGATCGCCTGAGCATGGTCTACATCGACAACTGCCAGGGCAGCGGCCCGTTGACCCTGCGCCTGGACATCGGCGCCCGCATTCCCCTGGCGACCACTGCCATGGGCCGCGCCTATCTCGCCGCCTTGCCGGAACAGGAGCGCGATCTGCTGCTCGATCAACTGCGCGCCCGCGACCAGGAGCAATGGCCGGCCATCCGCGAACAACTGGAAAAAGCCTTCCGCCAGTACCAGGACCAGGGCTTCTGCCTGTCCCTCGGTGGCTGGGAAAAGGACATCAACGCCGTTGGCGTTCCATTGATCAAACCCGACGGCTCCGGTGTCGTCGCCTTCAGCTGCGGTGGCCCGGCATTCGCCCTGCGCCAGCACATGCTGGAGGACGACCTGGGGCCACGCCTTTCGCACATGGTGCGCAATGTCCAGGCCAATCTGGGCCGACAATACCAATAAGAGGTCATGCATGATCAACGATCAGGAAACACTCAACCTGCTGCTCGACAATCTGTCGCGCTTCGTCCGCGAGCGCCTGGTGCCCGCCGAGTCCGAAGTCGCGGAAACCGACCGGATTCCCCGGCACATCGTCGATGAGATGCGCGCACTGGGCCTGTTCGGCCTGTGCATCCCGCAGGAATACGACGGCCTCGGCCTGAGCATGGAAGAGGAAGTCCTGGTCGCTTTCGAACTGGGCAAGACTTCGCCTGCGTTCCGTTCCCTGATCGGCACCAACAACGGCATTGGCTCCCAGGGCCTGATCATCGACGGCACCGAAGAGCAGAAACAGCGCTACCTGCCGCGGATGGCCGCCGGCGAACTGATCGGCTCGTTCGCCCTCACTGAACCGGGCGCGGGTTCCGACGCTGCCTCGCTGTCCACCCGTGCCGTGCGCGAGGGGGATTTCTACGTCCTCAACGGCACCAAGCGCTTCATCACCAACGCCCCGCAAGCCGGCATTTTCACGGTAATGGCCCGCACCAGCAGCGAGATCAAGGGCGCCGGCGGTATTTCCGCGTTCATCGTCGAGGCCGGTACGCCGGGGCTGTCGCTGGGCAAGATCGACCAGAAGATGGGCCAGAAAGGCGCGCACACCTGCGATGTCATCTTTGAAAACTGCCGTATCCCTGCCGCCAACCTGATCGGTGGCGTGGAAGGTATCGGCTTCAAGACAGCCATGAAAGTCCTCGACAAGGGCCGCCTGCACATTGCCGCCATTTGCGTCGGTGCGGCCGAACGCATGCTCGACGATGCGCTGACTTACGCTCTGGAGCGCAAGCAGTTCGGCCAGCCGCTGGCCGAGTTCCAGTTGATCCAGGCGATGTTCGCCGACAGCCAGGCGGACATCTACGCCGCCCGCTGCATGGTCATCGACGCCGCACGCAAGCGCGATCTCAAGCAGGACGTGTCCATGGAAGCGTCGTGCTGCAAGATGTTCGCCTCGGAAATGTGCGGCCGCGTGGCCGATCGCGCCGTGCAGATCTTCGGCGGTGCCGGTTACGTCAGCGAATACGGCATCGAGCGCTTCTACCGCGATGTCCGCCTGTTCCGCATCTACGAAGGCACCACACAGATCCAGCAACTGGTGATTGCCCGCCACCTGATTCGTCGCGCGGGGCTCAAATAACATGCTGACCCGTGAAGATGTACTTGCCGGCCAGCCCGATTACCTGCACCAGATCCTCGACCGCCATCCGCCCCGTCACGACGATGCGCCGGCGCTATTCGAGAGCGGACAGACACTCAGCTACGGCCAATTGCGCGAGGCGGTCGCGATGCTGGCCGACCAGTTCGAACGCGACGGTATTCGCGCTGGCGACAGGGTCATGCTGGTCGCAGAGAACAGCGGTTTACTGGTGGCGTCCCTGCTCGCACTCAGTCGCCTGAACGCCTGGTCCGTGGTCGTCAATGCGCGATTGTCGGCGGGTGAGATCGAAAACATTCGCGTCCATTGCAGCGCCCGTCGGGTCTTGTTCGGCAGTGCTGTATCGAGGGATGCCGCCGCCCATGCCGAGCGCGCTGGCGCCGAGCCGCGCATGTCGGACTGCCTGGGCAGCTACCACCTCGGACCGCTGAATGGGGACTGCCAGCCTGAAGTGGTAGAAAACGACCCATCGCGCCAGGTCGCGGTCATGATCTACACCACCGGTACCACCGGCGCGCCCAAAGGCGTCATGCTGACCCACCGCAACCTGCTTTACATTGCCCACTCCGCCAGCCTGCTGCGCCAGCTGTGCAGCCAGGACCGTGTCTACGCGGTGCTGCCGATTTCTCACGTTTATGGCTTGTCGGCAGTCTGCCTCGCCAGCCTGTTCGCCGGCGCAGCGCTGCAACTGGAAGCGCGCTTCGACCCACAAGAACTGGCCCGCGCCCTGCGTGATGACGGCATTACCTTGATGCAAGGCGTTCCGACCATGTACGCCAGGCTGCTTGAGTTGGCGGATGCCGGCCAACTCGAGTTGTTCGCGCCGCAATTGCGCTTCATGTATGCCGGTGGTTCGCCCCTGGACATGACCCTCAAGAACGCAGTCGAACAGCGCTTCGGCCTGACGCTGCACAATGGCTACGGCCTGACCGAAAGCTCGCCCACGGTCAGCCAGACGCGCATCGACGCCCCGCGCAGCGATACCTCCATCGGCCTGCCGATTCCCGGCCTGGACATTCGCCTGATGAACAACGATCGCGACGCCTGCGTAGCGCAGGGCGAAGTCGGCGAGCTGTGGATACGCGGTCCCAATGTGATGAAGGGCTATTACCAATCGCCTGAAAAGACCAAAGAGGTCCTGACGGCAGACGGCTGGCTCAACACCGGCGACCTGGCGCGCCAGGACAGCGATGGCGCGCTCTTCATCGCCGGGCGCAGCAAGGAGTTGATCATCCGTTCCGGGTTCAACGTGTATCCCCCCGAGGTCGAAGCCGTCATAGCAGCCTTTCCGGGCGTGGTGATCGCGGCTGTCGTCGGCCGTCCGGTGGAAGGTAACGAAGAGGTCGTGGCATTCCTTCAGGTCGCCCATCGCGAGTCGTTCGATACGACTGCCTTGAAGACCTTCCTGGCCGAACGCCTTTCTCCCTACAAACGCCCAAGCAAAATTCACGTGCTCGACAGCCTGCCCGCCACCGCGTCGGGCAAGATCCTCAAGCATCAACTCAAGCAACAGGCGCAAGCGCTTTAAATCTATCCGTGACGAGGCATTCGCAACGAATGCCTCGTTATACCCTGGCAGAAACTACCCATGAAACGACTAATAGAAATCCCGGCGAACCGCCTTCCCGCCGAAGGACAGCGCGTCCTGCTACGCCATGAAGAAACGTCAGTGCTGCTGTTCAATATCGCCGGCACCTTGCATGCCATCGACGAGAGTTGCCCGCACAGCGGCGCATCCCTGTTCGCCGGCAAACTGCATGGGAACATGCTGCAGTGCCCGGCCCATGGACTGCGGTTCAACCTGGAAAAGGGTTGCCCGGGCGCGAAGGGAATGGAGGTAAGGACTTATCCCGTCAGCTCCCACGACGAGGTGTGTATCGTGGATCTGTCCGAGGCCACAACGGGCTGAAGGCGGCCGGTGGTCGTTGCATCTCGCTTGCCGCCGGCCTGTGGCTAAGCTTAATGAATCGGGGGAATTGAAACCTGGGTGTTCCCAAAGGAGACGATCATGTATGCCGTGATAAGAACCTACCTGGGTGCTGGAGCAAAGCAGCTTTTCGAGCGATTGGAGGAGCGCAAAACCGACGTCGAAGCCGCCCTGCGTACAGTACCTGGTCTCGTAAGCTACACGCTGCTCAATACCGGTGATGGCGGTACGTCGGTGACTGTCTGCACGGACAAGGCCGGCAGCGATGCGAGCTTGAAAGTTGCACGTGAGTGGATTCAGAAAAATGCATCGGATATCCACGCGGACCCGCCGATCGTGACGGAAGGCCCGGTCCTTGTGCAGATCAAGTAACGCGTCCTTGCGATTGCCCCCTAGAGCGCTGCCTCGATTTTTCGCGCCGCCGCCTCATCGACCCAGGCGTGCCACACCTGCGGGTACTCCTTGAGGAACATCCTGGCCAGCTTGGGTGACTCGATGCGCTCGCGGGTCATCCTCGCCAGGTTCTGGTTCAGCAGATCGATGGGAATATTGACCTTTTCCAGCACCGCGACCAGCTCGGGCGCCTGGTCATGAAACGCCTTGGAGAGCCCGACCATGGTGACCACGTCCTTGTTGGCGCCGGTCTTTTCCTCCAGCCTTATCGCATCGACCTGGCCCATCAACGGAGTCGGTGACCAGTAGTAGAACAGCACCGGTTCGCCGCGCTTGTAGCTGGACAGCACAGCGGCATCCAATGCCGCACCGGTGCCCGGGCGGAAGTTCGTGAAGGTGTTTTCAAGGCCATACTCTTTCAACATCTCGGTATTGTCCTGTTCACAAATCCAGCCCGCGGGGCAGTTGTAGAACCGGCCTTTGGAGGGCTCCTCCGAATCGCGAAAAATACCCGGGTACCTGCTCAGGTCGGCGACCGTCCTGAGGTCGGGCGCCTGCGCCGGCCGCTTGCGTTTGGCGTCCCCCTCCACGACATAACGCGGCACATACCAGCCCTGGGTCGCACCGACGATCGGCGCACCCACCCCGACCACCTTGCCGGCTGCCGCGGCCTTCTTCCAGACCTCGCTGCGCTCCATCCACTCTTCGCCAAACACTTGAATATCGTTGCCGGCCAGGGCAGTCTCGAGAATGATGGTGTTACCCACCAACTGATCCGTTGCACAGCCATAACCTTCCTTGAGCACGATCATCATGATGTCGGTGAGGAGCATCCCGCTCTCCCAGTTCAGACCGGCAAACTTCACAGGCCGGCCCGATTCACACCACCCTGCGGCCTGGCTGCCGGCACTGCCAACGAGCAAGCCAAGGGTGAGCAACGAAGCCAGCAAACTCTTCCTGTTTTTCATGATCAGACGCTCCGAATCATTATTATTGGGGGCAGCGAACTGTTGTGTGCGACACACGTGAAGCGAAGGAATCAATCAATTGCTTTTCTTGTTATGGGTGACACTCAAACCAGGGGATCGACGGTGGTGCGTCCGTAGAACAACTGGCGGGCATAGGCACTGAATTCGACATTGGGCTGGTCCACGTAGGCGAACACCGCGTTGAGCCGCAACCTCTCCCCTTGCACCGGCGTCACTCGGTGCAATGAATAGCGGCCGCGGAACAATGTCAGGGTACCGGGTACTTGAGGCAACACCTCTATCTGCTGAGTTTGCGGCTCATCGAGGAACTGCCTGACCGCGTCGTAGCAATCGTCGTGTTCATTGCGCAGCATGCGCACATACTCGAAATCCCCGCCGGCGGCCGCCGCCTGGAGGGACAGCGTGACGCTGAAGTCGGAACGATCAAAATGCCAGCCCAATTGCTGCCCTGCCGTGAAGCCCTGCAGGTTAAGGGCTGCCAGGGGATCGGCGTGACGATAAAGCGTCTCCAGGTTCAACACATCCCGGATGAACGTCAGCACCTCGTCCGATTGGTAAATCTGCCGGATCAAGTTGTCGCCGGGAATGTCAGCGTAGGCGACCGTGTCTTTTTCCGTCTCCATCAAGCGCTGCAGCGGATGCCCTGGGTCAACGCCTTCCTCCTGGGGCTTGAAGTAGACCGTATGTTTTTCCCGAAAATGAAACATGCGCGGGTGCAGTGCGAGGGTTTGATCCGCCATCGCCGCGACCGATTCATCGCGAATGAAACCCGGAAATATCGCAACGCCTTCTTGTCCCAGCAACGACTGACTGCGGGCAACCAGTGCCAGATAAGCGGGGTTGGTGCGGTCGGTAATGGGGTAACGCGCAAGATCGATCAAATCGCCAAGGGCTGGTGCAGGTTTGCTAGGCAGGGTGGTCATGGTTGTTGTTCTCCGGTGGCTCTGCTGGATTCAGATTGCATCGACCGAAAAAACAAGTCACGCTCATAATTTTACGCAATTTTGTGAATTATTTTCAGGTCGGCCACCATGAGACTCACGCTGGATCACCTTGTGATGCTGCAAACCCTGTCCCAAGTCGATTCGATTACGGCGGTGGCCGAGCGTTTATGGCTGACACCCTCTGCCGTCAGTCACCGCATCCGTGAAGCGGAGCGGCGGCTGGGTGTGAGCCTGACGGAAAGGTCCGGCGGCAAATTGAGACTCAGCCCTGCGGGCGTGCGCCTGGAGCGAGCCGCCAAGGACATCATCGCCATTCTGAATGAAGCCGAGTCCGAAGCCAGGTCCATGGCCGGCGGTGTCACGGCCTTTGTGCGCATGGGGGTCACCTCCTACGGCCCGTTCCGCTGGATTCCGAAATTCATCAAGCATTACTCGAGCCTTCGACCGGATATCGAAATAACCCTGGTGACCGTGCCCCGCGATGATGTTTACGCGAGCCTGATGCAAGGGCGGCTTGATGTGTCCATCATCGATGACGGCATGGTGCCCAGCGGGGTGGCAAAACTGCCGCTGTTTCGCGACGACCTGATCGCGATCATGGCCACCGACCATCCGCTTGCGCAAAGAAGGAACATCTACGCCGAAGACTTCAAGACCTACAACCTGGTGACGTACTCGACCGATCGCGCCAGTGGCTGGGAATACGATCGATTCTTCGCCCCCGCGAGCATCTTGCCGCGGCGCATGATCACGGTTGAGTTGATCGAAGCCATCGTCGAACTGGTTCGCTCAGGCTACGGCATCAGCATCTTGCAACGCGATCTGGTGACCCCCAGCCTTGAGCGTGGGGAACTGGCCTGGGCGGCCCTGAACGACGGCCTTGATATCGCCTGGAACGCTATCGTTCGCCCCTCAGAGCGGGAAGACAGCGAGGTCAACAAAATGGTGACAGAGCTGGACACCTGGATTAAACAGGCTGGAAATCCTGGCCACGGCTAAATCGGCGTTTTGCACGTCAACCAGGCCCCCCAGAAAAGGCTGCTGAAGAAACGGGTGGTGTCGCCAAATCCGCTGTCATGCAAAAGTTTTTGCACCGCCGCCTCGGAATGTGGAGGGTCAGCGCCTTGCAGGATTTTCCCAAGCTTGACCTTCACTTCCTCCGGGCTGGCTCCATGCTGGCGCCAGCGTTGTCCCCAGGCAGCAAGCAGTAACGGCTGGCTGGCATAAGCATACTGATTGCCCGCAACAATCAGCGGCGCATCAGGTTTGAGATGAGATCGAATGGCTCGCAGGATCTGTCGCTTGGCCTCATCCCCATCGAGATGATGGAGCACGCCGATCAAGGTCGCTGCATCGTAGGACTCGTCTGCCGCCAGGTCTTCCACGTGGCCATGATGCAGGGTGGTTCTTTCAAGCAGGTTGTTGGCCTCCAGCTGCTGCTTCGCCGCCGCCAGCATCGGCTCGGACGGATCAACGGCTATGAAGCGCCAACCCGGCTCAAGCCTGGCCATCGCGATGATTTCCTGCGCAGTACCGCCAGCGCCAACCACCAGTACTTTTGCCGTACCGGTGTTGCCCAGGCTTGCCGCCAGCATGCAAGCAGCCAGGTCCTGGCAGGCGTCATACCCTGCCAGCGCGATACGGCTCTGTCGTGCGTACTCGTCGGCTCGTGACGTATCGAATTTTTCGGCAGCGTTCGAAGGGGATGATTTCAAGGCGGTTCTCCATGTCCTGAAATCAAAACTACTTCACACCAGGCAATAATAAAAATTCATTAATTTTATGTCATGCATTCCTGAAAGGAATGCATGACTCGAAGGATTACTCTCGTTCGGCACGATCAAAACCAAGCCCCGAAGGGTTCGGGGCTTGATGAGTCAGACCGCATCAGGGCTTGCGGCCTCCACCTCCGCTCATCCCACCGTCATTGCGTCCCTTGTCAGATTGATCGCGATCAAGATTGCTGTCGCGTCCGCTACCTTGCCCAGTGCTGGACGATTGGTCAGCCCTGTTGGCTTGTTGTCCACCTGAAGCCTGGCCGCCTCTTTGGCCTGGTTTGGACATGTTTTCCTTATCGTCGGCAAATTCGCCGCCGCGATTGCCTTGCCCGCCTCCGGACATGCGATCGCTATCGCGCGTTTGTTGTCCACCGGAAGCCTGACCGCCTTTTTTACCGGCTTCATTAGTCTTGTCCCAGTCACTGCCGGGATTTTTATTTCCTGTATTGGCCATTTTCATTCACCTCTACATCGTTGGCACGAGCTTGGGCTCGTATACGTCGGAGGACGCACAAAACAGAAAGTTTGAACGGAAATATCGCGCTCGCGACGAGTGGATTCGGGCATTTGGTTCCATCGAAAACGGACGCATTCGATGGACGGCGAGAGCTCATGAGGCGGCAAGAAGATCAAAAGCCAAAGCAACAGCGAGGCGGCCTGACAGCCAACCTGATTGCAGGTGTCCCCGCTTTCCCCTGTGGGAGCCAGCCTGCTGGCGATGGACTTCCAGGCGACGCGTTCATCCAGACAAGGCGCGTTATCGTTGACGTCCATCGCCAGCAGGCTGGCTCCCACAGGGAATCAGGTGCAGCAATAAAAGTCAGGTCGGCTTTAAGGCCGCCTCGCTTTTGTTTTTGATCTGGGTGCCCCGTTAACCACGATGGCCGAACGCAGGCATTGCGCAGTGGGGAAACCGGCAGGACGCCGGTTTAGCCGCGCTGGGCCATGGATGGCCCATCGCGGCGACCCACGGAGCAATGCCGGAGAGAGGGCATGCCGAGCCTAAGCGAGGCACCGAGTGGTGGGGCAAAGCCTTTTGGTTCCTTTTTGGCGTTTGAAAAAGGGACTCGCCGTAAGGGCGAAACCATAAGTGGCCGTTACCGCAGCAACGGATATGTACACAGACAGCAAGGACCAACGTTGGTATTGGCGCCGACGGAGGTAGTCACATGAGGCGCCCATCTGCAACAGTTTCAAGATCAGACGCCCGATGTTTACTAGACTTGATATCGCATGGAAGTCTTCCACGCCCCACAGGTAATCAATCGATGACTGAACACATCGTGCATTTTCATTGCCAAATCGATCAGGGCACCACTGAGCGCTTCCGCGACTGCTGCCTCGAAGCCATCGAACAAGGCGCCACCTCCCTGCTACTCAACCTGTCAACGTGTGGGGGGAGCACCAACTTTGGCTTCACCCTCTACACCTTCCTGAAGTCACTGCCGGTACCGCTGTGCGCGATCAACGCAGGCAATATCGAGTCAATGGGCATCATCATGTTCCTGGCGGCAGGCCGGCGTATCACTTCACCCCACTCACGCTTCCTGATTCACCCGATGAACTGGTACTTCAGCCAAAAATCGGTCGACCATCAGCGCCTGCGTGAATACCTGTCGAGCCTCGACAACGACCTTGCGCGCTACGTGAAGATCTTCACCCTCGAAACGGCGGACGCAGAGACCAAGCTCGACATTTTCCATTGCCTTTCAGCCGAAGAAAAAGTCATCGCTGCACACGAATCCCTGGCCTACGGCATTGCCCATGAAATGAAGCAGATGATGTTCGCCGATGATGTCAAACACTGGAAAGTCAGCGGTGGATGAACCGGGCGCACGGCCATGGATCTGATATTCCTGGGTACCTCATCAGGCGTTCCGACCCGAAATCGAAATGTGAGTGGCACCGCGCTCATAGAGTCCTCTGGCGGGGGCTGGTACCTGGTAGATTGCGGTGAAGCCACGCAGCATCAAGTGATGCGCACCCCGCTGTCTTTACAAGCGCTGCGCGGATGCTTCATCACCCATGTCCATGGCGATCATTGCTTCGGCTTGCCCGGCTTGCTGGCCAGCGCCGGCATGTCGGGCCGTGTCGAACCACTGGATATCGTGATGCCGGTTGCGCTCCATCCCTGGCTACGCCTGAGCCTGACCGTCAGCAAATCCTGGCTGCCCTTCGAATTGCACCTGCATGCGAGCGAAACCTTCGATGGCTGGCAAAATGCAACGGTTCAGGTCGACAGCGTTGCCCTCTCCCATCGCGTTCCGAGCCAGGGCTTTGTTTTTACCGAATCGGATCCTCATCCGCGACTGGATACCCAACGCCTGGAGGCCGAAGGGATTCCCCGTGGGCCGATGTGGGGCGAGTTGGCCCATGGACGTGAGGTTGAACACGCCGGGCGCCTGTTTCGCGCCGAGCAATTTCTGCGCCCTGCGCGCCCCGCTCAACGCATTATCATCTGCGGCGATAACGATACCCCCGAGCTGTTGGCGCAAGTGGCCGACGGTGCCGATGTGCTGGTACATGAAGCGACCTTCACCCAGGCATTGATCGATCACAATCAGGAGGCTTACGGGCACAGCAGTGCCGCCGCCGTGGCGCGTTTCGCCGAGTTGGCAGGCATTCCCAACCTCGTTCTGACTCACTTCAGCGCACGCTACCAGGACAATCCCGAGCGAAGTCCGTCCATCGAAGACATCTACAAGGAAGCCGCAGCGCACTTCACCGGCAAGCTATTGCTGGCTCGGGATCTGCAGCGCTATCACCTCGACCGGGACGGTCGATTGGACGTCGTTATGGGCCGTTTGGCGTAAGGGTGATCGATTCTTCACTTGCACATTACATATGGATATCCGTATATTTGATTATCCATATGTAATAGGCTACTGCAATGATCACCCCTCCCGAGGTATTCAAGAGCCTGGCTGACGAGACGCGTACCCGCGCCACCCTGCTGATCGCCAATCAGGGCGAGCTGTGTGTCTGCGAGCTGATGTGCGCCCTGGACGACAGCCAACCGAAGATCAGCCGCCATCTCGCGCAACTGCGCAGCAGCGGACTGCTGCTCGATCGCCGTCAGGGGCAGTGGGTTTACTACCGTCTCAATCCGGACCTGCCCGCCTGGGTGCACGAAATCTTGCAGGTTACCTTGAAGGCCAATTCCGATTGGCTGCAGAACAATGCTTCGCGCCTGCAGAACATGGACGGACGTCCTGTGCGTGATGCCGCCTGTTGCTGAATCCCTGATCGAGTGAATTTTCAATGCTGGTTGCCGCTTCTGTTTTTGTCTTCACCCTCATACTGGTCATCTGGCAACCCAAGGGGCTCGGCGTCGGCTGGAGTGCCTCTGCCGGTGCGCTGATCGCGTTGGCGGTGGGTGCCGTATCGCTGCAGGATATTCCCACGGTGTGGGCCATCGTCTGGAACGCCACCGCTACCTTTATCGCCATCATCGTTATCAGCCTGTTGCTGGATGAAGCCGGCTTCTTCAAATGGGCCGCCCTGCATGTGGCGCGCTGGGCGAACGGCAGCGGCTACCGGTTGTTCGCCTTTTGCGTGCTGCTGGGCGCGGCGGTCTCCGCGCTGTTTGCCAACGACGGCGCGGCGCTGATCCTGACGCCCATTGTCATGTCCATGCTGCTGGCGCTGCGGTTCTCGCCTGCCGCGACCCTGGCCTTCGTGATGGCCGCCGGATTCATTGCCGACACCGCCAGCCTGCCACTGGTGGTGTCTAACCTGGTGAACATCGTGTCCGCCGATTACTTCGGGCTGGGCTTCGCCGAGTACGCCTGGGTGATGGTGCCGGTCAATCTGGTCAGCGTCGCCGCCACCTTGCTGATGCTCTTTTTGTACTTCCGCCGGGACTTGCCGCCGCGCTATTCAGTCGAGGCCTTGCAGACGCCTGCAACGGCGATTCACGATCCCGCCACCTTCTTCGTGGGTGGGTGGATCCTGGTTGTCCTGCTGCTCGGCCTGTTCGTCCTCGAGCCGCTGGGTGTTCCCATCAGCGCGGTGGCCGCGGCCTGTGCGGCGATCCTGTTCGCGGTTGCGGCCAAGGGTCACCGGATTTCCACCCGGCGCGTGTTGCGTGAAGCACCCTGGCACGTCGTGGTGTTCTCCCTGGGCATGTACCTGGTGGTGTATGGCCTGAAGAACGCGGGGCTGACCGATTCACTCACCCATGTGCTCGACCGTTTGGCCGAACTGGGCCTGTGGGGTGCCACCCTGGGCACCGGCCTGCTGGCCGCGCTGCTGTCGTCGGTGATGAACAACATGCCCAGCGTGCTGATCGGCGCCTTGTCGATCCAGGCCAGCGGCGCGGAAGGTATCGTTCGCGAGGCGATGATCTACGCCAACATCATCGGCTGCGACCTCGGCCCGAAAATCACCCCCATCGGCAGCCTCGCCACCCTCCTCTGGCTGCACGTGCTTGAACGCAAGGGCATGCGCATCACCTGGGGCTACTACTTCAAGGTCGGGATCGTGCTGACCCTGCCGATTCTGTTGATCACCCTGTCGGCCCTGGCACTACGCCTGAGCCTGAGTCTTTGATGGCCGCCCCAAGCGGCAGGAGCAAAACCATGCGAGTCCTGTTCATGTGCACGGCCAACAGCTGTCGCAGCATTCTCTCCGAAGCCATGTTCAATCACCTGGCACCGGATGGATTCGAAGCGGTGAGCAGCGGAAGTTTCCCTAAGGGCCAGGTGCTGCCTCGCAGTCTCACCACCTTGCAGAATGCTGGCATTGGCATCGACGGCTTGAGCAGCAAGGGCAACGACGCGTTCGAGGGCAACCCGCCGGATATCGTCATTACCGTGTGCGACAAGGCGGCGGGCGAATCCTGCCCGGTGTACTTCGGCCCGGCCGTGAAAGCTCATTGGGGCCTGGAAGATCCTTCCGATGTCGTGGGTGATGAAGCGGTCGTCGACGCCGCCTTCCGTGCCACCCTGGCGCGCATCGAACAACGCTGCAAGGCCTTCCTCGCCCTGCCCTTGACCACCCTCGGCCGCGATGAACTCAAGCGCGAGCTGGATCGAATCGGCTCGCTCTGAGCAGGAGGATACATGTCAGACGCTCTTCCCAATCTTGACCTGGCGCTGTTCGACGGTGCGCAGATCCCGCATCAGCCCACTGCTCACAAGCCACGCATCCTGCTGCTGTACGGCTCGAACCGCGAGCGTTCGTTCAGTCGCCTGCTGGTCGAAGAAGCCGCGCGGTTGCTGGAGCACTTCGGTGCAGAAACGCGCATCTTCAATCCGTCAGGTTTGCCGCTGCCCGACGACGCTCCCGTCGCACATCCCAAGGTCCAGGAACTGCGCGAACTGATGCAGTGGTCCGAAGGCCAGGTCTGGTGTTCGCCGGAACGCCATGGCGCGATGTCGGCCGTGTTCAAGGCGCAGATCGACTGGGTGCCCCTGGAGCTCGGCGCCGTGCGCCCCACCCAGGGCAAGACGCTGGCGGTGATGCAGGTGTGTGGTGGCTCGCAGTCGTTCAACGTGGTCAATCAGCTGCGGGTGCTGGGGCGTTGGATGCGCATGTTCACCATCCCCAACCAGTCCTCGGTAGCGAAGGCCTACATGGAGTTCGATGAGGCCGGTCGGATGAAGCCGTCGGCGTACTACGACCGGGTCGTCGACGTGATGGAAGAACTGGTGAAATTCACCCTGCTGCTGCGCGACCGCCAAGCGTTCCTGGTGGATCGCTACTCTGAACGCAAGGAGACGGCCGACCAGCTCATGGCCCGGGTCAATCAGCGCTCCATCTGAGGTGGGTACCGTCACCCCTTGTCCACGAAACTGAAAGGCCTGGGCCATAATGACCTGTCATGCACAGCCATCGGCGGGAACCTTTCAGATGATCTCGATCGAACTGCACGCGGCCCGGCGCGACGAGCTGCAGACCATTGAAAACCTGATGCAGTTCTACACCTATGACTTCAGCGAGTGGTTGCCGCTGACACTGGGTGAGCATGGCTTCTACAGTCTCGCGCCGCTCTCGGACTACTGGCGAAAACCCGCGACCCAGGCGTTCCTGATCCGGGTCGACGGGGAACTGGCCGGGTTCGTCACCGTGGATGATGAAATCCACGTGCCCGATGCCCGCTACAACATCGGTTACCTGTTCGTCACTCGGCGCTTTCGTGGCCAGGGTGTCGCCAGGTTTGTCGTGTCCACCCTGTTGAACCGCCACCCGGGTCGATGGCAGATTTTCCACGTCGAGGCGAACCAGCCGGCACGGCTGTTCTGGGCGGCCGTGATACCTGAGGTGACGCAAGACCGATTCAGCGTTCATCGGCTGTTTATCCAAGGGTTGCCGTGCACCGTTTACTGTTTTGAAAAAGCGTAAGCCTCCCCCCGCCTTAAACAATCCTCAACCAAGGCCAGCGAGCCTGATAGCTTTTCGCTTTCTGCTCAAACAGTTCAGGCCTGGGGTTTGCCGGATTGATGCGCAGCAAGCCCTGCTCCACATCCGCCAGTCCGTAGGGGGCATAGACCTCGCCGGTGGCGACATCCAGGCCGATGCAAGTGCCCGCCACCAGGTAGCGATCAATCCCGTCCCTGGCCGATTCGAGCCTGGGGTAAGCCCCGCCAAAGCGCTGACGATACCAAAGGTGCACGCGCGCCTGATTCTTGAGCTCGACGTTGACCCCAAGGTCCTGGAAGAGATGTCGGGCCCGCTGGATGACCTCGTTCTCGGCCTCCCAGGACAGGTCGGTATCAAAGTAGAAAACGTCGTAATCCTTGATGCTCCACGCAGGGTCGCGTTGCGCCTGTTGATTCCATACCGCCTGGAACAGGCAGCCTGCCGTGAGCAGGCACTGGTCCAGGCCGAGCGCAGGCAAGCGTGAGGTCAATTGCGCGTTGATCGGGTTGGTCATCGCGATGTCAACCAACCTTTGGGCCGTCAATGTCATGGTTCATTCCTTGCCAACCGATTCAGTCCTGGCGCCCAAGTTACAACAAAACCATGACAGGGCTGCACTCAGTATTGCATCTCGGCCACCAGCAGCTTCACCAACGCCGCGGCCGGCAGTTCCCGCGCCAGCGGTGCTCCCTGCCCGGCCCACTGCACGGCAAAATCGCTATTGGCCTGGGCAGCTGCCGCGACGTTCAGCGCCTTGTTGGCGTCATAGGTGAACGGATAGTCCGGCAAGGCGATGCCTGCCCCTTCGAGACTGGTGAAGTTGCGATTGACCATGCCCCGGGCCGGACGGCCGGAGATGACGCTGGTGACGCGCGTCTGATGCGCGCGCGGCCCCTTGAGCGCTTCCCGATAGGCAACGTTCGCCGACGACTCCGGGCAGAGTATGAACGCTGTGCCTAACTGCGCGGCGCTCGCGCCCAACTGCATGACAGCGTTAATACCTGCGCCATCCATGATGCCGCCTGCCGCAATTACTGGCAGCCGACAGGCATCGACCAGTACCCGCACCAAAGCCAGGGTGCCCATCTGCAAATCCTGCTGCGAATCGAAGACCCCGCGATGCCCGCCGGCCTCGTAACCCTGGGCCACCAGGGCATGCACCCCGGCGTGCTGCGCCGCCAGCCCTTCGGCCAGGTTGGTGACCGAGCACAGCAGCACGATGCCGGCGGCCTTGAGTGCATCGATGGCCGGTTGTGCAGGCAGGCCGAAATGGAAGCTGACCACCGCCGGCTTTTCCTCCAGTAGCATCTGCAGCATCTCGGCATCTTCAACGAACGAGGTGTAGATCTCCCGCAGCGACACGGGTGGCTCGGCGGCAAATTCGGCGAAAAACCCTGCCAGAAATTGCAGCCACCGCGATTCCCGCTCGGCATCCCGGACAGCAGGCTGGTGGCAGAACACATTCACATTGAAGGGTTTGCCGGTCTGCGCCGCCGTCTCACGCAGCATGGCCCGCGCCTGCTCGACATTGCTCGCGCCAATGCCGATGGAACCCAGCCCGCCTGCATTAGACACCGCCGCCGCGAGCCTGGGGGTGGAGACACCCACCATCGGCGATTGAATGATCGGCAATTGGATGCTCAATAGGGACAACAGAGGATTGGACATGGCAGCACCTGGACCTGACGGATGAAAGTGAACGCTGGAACTCTGCGCTGGACAGCGTGCAAGCCCGAGCTTGCACGCCCTCCAACCCGAAAACGCGTGAAGGCTACTTGGAGGTCGGCATGGCGAACTCGGCGCCCTTGGCGATGCTGTTCGGCCAGCGCTGCATGACCGACTTCTGCTTGGTGTAGAAACGCACACCCTCTTCGCCATAGGCGTGCATGTCACCGAACAGCGAGCGCTTCCAGCCACCGAAACCGTGCCACGCCATCGGCACCGGAATCGGCACGTTGATGCCGACCATGCCCACCTGGATGCGGGTCGCGAACTCACGGGCGATGTGGCCGTCGCGGGTGTAGCAAGCGGTGCCATTGCCGAATTCATGGGCATTGACCAGATCAACCGCCTCGGCAAAATCCTTGACCCGCATGCACGCCAGCACCGGACCGAAGATTTCCTCCTGGTAGATCTTCATCTCGGGGGTGACATGGTCGAACACCGTGCCACCAAGCCAGAAGCCCCCGGCACAATCGGCACCGGCCTGCGAGCCATCGAAGTCTCGGCCGTCGACCAGCATCTCGGCGCCTTCGGCGATGCCTTGCTCGATATAGCCGGTGATGCGCTGGTGCGCCACTCGGGAGACGATCGGGCCCATTTCCGCGGCCAGGTTCATGCCCTCGAGGATCTTCAGCGTCCGGGTGCGCTCCACCAGTTTGGGGATGACCTTGTCGGCCACATCACCGACGAACACCGCCACCGAAATCGCCATGCAGCGCTCGCCGGCAGAACCGAAGGCCGCGCCGATCAGCGCATCGACCACCTGCTCGACGTCGGCGTCGGGCATCACCACCATGTGGTTCTTCGCCCCGCCCAACGCCTGCACACGCTTGCCGTGGCGAGCACCGGTCTCGTAGATGTAGTTGGCGATCGGCGTCGAGCCGACAAAACTCACGGCCTTGACTTCAGGGTGGTCGAGCAGCGCATCCACCGCTTCTTTATCACCCTGCACCACGTTGAACACACCGTCGGGCAGCCCGGCCTCCTTGAACAACTCGGCGATCAGCAGCGAGGGCGAAGGATCGATCGGGCTCGGCTTGAGCACGAAGGTGTTGCCGCAGGCGATGGCCACCGGGAACATCCACATCGGCACCATCACCGGGAAGTTGAACGGCGTGATACCGGTCACCACGCCCAGGGACTGGCGCAGGGTCCAGTTGTCGATGTTGGTCGAGACCTGCTCGGTGTAGTCGCCCTTGAGCAGTTGCGGGATGCCGCAGGCAAATTCGACCACCTCAATGCCGCGCGTCACTTCGCCCTGGGCATCGGTGAAGACCTTGCCGTGTTCGGTGGTGATCATCCGGGCCAGGGTGTCGCGGTGCTCGTTGAGCAGCGCGAGGAACTTGAACAGGATGCGCGCGCGGCGCAACGGCGGCGTCGCCGACCAGGCTGGAAATGCCCCGGCGGCCGACTGCACCGCGGCGTCGACGTCAGCCGCGCTGGCCAGGGCCACCTTGCCGATCACCGCACCGGTGGCGGGGTTGGTGACTTGCTGCGAGCGACTGGAAGTGCCGGGTGTCAGGCGACCGTGGATGTAGTGTGCGATGTCTGCTGGCTGGTTGCTCATGGCGGGTGTCCCCTGGTGGTGGATAAGAGCCATCTCTTGTTGTTGTCAGGCCGGGGCTGTTGAGCGCTCCCGACATGGCCAAGGTAGGCCCGCCGATAAATCATGTAAAATGATGATTAATGATCATATGGATCATATTTTATGAAGCAACCACTTCGCCCGCTCGCCCAGGCGGCGCTTCCAGTCCGCAGCCAGGCCGACGCTGTCCGCCAGCGCCAGCAAATCGTCGATCAGTGGCCGGTGCGACAATTGCACCTGCCAGAACTGGTCGATGGAAAAGCGTTCGTTGTGCCGTTCCAGCAACTCAATGCGGTCCCCCGCTTGCAGCAAGCCCGGCTCGAGCACCCGGTAATACCAGCCGGTGATCCGCTCCCGGGCGACGAACATCGACATATGCTCGGCGTCAAAACGATGGTTGATCTTCCAGCAGGGACTGCGCGGCTGAGAGACCTGTAAGAGGCTGCTGCCGATGCGGAACACGTCGCCGATGTGCACGTTGAGCTCCGAAAGCCCGAACGCGGAAATGTTCTCCCCCAGGCTGCCCGCGACCAATTGCGCGGCACTGGGCGCAAAGGCCTGCCTCAGGCGCTGGTAGTTTTGCGCCGCATACTGATGCACGGCCTTTTCCGGGCCGCCGTGCACCCGGGTGTCGCCGTGCTGGTCGCCGACGATGCCGTGCAGCTCCACGCGTACCGGGCCTGCCTGGGGTTGCTTGAAGATGCCCGTGCGCTGCCCTTCGGGCTGCAACACTCCCAGGCCTCCTGCGAAGACATGGTCGATTGTCGAAGTCGGTGTCATGGGTAGACCTGCGCTCTTTACCTGATTTCGGCCACTTTACTAATCGCCAAGAAAGATCGTAAAGTGATGGTTAAACATGGCAACAATCACTTTTTCTGATAGATGGTGACGATCATGGAAATGCGCCAACTGAAGATTTTCTGCGCCGTGGCCGAACTGGGCAGCTTCACCGCCGCCGCGTTGCAGGTGAATACCGTGCAGTCCAACGTCACCATGCGCGTCAAGGAACTGGAAGCCGAACTCAATCGCGAACTGTTCATCCGCAGGAAGTCCGGGGTGGTACTCACCTCGGCGGGCGAGACCTTTCTCGGTTATGCGCGGCGCATCCTGCAACTCACAGACGAAAGCCGCAGCGCCCTGATGGACACCGGCAGCCCGACCGGCCTGCTCAGGCTGGGCTCGATGGAAACCACCGCCGCCATTCGCTTGCCGCAAGTGCTGACTCGCTACCGCGAGCAGTACCCCGACGTGCAGTTGTCGTTGCTGACCGGCACCACGGTCGAGTTGATCAAGGCCATTGAATCTCATCGCCTCGACGGTGCCTTCGTCGGCGGCTTCCACCAGAACTCGGCGCTGGCCCAGGAAGAGGTGTTCTGCGAAGAGTTGGTGCTGGTCAGCAGCAACCAGTTCGAAACGCTGCCGGCGCTGATCGATAAAATGCCCCAGCAGACCGTGCTGGTGTTCCGCACCGGCTGCTTCTATCGCTCGACCCTGGAAAACTGGTTCTACCAGGTGGGACTGGTGCCCAACCAGATCATGGAACTGGGCACGCTCGACGGCATCCTGTCGTGTGTGGCGGCGGGCATGGGCGTGACCCTGCTGCCCAAGGCCATCGCGGAAAACTGCAGCGTGCGCCATGCAATCCGCTGCCACACCCTGCCGGCGGAATTCGCCAATGTCTCCACGGTGTTCATCCGCCGCAACGATACGATGATCACCTCGGCGATGAGTGCGTTCATCGGCCTGGCGCAACAACAGATCGCCAAGCCTGCGACCGCACACGGCCCCCTGTAGGAGCGAGGCTTGCCCGCGAAGAACGATAACGCGGTGCGGCAGTTACACCGCAGCGCTTGGTTCGCCGGCAAGCCTGGCTCCTACAGTGGGCCATCGGTCATTCAGCCCAACGCGGTGGCACGATTGATTTCGCCGAACGCCAGGCGGGTGATCGGCGCCAGGCCACTCGTCAGCTCCGCCACCCGCTCCGCCGCCGGCACGACACTGTGGATCTTGCCCACCCCCTGCCCCGCATACAGCGACAACTTCTGTGCCATCCGCGGTTTGTCGATCGCCCGGGCGCCTCCGCCGATCAAGCGCAGCAAATTCCACTTGTCCCGATTGGGGATCACCCGGTGCGGCGTGCCGTAGGTCCAGCCGAAGGAATAGCCGGTGCGGTACTCGGTGTCATCGGTGCTCGCTTCGACGATCTTCTGCTTGTACAGCGGATGGGCGTTGGACTCATCGGTGGCAATGAACGCCGTGCCCACCACCACCCCCGATGCACCCAGCGACATCAGTGCGCGCACGTCGTCGCCGTGGGTGATGCCACCGGCCGCCAGCACCGGCTTGCCCTCGGCGACCGCCAGGATCGACGTCAACAACGGCATGATGCCGATCGTGCCGCGATTGAGGTGCCCACCACTTTCACTGCCCTGGGCGATGATGATGTCCGCGCCCTGGGCGATGGCGATGCGGGCCAGCTCCACCGTCCCTGCTTGCACCATGACCAGCAGCCCGGCGTCTTTCGCTCGGGGAATCATGTCGGCGGCATACTTCTCGGCATAAAACAGCGACAGCAATTTGGGCTTTTCCTTGAGAATCACCTGAAACTGCGCTTCGAAAACATCCGGTCCACCGAACTGCGGCACCAGGTTCACCCCGAAGGGCTGGTCGGTCAGCGCACGCGTTTCCTCGATCCAGCGACGCAAGGCCAAGGGCGGCAGGCGCAAGCCGCCGAGCACGCCCATGCCCCCGGCGTTGGCCACTGCCGCGACCAGTTGCGGGCCGGAAATGGCGGCCATGCCGCCGAGGAATATCGGGTACTCCACGCCGCAGAGCCGGGTGACGACATTACCCGAAAAACCGGTTTTGTCCTGTTTCATGACTCACAGCTCCACATGTTTGCCCAGCATCCGCTTGAGCGTGTTGTTCTTCAGGAGAAAGTGATTCTTTACTGCGCCGAAAACATGCAGTGCCAGCCCGGCGAGGAACGCCGAGGCGCCAATGTCGAACAGCACATCGACCACATGCTTCAACGTGTGGTTGGCCGGCAGGATGCTCGGAATCCACCATCCGCCGGGCAGTTCGATAACCTCGCCGGCGGCGGCCCGTGAAGCCCACACCGCGATCGGCAACAGCACCATCGCCAAGGCCAGCGACACCGCCACCGAGCGGCTGATGATCACTTCGATAGGGTTCGGCGTGCCCACCGGCAGCGGATGATAGGAGGTGACCCGCGCCCAGAACCGGTAGGACGAGACGAGGAACAGGATCAGCCCCAGCAGGTTTTGTACCCTGCCAAGCTGCAGTTGCTGCGCCTCGCTATGGGCGTGGCCGATCAGCAGTTGCAGGCCGAAAATCCCCAGCAGCGTGAAAGCCACGACCCAGTGCAGGGCGACGGTGATGGGTGAAAATCTCAGGCCATTGTCTCGTAGTTGCATGGCTGACTCCTTTTGCAGAATGCGCAGATCAGGAAAGGATGGACCGCGAAGGTCCTAGTGGTTGACCGCCTGCGCGGCACCGAGCCCGGTCTGGGCGCGGATCAACTGATCATCGAAACGCTCGCGCTCGAGCACCGCACCATGGCTGCGGTCAGTGACCGAGCCCAGCCAGGTGAACAGGAACGCCACGTTCATCGAGATGATCGCCGGATAGTCATAGGGGAAGATCGCCTCGGCATTGCCCAGCACCTTGACCCACACTGCCGGCGAGAGAATGACCAGCCCCACCGCACTCACCAGCCCGGCGACTCCGCCGATCAGTGCGCCACGGGTGGTCAGCCCTTTCCAGTACATCGAGAGCACCAGGATCGGGAAGTTGACCGAGGCCGCCACACCGAAGGTCAGCGCGACCAGGAAGGCAATGTTCTGATCCTTGAACAGAATCCCCAGCACCACTGCGACGATGCCGATGCCCACCGAAGCAATGCGCGATACGCGACGCTCGTCCTTGGCCTGTGCCTTACCCTTCCTGACCACCATCACGTACAAGTCGTGGGAGATCGCCGACGTGCCGGCCATGGTCAGCCCCGACACCACCGCCAGGATCGTCGCGAACGCCACGGCGGAAATGAAGCCCAGCAGCAGGTCACCACCCACGGCTTTGGCCAGGTGCATCACCGGCATGTTGGAGCCGCCGATCAACTTGCCCGCCAGATTGCCGGACTCGTAGAAGGCCGGGTCTTGGCCGACGATCACGATGGCCGCCAGGCCCAGCACCGCCACGATCAGGTAGAAGAAGCCGATGAAACCGGTGGCGACGAACACCGATTTGCGCGCCTGTTTGGCGTCCGGCACGGTAAAGAAGCGCATGAGAATGTGCGGCAGGCCTGCGGTGCCAAACACCAGTCCCAGCGCCAACGAGATCAGCGACAACGGGTCGGCCACCAGTTTGCTCGGCAGCAGGATCCGCTCGCCATCGCGGTGCGCGGCCACGGCTTTTTCGAACAACAGGTCGAAGGAAAAACCGAATTTGCTCAGCGCCAGGAACGCCAGCAGCGTCCCCCCCACCAGCAGCAACCCGGCCTTGATGATCTGCACCCAGGTGGTCGCAACCATGCCACCGAAGGTGACGTAGACCGCCATCAACAGCCCCACGGCAATCACCGCATAGTTGTAGGGCAGGCCGAACAGCAGCTGGATCAACTGCCCTGCCCCCACCATCTGGACCACCAGATAAAAGCACACCACCGTCAGCGAACCGAAGGCCGTCATCGTGCGGATGCGGTTCTGGTCGAGGCGGAAAGAGGCGATATCGGAGATGGTGATGCGCCCCAGATTGCGGATGCGCTCGGCGAACAGGAACAACAGCAACGGCCAGGCGACAAAGAAACTGATCGAGTACAGCACGCCATCGAAGCCGTTGAAGAAGATCATGCTGGTGACTCCCAGCAACGCCGCCGCCGACATGTAGTCACCGGCCAGTGCCAGACCGTTCTGGAAGCCGCTGATACCACCGCCGGCGGTGTAGAAATCGTCCATGGATCGGGTTTTCGAGGCGGCCCAGTACGTGATGCCCAGGGTCGTCACGACGAAGACCAGGAACATGCTGATGGCGGTGATGTTGATCGGTTGTTTTTCGACGTTCTGGATGACGTCACCGGCCATGGCGCGAGCCGCGAACACGCACAGCAGGACGGGAAGGATGAGGTTCAGCAGGAGGCGTTTCATACGATGGCCCCCGCGCGGATTTCTGCGGTCAGGTCATCGAACTCACCATTGGCGCGATGGATGTAGAGCCCTGTGAACAACCAGGCCCCGACGATGAACACGGCACCTAGAGGCCAGCCGATGCTGATGATGCTGGTCGCGGAAAGTTTGGTCGCCAGCAGCTGGGGGGCGAAGGCGGCGACGAGGATAAACGTGAAGTACGGGACAAGGGTGGCCGCGGTCAGACTGGCGACGAAGGTTCGCTGCCGCGAGACCAGCTCCTTGTACCGGGGATGGTTGCGGATTCTGGCTGATTCGGTTGCATGGTTCACGTTGACTCCGTGTAGCAGTGGTAGCGTTATTGTTGTTCCACAGCCTCAGATTCAGACTCGATCCGCCACTGGCTGCGGTATCTGTGCCCCTTCAACCTATGCCCGCCACACAATCATGTAAAATGATCAATAATGATCTAATTGATCGCTTTTGGTGAATTCACTATTCGAGGATTTGCCGCGCGACTTCTCACCCAGCCGTTGATCCCCGCGCACAACACCAGCAGCGCACCGGTCATCAGGAACACGTGGTGCAAGCCGAAATGCGCACCGATCTGGCCACCGATCAGGGGCCCGATCACCTGCCCGGAGAACTGCGCCGATTGCAGATAGCCGAGGATTTTTCCAGTGTCGTGATCCTCGACGGATTGCCGGATCAGCTTGGCAATGGCCGGCAGCAGGCCGGCGATGGTCATGCCCATCAGCCCCCGCAATACCGCCAGTTGCCACCACTGCGTAACGAATGCCTGGGGCACCATGACGATGCCGGTCAACACCAGGCAACCGATGATCACGTTCCAGCTGCCGACTCGATCGGCCAGCGCACCGAGCCTGGCGGCGGTCAGGATGCTGCCCAGCGCCGAACAGGCCATCACCACCCCGGCGATCCGCGCCTGGTCATCAAAGGCAACGCCCAAGTGACCGATGTAGACCGTGATGATCGGCTCGATCGACATGTTGGCCAGCAGCACCATCATGGCCGTCATCAGCAGTGCGCCAATGATCGGCCAGCGAGAACCGGTCCCCTCGACCGGGAGCTTTTTCTCGCGTCGGACCCCGTCCGTACTGCGATCGAAATCCTCGCGAATCAGCACGATGGTGGTGATCGCCGCCACCGCGATCATCGCGCCACCCACAAAAAAAGTGCCGCGGATACCCACCAACTGCGGCAGAAATCCCCCTACCAGCGGCCCGATAAGGTTGCCGGACAACGCCCCCGTCGACAGCACCCCCAGCGCCCAACCGGCTTTTTCCCGTGGCACCTGGGAGCCGATCATCACGATCGAAGCCGAGGCATAACCGCCGATGAGCCCGGCGATCAGGCGCAGCACCACCAGATCGGTAACGTCCCGCGCCAGCCCGATCAGCGACATCACGATCGCCATGCCGATGGCCGCGCGGACCAGCATCGGTTTACGCCCGAAACGATCCGCCAACCGGCCCCAGAGTGGCGCGGTAATCGCCGTGCCAAAGAACGTTGCGCCAAACGCTACAGCCGACCACTGCACCACGTCGGCCTGCCCGGTGACACCCAGTTGTTGCACATAGAGCGGCAGGAACGGCAGCAGCATGCTCAGGCTCACCAGGGTGGTGAACGAGCCGAACACACAAACAGCCAGGTTGCGACGCCAATAGGCAAGGTTACGATCGGCGTAATTCATGAGGCCACGTGCTCCGCTGGTGAATGTCAGTCGGGCAGACCTTATCTCGCGGCAATATATCTCTGATAACGAATTATTAAGATCACAGACATCTGCATTAGAGATACCTGCGCTTATTACATGGTGTATCAACTGTAATGCCTTGCCAGCGGTTTATCTTCAAGCCGCCGCTTTTTACAGTGGCGGATGGCGTCCAAGCCCACCGAGTTCCTTCCACTCCACGAGCGAACCTTCATGCCCCACGACTTGACTCATCTTGATGCCGCGCTGGCCGCGTACCCCCGGGTGGCCCTGCTCGAAGGCCCGACCCCGATCCAGGAACTGTCCCGCTTGAGCGGCTTGCCCGAACTCAATGGCTGCCACCTCTACGTCAAACGCGACGACCTGACCGGTCTCGGCGGTGGCGGAAACAAACTGCGAAAACTGGAATTCCTGCTCGGCGAAGCCTTGGCCGAAGGTGCCGACACACTGGTGACCTGGGGCGGTTTTCAATCCAACCATGCAAGGCTGACCGCCGCGGTGGCGGCCCGTCATGGCCTGGCCTGCGAGCTGATCCTGACGCCCTCGGCCGTGCGCACTGACGATGACTTTTGCCACAACGGCAATGTGCTGCTGGATGCACTGTTTGGCGCGAAGGTCCATCGACTGGCTCGGGGTGTCTTGCCTGATGCCTATGCGGCGCAGTTGGTCGACACGCTGAAGGGCCAAGGCAAGAAGCCCTTTGTGATGCCCCTCGGCGGGTCCAGCCCCCGGGGCAGCCTGGGTTATGCCGCCTGCGCGGGCGAAATCCTGCGCCAGGCGGATGCGCTGGGCGTGCATTTCGAGCAAATCATCGTGCCCAATGGCAGCGCCGGCACGCATTCAGGGCTATTGGCCGGCATCACCCTGGCTGGCGCATCGACGCAAATCCTTGGCTACTCGGTGCTGGCGAGCGAGGAACAGGCCACGGCCACGACCCTGGAAAAAACCCGCCAGGTTCTGCGGCTGCTTGATCGGTCCACAACGCTGGCCGATCAGTCGGTTCGCTTGGATGGCAGTCAACGTGGCGATGCTTATGGCGCGCCGACTGAAGCGATGCTCGAAGCGGTGCATCTGCTGGCGTCCCGGGAAGGCTTGCTCACCGATCCCGTCTACGGCGGCAAGGCCTTTGCCGGGCTGCTCGCGGCTGTACGGCATGGTGATTATCCGGCGGGAAGTAATCTGCTGTTCGTGATGACTGGCGGCATGCCTGGGTTGTTTGCCTACCGCAGTGCCTTTGACTGAGGGTCACGCCATAGCCTTGTGGTTTCGACTTGGCGGCGAGTGCAAAATCTGTAGGAGCCAGGCTTGCCGGCGAAGAACGATAACGCGGTACAACAGATACACCGCAGCGTCTGGTTCGCCGGCAAGTCGGATCGCCGCATCGCTGGCTCCTACAGAGGATTGGGGGTATCTGCAAAAGTCAGGTCGGCCTTAAGGCCGCCTCGCTTTGGCTTTTGATCTGGGTGCCCCGTTAACCACGATGGCCGAACGCAGGCATTGCGCAGTGGGGAAACCGGCAGGACGCCGGTTTAGCCGCGCTGGGCCAGGGATGGCCCATCGCGGCGACCCACGGAGCAATGCCGGAGTGAGGGCATGCCGAGCCACAGCGAGGCACCGAGTGGTGGGGCAAAGCCTTTTGCTTACTTTTTGGCGTTTGAAAAAGTGAGTCGCTGTAAGAGCGAAACCATAAGTAGCCGTTACCGCAGGAACGGATATGTACTCAGTCAAAAAAAGATAGGTGGCCGTTACCGCAGCAATGGATATGCACACCAAAAAAAACCTCCCCAGGAAAAATCCCAGGGAGGTGATTCACCGCTACAACGCGTAATCAGCTCTTGGCCTTGCTCATCTGGGTAAACAACTCCGTAGGCACTTTCTTGCCATTGGAGGTGAACTGGTTGGTGCGGAATTTGTAGACCTCGCCTTCGGAGAGGAAACCGTCGTTGTTGGTGTCCATGGCCTTGAACTCTTCACCGCCCTTCGGGGCTACGGTCAGCAGCTCCTTGAGCGAAACGCGGCCGTCGTGGTCGGCGTCGGTACGGGCGAACGAAGCATCGCCGCACTTGCCTTCACCACACTTGCCTTCACCGGCCTTGGTCACTTTGGCGCCGGATTCTTCAGCGCCACACTTGCCTTCGCCACACTTGCCTTCACTGGTTTTTTCCGCCGAGGCCAGTTGGTAGCCCTGAGGCAGCGCGTCTGCGGCAAAGGCGTTCGAAGCGAGGTTGAGGCTGCCGGCCAGTGCAACAGCGATCAGGCCAATACGGGATTTGTTCGACATACGGGACATGGTGATTCTCCGGATACTGTGTGCGGCCGAGCCGCGAAGGTCTATGCCACAAGGGCGATAAGCCGTGGTGCGAGGCGCGGTTGCTTTCTCGCTAAGGCAGGGCTATTTGACTGCAACCGTGTATCCCGGATGTATCCGGTTGCCGGGGCATTTGTAAGCCAGTCTGCGTACGACGGGTCTGGATACACAGCGATACACAGGCGCAGGTCTTCCCGCCACAGGAGCGGCCATGTACGATCGGCAGCGGGCCAATGCTGCCCGCCGCTCGCTCCCGATGGGAAAGGTGAAAGCATCGCTTCCTCAAACGAACCCTGTCGTATCTCTTGACGGTCGAGGTTTGGCAACGCGGGCACCAAGGCATCTCGGCTACAGGAGCAACGATGTTTTCAATCGAGCAAGCCAAGCAAATGGCCAAACAGTTGCGCGCCTCGCTGGAGGAACGCAATCAGGGCCTGTCTCACTCCACCGCGCTGGAACTGGTCGCGCAGCAATTGGGCTACAAGGACTGGAACACGGCATCGGCGATGCTTTCCCCGGCAGCCCCCCAGCCCACGCCCACGGTGACCTTCGACAAGCCCATTCCCATATTGCGGATGTTCGACGAAGCCAAGGCCCGTGAGTTCTATCTCGATTTCCTCGGCTTTCGCGTCGAATTCGAGCACCGGTTCGAAGCCGACCTGCCGCTGTACCTGGGCATCAGCCGCGACGGCCTGCAACTGCACCTTTCCGAACACCATGGCGATGCCAGCCCGGGTTCGACAGTGTTTGTCCCGATGAACAATATCGAATTGCTTCGCGATGAGTTACTGGCCAAGCGCTACGGCTATGGACGCCCGGATATTGTCCAGCAGGGCTGGGGGCAAATCCTGGAAGTCTACGATCCGTTCGGCAACCGGATCCGCTTCTGCCAGGGCTGATCGACACAGTCCTGTCACCTGCAAGGCTGGCCTTCTAACCGCCCTGCCTTGCAGTTTTCGGATAGCGCAAACCGCCCGATCCGAGCATCATCGCCGCCCCCGCTTATGGCCGTTCACCCCCGACTAGCATGCCCTGCGTCAAATCCGGTCCGTCAAAACCGTCTCTATACTCAGCCAGAACCACCTGAACGGAGGATACCCATGCGCTACGCCTTCACATTGAAAAATGGTGCCATGGCCCTTTTCGATCCAGATACCGCCCTGCTTACCATCACCACAACCCATGGAGAAGTTCAAAGCACTACGATAGGTAGAGCCGAATCGCGTCTACTGGACCTGCTGCTCATGGAGCCCGGCCAGACCAAAAGTCGCGAGGAGATCATCGACTACACCTGGAATGACCGCGTCGTTGCCTCCGGTAGTTTGAACCAGGCCGTTTTCTCCCTTAGAAACCTGCTCAACGACAGTCGTGATCACGAAATAGTGATGACGGTTCCACGCAGAGGCTATTGCTTCAACCGTCTCTATGTAATGGATGCGCATTCAGACTTGCCGACGCCTTCAGATGAAGCCATGCCTGTGCCTGCCATTGAAGCGCCGGCGCCACAGGGCAATGATGATCTGCCGGTACCAGCAGTAAAAACCAGAACATCAACTTTTATTACAAAAGCCCAGTTGATCGGCTACGTGGTGACTTTGGGCGTATGTGCCTTCACCGGTTTCCACTCTGGCTTCGACACAACAAAAATAGAAGTTTCCAGCGCAAAACATCATGAACTGGCCATCCATGCGGTAGGCCAAAGCGTGGCAGAGGCCGAAGCACTGAGGGATCTTTCGGTTACGCAGGCTCAACAGCTTCCAGCCAATTTAAAAGGCGATGTCTGGCTGAACCTGTTTAAAACAAACTACTCGATTTCGTGTATTCGCTCGGACCAAAGTACTGCAAACCTGCAATTGAACAGCGAACAAAAAGACCTTGCACTGATGATCCGGCAATGTCTGGAAGCCACCCTATGAAGTCAATGACCTCTGCAACCGCGCACTGGGTTGTGCTTGCAATCATCAATGCCGCCTGTGTCTTTTCCTTGATGTATGCGCCCTCTCACTACATGGAAAATATCAGTTATCAAACCATTACCCGACAATGGCTGGAGGACTCGAATCAACTCAACACTGAAGAGTACCTGACCATCGGGCACGGTCGATTGACCCAAACCACCCTGGAAAGCCTGAACGGTAAAATCCGTAACGCGACCATTTCGGCGCAGGTAATCCGGGAAAGCAATCATCATGTGCAGATAAAGATCAATAACGTCAAACTAAGCCAGGACAACGAATTATTCGCCATTGAAAAAACGCCGGACCTTTTTTTCAGACGTCAGTTCGTTCTACAGGAAGGCACCATCCTGAACTATGAATTACTCCCTACCGCCGACAAGAACAGCGTATGTTTTTATGTGCATGACATTGGCCGTTTGCGCTGCATGAATCACTGAGACCTCCTCATCAAATCACGCCACAATAAAAATAATAATTACTGATTTGAATCAAACACCCCTCGCCCATCAAGATCCCGCCTTTATAGTGTTCGCGAGCCGTCAAATCAATGATGACCAAGATCCTGGCAGTTCTGTTTCTAGCCGCCATACCCTTCCATTCAATGGCGCACAATGAATACGCCATCGGCAGCACGGAAATCGAGTTCTACGAAATAGAAATGAGTCCAAACGAAAACATCAAATTGAAACACCTGAAAATATATTCCGAGAATGAGCGCAATGAAGGTGAAGGGGCGCTTGATAACGCACTGCCTCCCCCACCACGAAACAACGAGAGCGACGAGCTTACGCTGACGCCCGTTTGAAAATATGGATTATTGACTTCAACAAGCCTCGTGAGCACAGGACTATCCGAAGGCCACGCCGTGACAGTGATGCGGCTGACACACTGCACGGCCTGAAAAATCATCAACAAGGAAAGCACCTCAATGCTGCTTAAAAAACTCGCAAGCGTATCCTTTGGTGTATTGCTTTCACTCAAGGCCTGGGCCGATGACAAGGCATTTTACAGCGCCGACCTGACGCACATTGAAAGCAACGAAAACAAGCTGATCGAAGAACAATCCAGTTACAAGATTTGCACCGATTATCGCGTGGATGATTTTTTCGCCTTTGATGCCGCAGCCCTCGGCCCGGCAAACCAGACAGCCATCTTTGGCTCGAAAATAGCGCCGTGCAAACTGCAGAGCCTGGTGGAGTTGACCGCGAGCGACACGTACGTCTTTGCCGCGACCCTGGAGCTCATGCGGGAGTCATCAACGTGATGAGCCTCGCCCCCGCAAAGCACGAAGCCAGCTTTCGCCAGCAAAAACTCATTGATGGTTGCAGGCGCCCATGCAGTCGACTGCAGTTTGATTCAGCCGTCACGCTGATCGGCTCTGTTCCTCATGGCTGCATAACATTGGCGATCTCCCGAACGACTGTCGGTCGACCCACTGTCAACAACCATCAATTGCGACCTAACGAAATCATCGTACTGTCTGGCGGCGAGTCCGTGCACTACACCTGCGAGCCGAATGAAACTCTTTTTACCCTGACCACGACGTTAGAACATTACGCACAATGCGTGGAAAACCATTCATTGATCGACGTACTTGCATATCGACAGGTGCACCACTTCCAGGTGGCCAATTTCAAACTGGTGCAATCTGCGATTGACGTCTTCAACGCTCATTTGATCGACATCAATGAGCCTGATTTGAAACAACGTGACCCCCATGAACAATCAGCCGCTGACGGTGAATTGCTGGTTGCCCTGTTACGGGCCCTGACACCTATTGGACGCTGCGCGCAAAAGCCCCCGACAAGAAGGAAGATCGCGACAGAGGCCATTGAGTACATTCATCAAAACACCAACAGGCCACTGAACATGAAGGTGCTGGTAAAACAACTGAAAACCACCACGCGCAGCTTGCATCATGGTTTCGTTGAAACATTCGGGACTTCGCCGATCGCCTACATCAGAAACCTCAGGCTCGCCCATGTCCGCCGAGACTTGATCCGCAACACCTGGCCGACGGTCACTGAAACCGCAATGTATTGGAATTTTCATCATCTGAGCCGGTTCTCCAAGGCGTATCAGGAAGCTTATGGTGAGACACCCTCGGAAACGGCCAGACGCAAAAGTTCCAAACTGGCAGCGGCAAACAAATAACAATCAATGACTTCCAGTTCACTCGCGCATTGCCCAGGATTATTTATGTCTACCCAAGGGGAAAAGCATGCGCTATCGATTTAATACGCTGCCACTCAAACAGAAAATCATACTGTGCCTTGCCGCCTACCTATTGGGTGTCGCATTAGCCTGGATGATTAACGCCTATTAACGCCCTACACCTGATAACCAACAACCTGTACAAGGATCCACCTCCCATGTTACTTCGAAACCTTGGCTTCGTTTCGCTGCTTTCGCTGCTGTCTTTTCAGGCGCTCGCCGATGACAAGGGTTTATACCTTGGCGCTGGCGTCAGTAACATTGAAACCGACAAAACCCATTTGAACGATGAAGACAACAGTTATAAGGTTTTTGCAGGTTATCGTCTCAACAGCTACCTGGCCTTTGAAGGCGCCTTCGTGGATCTCGGCCAGTTCAAGGACAAGAATCTGGACTTCGATGGTAAATCAGTCCAGGCCAGCGCCCATCTCGGTATTCCGCTGGGAGAGCGCGTGCGAATCTTCGGCAGTGTCGGTGCCCATGCCTGGGATGCAGACGGCAATGCCGCCGATGATGATACGGGCGTCAACCTGACCTACGGTGCCGGCGTTGAAGTTGATGTATTTCGCAACATCGGAGTCCGCGCGGAATATGAAGTACTGGAAGTCGGCAACATCAACCTGAATCAAACAACGGCCTCTGCTTTTATTCTGTTCTGACACCCACTTCAATTGAGCGGCGATGCCGGTCGTAGCGGCCCAGGGCAATCTTGATGCCTACCAGCATGGGCGCGGCCACGACAAACAACAGGGCTACGGTGAAAAACGCTGAGTCGAAGGCGATCACCGTAGCCTGACCCGACACCGCCTTGCCCAGCAGGCTGGTCGCGCCCCGGGCGGCGGCCAGTTGATCCATGCCCTTGCCCGCCAGCATCGCCGTGCTGGAGATCAGCCGTTCGATCAGCGCACTTCCCCCAGGGGTGACGTTGGCGCCGAGTACGGACGCATTGCTGACGATGTGGTGCTCGATCAGGGTCTGCAGCCCGGCGACGCCCATCAAGCCCCCTAATTGCCTCCCCGTATTGAACAGGCCAATGCCCGCGGCAAGGTTGCGGCTGTTGAGGTTGCTGAACGCGATCAGGGTGATCGACAGGAACAGCAAGCCCAGGCCCAGGCCGCGTAGCAGGATGGCCGCCATCATGTCATCACTGCCGCTTTCGCTGGTGGAACCGGACAGCATCCACATCGCCGTCATGATCAGCAGGATGCCAAAGGGCACAGTCGCAACCGGTGGAACGCGTGCGAATTTGAAGGCAATGGCCGCGATCAGCAGCGAGCCGACAAACAAACCGCCGCTGGGCAACAGCAGCAGGCCGGCATCGGTCGGCGTGAACGCGAGCACCGACAGGGCGAACGCCGGGATCAGGTACGCGCTGCCGAACAACGCGGCACCGGCGACGAAACTGACGAAAAAGGCAAAGGTGAAATCGCTGGACCTGAACACCGTGAAATCGAACAGACCCCGGCCTTTGGCCAACGCTTGGCGGCCGAGAAAGGCCAGCAGCGCAGCGCTGCCGATGGCCGTCAACCACTGGATGCGCGGTTCCTCGAACCAGTCCCAACGGCTACCCTGGCTGAGCACGTAGGTGAAACAGAACAGGGTCACGGAGATCAGGCACAAGCCTGGCCAGTCAAAGCCCGGTTGGCGCACTTTGGCGGGCATGGGGTGGTCGGCGATGAGCAACAGACCGCTCGCCGCCAAAGCCAGCGGCACCACGCTGAAGAAAATCCAGGTCCAGGACTGGCTGTCGATCATCCACCCTTGCAGCGCCGGTGCGAGGGTGCCGGGCGCGACCACGGCGCCCATGGCGAACAGCGCTTGCAGGATCGGCTGCAGCGAACGCGGATAAGCGCGGAAAATGATCGCCTGCCCCGCCACCAACAGGGCTCCCCCGGCGAACCCTTGAATGAGGCGCAGCGCGATCAGCAGCTCCAGCCGAGCCGTGAACGCAGCCATGCAACACGCCAGGCCCATGGCCAGGGTGGCGCCGATGAGCACGTGACGGGCAGAAAACCGTTGCATCAGCCAAGGCGCAGTCATGAACCCGATCAGCTTGAGCGCAATGTAGCCAACATCCAGCCAGGCGAATTCGTCAGGCGTGGCATAGGTGTCGCCAATCATATCGCTGCGCCCGAGCGCCAGCACCGTGCCGGCGATCGCCTCCGTCAGCGCGGCCAGCACGATGCCCAGCATGAGCAGGACGCCGGTGGGGGTCCTGCTGTTCAAAGTGGCCTTGACGAAGGTGTTCATGAGCCTTCCCCTTGCGCCACCTCCACCCGCGCGGACAGGCCCGGCACGATGCGCCCCGGCAGCGGATTGTCGGCCAGGCGGATCTTCACCGGAACCCGTTGCACGACGCGTACGAAGTTGCCGGTGGCGTTGTCCGGCGGCAGCAAGCTGAACGCCGCGCCACTGCCCGGTGCAAAGCTGTCGACCACGCCGTCCAGTGCCGCGTCGGGGTAACCATCGACCGTGATGCGCACGCGCTGGCCGGGGCGGATATGTTCGAGCTGGGTTTCCTTGAAGTTCGCCACGACCCACACATCGTTGACCGGCACGATATCGAGCAGGGAAACCCCCGGCGTCACGAAGCGGCCGAGACGGATCTGCCGGTTGCCGACCACGCCATCCACGGGCGCCCGCACCACGGTGTGCTCAAGGTCGATCCGGGCAAGCTCGCGTGCGGCCTCCGCCTGGGTCACGGCCGCCACGGCCGCCTCTCTTTGCGCGACAAACACGGCGATGTTTTGCTGCTGCGCCTCGACCGTAGCCGCTGCGGCCGATACCGATGCCGCGGCCCTGGATTGCGCGGTGCCGGTTTCATCGACCAGTGCCTGGCTGACCGCGTTGCTGACGATCAGTTTGCGGCTGCGCTCGTGGGTCTTGGTGGCCAGGCTCATGTCGGCGCTGGCCGAACGGCGCTGGGCCTCGGCCTGGCGGATCAGCGCCCGTTGCAGCTGAATCTGTGCGTCGACATGGCTCAGGCGCGCCTGGGCGGCGCTGACATTGGCCACCGCTTGCGCGAGTTTGGCGCGATAGTCGCGGTCATCGATGCGAAACAGCACGTCACCGGCGCGCACGGTCTGGTTGTCCCCGACCTCCAGCGCCGTGACGTAGCCGGCCACCTTGACGGCCAGCGAGGTGACGTCGCCACGGACATAGGCGTTGTCGGTCGAGGTCACGCCGCTGGAAAATGCCATGACGCCCCAGGCCGCCACGACCACCACGGCCCCGACACACAGCAAGATTCCGAGGGCCTTGCGCTTGCTACGCCGCGTCACGACGACAGGGGTCGCGGCACTTGCGCCGGCGGCAATGGCGGGCTTGTCCTGGAGGGCGTTCATTTTTTTATTTCCTGTGTAATGCCTGGAACTGCGCCAGCCACGGGGCGGCAGCGGTGTGCCGCCCGGCTGTCGAGGATGCCTGAGCGGGTGACCGACTCACTTTTCAAGGGGTGTCACCAGGGGCGTTTTATCGGTGTCGAGGACGAACACCGCCAACAGGCGCGCAGGTTCGGTGCTGCTGGCGTTGGCGCTGACTTCGTGCACGGAGCCCGGCTCCTCTACGAAGTTTTCGCCGACCTTGTAGATCTTTTCCGGCTGGCCTTTGATTTTGATGCGAAACGCACCTTCCAGAACCGTTGCATAGATGAAGGCGGTTTGCGGGTGGGTGTGGGCCGGCGAGGCGGCGCCCGGCCCGTACTCGACGACCACGCCCTTCATGCTCTTGCCAGGGATGTTGGGAATGGGCCGGTCGAACACCACCGTCACCTTGCCGGCGGGTGGCTCGGCGGCCGACACGGCGCTGACCGTCAGCGCTGCGAAAACCGCGGCCAATACAAATCGGCTAAACATGGCATTGCTCCTTCGTGATTGGGAATGGGGTCGCGCGCACCGTTAGCGGTTCGTCGACTGGGCGAGCCAGTCTTCGAAGCGGATCGCGCCCAGGCGTGCGTCCTTGCCGGCGGTCAGCGATCGATCGTCGAGCACCGAGCCGAAATAGCGCGCGTTGACGTCCGGCACGACCTTGCGGTGGTCCTGGGTTGCCTGCATGAAGCGCCTGGCCAGGTCGTCGGTCGGCATGGCCTCGGGTCCTGCGACTTCGACCGTGCCATTGACCGGCGCTGCCAGCACCACATCGGCCAGCGCCGCCACCACGTCGTCGGAGGCGATGGGCTGGATCAGCGCCGGCGAAACGCGAATCTCCTCGCCGACGGCGAACGACTGGACGATGCCGCCGACGAATTCGAAGAACTGCGTGGCGCGCAGCAGGGTGTAGGGAATGCCGGAGGCCTTGATGAGGTTTTCCTGGGCGACCTTGGCCCGGAAGTAGCCGTTCTCCGGCAGGCGTTCAGTGCCGACGATCGACAGGGCCACGTGATGGCGAACCCCGGCCGCGGCTTCGGCGGCCAGCAGGTTGCGGCTCGAGGTTTCGAAGAAATCCAGCACGGCCTGGTCTTCCCAGGACGGCGCGTTCGCGACGTCGACCACCACATCGGCGCCATCCATCGCTTCGGCCAGGCCTTCGCGGGTGACGCTGTTCACTCCCGTGCTCGGGCTGGCGGCGAGCGCCTCATGGCCGCGCTCGCCAAGGGTTTTCACAAGCTTCGATCCGATGAGGCCGGAGCCTCCGATGACGACGATCTTCATGGCTTTTCTCCACTTGTCGACTGCAGCGATTGCGTCGGTGTAGGGAGAGATTGCCTGCGCGCGTGAGGCAAGTCCTTGGGCCGGGCTTGGGTTTGCCTTGGCGCAAGCGTTGATTTACGTCCAAAGCCGCTGTTGCTCGTCCAGCCGCCCTTGCTGTGAACGGTGCAGCAGCTTGCGAGCTACCGTATGATCGGCATCACGTACTAATCGCCAGTCGCCTGGGACACGGAGTCGGGGCGCTTCGCCAGGGGATTCATCTTGCCATTCGCGTTCGAAGACTACGTGCTCGATCAGGAGCGTCGGGAGCTGACCTTGCGCGGGCAGGTGGTGGCCGTCGGCCCCCAGGTCTTCGATCTGTTGCTGCTGTTCGTCAGCCATCCCGAGCGCGTGGTCAGCAAGGACGACTTGCTCGAGGCAGTGTGGAGCGGCCGGATCGTCTCGGAATCGACGATCACCAGCCACATCAATGCAGTGCGCAAGGCCATCGGTGACAGCGGCGAAGAACAGCGCCTGGTGCGCACGGTCGCCCGCAAGGGTTACCGTTTCGTCGGGCAGGTCAGGGTCGACCCTGGCGACCAGGCGCGGCCGCCTGACACCGAGCAACCCGCTGTCCTGAAGCCTGCGCCAGCCCTTGTCCTGCCGGACAAACCCTCGATCACTGTCCTGCCCTTCCACAACCTGAGCGGCGATCCCGCGCAGGAATACTTCGCCGACGGCGTGGTGGAGGACATCATCGCTGCGCTGTCGCGGATCCGCTGGCTGTTCGTCATCGCGCGCAATTCGAGCTTCACCTACAAGGGCCAGGCGGTGGATGCCATGGGTGTCGGCCAGGCACTGGGCGTGCGCTACGTGCTCGAAGGCAGCGTGCGCAAATCGGCGAACAAGGTGCGCATCACCGGGCAACTCATTGACGCCACGAGCGGCGCGCATATCTGGGCGGAGCGATTCGAAGGCCTGCTCGACAATATCTTCGAGCTGCAGGACCAGATCGCCGAAAGCGTCGTCGGGGCCATCGCGCCGCAACTGGAACGGGCAGAGATCGAACGCGCCAAACGCAAGCCGACGGAAAGCCTGGACGCCTACGACTACTACCTGCGCGCCATGGCCAAGCTGCACAGCGGCAGCCGGGAAGCCATCGCGCAGGCGCTACCGATGTTCTACACGGCCATCGAACTCGATGCGGAATTTGCTTCGGCCTACGGCATGGCTGCCTGGTGCCACTTCTGGCGCAAACTCAACGGCTGGATGGGCGATCGCCCGGCCGAGATCGCCGAGGGCATACGGCTGGCGCGCCTGGCGATATCGCTCGGGCGCGATGATGCCGTCGCGTTGACCCGGGGCGGACATGCACTGAGCCACCTGGCCGGCGAAGTCGACGCTGGCATTGCGTTGCTCGACAGGGCGCGCCTGCTCAATCCCAATCTCGCCCCCGCCTGGTACCTAGGCGGCATCCTGCGCGCACTGCACGGCGAAACCGATGCCGCGATCAAGGACTTGAACCACGCCCTTCGATTGAGTCCGCTGGACCCGGAAATGTTCAGGATGCAGGTCGGCATGGCGCTGGCGCACTTCTTTGCCGGGCACTTCGATGCGGCCGCAGACTGGGCGGAAAAAGCCCTGGGCAACTTGCCCAGCCTGCTACCCTCGGCAGTCCTGGTGGCGGCCAGTCATGCCCTGGGCGGACGCATGGACAAGGCGCAACTGGCGATGCAACGCCTGCACGAACTCGACCCCTCGTTGCGCGTCTCCAACCTCAAGAACTGGCTGCCAATCCAGCGGCCCGAAGATTTCGCCCGGCTCGCCGATGGCCTGCGGCTGGCCGGGTTGCCGGAGTAACCGACTAAAACGCTACGCTCAGCTTGAGCCAGTACGCACTGCCATCGGGGCGGTTGCGTACCCGGGTTTCGTCTTGCCATTTGGCGGTCAGGAACCAGCCGTTCTTATTGGTGTACTTGATTGAAGGGCCAATGGCCAGGCTGCGGCTCTTGTTGTCCGGCAGCCGTTCGCCGTCCTGACGGTCATCGGTGGTTTGCCACAGGGTGTACCCCCCCACGCCCACCACCCAACCGTTACCCAGCCCCCAACCTGCGGAGTAATCCATGTGCAGGGCCTGACCGGAGCGGTAGTCGGTGGCGGGGTTATTGAAGTTGAAGTCGTACATGGTTTTCACGTCGACATTGAGACCGTCCGGATCGACGTATGCCAAGGCAATAACAGGCTGCAGCACCCAGTAGTTGCAGCCAATGTTGGCCAGGTCATCGCGATCGTATTTACCCGTGGGCGCGATGGTATCGACAGCGAAGATCGCGTGCATTTTGTCGCTGTAGTGGTAGCCCAGAGCGGGCGCAAGGATCATGTCGCCCAGACCGCGGTTACTTTGCGATTGACCGTTGACACTGACCCTGAGATCCACCAGCGGTGCAATGACGTGGAAACCCAGCTGCCCGCCAAGAATTTGCTGCTCCGTGACCCAGATCAGGCGGCTGGCGATGCTGTTGGCCCGCAGATCGAAATCCACCGGCAACTGCTCGCCACCATTGCCGCGCAGGGCGTCGGCTTCGTAATGGCTGACGAACAGCTGGCCATACAATCCCGGAGGTGGCATTGCCCCCGCCATGTAGGTTTCGGCCCCCATCGCGTAGGGTGAGGCACCTCTCTCGCTGGCATGGCCCAGGTTACAGAACAGGCTCATGAACGTGAAACTGATCGGGATGAACAACGCTTGTCGATTCATGCTTTAAACCTTCTTATTATTTTTGTTCGGGCGCACGGTTGAGCCCCGCGATAATGTCGCAGTGTTTTACCCAAGTGAAACTTCGAGCGCTTTATAAAACCACTTTATAAAAATGTCACGCTAAAAAAGCCTGCCCTAGGTAATGCGACATAGCGCCGAACCCGCGTGACAGGTGCGCACCATCAGCTTTTCGGCCTACAGAACACGCTACTAACAAATGATAAAAATAATATATATCAATAAGATACAACCTTAACAAAAACACATGAAAAACAATAAACAACAACTACCCACAACTTCACACCCGCAACTTTTTCGATCATCCAAGACGTTGGACGCTATGTCCCTGGTTTGCGACTTGTCGCGACCCGGCCGATGCATCAGCCTCGATCCGTATTCAACAGCTATCCGGGTCAATAACAATGAATCAACTAACTTGCCTGCCACAGGACTCCGTCATTTGGGGCGAAAACATCCTGGCGACAGCCGTTTCCCGTTTTGCCGAGTATGGCATCGAGTGCCCGATCACATTCACGGTCACGCCGCTTACCCAGTTGAACGACACCTGCCTGCAACCGCACATCAAACAAGGGGTGGGGGTTTTTACCGAACTGCCTGCGCATGTGCCGGATGTCACGGTTGAGAAAGGCCTGCAGGCCTGCCTTCGTCTCGGAGCCAAGTCGATCATTGCCCTCGGTGGCGGATCGGTGCTCGACGCCGCCAAGGCGGTGTCGTATCGGCACCACCAGCAAACCGGCCATTTCCTGCCCATCGCGGCACTGCCAACCACCCTGTCCGGCTCCGAGTTTTCGCACTATTTCGGCATTACCGAAACCGCTGGCCCGGAGAAATTCAAACGCAGCTACGCCATTCGCGAAACGACCCCGAAAGTGGTGGTGATCGACCCCGTACTGTTGCTCGATACTCCCCGCGCGCTGTTGCTGTCCTCAGCGATCAAGGGCATGGACCATGCGGTGGAAGGCATGCGCAAGGTGCGTACCGACCACCCCCACGCGATCATGTCCGCCAGCGGGTTGCAGCGCTTCTTCAACGTCCTTGAACGGTGGCCGGAAAAGCTCGAGACCCGCCGCGCCATTGACCACGGATTGGTCACCCGCCACGACCTGCTGCAACTGCAACTGGCCGCCTGGCAGTGTTACTTCTCGCCGGCATCGGTGATTTACGGGCTGAGCCACCGCATCGGGCATATCCTGGGCGGCACTTTCGGCCTGCCCCACAGCGCGACTTCGTGCATCACCCTGGCCCCGGTGATTCGTGCGTGTGCCGATTATTACGGAGCAAAGCTCGATATCCTGTCGCCAGCGCCCCGGGGGCTAGCCGCCGGGCAACTGGCTGAGCGGATCGCCAACCTGGTGGTCAGCCTGGGCCTGCCCAGTCGCATCAGCTGCTTCGACATCGATAAGTCGCAATTGGCCAAAGTCGCCGAGCTGTTGAAAACCCATTATCCGAATGAGGTCGACGATCTGGGGGGGAATGCCTCGGCCAAACTTGACCTGCTGCTGGAGCGGCTTTGGTGAGCGCGCGCATTGCGGGTTTGCCTGAAGCGCTGCAAGCTTTGGCCAGCGGACGAATCAGCGCATCGGCATTGACCCGGCAAGCCTTGGACATCGCCCAAGCCGGCCAGTCGACACTCAATGCATTCGCTAACATTGCCCACGACTCGGCGTTGCAAGCCGCTGCGTACAGCGATCGACGTTATGCCGCAGGCTGCCCACGGCCGCTGGAAGGCTTGCCGATCGGCATCAAGGACTTGATCGATACCCAAGGCCTGGAAACGCGTTATGGCTCGGCCGCCTATCGGGGTCACGTGCCATCGGCCCACGCGCAGGTGGTGCAATCGTTGGTAGGCCAGGGCGCAATCATCATCGGCAAGACCACCACCCATGAATTCGCCTGGGGGGTCACCACGGCCAGCCGTGAGTTCGGCAACACCCTCAATCCGCTCGATACCCGCTGCATTCCCGGTGGCTCGAGCGGTGGTGCGGCGGCGGCGATCGCCTGCGGCGCCATCGCCGCGGGCCTGGGCACCGACACCGGTGGCTCAGTGCGAATTCCGGCGGCGCTGTGTGGTGTGACCGGCTTCAAACCGACTTACGGCAGGTTTCCCACCGAAGGCATTTTTCCCCTGGCGCCCAGCCTGGATCATCCGGGGCTGCTCGGCGCTGGCGTGGCCGACGTCGTGCTGTTGGCGAGGGCCCTGGGCATTGCACTGCCCGATGCCACATCCTCGGTAATGCCGCGCTTTGGTGTGATCCGCCAGATCGATCCGGTTCCTTTAAGTACAGAAGTCGCTGAAGCCTTCGAGCGGGCCGTAAGTAGTCTTGCCCGGGTTCATGAGTGCGTCGAAGTCGATTCCGCCGGCCTGTTCGACGGTGCGTTCCAGGCCTTCGCCAACATTGTCCTGACCGAGGGCGCTGTGACGCACTTTTCGCGGCATGACTGGGACTTCATCAACCACCACTATGGCGCAGAGACCGTCGAACGGCTTGATCGGGCCAGGCGTGTGGAGATAAGCGAATACGCGAGCGCGCAGACAGTACGCCGACAACTCGGCGCAAGGCTCGGCCAGCTCATGGACGGCATTGACTATCTGCTACTACCCACCTGCCCCTGTACCGCGCCGCGCGTGGATCAAGCCACCCTGGGCATCGGCACCTGGCAAGGCACGGTTCGCGAAGCGCTGATGACCTACACCGCGCCGTTCAATCTTGCTGGTTTTCCGGCCATCTCGATTCCATTGCCCTGCCCGTCTGCGGACGGCCGCCTGCCTGCGGCGCTGCAAATAGTTGCTCGGCCCGGGAACGATGGTGGCTTGCTTCAGATTGCACTGGAATTGGAATGCCTGCTGGCAAACTCTGCTGAATGACCCTCTGACTCACACCCAATAACCCCGTAGGAGCGGTGCTTGCCCGCGAACCAGGCGCTGCGGTTTATCTGTTGTCCGGTTTCGTCGTTCCCGCCGGCAAGCCTGGCTCCTACAGGTGAACCAGACGCCTGGGCGTTTCTGTTGCGCTGCGTTATCGTTCTTCACGGCATGCTTCGCACTAGCAAAAAATCGATGCGCTACGCTTCGTCGAAGGTCGTCAACCTGGGTATCTCGGCAGCGAGAAAATCCAGCAGCGCGCGCACCGCAGGCAACAGCCCGGTCCGATGGGGCATCAACGCGGTCATGCGCGCATCCGCGACCATCCAGCCCGGCAATACCCGCCGCAAGGTGCCGTTCTTGAGCTCCTCCTTGCAGATGTAACCTGGCAAGGCGGCAATTCCGAGGTTGGCACACGCGGCTTCCTTGGTGGAAATCATGTCGTTGCTCTGGAATCTCGGCGTCAGCGGCACGGTGGTTTCCTGACCGGACGGGCCCCGCAACTGCCACTGCACCGGCCCTCCTCGCACAATGGAAATCGACGCATGTTGCGCCAGCTCCTCCGGGGTGGCCGGTGTGCCGGCTTTTTCCAGGTATTGCGCCCCGGCGAACAGGAACCACGGCACGCTGGCAATCGCGCGTTGAACCAGGGAAGAATCCTGCAACGGGCTGATGTGCCCCCTGATCGCCAGGTCAAAACCTTCGCCGACAATGTCCACCAGGCGGTCGGTGGAAATTTCCACAATCTGCACTTTAGGGTAACGCGTGAGGAAAATCGGCAGCAGGTCGCGCAAGGCGAACTGGGCGATTTCCACCGCCGTAGTGATGCGCACCACACCGCTGGGTTCAGACAGTCGTTGCCGCACCGCCTCCTCGGCCACGTCCGCACTGTTGAGCATGGCGATGGCGTATTGGTAGAACTCGATGCCGATATCGGTCATGCCGAACTGGCGCGACGTGCGGTTGAGCAGCCGAACCCCCAGATAGGTTTCCAGTTCCTGGACCCGATGGCTCAGGGTCGATTTGGGCAGTCGCAGACTGTTGCCGGCGGCGGTGAAGCCACCGCGATCGACCACTTGAACGAAGTAAAAGACATCTTTCAGATCCAGCATCCGGGCCCTGCCTTTGCAATCACGCAATGGCGGTTATTCTGGCAGTTTTCCAGCGCTAATCCACCGCGAAGATCGTTCGCCATTGCGGGACTTATCGTACAGCCCGGCCAACTTCCCAGGCCCGGCCGCCCAACCTAGACTTTTCCTGCTTTTCAGCCGTTGGCCTGCAAGCCAGAACTCCATCAGGAAAACAATAATGAACAGTCCTAGCGAACCCGCGAGCCTCGAACCAACCGGCACACCCGCCGGTCAAACCCCCTACAGCGCCTGGATGCAGACCGACGTGCTGCACTCGCTGCAGAATCCGGTCAGCGACCACCCTGGCGAACACGCCTGGATCGCCCATGTGCAAGTGTCCGAGCTCTACTGGATGCTCATCGTCAAGGAACTGCAAACGGCGCAACGCCAGCTGCGGGCAAACAACCTTGGCCTGGCCTGGCGCACGCTCCTGCGCGTAGTCGCCCATCAAGAGGTGCTGGCGGCCAATTGGCGCTCGATCGACTGGATGACACCGAACGACCTGATGGCGATCCTGTCCCGTGCCGCGGCGACCTACGGCAAGGACACCGCGCTGCAGGGCTGGACCTATCGGCATATGGTTTATCTGCTGGGAATCAAGCAGGCCGAACACCTTGAACACTTCACTGTGCAGCCTGAGCGCCTGGCACAGTTGCAGCAGGCCCTGGTTGAACCGAGCCTCTACGACGACCTGCTGGCCTATTTCAGCCGCATCGGCATGGCGGTGCCCAAGGCAGTGCTCGAACGCGACCTGAGTGCGCCCTACGTCCCGAGCCCGGCCGTCGAGCAGCTCTGGCGCGACATCTACGCAGGCCCGGACATCAACCTCCAGTTGCAGCAGATCGGCGAAACCCTCGCCGACATCGCCGAAGGCTTCAGCGACTGGAAGTACCGCCACCTGATGGCCACCCGCCGAACTTTCGGCGCCCGCCCAGCCTATTTCGGCACCGAAGGCGTCGCCTGGCTGGTGCCCACCCTGGACGAAATCCCGTTCCCGGAGTTGTGGTCGGCGCGGACCTTCATCGGCAACCCACCGTCGGGCTGCCCGCATATGGCCAAGCATAAGAACTGAGATATTTTCTTCATGAGCATGGCTTGCCCGTGATGGCGGCATTGAGATCGCCATCGCGAGCAGGCTCGCTCCCACAGGTTTAGCAGCGCCTTTGCGTATCGAGCAAATCAGGTAGGATACAAGCCGTTCCAGGTCCGGGGCCGCACTTCATTGCGGCCACACCTCGACCCCATTTCTCACTGGAGCGGACATCATGCGACTCTATGACAGCCGAATGTCGGGCAATTGCTGGAAGGTACGCATTCTGCTCAATCAGCTGGGCCAGCCTTACGAGCGGATCACCCTGGACCTGGCCAAAGGCGATGCGCAAACCCCCGAATTCCAGCAGATCAGCCGCTTCTCCCGAGTCCCCGCACTGCAACTCGATGATGGCCGGTCCATTGTCGAATCCGGCGCTATCCTGCTGTACCTGGCGCAAGGCAGTCGCTACCTGCCAGACGATCCCTGGCTGCGCGCGCAAATAGTTGGTTGGCTGTCGTTTGAACAAGGCGATCTGCAAAAACCACTGGCGCAGTGCCGCGTCTACCATTTGAAAGGTCTGGCCGGGCAAATGGCCCCGCAGATCGAGCAATTGCATGGCGAGGGTTACCTGGCGCTGGAAAAACTCGAACACTGGCTCACCACTCACAGCTGGCTGGTCGGCGACGATTACACCGTGGCCGACCTGGGGGTCTCGATCTACGTTTCACTGGCGAGTGTCGGCGGCTTCGACATGCAGCGTTTCCCCGCCATTGGACGATGGATCGCGCAAGTCAAAAGCCAGCCAGGGTGGGTCGAATTATTGCCGAACGGTTGAACGGCGGGCCCGGATCAGGCCACTTCGCTGACTGCTTGCACACAGCGCAATGACCGGGCCACCGACGCGACTCTGCGCCCCTGGTACCGGGCGACGGCCAAATGCTCTTCATCGGGCATCAAGGTGTCGAGCACCGACACATGGGTCGCGCCATACGGCGTACCGGCCTTGAACATCGAAGGGTCGGCATATCCAAGCGGCACGATAATCAGCCCCAGGTGAGCCATCGGCGCGTAGATCGACAGCAAGGTCGATTCGTTGCCGCCGTGCTTCGAGGAGGTCGAGCCAAACACCGAACCCGCCTTGCCGTTGAGCTTGCCGGCAAACCACAGGCCGCCGAGGCTGTCGATGTAGGCCTTGAGCTCCGAAGCGATCGAACCAAACCGGGTTGGCGTCCCGAAAATGATCGCGTCGGCCCACTCCGCATCGGCCTCGGTGGGTTTCTCGTACTTTGCGTTCATGGTTTGCGCGCTGTCGAACCAACCCGGAACTTGCAGCATGACTTCGCTGCCGACCAGCTCCCGGGCCCGGCGCAGACGCACCTCGGCGCCTTGTGCCAACGCGCCTTCAGCAATGGCGTTGGCGAGGATTTCGGTGGAACGGGTGCGCGAATAGAACACGATCAGGACTTTTGGTTTTGACATGATGGAACCTATGGATGAGCAACAGTGAACAGCGACCCCACGATGAAGTCGCTGGCTAAGGGGTGCAGTGCGCCGGGTCAGATGGCGATCGGCTCGAGCCGGCTGAGCAGTTCGTCCTTGCGTTCGCTCAACCAGGACGGCGTCTGGAATTCGGCGCCCAATTCGTCCGCCGCCTCATCGATGGTAAAACCGATATCGGTGGTCGCCGCTTCGAACATCACACCGCCAGGCATCTTGAAATACATCGAACGGAAGTAGTTGCGGTTCACCGATTCGGAAGTATCGATATGCCCCATCGACATCAGTTTGTCCTTGAGCGCCATCTGCTGTTCGACGTTGTCCACCGCGAAGGCCACATGGTGGATCGTGCCCTCCCCGTAGATGGACGAACCTTGCAGGCGGTCGGGCTCATGCTGGAACTCGACGACGGTGCCAGGCGCGCCGCTGGCGGTTTCAAAACGGTGATAGGGGCCATGCTGCCCGGCGTAACGGAACTCGAGCGCGTCTTTCATGAAGATGATCGACTCGGCGACCTCGCGCAGTGACAGGGTGATGCTGTGTACCCCACGGATGGCGAACGCTTCGGGGATGTCATCGGCGACGCACGCAGGACGGTTGTCCCGGTCGGAGGCGACCAGGTCGAATTCGATGCCGCACGGATGCAGGAACCGTTGGCGGGTCTCACCGAAACGCGTGACCGTTTCCTCGTCGAACGGCACGCCGAAGGCTTTGAACCGCGCTCGCCAGAAGTCCAGGGAGTGCTTGGGTACGGAGTAGTTGATCACCCGGATCTGGCCGGATCCCGGACGGGCTTTGACACCCCGTTGGCGGAACGGGAACGAGGTGACCAGCGTGCCGGCATCCCCTTGGGCGTTGCCGTAGTACAGGTGATAAATCGGTTCGTCACCGTCAAGCAGTACCGTCTTCTTGATCAGGCTCTGTCCCAGCAGCTTCACATAGAAATCAACGTCCTCTTGCGCACCGGCAACGCCGGCAGTCAGGTGGTGGAAACCTTTAATGGCTGACATTCGATTCTCCAGTTTCGTTTGGACGAGCAGGTGCCGCAACGCCTGTCGGCGCCGTGGGCATTTACCAGGGTTGGGTCGGAAGTTATTCGTCGAGGAACGTGGTGAACTCTTCGAGTTCCAGCTTGGCGACGCTCATGCGGTTTTCCGCCAGGCTGTTGTCGGCCCAGCCCAGTGACATGCCGGCGACGATCATCTGGTCATCGGGAAGATTGAGTTCGGTGCGCAACAGCGGGTGCTGCAGCGACCAGATCTGCTGGGGGCAGGTATCGAGCCCGCGCCCCTTGGCGGCCAGCATCACGTTCTGCAGGAAGCAGCCATAACAAAGGAAACTGGCCCATTCCAGACGCCGATCCATGGTGAAAATGATGCCGACCGGCGCATCGAAAAAACGGAACTGACGCTCGACATCACGCCGCCGTCCCTCCTTGTCGCTACGACAGCAGCCCTGGGCATCACCCAATTGGCCGCGAAAGGTATTGAAGCGGGACTTGTAGGGATCATGCAGCTGAGTCGGAAAAAACGGGTATTCCGGAGTCTGGCCTTCCGGTGAAGCGCGATACGCCTCCACCGCGGCTTTGGTAATGCGCTCGCGGGACTGACCGGTTATGACATAGCAACGCCACGGCTGGCTGTTACTCGAGCTCGGCGCATGTTTTGCCGCCGACAAAATGTCCTTCACCATGTCCATCGACACCGGTCGATCGAGAAAACCACGCTTGGCACTACGCTCGCGAATCAGATCATCAATGAACAGGCCACTCGGCATTTTCGGTCTCCTTATTATTGGAATGGAGTCTCAGCGGTTCCCGTTGATGGCGTCTGGTTACTGTTGCTGACTGCCTGGGGTGTGACAGAGCATAAGAGCGTTGCGCCAGGCATAGAAGGCGCTGCGTTTGAACGCAGGGTTGCGGATTCGTGAACGATCAGGCACTTGCCGTGAGTTCTGGCATCAGTTCATGACGGCCACCTTGTTGCCGGTACTGTCCCACCCTCCTCCCAGCGCCTTGTAGATGGCGACAATCCCCCGGTACTGGTCGACCTCACCCTGTGCCTGTGCATCCTCTGCATTCAAGCGTTCGCGCTCGGCATCGAGCAACACCAGGTAATCGACAGAGCCTTCCTTGTACTGGATCGCCGCCAGGCTGGCCGCCGCGCGACTTGATTCGCTCTGCTTGATCAACGACAGCAGCCGCTGTTGGCGTTTGCCATAGTCGCTGAAGGCGTTCTCCGATTCTTCCAGTGCCAGCAACACCTGCTGTTCGTAGGTGGCCAGGGCGCCTTCGGCGTCGGCGTTGGCGCCGCGGATGCGCGCGCGCACGCTGCCCAGATCAAAGGCGGCCCAGGTGATGCTCGGGCCCAGGCTCCAGGCCCGGGCGGCACTGGAACCGATTTGCGAACCGCGCCCGGCGGTGAAGCCAAGGAAGCCGCCCAGGCTGACCCGGGGAAACAGGTCGGCGGTCGCCACGCCGACATCCGCGGTCGCCGATGCCAGCCTGCGCTCGGCCGCCAACACATCGGGACGACGCTGCAACAACTCGCCGGGATCGCCGATCGGCAGCGCCTTGGCGATGGCCGGCAGCTCCGCCGGGCTCAATGACACGCTCAGCTGGTCCGGGCGTTCACCGAGCAAGGTGGCGATGCGATTTTTCTGCCGGACCTGTTCCGCCTGCAGTTGCGGCACACTCGCCTCCACTGCGGCCAGGCGCGCGTCGGCACGCACCACATCGAGTTCGTTGCCGACGCCGGCATCGCGCAGGCTGACGGTGACGCTGCGTGAATCGTTTTGGTTTTTCAGGTTGGCCAGGGCGATTTTTTCCCGCAGTTGCGCGCCGCGCAGTTGCCCGTAAGCGTCGACCAGTTCAGCGATCATCGTTACCCGCAGTTGATACAGATCTGCCGCAGCCGCGTCTTCCCGGGCATCACTCGACTCCAGCGCACGCTGAATGCGCCCGAACAGATCGATTTCCCAGGCCATGTCCAGGCCCAGGTCGTAGCGCTCAGTATTGACCCGGCTTTCAGTCAGGCCCGGTATTTGTGATTTGCCTTGCACGCTGCTGATGCGACTGGTGACCACCGGCAGGTTGTCGTTGCTAATGTCGTCGCGAATCGCTCGCGCCGCTTTCCAGCGGGCAAAAGCCACGCGCAGGTCGCGGTTGCCCTCCAGGGATTTGCTCACCAGTTGGTTCAGTGTGGGGTCGTCGAACTGCTGCCACCACACCGTCTCGAAGCGCGTCTGATCGTAGTTCGCGGCCTTGGCATAAATGCTGTTGGCCGGCGGCGTAGCCGGGGTCTTGTAGTCCGGACCTACGGTGCAGGCGGCCAGCGCACTCACCAGAAGGCTGGGTAGAAAAAGCTTGAGAGCATTCATGGTTGCACCTCCAGAATCAGCGCACGTGCTTGCTTTTTAGCTTGCTTGCGTTCGATGTAACGGCGAATCAGCACAAAGAACACCGGTGTCAGCAGCAGGCCGAAGAAGGTCACCCCTAGCATCCCGGAGAACACCGCGACACCCATGGCCCGGCGCATTTCCGAACCGGCACCGCTGGACGTCACCAGCGGCACCACGCCCATGATGAACGCGAACGAGGTCATCAGGATCGGCCGCAAACGCATCCGGCAAGCGTCGAGCACGGCGTCCAGCGGCGACAGGCCCTGCTCCTGCTTGTCCTTGGCGAACTCGACGATCAGGATCGCGTTCTTGCACGCCAGGCCCACCAGCACGATCAGGCCGATCTGGGTGAAGATGTTGTTGTCGCCCCTGGAGATGATCACCCCGGCAATCGCCGACAACAGGGTCATCGGCACGATCAGGATCACCGCCAACGGCAGGCTCCAGCTTTCGTACAACGCCGCCAGCACCAGGAACGCCAGCAGCACGCAGAGCGGGAACACCAGCAACGCCGTGTTGCCGGACAGGATCTGTTGGTAGGTCAGGTCGGTCCACTCGTAGGTCATGCCATTGGGCAGTTCCTCCCTGAGCAGTTTTTCAATCGCGGCCTGGGCCTGGCCGGAACTGTAGCCGGGGGCTGCGCTGCCATTGATTTCCGCGGTGAGGAAGCCGTTGTAGTGCGAGACCCGGTCGGGGCCCGAGGTCGGGCTGACCTTGACGAAGGTCGCCAGCGGGATCATTTCGCCGCGATCGTTGCGCACCTTCAACTGGCCGATCTGCTCCGGTTCCTGGCGGAACTGTTGCTCGGCCTGCACGTTGACCTGGTAGGTGCGGCCGAAACGGTTGAAGTCGTTGGCGTACAGCGAGCCCAGGTACACCTGCAAGGTGTCGAAGATGTCGTTGATTTTCACGCCATGGGTCTTGGCCTTGTCCCGGTCGATGGCGGCTTCGACTTGCGGCACGTTGACCGTATAGCTGGTGAACAGGTTGGCCAGCTGCGGAACGCTGCGGCTCTTGGCGATGATGTTCATCGTCTCTTTGTACAGCTCGTCATACCCCAGGTTGCCGCGGTCTTCGATCTGCAGGCGGAAGCCGCCGATGGTGCCCAGGCCTTGCACCGGTGGTGGCGGGAACACGGCGATGTAGGCGTCCTGGATCTCACCGAACTTGCCGTTGAGCGAGGCGGAAATCGCCTTGGCCGACAGGCTCGGGTCCTTGCGTTCGTCGAACGGGCTCAGGCCGATGAAGGCGATGCCGGCGTTGGGGCTGTTGGTGAAGCCGTTGATCGACAGGCCCGGGAACGCCACGGCGCTGTCGAAGCCCGGTTCGTTCATGGCGATGGTGCTCATGCGCCGGATCACCGATTCGGTGCGATCCAGGCTGGCGGCATCCGGCAGTTGCGCGAAGGTCACCAGGTACTTCTTGTCCTGGGTCGGCACGAAGCCGGTCGGCGTGGTGCTGAAGCCCATGTAGGTCATGGCGATCAGGCCGGCATAGACAAGCAAGGCGACGCTGCTGCCACGGATGACCTTGGCCACGGCAATCACGTAGCCATGGCTGGCCTTGTCGAAAAAGCGGTTGAAGGGTTTGAACAGCCAGCCGCCCAACAGGCGATCCAGCACTTTGGAGAAGCGGTCTTTCGGTGCGCCGTGAGACTTGAGTAGCACAGCGGCCAGCGCTGGCGACAGGGTCAGGGAGTTGAACGCCGAGATCACCGTCGAGATGGCGATGGTCAGCGCGAACTGTTTATAGAACTGCCCTGTCAGGCCGGAAATGAAAGCGGCCGGCACAAACACCGCGCACAGCACCAGCGCGGTGGCGATGATGGGGCCGGTCACCTCGCCCATGGCTTTCTTGGTGGCTTCGACCGGCTCCAGCCCGGATTCAATGTTCCGTTCGACGTTCTCCACCACCACGATCGCATCATCGACCACGATACCGATCGCCAAGACCAGCCCGAACAACGACAGCGCGTTGAGCGAGAAGCCGAGCAAATGCATCACCGCAAACGTACCGATCAACGACACCGGCACCGCCACCAGTGGAATGATCGAGGCGCGCCAGGTTTGCAGGAACAGGATCACCACCAGCACCACCAATATCAGTGCTTCGAACAGCGTGTGCACCACCGCTTCAATCGAGCTGCGCACGAAAATGGTCGGGTCGTAGACGATCTCGTAGTCCATGCCTTCCGGGAAGCTCTTCTTCAGTTCGGCCATCTTCGCCCGCACCTGGTCGGAGACGTCGATCGCGTTGGAACCGGGGCGCTGGAAGATCGGCATGGCCACCGCTTCCTGGTTGTTGAGCAAGGCGCGCAAGGCGTATTGGTTAGAACCCAGTTCGATGCGGGCAATGTCCTTCAAGCGAGTGATTTCGCCATCCGGGCCACTGCGGATGATCACGTTCTCGAACTCTTCTTCAGTGACCAGCCGCCCCTGGGAGTTGATCGACATCTGGAAGCTAGTGGCATTCGGTGCAGGTGGCGAACCCAGTTGCCCGGCGGCGACCTGACGGTTCTGTTCGCGCACCGCGTTGACCACATCGGTGGCGGTCAGGTTGCGCGAGGCGGTTTTATCCGGATCGAGCCAGATACGCAGGGAGTAGTCGCCGATACCGAACATCTTCACGTCGCCGATGCCGTTCAAACGCGACAGTTCATCCTTGACGTTGAGGATCGCGTAGTTGGACAGGTACAGCATGTCGTAGCGTTTGTCCGGCGACACCAGGTGCACCAGCAGGGTCAACTCCGGCGAGGCCTTGTCCACGGTGATGCCGATGCGCGTCACTTCTTCGGGCAATTTCGGCTCGGTGCGGGTCACGCGGTTCTGCACCTGGACCTGGGCGTTGTCCAGGTCGGTGCCCAGGGCGAAGGTCACGGTGAGGGTCAAGCGCCCGTCCGCCGTCGACTGAGAAGACATGTACAGCATGTTCTCGACGCCGGTGATCGCCTGCTCCAACGGGGCCGCCACGGTTTCGCCGATGACCTTGGGGTTGGCCCCCGGGTAGTTGGCGTGAACCACCACGGTGGGCGGCACCACTTCGGGGTATTCGCTGATCGGCAGCTGGAACAGCGAGATGGCGCCGGCAATCAGGATCAACAGCGACAGCACCGCAGCGAAGATCGGCCGCGTGATGAAGAACTGGGAGAATTTCATGTCGATGCTTCCTTATCCGCGAGGGCTGGGCGCCGCATCCGTCTTCACCAGGGCCGGTGATTTGACGGAGGTGGAGGATGGGCTTGCAGGTTGATTGCCCGCCTCGATGGCCTGGCGTTGGCGGGTCAGGGTCGCGACCGTTTCCGGGTCGGCCATGGGTGCGTCCTGCGGGGCGACCACGGCGCCGGGACGGACCCGCTGCAGGCCGTTGATGACGATGCGATCGTCTTTGTGCAAGCCGCTGCGCACGATGCGCAGGCCTTCAAGCTTGGGCCCCAGGTCGACGTTGCGGTACACGACCTTGTTGTCCTGATCGATCACCAGCACGAATTTCTTACCCAGGTCGGTACCCACCGCCTCGTCCTTGATCAGCAGGCCGGCATAGGCGGCGCTGCCCACCAGTTTCAGCCGGGCGTACAAACCCGGGGTGTATTGGCCGGCGGCGTTGTCGAACACCGCGCGACCGCGGATGGTGCCGGTCTTGGGATTGACCTGGTTGTCGACGAAATCCATCTGCCCCAGGTGACTGTTGCCCTCCTCGTCCGACAGGCCCATGTACACCGGCGTGGCCTGGCCACGCTGACCCTGGCGGGAAAGCTGGCCGTACTTGAGGAACAGGCGTTCGTCGGCGTCGAAGTAGGCGTACACCCTGTCGGTGGAAACCACGCGGGTCATTGCGCTGGTTTCGGCGGTGACGAGGTTGCCGGCGGTGATTTCAGCGCGGCTGACACGGCCGCTGATCGGTGCGGTCACGCGGGTGAAGCTCAGGTTCAGACGGGCAAGATCGAGCTGCGCCTGCATCGCATCGACACCGGCCCGGGCTTCCTGGGCGGTGGTATTGCGAGTGTCGGCCAACTCCGCGGAAATCGCGTTGCTGCCGAGCAACCGCTGACCACGCTGCGCTTCATTGCCGGTACGAACCAGAGTGGCGCGGGCCTGTTGCAACTGCGCTTCGAGGCGATGCACTTCATGTTCGAATGGCCGCGGATCGATCTGGAACAGCAGATCACCCTTCTTCACCAGCGCACCGTCGATGAAGGCCACCCGTTCGATCTGCCCTGATACCCGTGGACGGACCTCGACGGTTTCCGGTGCCTCCAGCCGTGCGGTCACTTCATCCCATTCGGTGATGGGCTGCTCGATGACCTTGGCGACCGTGACGCGCGGCGCCCCCGGAGCATTGGCGGCGACCGGCGCACGATCGCAAGCGGCAAGCATCGTGAGTGCCAGGGCGGCAAGTGGGTAACGCAGTGGTTTGAGTGATTGTTCCATGGAGGTGTCCGCCTGACGGTTATGGTTTTTTTGCGCAGTCTCGGCTTCGCGCGCGGCCGCGACGAATCGAACGCAATGAACTTGGGTATCACTATTGATGATAGTCATCATGTATAAAGGCAAAAAAAAGGGATTTACCCTGCTCACACATTTGCGCCAACAATATATGATGACTATCATAATTACTACCCTCTCAGCGACGACCTGCCAAGGGCCATGCACGCTGGCCACAGGAGCACCTCATGAAAGTGACGAAAGACAAGGCTGCGGCCAACAAAGAAGCGATCCTTGCGGCCGCCTCCCGGCTGTACCGCGAGAAAGGTCTCGACGGCATCGGCATCGGCGAACTGTCCCGCTCGGTCGGGCTGACCCACGGCGGGTTTTACGGGCAGTTTCCGGGCGGCAAGGAACAGCTGGCCTGCGAGGCCGTCAGCAGGACGTTCGAAACCAACATACAAACCTGGCAAACCGCCAAATCGATTCCTGAACTGGTCAAGGGTTACCTGACCCAGAAGCACCTGGACAACTGGACCGAGGGCTGCCCGATTCCCGCGCTGGCGACCGACGTCGCGCGTACCGGCGGCACGGTCAGCCAGTCCTTCACCCAGGGCATCGAGCGCTTGATCGAAATACTGATGCCACTGGTGGAAGGCGAAAGCCAGGAGGAAAAACATCAGCAGGCGTTGCAGGTCATTGCATCAATCGCCGGCGCCATGCTGATCGCCCGGGCGGTGGATAAACCGGCGTTGTCCCAGCAGTTCCTGACGTCGGTGATCAACACCTGGCAGCCCTCCTTGTAGGAGCGAGCCTGCTCGCGATGGACGTCAACGATAACGCGCGCTGCCTGTATAGACGCGTTGTCCGGACCACCATCGCAAGCAAGGTTCAGACCGTAGTTTGCACCGCCACCGCCTGCCGTCCCTTGAACGCCAGGGAAAAACAGAAAAAGATCGCCAGGGCAAACCCGGCCGGGAACAGCCAGATGTTTTTCCAGTCATGGCTACCCGCCGTCGCGGCGTAGTGGTCGGTCACCTGCCCCGCCACCCAGAAACCGATCAGCATGCCCAGGCCGTAGGTCGCCAGGGTAATCAAGCCCTGGGCGGAACTCCTGAAGCGTTGCGAAGCCTTGGCGTCGGTGTAGATCTGGCCGCTGACGAAGAAGAAGTCATAGCAGATGCCGTGCAAGGCGATACCGGTGAACAGCATGAAAGCCAGGTCGCCGTTGTTGCCATAAGCGAACAACAGGTAGCGCAACGCCCAGGCCAGCATCCCCACCAGCAGCGCAATCTTGATCCCGAAGCGCTGGATGAACAGCGGCAGAAGCAGCATGAACAGGACTTCGGAAACCTGCCCGATGGCCATTTTCGCCGTGGGGTTTGTCACGCCGATCTCGGCCAGGAACGGGTTGGCATTCTGGTAATAGAACGCCAGCGGAATGCAGATCAGGATGGAGGCGATGAAGAACACCAGATAGCTGCGATCCTTGAGCAAACCCAGGGCATCAAGCCCGAGCATCTGCTTGAGGCCGCCGCCCGATTCGCCCTTGAGGGGGGCGGTGCGCGGCAGGGTGAAGCTGTAGAGGCCCAGCAGCAGTGACGCAAGCGCCGACATCAGGAAGGTGTTGCGCAACCCGCCTGACGAAATCGCCGTTTGTGAGTCCCAGGCAAACACAAAGCTGATCACCACGCCGGCGACGATCCAGCCGAGGGTGCCCCACACGCGGATGCGCGAAAACTCCAGCGCCGGGTCGCTCATCTGGCGGAAGGCGACGGAATTGACCAGGGCCAGGGTCGGCATGTAGATCATCATGTAGGCCAGCACGTACGGATAGAAGGTGCTGAAGTCCGGTGCCCGATAAAGTTGATACAGCAACACCGCGCCCGCCAGGTGCAACACTGCAAGAATGCGCTCGGCATTGAAGAAGCGGTCGGCGATCAAACCGATCACGAACGGCGCGATGATCGCCCCCCATGACTGGGTCGAGAACGCCATGCCGATCTGCACGCCAGTGGCGCCCAGGTTACTGGCGAGAAAGGTCCCGAGGGTGACGAACCAGCCACCCCAGATAAAGAACTGCAGGAACATCATTGCGCTTAACCGCGCATTCATCGTGGTCATGACTGTCACCGTCTTATTGTTGTTTTTGTGCGAGAGAAAATGTTCAGGCGTCAGGCAGCCCCAACAGTCGTCGATTGAACGTCGCGTCGGAGGACACACTGGCGAAATCGTCGAACGCCTTGCGGGTCTTGCTGATCATGTGTCGCTCGATGAACGCCGCCCCTTCTGCGGCGCCCTGCGCGGAGTCCTTCAGGCAACATTCCCACTCCAGCACCGCCCACCCGGCAAAATCGTATTGGCTCAGCTTGCTGAAGATCGACTTGAAGTCGATCTGGCCATCGCCCAGTGAGCGGAAACGCCCCGGCCGCTCGACCCAGCCCTGATAACCGCCGTAGACACCGGAACGGGCATCGGGCCGGAACTCGGCGTCCTTGACGTGGAACATGCGGATGCGCTCGTGGTAGCGATCGATGAAGCCCAGGTAATCCATTTGCTGCAGCAGCAGATGGCTCGGGTCATACAGGATCGCCGCGCGGGGATGGTGATCGACCGCCTCCAGGAAGCGCTCGAATGAAGCGCCGTCGTGCAGGTCTTCGCCGGGGTGAATCTCGTAGCACAGGTCGACGCCGGCCGCTTCGAAACAGTCCAGGATCGGCAACCAGCGCTTGGCCAATTCGGCAAAACCTTGCTCGACCAGGCCACTCGGCCGCTGTGGCCAAGGATAGACGTAGGGCCAGAGCAGCGCGCCGGAAAAGGTCGCGTGGGCTTTCAGGCCCAAGCGCTGACTGGCGCGTGCCGCCAGCTTCAATTGCTCGATGGCCCAATCGGTACGTGCCTGGGGCTGGCCGCGCAAATGTGCCGGCGCGAAGTCATCGAACAGCGCGTCGAACGCCGGATGCACCGCTACCAGCTGGCCTTGCAGATGCGTCGATAGCTCGCTGATTTCGACGCCTGCCTGGGCGCACACCGCCTGTAATTCGTCGCAGTAGCCCTGGTCTTCGGCGGCGCGCGCAAGGTCAATGAATTGTGTGCCCAGCGTCGGCAATTGAATGGCCTTGTAACCCTGGGATGCCGCCCACCGGGCGATGTTGGCCAAGGTATCGAAGGGCGCTTCGGTGGACATGAATTGCGCGAGGAATATCCCAGGGCCACGCATGCCGATTGGGGCAGTGTCAGTCACGGCAGTCTCCAGAGTCATGGGGTGCAGACCAGTTCGGTCCACTTGGCATCGCCACGGTGGTTGGCGATCACGGTTTCGATGAACGCCATGCCGCGCAGGCCGATGTCGATCCCGGGTACCCCGGGAGCATCGTGCCCCGCAGCCTCGCCGCGGATGGCACAGGCAAGATCGCCGTAGAGATTGGCCATGGCCTCGAGGTAGCCTTCGGGATGCCCGGCCGGCAAGCGCATGCGCTGGCTGGCGGCCTGGCACAGCCAGGGCTGGCCGACGCCGGAACGCAAGACGCGCATGGGTTGATCGAGGGCGCGGTGGATCAGGCTCGCGGGTTCTTCCTGCCGCCATTCCAGCCCCCCCTTGTCGCCATAGACGCGGATCTTCAGCGGGTTTTCCTCGCCTGCGCAGACCTGGCTGGCGATCAGTACGCCGCTGGCGCCCCCAGCCATCTTGAACAGCATCGAGGCGTCATCGTCCAGCTGACGGCCCGCGATGTGCACGCCCAACATCGCGCACAGCTGCTGGATCGGCTGATCGGCGACAAACTCGGCCAGGGAAAAGGCGTGGGTACCAATGTCACCGATGCAGCCGCCCAGACCGGACTGCTCGGGTCGGTCACGCCATTGCGCCTGCTTGTTGCCCTGCCCGGCCACATCCTGGCTGAGCCAGCCCTGGGGATACTCGACAATGACCTTGCGCACCGCACCGATCACGCCGTTGCGCACCATGTCGCGCGCCTGCCAGACCATCGGATAACCCAGGTAGGTGTGGGCCAGGCCGTACAAGCGGTTGCTGCGCTCGACCACGTCCTTGAGCGCGAGCAATTCGGCCAGGTTCAGTGCCGCCGGTTTTTCGCTGAACACATGAAAACCCGCGCTCAGCGCCTGGCTGGCAACCGGGGCGTGCAAGTGGTTGGGCGTGACGATCACCAGCAGCTCCATGCGCTGCTCGGCGGGCAATGCACGCTCGGCGTCGATCATCTGCTGCCAGTCGCTGTAACAGCGCGAGGCCGGCAAGCCCAGCGCCGCGCCGGTGTTCCGATTGTTCTGGGTGTCACGGCTGAAAGCGCCGCACACCAGTTCAAAACGGCCATCGAGCCCGGCGGCCTGACGGTGGGCTTGAGCGATGAATGCGCCCTCGCCGCCCCCGACAAATCCCATTCTTATTTTTGGCACTGCAGTGTTCATCGCAATTTTCTCTGTTTGAAGCGGGGTTTTCAGACTTGAATCCGGGCCACGATGTAACCGGTTACATCGTGGCGGAAATTTAGGCTCAGTTTTGAGGCCTGTCAAACCCGGGATTAAAATCGATGAACATTCCGGCCCATGGCCAACTGCGTTAAGCTCGCCGGCCGCGCGGTTCGATAACGAGGTGATTTTGTCCAATATCCGTGAAGTAGCCAGGCTGGCCGGCGTCTCGGTGGCCACGGTGTCCAGAACCCTGAAATCGCCTGAGCGTGTGCTGCCCGAAACGCGGGACAAGGTCAACGCGGCCGTGGAAAAGGCCGGCTACAGGCCGAACCTGATGGCGGTGCAGTTTCGCTCCCGGCGCACCGGCAACCTGGTGATTCTGGTGCCGGCCATCGCCAACACTTTTTTCGCCCGAGTCATCAGCGGCGCCCAACAGGCGGCCCAGGCGGCCAACTATCGCCTGCTGCTGTGCGACACCCAGGGCCGCGAGGAGATCGAACGGGAATTCGCCGAACTGGTGTACAACCATCAGGCCGACGGCGTGATTCAATTGCGCGCCTACGACCCCTTCGAAGCGCCCTTCCCCAACGCCGAGTTGCCGCCCATCGTTAACGCCTGCGAGGTGATTCAAGGCGGCCGTCATCCAACCATCAGCCTGGACAATCGCGCGGCCGCCAAGGCCATGACCGAACACCTGATCGAACTGGGCCACCGCCGGATCGGCCTGATCAAGGGCCCGAAAAGCAGCCCGTTGACCCGCGATCGCGTGGCCGGTTATCAGGATGCCTTGCTTGCGGCCGGGATTGATTGCGACCCGGCGCTGATCTGTCACGGTGATTTCAGTCTGAAGGCCGGTGACGACGGCGCAGCCGCCATGCTGGCCCTGCCCGAACGCGCCACTGCACTGTTCTGCGAAAACGATGAAATGGCCATCGGCGCGTTGAAACGCATCAAGCAACAGGGGCTGCGGGTGCCCGAGGACATTTCCCTGGTGGGTTTTGACGACATTCCCTTTGCAGCGTACTGCGACCCGCCGCTGACGACCATCGCGCAACCCGCCGAAGTCTTTGGCCAGAAAGCTGTCGAGATGTTGATTGCGCTGATCGAAAAGAAACCGCTACTGCAGCGACATGTGGTGTTGCCGTTCGAGCTGACACTGCGCAGCAGCACGGCAGCCCCCCGTAGGAGCGAGCATGCTCGCGATGGACGTCAACGATAACGCGTGCTGTCTGAATGACCGCGTTGTCCGGGCGTCCATCGCGAGCAGGCTCGCTCCTACAGGTTACAAGTGCAGCCGCTGTATCAATCCCTGAACTGCGTCAGTTGCTGGCTCAGGGACCCGGCCTGATCGCGCAGTTGCACCGACTGTTCGAGCAGGCTGCGGATCGCGTGGTCGTTCTGCTCGGAGATCCGGCTGACGCCCTGGATCGCCACCGACAGTTGCTCGCCCGTCGCCGCCTGGCTTTGGGTCTGGCGCGCCACTTCGCTGATGCGCGTGAGAATGTCCTGGGCATGCTGGCGGATCTGGTCGACGCCCTGGGCCGAGGTGGTCAGTTGCACCACGCCCTGGCGTACCGCTTCGCCGACCTGTTGCACATTGGCCACGGTGTTGCGCACATCCGAACCGATGGCGCCGATCATCTCGCCGATTTCACCGGTCGAACGGCTGGTACGTTCCGCCAGCTGCCGCACCTCGTCCGCCACCACGGCGAACCCACGCCCCTGCTCCCCGGCCCGCGCCGCTTCAATCGCGGCGTTCAGGGCCAGCAGGTTGGTCTGGTCGGCGATGCTGCGAATCACCGCGATGATCCCGGCGATCTGTTGCGAGCGTTTTTCCAGGTCGCCCACCGCGCCGGCCACCACGTCCATGGTCTGGTCGATGTGGGTGATGCCGGCCAGGGTCTGGCTCATCTCCCCGGAAATATTGGTGGTCAGTACTTCGGTGTTGCGCGCCAGTTGCTCCACGTCTTCGGCTTGCTGGGACATCTCGGTCACCGAGTGTGCCAACGCCGTGACGCCGCTGGCCATCTCCTCGGTAGCGGTGTGTTGCGAGGTCGCCCGTTCGGCGACGGCCTGGGTGGTGTCGCCCAGGTGATTGGAAATCTGCATCAAGGTGGTGCTGCTCTGGCGGATCGAACCCACCAGGTCGCCCAGGCGCTGGATGAACTGGTTGAACGCCCCCGCCAGCTTGCCGGTTTCATCGCCGCTGCGCTGCTGGAAACGCAGGCCCAGCTCGCCGCCCCAGGCCTGGATGCCGACCGTCAGGCCGGATAACGGACGAATCTGCCACGCCAGCAAATGCCACAGCACAATGGCCAGCACCAGCAACGCCACCAGGCCGATGACCACAGCGGTGTAGAGGAAGTGGTTGATGCTGGCCATGGCTTCGGCCAGCGGATAGGCGACCATCAACGCCCAGTTGTTCGGCGCCTTGCCGATACGCACCGGTTGCAACACATAGCCCCAGCCATCGCGCTGGAAACTGTAGGAGCGGCCCGCCTTGATCGCTTCCTTGGCAGCGCTCGGCAACTCGTCAGCCGGCTGGCTCAGGCGCTTGGCGTCGGGATGGCTGGCATACAGGCCGTCGCTGGAAACCAGGGCGCCATAGCCCTTGAAGGCATCGATGGTCGAGAGCTGGCGGTTGATGCTTTCCAGTGGAATGTCCACCCCGGCCACACCCAGCGCTTTGCCGCCCTGCAACAGCGGCACCATGATCGACACCATCATCACCGATTGCCCGCTGCCACTGCTGTAGGCAAAGGGTTCGGAAGCCCAGGGCTGACGTGTGTGCAGCGGTCGGTAGTAATACTGGTTGTCGGCGTTTTCCGGGACGTAACCGCTCAACGCCTCGGCTTTGATCGTGCCACCGGCACGGTTCCAGTAGGTCAGGTAACGGCCCGTGGCGTCGTGGTGTGGCTGGTTGGCAAACTCACTGTCCTTGCCATCGAAGGCATTGGCTTCCCAATACTGGCCGAGCCCCGCCAGCCTGGGGTTGGCTTCGAACAGTTGCCGGGTCAGGGCATCGGCGGTCTTGCGATCGACCTGTTGCTGCTGCATCGCCGTGGCGACGCTGGCCAGCGACTCGGCCACGGTAAAACCGGCACCGAGTTCGACTTCCACTTCCTTGGCATTGGCCTTGACGATGGTTTCGACCAGGGCGGCGGTTTCCTTGACGGAGGAGCCATAGGCGATATAGGCGATGGAACCCAGGAGCAGCGCCATGACGACGACGGTGCCGATCAACGCGGTCCAGAACAGCTTGAAGTGCAGGGAGCGATTAGGCATGAGCATTCTCGAATGAGCGATACGTCAGCCAGCACAGCGTGCCACGGCAGTGCTGGCGGATTATTCATAGTTGATATTATTTAGCCACTATATCGAGGCGAACATGCCTGATGCAACACAATTGAACGGTTGATCAGTTGGGGGGAGAAAGCGGGGAAAACGCGACGCCAGACAGCCTCGGCGAGCTATTGCAGCGCACCGAGGCGGGGGGAACAGGCCTGATGCAGAGGCTTGCTTAAAGACACGCCTGGGCTGCACGTTCGAGGGGCGATGGCCCGAACGTCGAGGCCAGCAACGCGCGTTCGTACAGGAACACCTTGCCGCCGCTCGAGGCCTTGTAAGCCTCGAGCACATCGTCGGCGGCAACTTTGCTCGACACGACGATTCGATAGCTGCGCTGGGTCTGCGAGATCGTTGCGCTCAGCGCGTCCTCCTGCAGTTTTGGCAAGACACAGTTGGCGTAGTCCGCCGGTGCCTTGTTGGTCTGCAGCGTCAGCGTCGGGTCATTGGGGGCAGAGGCACACCCCGCCAGCAGCAAGGGGGCGGCCAGCGCCAGTCGAGTCAACATCTTCATCACAAGGTCCCGGATAAGCGTTTTCAATGCACGCCATGTTCCTTGTTTGCCGGCCACAACAGAACTTGTGATGGATGATGATCACTATCAGTGCAACGAATAGTAAAACACGCATCCTTTACTGCGCGGATTTGGTGACAGGCCCGCGCTTGAAGGCCTCGCGTCGTTCCTGGCGCTCCAGGGCATAGGCCGCGCTCGGCTCGCTGGCCAGTTCATCCCGGCGCAACAGTTCGCCGCAGTGCTCGCACATCGGCCCCAGCCCGGCGGGCTGCCCGCAACGCTGGTGGGTATAGCGCACGGCCAAGCCCTCCTGCGGCGACTTGCACCAGGTTTCACCCCAGGCACGCAAGGCCAGGACGACTGAATAGAACGCCTGCCCCTTGGCCGTGAGGTGGTACTCGTAGCGTGGCGGCCGCTCGCTGTAGGCGCGGCGCTCGACCATCCCGTCAGCCTCCAGGCTTTTCAGGCGTGCCGCGACCATCTGTGGGGTGCCGCCCGTCTGCGCCTGGATCTCATCGTAACGATGATTGCGCATGAACAACTCGCGCAACACCAGCACGGTCCAGCGATCGCCGACGACGTCCTCGGCCCGGGCAATCGGACACAAGGTTTCAGGACTAGTCTTTTTTATCGCCATAGGGGCTTGTCTCTTTCCAAGTAACTATGATTATCATATTTACACATTGCCAAGGCAAGGCCATGGCACCGTCCCACCCATTTTCTGGAGTATCGATCATGTCGAACACCCCCTACCCCCTAGCTCGAACCGCCTACCTGCTGGTCGATCCCTACAACGACTTTCTGTCCGAAGGTGGCAAGATCTTCCCGCTGATCGAGCCAATCGCCCAACAGGTCGGTCTGCTCGACAACCTGCGCACCCTCGACCGTACGGTCCGCGCGCTCGACCTGCCGGTGTTCATCGTACCGCACCGGCGCTGGGAGCAAGGCGACTACGAGAACTGGGATCACCCCAGTCCCACCCAATGCAAAATCCAGCACATGCACCACTTCGCGCGCGGCGAATGGGGCGGTGAATGGCACCCCGATTTCGCGCCCCAGCCAGGTGACATCGTCGTTCAGGAGCATTGGGGATCGAGCGGCTTTGCCAACACCGACCTGGACTTTCGCCTGAAGCAGAAAGGCATCACCCACGTGATCATCGTCGGCCTGCTGGCTAATACCTGCATCGAGGCCACCGCCCGCTACGCCCAGGAGCTGGGTTACCACGTCACCCTGGTGCGCGACGCCACCGCCGCTTTCAAGCCGGAGATGATGCACGCCGCCCATGAACTGAACGGCCCGACCTTCGCCCATTCGATCGTGACGACCGAGCAACTCATCGCCACCCTCAAGTCGTGAGCACACCCATGAATTTGACTGGAAACCTGTTACTCGGCGCCAAAGAAGTCCCCGCCAGCGCCGGGACGATGAAAGCGCTCAACCCCGCCACCCATCAGCTGATCGAGCCGGATTTCGCCTTCGGTGGCGCAGTAGAAGTGGACATGGCGGCGCAGCTCGCCGACGCCGCGTTTGACCAGTACAGCCATACCTCGCTCGCCGAGCGTGCGGCATTTCTGGAGCGCATCGCCGACAATCTCGATGCCGTCGCCCTGCCGCTCGCCGCACGGGCCGCACTGGAAACGGGCCTGCCCGAAGCACAGCTGCAGGGCGAAGCGGCCAGGGCCGCGACCCAATTCCGGCAATTCGCCGAGATCGTACGCCGGGGCCGCTTCCTCCAGGTGGCGATCGATCCGGCCCAACCTGAACGCCAGCCGCGCCCGCGCATGGATCACCGCCTGCAAAGTATCGCCATCGGCCCGGTGGCGGTGTTTGGCGCGAGCAATTTCCCGATCAGCTACTCGGTGGCCGGGGGCGACACCGCCGCCGCACTCGCGGCTGGCGCGACGGTGATCGTCAAGGCCCACAACGCACATCCCGGGGCCTCGGAAATCCAGGCACGGGCCATCCGCCAGGCGGTGCAGGACAGCGGCCTGCCTGAAGGCGTGTTCTCGATGGTGCGCGGCGCCGGCAACGCGATCGGCGAAGCGCTGGTCGATCATCCGTTGATCAAGGCGGTGACCTTCACCGGCTCCGAGCAGGGTGGCATGGCGCTGTATCGCCGGGCGCAGCAACGCCCTGAGCCAATCCCGGTGTTCACCGAAATGGCCAGCGTCAACCCCACGTTCATCCTGCCCCGGGCCCTGGCTGAGCGTGGAGCACAGATCGGTGACGGCTTCATCGAGCGCATGCTGGTCAATGTCGGGCAAGCCTGCCTGAAACCGGCGATCCTGATCGCCATCGCCGGGGCCGGCTTCGAACCCTTGCGCGCCGCCATGATCAGCCGCGTGGCGACAGCACCGGCCCGTCCGATGCTGACACCGGGCATCCATGGGTCTTACTTGAGCGGTCTCGACAAACTGCACGGCGCCGGCGCCAGGCCCGCCGCCGAAGGCTTGGCCGCCTCGGCAGCGCTTGACGGCCAGGCTGCCTTGCTTGAGGTGGACGGCCAGCGCTTTCTCGACGAAACAGCCCTGGCCCAGGAAGTCTTCGGCCCGGCGGCCCTGCTGGTGAAGGTCGAGGACGAGACGCAAATGCTCGCGGTCGCCCGCTCGCTTCGCGGCCAGCTCAGCGCCGCCATGCACCTTGAAGAAGAGGACCTGGGACTCGCCCGTCGTTTGCTGCCGATCCTGGAGCGACGCACCGGGCGGATTGTCGTCAACGCCTTCGCCCATCCCCAGGAGGTGTCTTTCGCCAGCGTGCACGGCGGACCGTTTCCGGCCTCGTCAGACAGCCGTTTCACCTCGGTGGGCATGACCTCCATCGAGCGTTTCCTGCGGCCGGTGTGCTACCAGGGCTTCCCCGATGCGCTGCTGCCCGAGGCGCTGCGCGACACTAACCCGCTGGGCGTGCTGCGTAGCGTCGACGGTCAATAAGCGGTTTCGTGACTGGCAAAAAGCCGATGTGGGAGCGGGCTTGCTCCCACAAGTAATCAGGGTCCGGTCAGGATAAGGTGGTCGCCGCCCCTATTTGCAAGGCAATCACCTGGTTACGCCCGTTGCGCTTGGCCTGGTACAGCCCGTCATCGGCACGGGTCAGCAGACTTTCCAGATTTTCACCGGGCTCTGCGAGGGCCACACCGAAGGACGCGGTCACGGTGTCCAGCACGGTGTCGGTGCCGCGCGCCTTGATTCGCAAGGACTGGACCTTCAGGCGCAGGTGCTCGGCAAAAGCGCAGGCACTGCCCAGGTCGGCGCAATCGGGCAGGACCACGCAGAACTCTTCACCGCCATAACGCGCGGCGAAACCAGTGGCTGGCAACGCGCCGCGCAGCACCTGGGCGACATGCTGCAGGACCCGGTCGCCCAGTGGGTGACCGTACTGGTCATTGAATTGCTTGAAGTGGTCGATATCCAGGATCACCAGGGCCACCCCGCGGGAAGGCTTGCTCAGCGCCTGCTCCAGCAGACGGGTGAACGCCGTGCGGTTGAGCAGTTCGGTCAAGCCATCAAGGGTTGCGGCCAGTTGCGCACGTTGCAGTTTGTCGCGCAGGGTCTTGATTTCGTCCTGCGCCGAGTGCAGCTGCGCGAGGAAGTGCTCCTGCTGGCTCTGCATCAACCGGGTGCTCTGCTGCAGCTCGCTCAAGATGCCCGGCAGGCGATCACTGGCCGGTTCGTCGAGCATTTCCAGGCACTGCCCCAGGCGGTTCTGGAAATTGACACTGCCCTCCACACTGCGCGAGACGTCCCGCTCCATGCCATCGACCAGGTTGATGACCTGATGCTGTTCGGCGCGGGCATCCTCGAGCTCGTCACGAATGATGTACTGGCGAAACAGCCGGGTCGCAGCCTCTGGCGGGCAACCGTCGAAGTCTCTGACCACCCGGTCGAGGTGGCGAATGAGTTCCGGGTCCTGGCCCTTGCTGTAGGTGTACCAGAGTGCATAGTGCACGGGATTGGGCGGGATGTTATGGCGAACCATCAGGGGCACGGCTTGCTTGAGCAGGGCCGCTGCCTCGCGGGAGTCTTCCGGATACAGCGCTAGGATATTCGCACGCGTTTCTGATGAGCTCATGGCGTCACTGTGGTTGTTTATCATTGGCATTCGGACTGTGCGCTGAGCATACCGATACGCCTGACAAACGGCTATCCCGCTTTAGCCTCAAAGCCGGTTTTGATCAGTGGCGATTAAACACCGCGCCCAGCAATGCTCTTCTCTAGTCAGTTCGCTGGGGTCGGCAATGAGCCTGTCTGAAAGTGCCTTCAGTGCCTCTGTCAGACGTCGCTAATTCGTAAATTCTCGCCGGTAATGCCGTGCCTTTTTTCTCACCCAGCAAAAGTCGCGCAAAGTTTGGAAGAGAACGCGACGGCTCAGGGCGGGATCGTACGCACGACACATGAGCTCATGGTGATGTCCGAAGGGCTGGGGGGCATGTTGCAGCGGTTTAGCCTGTAGCCGACGCTGACCTGAGTTGTGTTGTGTTGTGTTGTGTTGTGTTGTGTTGTGTTGTGTTGTGTTGTGTTGACCGAGTACATATCCATTGCTGCGGTAACGGCCGCCTATGGTTTCGCCCTTACGGCGACTCCCTTTTTCAAACGCCAAAAAGGAAGCAAAAGGCTTTGCCCCACCACTCGGTGCCTCGCTGTGGCTCGGCATGCCCTCACTCCGGCATTGCTCCGTGGGTCGCCGCGATGGGCCGTCCCTGGCCCAGCGCGGCTAAACCGGCGTCCTGCCGGTTTCCCCACTGCGCAATGCCTGCGTTCGGCCAGCGTGGTTAACGGGGCACCCAGATCAAAAGCCAAAGCGAGGCGGCCTTATAGCCGACCTGACTTTTACAGATACCCCAATCCCCTGTAGGAGCCAGGCTTGCCGGCGAAGAACGATAACGCGGTACAACAGAGACACCGCAGCGCCTGGTTCGCCGGCAAGCCTGGCTCCTACAAGGGAAATGCGTACGGCTCCCGATCAGGTCGGCTTAAGGCCGCCTCGCTTTGGCTTTTGCTCTGCTGTGGCTTTTGATTTTCTTGCCCCATCGAGAGGCCGAGTGGAGGTTCTGCGCAGTGGGTAAACCGGCATGGATGCCGGTTTAGCCGCGCTGGGCCAAGGATGGCCCATCGCGGCGGGCCCACGGAGCAGGACCGGAGCGAGGGCATGCCGAGCCTTAGCGAGGCACCGAACGCCAGGGGCAAGAGCCCTTGGTTACTTAGGGCCGGGCGACGTTCCGTTTTTCCAAGTGACTCGCTGTAAAAGCGAAACCATAAGTGGCCGTTACCGCAGGAATGGATATGTACGCAAAAAAAAGGTACACCCAATCCAACACGCGAAACCCCAAACAAAAAACCCGGCTTTTTCGGCCGGGTTTCTTGATTCATTCATTCAACAACACTTCGGTCCGGCCTTGCTGCCGTAACGGGCCTCCTGGCGTTCGCGGAAGAACGCCTCGTAGTCCATCACCGGCTTGTCCGGGTGCTTGCTTTGCATGTGCTCGACGTAGTTGTCGTAGTCCGGCATCCCCACCATCAGGCGCGCGGCCTGACCGAGGTATTTGCCCAGGCGACTCAGGTCATTGAACATGATCAGGCATCGGCAGCGCTTGGAACGGCGCTTCCTTGTCCGTGCGTTCCTTGGTGCCCCAGGCGGCGATACCGACCTTGAGCGCAAAGAACAGGATGCTGAACACCACGAACAGGAACAGCGCAGTCAATGTGGCATTGGTGTAGGCATTGAAGATCACGTGCTGCATCTGGTCGATGCTCTTGGCCGGCGCCAGCACCTGACCGTTGGCCAGGGCGTCGCTGTATTTTTTCGCCAGGGCCAGGAAGCCGATCGCAGGGTTGGCGTCGAACAGCTTGATAAAGCCGGCGGTGGTGGTGCAGATCAGCAGCCATACCGCTGGCAGCAGAGTCACCCACACATACTGTTGACGCTTCATCTTGATCAGCACCACGGTGCCGAGCATCAGCGCGATACCCGCCAGCATCTGGTTGGAGATGCCGAACAGCGGCCACAAGGTGTTGATGCCACCCAGCGGATCGATCACGCCCTGGTACAGCAGGTAACCCCACATGGCCACACAACCGGCGGTGGCGATCAGGTTGGCGGTCCAGGATTCGGTGCGCTTGAGCGCTGGCACGAAGGAGCCGAGCAGGTCCTGCAGCATGAAACGCCCAGCACGGGTACCGGCGTCCACCGCGGTCAGGATGAACAACGCTTCGAACAGGATCGCGAAGTGGTACCAGAACGCCATGGTGTTTTCACCTGGCAGGACGTGGTGCAGGATCTGCGCGATACCCACCGCTAGGGTCGGCGCACCGCCGGCACGGGCCAGGATGGTGGTTTCACCGATGTCCTTGGCCACTGCTTGCAGCGCCTCCGGAGTAATCGCAAAGCCCCAGCTGCTGACGGTCTGAGCAACCGAAACCGCATCGGAACCCACGATGGCCGCAGGGCTGTTCATGGCGAAGTACACGCCCGGATCGATCACCGAGGCCGCGACCATGGCCATGATCGCCACGAACGATTCCATCAGCATGCCGCCGTAACCGATGTAACGGGCATGACCTTCGCTGGCCAGCAACTTCGGCGTAGTGCCGGAAGCGATCAGCGAGTGGAAACCCGATACCGCACCACAGGCAATGGTGATGAACAGGAACGGGAACATACCGCCCTTCCACACCGGTCCCGTGCCGTCGACGAACTGGGTCAGTGCCGGCATTCTCAGCTCGGGCATGGTCACCAGGATGCCGATCGCCAACGCGACGATGGTACCGATTTTCAGGAAGGTGGAGAGGTAATCACGCGGTGCCAGGATCAGCCAAACCGGCAGGACGGCAGCCACGAAACCGTAGCCGATCAGCATCCAGGTGATCTGGATACCGGTGAAGGTAAAGGCCTTGGCCCACACCGGGTCAGCAGCGATCTGCCCGCCCAGCCAGATCGAGCCCAGCAGCAGGAACACGCCGATGATCGAGATTTCACCGATGCGGCCCGGACGGATGTAGCGCATGTAGATGCCCATGAACATCGCGATCGGGATGGTCGCCATGACCGTGAACATGCCCCACGGGCTTTCGGCCAGGGCCTTGACCACAATCAGCGCCAGCACCGCGAGGATGATGATCATGATCAGGAAGCAGCCGAACAGCGCGATGGTGCCGGGGATGCGGCCCATTTCTTCGCGGACCATGTCGCCCAGCGAACGACCATTGCGGCGGGTGGACATGAACAGGACCATGAAGTCCTGCACGGCACCGGCCAGCACCACCCCGGCAATCAGCCACAGCGTGCCGGGCAGGTAACCCATCTGCGCCGCCAGTACCGGGCCAACCAGCGGCCCCGCGCCGGCGATGGCCGCGAAGTGGTGACCGAAGAGTACGTGCTTGTTAGTCGGCACGAAGTCCAGGCCATCATTGTTGAGCACAGCGGGAGTGGCGCGATTGGGGTCCAGCTGCATCACTTTATTGGCGATGAACAGGCTGTAGTAGCGGTACGCAACGAGGTAGATGGCGACGGCTGCGACGACGATCCACAGGGCGTTGATCGCTTCGCCGCGGCGCAGGGCCACGACACTCAGCGCAATCGCTCCCAGGACAGCCACGGCAAACCAGGCGAGGTGTTTAGCCAGACGGGGCATAGAGGGTCTCCTGCCGACAGCTCGTGACTGCGGCGGTAATTTTTATAATTGTGTCCGCTGAGCGGAGCTGGCCCAATATCCGCGCATGCCGTCCACAAATAAATCCGCGTTACTACGTACGTGGCGTCTACGTAGTTCTACGTAGACACCCCTATCCCCTGTAGGAGTGAGCCTGCTCGCGATAGCGGTGTGTCATTCAACATCGATTCGTCTGATACATCGCCATCGCGAGCAGGCTCGCTCCTACAGGGCGTATCTTTGGCATATGATGCCGGCCCCCCGCGCGGGCAGGAGTAACCATGCAGCTCAAACACAAGATCGTCGCGCTCGGCATTTTGCCGCTGGTGTTGGCCATTGCCGTCATTTGCGCACTGGTGATTTCCCTCAATCGCCAACTGGGTGATCAACAGGCGCAGCTGATCGAAGACAGCATCCTGATGAGCAAGCGCGCGGAACTGAAAAACTACGTCGAAATGGCGAAAAGCCTGATCGAGCCTCTGTACGACAACGGCCAGGGTGACGCACGCGCCCAGCAACAGGTGCTCGAAGAACTGCGCAAGCTCAGCTTTGGCATCAACGGCTATTTCTTCGTCTACGACCATGAAGGCCGCAGCCTGATGCACGCGCGCCAGTCGGAGCTGGTGGGCAAATACCTGTGGGACATGAAAGACCCGCACGGCCTGCCGGTGATCCAGGCGCTGCTCAAAAGCGCGCAATCGGGCGAAGGGTTTCAACGCTACGCCTGGAACAAACCCTCCTCCGGCCAGGTGACCGACAAACTGGCCTACGTGGTAATGCTCGATCGCTGGGGCTGGATGCTTGGTACCGGCATCTACCTTGAGGATGTCGAGCGCGCCACCCAGCAAGCCCGTGCCGAAGTGGCCCAGGGCATCCGCAAGACCATGATGGCGATTGCCGTGGTGGCGCTGGTGGCGGTGCTGTTTGTCTTCGCCACCGGCATGACCCTCAATGTCAGCGAGCATCGCCTGGCGGACAAAAAGCTGCAGCGCCTGACCCAGCGTATCGTCAGCCTGCAGGAGGAAGAACGCTCGCGGGTGTCCCGTGAGTTGCACGACGGCATCAGCCAGGTGCTGGTCTCGATCAAGTTCCAGTTCGAACTGGCCAGCCACTTGCTGGAAAGCGGACAACACCACGACAAGGGCCTGGGCACGTTGAAAGATGCCACCGCGCGCCTCGGTGATGCCATTGGCGAGGTGCGCAGCCTCTCCCACGACTTGCGCTCATCGTTGCTCGACACCCTCGGCCTGTCGGCGGCAATCGGTCAACTGGCGGCTGAGTTCGAACAGCGCAGCGGCCTTACCGTGACCTATGACGACAATGAATTCGACTGCCAGCTGGTCGACGGCGCAGCGGTCTCGTTGTTTCGCATCGTCCAGGAAGGGCTGACCAATATCGAACGCCACGCCCAGGCCAGGCATGTCTCCATTACCCTGCGCGGCTGTGAACAGTCGGTGCGACTGACGGTGGTCGACGACGGTGTCGGTTTCAACGTCGCCCAGGTCGAACGTCGTCAACTCGGCATTGGCTTGCGTAATATTCGCGAACGCGTTGAACACTTTGGTGGCCGCTTCGAACTGATCTCGACACCCGGACGCTCCGAGCTGGATGTTCTACTGCCGATGAAATTGCCCACCAGCAAACGCTGATGCCCCAACAACAAGAGTGAAGCCTTCAATGAACCTGCCCTCCCCGATCCGCGTCGCCCTGGTCGACGATCACGCCCTGGTCCGCGACGGAATCAAGGCGCTGCTGTCGGTCATGGCCCCTCTGGAAGTGGTGGGCGAAGCCGAAAGTGGCGCCCAGGCAATCGAGATGGTCGGACGCTGCCAGCCGGACCTGCTGCTGGTCGACATCAGCCTGCCGGACATGAACGGCCTGGAACTGACCCGCGTATTACGCAGCCAGTACCCGGCGCTCAAGGTGTTGGTGTTGAGCATGTACGATAACTATGAGTACGTGAGCGAGTCGCTGCGCTCGGGCGCCAGTGGCTATGTGCTGAAGAATGCCCCGTCACGGGAAATCATCGCCGCCATCGAAGCCATCTCCAGCGGCGGGACCTTCTACAGCGCCGAAATCGCCCAGCGGCTGATCGCCGACAAAAACACCGACAACGAGCTGACCCCCCGTGAAAGCCAGGTGCTGTCGAAGATGGCGCAAGGGCTGAACAACAAGGAAATGGCGCGGGAACTGGATATCAGCGTGCGCACGGTGGAGACACACCGCTTGAGCATTCGGCGCAAGCTCAACATCGACAAGCCGGCGGCGCTGGTCAAGTACGCGATCGATCACGGGCTGATTTCGCGCTAGCGCGTGCTCCCATCCAACCATTGACTGCGTCAATAGTCACCATTAACTCAATGAAGTTCTCTTAAAAACTCCAGGGCGTAACATCAGCTCCATACCAACCAACAACACCCCGGAGCATACGATCATGAAACGCCAAACCCTCCTCAGCATCGCTTTCTCGGCTTTTGCAGTTAACGCTTTTGCCGCTACCTCTGTTCAGCCTGTCGTGGCTGAAGGTGGCTCGGATCGTCTGATTGAAAGCCGGGTGGCTGAAGGTGGTTCGGATCGTTTGATCGAGAATCGTGTGGCTGAAGGCGGTTCGGATCGCCTGATCGAAAATCGTGTGGCTGCCGATGGTTCCGATCGCCTGCAAGGCAACACCATTGCTGCCGATGGTTCCGATCGCCTGCAAGGCAAGACCATTGCTGCCGATGGTTCCGACCGCCTGCAAGGCAACACCGTCGCATGACCCCCATCGCTGCACCGTACGAACAAAAAGCCCGGCCTGATCAGCCGGGCTTTTTTATGCCTGCTGCTTTTTGGAGGCCTATCGGAAAATCACCGCCAGAAAGCTTTTTTATTTCAATTTAATCGACAAACCTGTTAATTCTGACAGTTGTTCATTTCCCCACCCCCTTGTCTCATAGAGAGCAGTAGCACCATCCTGCCTTTGGCTTAACGAGTTGAGGATGCGAATGCAAACGTATTCGCCCACTACATCAAGGGAAAGTACAATGACCACAGAACACATACACTCCTCTCCCCTATCAACTGAATATGATCCACTTTTTGGTGAAAACGGCTTTGCCTATCTTCATTCTCCATCCAACACTTACACGCAATTGTCATTACATGTTGTCTCTGTAGGCCCTGACAATAAGATTTACGTCGCGGGCTCGCTGAGTGATCCAGTCATCATCAGCAAAAGCCTCTACATGCTGGCATGCCTGAATGAAGACGGCTCTGTTGACACCAGTTTTGGTTACCAAGGTTTCTTCGGCGGTATTTTTTACGGATCAGATAGTTCAAAATTCATCGCCGAACAGATTGCCTTTGTGGATAACAGAATTCTGCTGACAGGAGAGCTCTTTCACTATGTAAACGGTGTTTTGCAGAAGGACAAGGCTGCCGTTCGTTTTCTTCTCGATGGCACCATTGATAAAACATTTGCCGTAGAAGGAAAATTCATTTTCCACGCTCCTGATACGAATGCTGATTTACGCGCTGTATCTAAGTACAACGAAAAATGTCTGGAAATCGCCAACTCCAGATGCGCTGCATCCAACTCTCCAAACGAGCTTACACCCTATGTGCTCGGAGCATCACCAATACACGGCGACCACATCATATTGCTTCACGATTCAGGCAACTGGTTGTCAACTGATGCTTGGATCATCCGCCTGACCCAAAGTGGGGAGCTTGATGTTTCATTCAATGGCTCCGGATTTGTCCGTGTCCGGCATGACAGATTTACCCACATCAAACTGAAAAGCCTGACCGTTGACGATGCGGGCAACTACATCACTGCAGGCGAAGTCAAGTTGGATTTTTTGCATCACCCTGATGCCATTGTTCTCGTAAAACACAGACAAGATGGCAGACTGGATACCACCTTTCAGCAGAACGGTTCTCTGCTGATATACGATGAAGACCCACTCTATTATTGGGAACTTTTCGGTGCCGTAAAGCAACCCAACAATCGCATCCTGTGCACAGGCACAAGGCATTCAAGACACGACACCTCTATTTCCGGGCTTTTAACCAGCAGGGAAGCAGACGGCTCAAAAAACATTCAATTCAACGGTGGGGATCCGGTATTCACGAACATAAATTCATCCAGCACAATTTGGTTCAACACCGACTTCCTGCCTGACGGAAGTTTTTTGAGTACCGGAATTATCGACATTGAAAATCGAGATAAAACTCATTACGTGATCACGCGCTTTCTTTACAATGGCGTTCATGACAAGGACTATAATAATGGGGTTGGTTGGCTTGACTATAAGGAAGCGACAAGCGTTGGTTTTTATTCATCCGCCATCAAAAACAACAAGGTCGTTTTTACCGTAATCGTCAAAGAAGGCGAAGCACGCAATCGCTGCATAGCAAGAGGATTGATGCCCTGACCTGACAAAAGCCCCGCCATGTAAATGGCGAGGCCTTTTTTTATTTCATACCCTGGGCTCACAGCTTGGCGATCGAGACTTCGGTAGATTTCACGAAGGCAATCACCTCGCTCCCCACCTTCAATTCAAGGTCACGCACCGAACGGGTGGTAATCACCGAGGTGACGATGCCCGACGCCGTTTGCACGTCGATTTCCGAGACCACTTCGCCTTCCAGAATTTCCTTGATGACGCCCTTGAACTGGTTACGGACGTTGATCGCTTTGATGGTCATGTTGAGGCTTCCTGTCTGGGTGTCTTGCCCTTGCGAATGAAGGGGCAGGCCTCCAAGGTGCACTGACTTTGATTACAACAAAAGGAATATATAATTATCTATTTATATCTTTTTGGAATATCAAATTCGCCTGACAAAATTCGGACGCGTCGCTTCTCAAAAGAACAAAAAGGAATTATCAAATAGATAATCAGTATTTATGGTTATAACTATACGCAGGTATTCTCAACTCACCCCGTCATCGACCACAGTGAAGTGCCCCATGAATCCGACTGACAACCTCATCGACTTCGCCAGCTACCGCAAGCGCAAACAGGCTCAGCAACGGGCACGGGCCATGTGGGAAATGTACGCACGAAACGCCGCTCTCCAGGCCTTCCCGTGGGCGCAAGTGGCCAAGGCGACCGAGACTCGTCACGCGTGAACGTGCACCCTCCCTCGCGCTATCTGGTCAGCGCCGATGAACCTGCGCTGGACTTCAATCAACTGGAGCATCAGGAGGAAGACGCCAACTGCGAACGGGTGGCGCAGAATCTTCAACGCCTGCGCAGCAAGCGTCACCTGTCTCTCGATGCGCTGGCCCGCCAGTGTGGCGTGAGCCGGGCAATGCTGGCGCAGATCGAATCGGGGCGCAGCGTGCCGTCGATCAAGGTGCTGTGCAAAATCGCCAAAGGCTTGAAGGTCTCGGTGGCCGCGTTTCTTGAGCATCGGGCCTTCGAGGGCGTAGCGCTGTTGTCGGCGAACCAGAGCAAACGCCTGGTCAGTGCCAACGGCGCGTTTGTCAGCCGTGCGCTGTTCCCGTTCGACGTGGCGCGCCAATCGGAGTTTTATGAGTTGCGCCTGAGCCCCTTGGGCGAGGACCAGAGCGAAGGCCATGGCCCCGGAGTCCAGGAAAACCTGGTGGTGTCCCAGGGTGTGCTGGAAATCAGCGTCAATGATGAACGCTACCTGCTTTCAACAGGCGACTCGATCCTGTTTTATGCCGACCAGCCTCACCGCTATCGCAACCCGGCCGATAGCGAAGCGGTGGCTTATCTGGTGGTGACGTACCCGGAACGCCTGGACTGAAAAAGCCATTTAAATTGCATATAAAAATGCCCGACTGATTTTCATCAGCCGGGCTTTTTTGCTTCTATGGGTCAGCAGGTGCAGCACATCAACGGCATGCCGTTGCAGCTCATCATCATCGGCATGCTGCAGTCGTTCATCATCTTCATCATCAGGGCGCAGCAGTTTTTCATCATGTCCATGTTCATGCCGGCCATCGGCATGATTTTGCACATCATGCCGTCGGCCATCATGGTGCATTCCATCACGCACTTCATCGATGGCATCGGCATGCCCATCATCGGCATCGGCATCATCATGTTCGCCATCGGCATGCTCATGCTCGCCTGGGACATGCACATCATGCTCATGTTGGCGCAGTGCATCATCATCGGCATGCCGCAGTTCATCATCATCTGCATCATTTCAGCGCTGTTCTTGAACATGGCCATGTCCATGCCAGCGGCCGGCATCATCTTGCACATCATGCCGTCGTCCATCATCTCGCAGGTCATGGTCGCCATCATCATCGGCATGCCCATCATCGGCATCATCGGCATGTTGGTGTTCATCGGCATCTGCATGGCATTCATCATGGTGTTGCTCCCTGAAGGACTGGATAGTTGGACGAAGCTGATGGGGCGGATTCTATGGATTCAGCCAGGCCCGACAAGCTGTCGGTCGAACAGTCAAAGTCGATGTCGGGGCAGCCTTAATGAAGCAGGCGGGACAGATTTTTCTGCCATGACGAACAATCGTCCTCGATAGCGGACAAGGTCAACGCCACTGCGTGGATTCTTCGGTCATGGATATGCAGATTGCGTCTATATAAATAGCTCAAGGAAATAATCGATCTAAATGACAGCGAATTTCAGGCAAAAAAAATCCCGGGCAGCTGATGGACGCCCGGGACTTAAAAATGCATAAACCGTGGTGGTGAACGCGGGGCGAATATTACGCAATATTTCGCCCTGTAACAAGATGTTTTGATTAACCGTTTAGTTACTAAAATCTCTAAGCTATTATATATCCAGACATTTTTTACGGTTAACCTCGAAACCACCTTAACTACAGGAACCAGCGATACTCCCGCGCACTGATGTCATTGAGGAACGCCAAGTGGTCCTGGCGCTTGTTCTCGCAGTACACATCGACGAATTCCGCACCCAGGCCTTCGCGCAGTTTTTGATGGCTTTGCATGGCTCGCACGGCCTCGAGCATTTCCAGCGGGAAGTCGATGCCACTGTTGCGGTCTTCGTTGAGCGGGGCGATCGGTTCATGACCCTGTTCAAGGCCCTGCTCCATCCCCACCAGGATCGCGGCGAGCACCAGGTACGGGTTGGCATCGGCGCCAGCGAGGCGATGTTCGATGCGCAGGTTCCTGGCGTCCGACTCCGGCACCCGCAGGCACGCGTCTCGATCCTCGAAGCCCCAACTGGCGCGCGAGGCGACGTTCACCGTAGCGCTCAGGCGACGCATCGCGTTGTGGTTCGGCGCGAAGATCGGCATGCACTGTGGCAACACATCCAGGCAACCGGCCACCGCATGGCGCAATGCTCGTTGCCCGTTCGCCGCCAGCAGGTTGTTGCCCGCCTCGTCGTAAAGGCTGACGTGCACATGCATACCGCTGCCGGGGTGCTGCAAGTAAGGCTTGGCCATGAAACTGGCGCGGTAGTCGTGCTTGAGTGCCACGCCTCGCGTGCTACGGCAGAACAGGGCTGCCCAGTCGGCGGCGCGCAGGCCATCGTCCAGATGACCGAAATTGATCTCGAACTGACCGGGGCCCAATTCAGCGGTGATCACCGTGGCATCGACGCCTTGGGCACGCGCGGTCTCGACCATTTCGTCGAGCACCGGGGCGAATCGCGAGAGTCGTTCGATGTGCATGTTCGGCTGGTCGTCAGCATCGCCGGTCAGCGGGTCGCGGGCAAACTGCGGTAATCCATCGCGCAACCGGCTATCGAACAGATAGAACTCCAGCTCGAACGCCACCACCGGGAAAATGCCTTTGCGGCCAAGCCGCGCCAACACCTGCGCCAGGACTTCACGGGGTTCGAAGACGATCGGTTTTTCCGTGCCATCGGAGGTGATCAACATCTGCCCCAGCGCCTGCTTCTCCCAGTTCACCAACTTCAGCGTGCCCGGTACCAGGCGACGCAGCGCGTCCGGATCGCCATCGTTGAAGCAGTAGTCGCCGATCTTGAACAGCCCGCCCTGGGTGCCGAGCAACACGCAGTTTTGCGGCAACTTGAGGGCGCTGCCAGCGGCCACTTTCTCGAGCATTTCGATCGGGTAGCGCTTGCCGTAGAAATGCCCCGGTATGTCCAGGGAAATCAGGTCGACGTGGCGCACCTCGGGGTAACGCTGACGAAACCCACGCACTTCGGCCAACAGATCAGAGCACACAGCATCCATCGTTTTGTTCCTTTGTTTTTATCAGGTGTAGACCCAAAGTACGCGGGTCAGTTGGTCCGAGAGGTTGCCGTAGCGGCAGTGGGCATGGCTGGCCAGTTGAAAGCTGTCGCCGGTGCGCAGGGTCACCGGTTCGTCCTGATCGAGCCACAGGGTCAGTTCCCCTTCCAGCACATAGCCGCCCTGCTCCGAGCTGTCTTTCATGTGCCGGTCGCCGCTGCTGGCACCGGGCTCCAGTTGGCTTTCGAGCATGGAAAAGGAGGCGCGCATTTTTGGCGAGACCAGGATGTCGGTGATGCCATCGGCGTAATACAACGTACGACGCTCATCCGGCCGGGTCACCCAGGGCAAGGCCATGGGTTTGGGCAGGCTGTAGAAATAGGTGGTCGGCACACCGAGGGTCTCGCTGATGGCGGTCAAGTCCGCCACCGTGGGGCGGGACAAGCCGCGCTCGACCTGGGAAAGAAAACCCACGGAGCGGCCGATCTTGTCGGCCAGATCCTTCAAGGTGTACTTCTTGTGCTTGCGCAGGTCCTGGATCAGGATCGCCAGCGCCGAAATCTCTTCTTGCATGTCCATCTAAAGGCTTCCAGAAATGGCCGATTCAAATGCTGTCGCGCAGCCGATACCAGGCTTTGCCGATGGCTTCAAGCGGTGCTGCCATGTATTTACCGCCGGGAAAACTGCCGTTGCTCAACCCCTGATACAACGCCAGCTCATCCGGCTGGCCGAGAATGGCATCGGACACCGCCCGCGCCCCGGCCAGGGTCGGCAGCACGCCGTGCCCGGAATAGCCCTGTAACCAGTACAGGTCGCGGCGCCGACCAATGTCGGGCGTGCGCTTGAGCGTCAGGTCGATATGACCGCCCCAGGCGAACTCCAATTCTATGCCTTTCAATTGCGGAAACACCCTTTCCAGGCACGGCCGGGTGGCGCCGGCGATGTCTTTGGGCATGCCACCCAGATAGGTGCAGCCGCCGCCGAACAGCAGCCGGTTGTCCGGCGTGCGGCGGAAATAATCGAGCACGAACTGGTTGTCCGTGACGCAGACGTTGCCGGGTAGCAGCGCGGTCGCCTGGGCCTCGGACATCGGCGCCGTAGCCACCTGATAAGTGCCAACGGGCAACACGCAACTCGATAACTGCGGGTCGAGCCGGTCAAGATAGGCATTGCAGGCCAGTACCAGGACCTCGGCGCGGATGCGCCCGCGTTCAGTCGTCACCACGTAGCCATTGTCGTCCTCGCGGTAACTCAACGCCTTGCTTTGTTCATGAATCACACCACCGGCCCGTTCAATCGCGGCGGCCAGTCCCAGCGCCAGTTTCAGCGGGTTCAAATGCCCGCCTTCGGGATCGTACAAACCGGCCTGATAACGCTCGCTGGCCACCCACTCGGGCAACTGGGCGCGCTCGATGAAACGCAAACCGTCATGCCCCCATTTGTGGCTGGCCTCGTGCTGCCACTCGGTCAGCAGGCCGACCCGCCGTGGCATCACCGACGTCCAGAGGTGGCCGGGCCGGTAGTCGCAATCAAAACCATGGCGCATGGGCAATTCGCGCAGCTCTTTGGCCGCCCAGCGCATGCCGTCCCACAACCGCCGCGCGCGCTCATGCCCAAGCGCGGCTTCCAGCGGCGGCATGTCGCAGGACCAACCGAGAATGGCCTGGCCGCCATTACGGCCCGACGCGGCCCAGGCCACCCGGCTGGCCTCCAGCAAGGTCACGCGCTTGCCGGCCAGGGCCAGGCGCAGCGCCGTGTGCAAACCACTGAAGCCGGCGCCGATGATCAGCACCTCGGTGTCCTGCTCGCCCTCCAACGCCGCCCGATTGACCAGGCGATCGGCGCACGTGTGGGCGTAATAGCTGGCGACATGCTGGGTGGATTGCTGAAACATACCGGCTCCATGAAATTTTATAGTTTTAATTTCATGAAAAAATACATGTTTAATTTCATGTATGCAAGAGGTGTGGCGAAGCCTCCCTCGTAGGAGCCAGGCTTGCCGGCGAAGGCGCCCGAGAGACCAACGTAACGCTCAAGGACGCCTTCGCCGGCAAGCCTGGCTCCTACGAGGTCCGCGTCGGCAAGCGTTTTTACAGCGCGTCAATCACCCAATAAAATTCCCACCAGTTAAAAAACTTTCACAAAACCTCTGGACGCGCTGCCGTCATTCCCCTTATAAAGCCACCAGCAGGAATATTTTATTCCTAACAAGAAAATGCGCTCAAGGAATGAGCCTCGCTGTCCGCTGACATTTTTTCGCTATGCGATGAGCTGCCGCCATCATCCCGAGGACGTGTCATGCAACACGAAAAGAACCATTTCATCATCAAGATCACCTGTCCCGCGGTGTCCGGCATTGTCGCTGCCGTCACCACCTACCTGGCGGACAACGGTTGCTACATCGGGGAGATGGCGCAATTCGACGACGATTTCAGCGGCCGTTTTTTCATGCGCGCAGTGTTCCGTTTCAATGACGGCCACGCGGGGGATATCCAGCAGATCAAGGACGGTTTCAGCGACGTCGCCCAGGCTTTCGACATGCACTGGGAACTGCATGACACCCGTGAGCCCATGCGCGTGCTGCTGATGGTGAGCAAGTTCGACCACTGCCTCACCGACCTGCTCTACCGCTACCACAAGGGCGAGATGGACATGACCATCACCGCCATCGTCTCCAACCACCTGAACCTTCGGCCCATGGCCGAGCGCGAGGGCATTCGCTTCATCTACTTGCCGGTCACCAAGGACACCAAGGCCCGCCAGGAAGCCGAGCTGATGAAGGTGGTCGACGACACCGGCACCGAACTGGTGGTGCTGGCGCGCTACATGCAGATTCTCTCCGACGACCTGTGCAAGCAACTCTCCGGTCGGGCGATCAACATTCATCATTCGTTCCTGCCCGGCTTCAAGGGCGCCAAGCCGTATCACCAGGCGTACCAGCGCGGCGTGAAGCTGATCGGCGCCACTGCCCACTACGTCACCAGCGACCTCGATGAGGGTCCGATCATCGAGCAGGAGGTGCAGCGGGTCGATCACGTCTACCTGCCGGACGACCTCGTGGCCACCGGCCGCGACACCGAGACCGTGGCCCTGTCCAAGGCGGTCAAGTACCACCTGGAGCACCGGGTTTTCCTCAACCAGGACAGAACGGTGATCTTCCGGTGAACACGCCCAGACTGATTGACGGCAAAGCCGCCGCCGCCCGGGTGTTGCTCGAGGTCCGCAAGGACGTCGACCGCCTGCGCGCGCAAGACATCCAGCCGGCCCTGGCGGTGATCCTGGTCGGCAGCGACCCGGCCAGCCAGGTCTACGTGCGCAACAAGATCTTGCGCGCAGACGAGGTTGGTATCCGCTCCCTGGAACATCGGTTGAGCGCAGACACCACCACCGAACAACTGCTCGACCTGATCGCCACACTGAATGCCGATCACTCGATCCACGGCATTCTCCTGCAACTGCCGTTACCCGCCCATGTCGATGAACTGCGGGCGCTGCAAGCCATCGATCCGGGCAAGGACGTCGACGGCTTCCACAGTGAAAACGTCGGCGGCCTCAGCCAGGGCCGACCGGTGCTCGCGCCCTGCACACCCAGCGGCTGCCTGTACCTGCTGGAGCAAACCTGCGGCGATCTGCGCGGCAAGCACGCGGTGGTGATCGGCCGCTCGAACATCGTCGGCAAACCCATGGTGGCGCTGCTGCTCAAGGCCGACTGCTCGGTGACGGTGTTGCATTCGCGCAGCCCCGATCCCCAGGCCCTCTGCCGTCAGGCAGACATCGTGATTGCCGCCGTGGGCCGTCCGCGCCTGATCGACGCCAGTTGGCTCAAGCCCGGTGCGGTGGTGATCGACGTCGGCATCAATCGCATCGACGACGCCGGTCGCAGCCGCCTGGTCGGCGATGTCGACTTCGACAGTGCCCTGCCCCAGGTCGCGGCGATCACCCCGGTACCCGGTGGTGTCGGGCCGATGACCATTGCCTTCCTGATGAAAAACACCGTGACCGCGGCCCTTATGCAACAGCACAGCCCATCGGAGGCCGTATGCCATTCAATCTCTTGAAGTACGGGCTGAGTTCCGAGTACCCGGTGGAAGTGGATCTGCCACCACCGCGTGAACTGAAATCCAGCTATGACGTGGTGATCATCGGTGCCGGTGGCCATGGCCTGGCCACCGCCTATTACCTCGCCAAATATCACGGCATCACCAACATCGCGGTGCTGGAAAAGTCCTATCTGGGCGGCGGCAATACCGCGCGCAACACCGCGGTGATCCGCTCCAACTACCTCACCAGCGAAGGCGTGCGTTTTTACGCCGAATCGGTGCGGATGTTCCAGGGCCTGTCCAACGAATTCGACTTCAACATCATGTACTCAGAGCGCGGCCAACTGACCCTGGCCCACACCGACGCCACCGTGCGTTCGTTCCGCCAGCGGGCCGAGGTCAACAAGCACTTCGGTGGTCGCACCGAAATGATCGACCGCCAGCAGATCCGCGAACTGGTGCCCAGCCTCAACCTCGACCCCGGCCACCTGCCGGTGATCGCCGGCCTCTGGCACATCGATGGCGCCACCGCACGCCACGACGCCGTTGCCTGGGGCTACGCCAAGCAGGCGGCCAAGCGCGGCGTGGAAATCCACCAGCTCACCGAGGTGCAGGACCTGATCATCGAGAACGGCGCAATCACCGCCGTGAAGACCAACCGCGGCACCATCAAGTGCGGCTGCGCGGTGCAGGCGATTGCCGGGCACAGTTCGCTGCTGATGGCCAAGGCCGGGATTCGTTCGCCGATCCAGACCTTCCCGCTGCAAGCCATGGTCACCCAGCCCTTCAAACCCTTCCTCGATCCGCTGGTGAGCTCATCGGCGCTGCATTGCTACGTGCAACAGACCAGCCGCGGCGAGGTGGTGTTCGGTGGCGGCTCCGATCCGTACCCGCTGTTTAACACCCGATCGACCCTGGACCTCAAGGAGAGCCTGCTGGCCCACGCCATCGAGATGTTCCCGTTCCTGGCCAACACCAAGCTGATGCGCCAGTGGGCCGGGATCACCGACATGACCCCGGACTACAGCCCGATCATGGGCCTGTCGCCGGTCAAAAATTACTACCTGGACGCCGGCTGGGGCACCTGGGGCTTCAAGGCGACGCCTATTTGCGGCAAGACCATGGCGGAACTCGTGGCCAGCGGCGGCAAGGTGCCGGAGCTGATCAAGCCCTTTGGCCTGGAACGCTTCTCGACCTTCCGGCAAGTCAACGAAATGGGCGCTACGGCGGCCAGTCACTGAGGCAGAGCGGACCATGAAAATCATCATTTGCCCGCTCAACGGGCCACGCAACATCAGCGAATTCACCTACGGCGGCGAGTTCAAGCCGATGCCCGACGCGCTGCGCTGCAGCGATGCCGAGTGGGCCGACTACGTATTCAACACTGACAACCTCGCCGGTGTGGTGCGCGAGTGGTGGATGCACACGCCATCGAGCTACTGGTTTCTCGCCGAACGTCACACCGTGACCGACGAAATCCTGCGCACCTTCGACCCCAAAGAAATTTTCACTGCCCGCGTCGACTTCAACGCCGCACAGGAGATCGCCGGATGAACCGCCTACCCGCCCCGATGGGCCTGCTGATCGACCGTGACCAGCCGCTCGATTTCAGTTTCGATGGCCAACCCTACCAGGGCCTGCAAGGCGACAGCATCGCCAGCGCCCTGCTCGCCAATGGACGTTTCCTGATTTCCCGCTCGTTCAAATACCACCGCCCCCGTGGCCCGTTGACCATGGCCGGGCAAGACGCCAATAGCCTGGTGCAATTGCCCCAAGAGCCCAACGTACTGGCCGATGCCCACGCGCTGGCGACCGGTTTGCAGGTGACGGCGCAGAACGTCAACGGCTCGCTGGACAACGACCGCGATGCTTATCTGGGCAAGTTTTCCAAGTTCATGCCGGTGGGCTTCTACTACCGCTCGTTCTACAAGCCCAAGGGCATGTGGAAAGTCTGGGAACCGATCATTCGCAAGAAGGCCGGCCTGGGCGTACTCGACCTGACGTTCAAGCCCGAATATTACGACAAGGCCTACCTGTTCACCGACCTGGCCGTGATCGGCGCCGGTCCCGCCGGGCTGCACGCGGCACTGACCGCGGCCAATGCCGGGGCCAAGGTGTTGCTCATCGAGCAACAGCCGGTCCTCGGCGGTTCACTGACCTATGCCCGCTTTGATATCCCGGGCAAACGCGCCGACGCCTTGCGCAGCGAACTGCTCGCGGCGGTGCAGCAGCACGCCAATATTCGCATCCTCACCGAGGCGACCTGCAACGCCTGGTTCACCGACAATTACCTGCCGGTGATCCAGGGTAAACGCATGTACAAGGTACGCGCGCGACAGTGCCTGGTGTGCAGCGGTGCGTTCGACCAGCCGGTGGTGTTTCGCAACAACGACCTGCCCGGCGTGATGCTGACCAGCGCCGCACAGCGCCTGATGAAGCTGTACGCGGTCAAACCGGGCAAGCGCGCGGTGGTGCTGACTGGCAACGATGACGGATACCTCGCCGCCCTGGACTTGTTCGATCAGGGCGTGGAAGTCGCCGCAGTGGTGGACCTGCGCCATGGTCCGGGCGATGAGGCCCTGCTGGGCGCGCTGGCGCAACGCAAGATCCCCTGTCAGCGCAACAGCACCGTGTATGAAGCCCTGCACGAAAAAGGTATGCGCCATGTCAACGGCGTCGACGTGCGCAAGATCACCGCCCAAGGCCAGGTCGCCGAGAGCGGGCAACGTCTGGACTGCGACTTGTTGTGCATGTCCGCCGGTTACATGCCGGTCTATCAACTGCTGTGCCAGGCCGGCGGCAAGCTGGCCTACGATGATCAGCGCGCCGAATTCACCCTCAGCGGGCTGCCCCGGAACCTCACGGTCGCAGGCTCGGTCAATGGCCGTCACCGCCTCGACAACGTGATCGCCGACGGCGTCAATGCCGGTGCCGATGCCGCCTCTGCGCTGGGGCTGGCGGTCGGTGTGCACCGGGCGCCTCTGGGCAGCGAGGTACGGGTCAACTTCAACTGGCCGATCTTCCCCCATCCCAAGGGCAAGGATTTCGTCGATTTCGACGAGGACCTGCAAGTGGCAGACATCGTCAATGCCACGCGCATCGGCTATCGCGACGTGCAACTGGTCAAGCGCTATTCCACGGTGGGCATGGGCCCCTCGCAAGGGCGTCACTCGGCACTGCCGACCGCGCGCCTGGTGGCCTGGGCGACCCAACGCAACATCAGCGAAACCGGCGTGACCACCGCGCGTCCACCCTTTGTCGCGGAAAAACTGGCCCACGTCGCAGGTCGGGCGTTCGATCCGTATCGGCAAACACCCATGCACGCCCGGCACCTGCAAGCCGGCGCGAAGATGATGCCGGCGGGTATTTGGCAGCGTCCGGCCTACTACGGCGATGCCAAAGACCGCGAGGCGTGCATGCAAGCCGAAGCCCTGCACGTGCGCAACAAGGTCGGGATCATCGACGTCTCGACCTTGGGCGGCCTGGATGTGCGCGGCCCGGACGCCGCCGAACTGCTCAACCGGATGTACACCTTCGCCTTCCTCAAGCAGCCGATCGGTCGCTCCCGTTATGCGTTGATGACCAATGAACACGGGGTGGTGATCGACGACGGCGTCTGCGCGCGTTTCGCCGAAAACCACTTCTACGTCACCGCCACCACCAGCGGCGTGGATCGCATCTACCAGCAGATGCTCAAGTGGAACGCGCAATGGCGCCTGGACGTCGACGTCGCCAACGTCACGGCGGCGATCTGCGCGGTCAATGTCGCCGGGCCGGATTCGCGCAAAGTGCTGGAGAAGGTCTGTAGCGATCTCGACCTGAGCGCTGAAGCGTTCCCCTACCTGGGCGTGCGCCAAGGCACCGTGGCCGGGATCAAGGCCCGGCTGCTGCGAGTCGGTTTTGTCGGCGAACTGGGTTATGAAATCCACGTACCGGCGCGCCATGGCCTCAAGCTCTGGGACGCGCTGATGGAGGCCGGCAAGGCCCATGACATCCGCCCGTTCGGCGTGGAGACCCAGCGTTTGCTGCGCCTGGAAAAAGGCCATGTGATCATCAGCCAGGACACTGATGGCATGACCCATCCCCAGGAAATCGACATGGGCTGGGCCGTCAGTCGCAACAAGCCGTTCTTCGTCGGACGGCGCTCGGTGGACATCCTCGAAGCCCAGCCGCAAACACGCAAGCTTGTGGGTTTCACCTTGCCCAAGGCCAGCGCGCAACCGCTGGAAGGTCACCTGGTGCTCAATGGCCCGGACATCAGCGGCAACGTCACGTCCTGCGAGTACTCGGCGACCTTGGGCAAGATCATTGGCCTGGCCTACGCCGGCATCGACCAGAGCACACCCGGGCAACGGATTGCGATCCGCGTCGAAGGTGGCCGCGTGGTGCATGCCGATGTGGTGCCGTTACCCTTCTTCGACCCCTCCAACCTGCGCCAGGAGCTTTGAGCCATGACCAGCCTGAGACAACAACACAGCGCCGGGCAGCCGGCCCTCGCCCTCCTGCCCACCTGTGCGCTGACCGACCTGACCGATCTGCCCCGGGTCGGGTTTCGCGGCGCCGACAGTGCGCGCTATTTGCAGAGCCGGGACTTCGTGCTGCCGGACGCGCCCAACCGCGCCGTCGCCCAGGTTGACGGCAGCTACACCGTGCGCCTGTCCCAGACCGAATATTTGCTGCTGGGCAGTGCGCAGGACCAGGGCCAACGCATTGCCAAAGAGGAGGATCGCTGGGCGTTGGACCAGCAAGCCAATTACCTGCTGCCGCGCCAGGACAGCCATGCCTGGTTCGAGCTCAGTGGCCAGCACTTTCCCGAGGTCATGGCCAAACTCTGCGGCGTCGACTTGAGCCCCCAGGCCTTCAGCCCCGGCGCCGTGGCGCAAACCTCGGCGGCGCGCATCAACGTAATCGTGATCAACGCCACAACCGCGCAACAGCCGAGGTTGTTCATCCTCTGCGACCGGGCATCGAAGGCTTACTTTCACGAGGCGTTGGTGGATGCCCTGTAGGAGCCAGGCTTGCCGGCGAAGAACGATTACGCGGTGTGGCAGGTACACCGCGTCGTCTGGTTCGCCGGCAAGCCTGGCTCCTACAGGCGAAGAACGATGACGCGGTGCGGCAGGTACACCGCGGCGTCCGGTTCGCCGGCAAGCCTGGCTCCTACAAAGCGAAGAAACGCAGTGCGACAGGTACACCGCAGCGCCTACCTGAAAAAATGACTGGGGGTCTTGCCGAACTGCTTCTTGAACATGCTGGTAAACGCACTGGGGCTGTCGTATCCCAGCTCCCCGGCAATGTCGATGATCTTCTCGCCGACGGCGATGCGCTCCAGGGCCAGCAGCAAACGCGCCTGTTGACGCCATTGGCCGAAGGTCATCCCGGTTTCCTTGCGGAACAGGCGCTGGATGGTTTTCTCGTCGAGGTCCAGGCGTGCGCTCCAGTGCGCCAGGGTCGAGCCATCGCCGGGGTCGCGTTGCAACGCTGAACACACCGCCTTGATCCGTGGGTCCGAGGGCTGGGGCAGGTGCAATGGCAAGGTGGGCAAAATCCTCAGTTCATCGAGGATCAGGCGCATGACCCGGCCTTCGCGCGAGTCCGCATCGTAGGGTGCGGTGATATCCACCGAGACCTTGATCAACTCACTGAGCAACGCCGAAATACTCACCGCCCTGGGTTCGCTCGGCATGTCCGCAAATACGTCGGGACGCACGAACAGGCTGCGCATCTTCAACGGACCGACGCAACGAATCGAGTGAATGTGCCGGCTCGGCATCCATATCCCGCGGCTGGGCGGTACCGTCCATTGGCTCAATCCGGAGTGCACCACCATCACGCCTTCGATGGCGTAGATCAGTTGGTGGGCTTGATGGGAATGCGCTTCGATCACCCAGTTTTCAGGGTAGTCGGTGGCGCTGCTGCTTACGGCGCAGGCTCGTCCGTCGATCTCCCGGAGGAATTCATCCAGCGACTTGATCATGATGCCCTTTTTGCGATAGTCGATTCCCGAATTGCGCGAGACAGGCAATCGGACGGCACTTAGGATAGCGCTGAACCCTGAAATGGCTAGCGCTTTCGAGCCTGGCACCCAGCACAGCCGTACGTTTTTCTCTGGAAGGATCCCATGTCCATCAGTACCACTGCCCCCCTCTCAACCTCCCCTTCGGTGGCCAGCCAGGCCAGCCCGCTGGTGATGCGCGTCATCGGTGCCTGCGCCCTGGCGCACCTGATCAACGACCTGATCCAGGCCGTGCTGCCATCGATCTACCCGATGCTCAAGGCCACCTATGGCCTGACCTTCACCCAGGTCGGCCTGATTACCCTGACCTTTCAACTGACCGCATCGCTGCTGCAACCCTGGGTCGGTTACTACACCGATCGCCACCCCAAGCCGTGGCTGTTGCCGGCCGGCATGGTCTGCACCCTGGTCGGCATCCTGATGCTGGCAATGGTCGGCAGCTTCGGGGCGATTCTCGTGGCCTCGGCCCTGGTAGGTATCGGCTCGTCGACCTTCCACCCGGAGACTTCCCGCGTCGCGCGCCTGGCCTCGGGCGGGCGCTACGGCCTGGCCCAATCAACCTTCCAGGTCGGAGGGAATGCCGGCAGCGCCTTCGGTCCGCTGCTGGCGGCGGCCATCGTCATCCCCTACGGCCAGGGTAACGTCGCCTGGTTCGGCCTGTTCGCGGTGTTCGCCATCCTCGTGCAATACGGCCTGAGCCGCTGGTACCGCAACCACCTGAACCTGTTCAAGCTCAAGCAAGGCACCCAGGCGACCCACGGCCTGTCGAGAAAACGCGTGACTTTTGCCCTGGTGGTCCTGGCCTTGCTGGTGTTCTCCAAGTATTTCTACATGGCCAGCTTCACCAGCTATTTCACCTTCTACCTGATCGAGAAATTCGACCTGTCAGTGGCCAGCTCGCAGCTGTACCTGTTCCTGTTTCTCGGCGCCGTGGCGGCCGGCACCTTCTTCGGCGGGCCGATCGGTGACCGCATCGGGCGCAAGCAGGTGATCTGGTTCTCGATCCTCGGTGCCGCGCCCTTCACTCTCGCCCTGCCCTATGTCGACCTGTTCTGGACGGGCGTGTTGAGCATGATCATCGGCTTCATCCTCGCCTCGGCCTTCTCTGCCATCGTGGTCTTCGCCCAGGAACTGGTACCCGGCAACGTCGGCATGATCGCGGGGGTGTTCTTCGGCCTGATGTTCGGTTTTGGCGGCATTGGCGCGGCGCTGCTCGGGCACCTGGCGGACATCCACGGCATCGAGTACGTGTATACGCTGTGCTCGTTCCTGCCGCTGCTGGGCATTTTGACGATCCTGTTGCCGTCTACCAAAGGCGTTTAGTGCGGGTCTTCGCACGCCCGGTTTTTAGAACCACCCATGCCCAGCCAGTGTCTCTGTTCAATAGACACTTCAAAAGGTCGCCTTCAAATCGACGGGCATGGACGGAGATCTCAAATGACCAGCTCGCAAGCGCGTACTCCCGTGAAAAAATTGATACTTGAACGCAATCGCTGGGTGCCGAATAACCCTCGCCTGCCGGTGCTGTTCTATCCCGGGGCCATCGCTGTCCAGGGCGACGATCCAGCGGCCCTGTTCGAGCAAATCTTCAGTGCCAACGGCTGGCCGCCGCAATGGCGCTATGGCGTTTATGACTTTCACCATTACCACACTGAAGGCCATGAAGTGCTCGGCGTGGCCAGCGGGCATGCGCGCCTGATGCTGGGCGGCCCCGATGGTCATGTGCTGCAAGTGCGTGCCGGGGATGTGCTGCTGTTGCCCGCCGGCACCGGTCATTGCGACCTGGATTCGAGCGATGACTTTCTGGTGGTCGGCGCCTATCCGCCCGGCCAGCACGCCGACATGTGCCGTGAAGCGCCGTGTGCCGCGCAACAGCAGAGCATCGACGCCCTGCCGTTTCCGGACCAGGACCCGGTGCAAGGTACCCACGGCGCGGTAAGCGAGTTTTGGTCCAGAGGCTAGCCATGGGGTATTTGTCGATAAATCTCGAACTCGCAGCCAAGGCCCCGATCCAACGTGAAGACCCTGGAGGCAAGCACCATGAACAACGATGACCGCATCACCCCAGCCGACACCCAGCCCACCGAGGAAGATGAGACCCTTGAGCCCTCTCCCCCCGAAACCATCGAGGAGGAAGCCGAGGATCTCAGGCGAAAAGTTGCCGAGATAGAACGCAAAGTGGCGGACGGTAATTGAACCTGCATCGCATCACCGCAGCCGGGTCACTGTCAACGCCACCACCGCAATGCGCTCCACTCGTTCATAACCTGGCTTGAGCAGCTCCTCGCCGAACACGTCAGGGTCCAGCTCCCGATAGGTCCAGCTGAACCTGTCGTCACCCAGCAGCGGCTGGATGGATTCGAGAAAAGGGTCCGTCCCGTCCACCATCGCCACCCCGGTGTACAGCAGCAGGCTGCCGGCCTTTTCCAGGCGCGGCAGCGATTCGCGGACGATGCGCTGCGACAAGTATTCCCCGAGCGTGCCACCGCCATGGCGATAAGCACGCTGCTGGCTGTCGTTCATGTAGGGCGGATTGGCAATGATCAAGTCGAACTGCCCTTCGACACAGCCCAGTACGTCGCTGTGATAAACGCTGACATTGCCGGTGTCGGCCAGCTCGGCATTCACCGCCGTCAACCGCAATGCCCGTGGATTCATATCCACCGCCAGCACCTCGGCCTCCGGTCGGGCACACGCGACGACCAACGCACCGATGCCGGCCCCGCAGCCGATGTCCACCACCCGCCGCACGGGCCCGGAGCACTTTTGCAAGTATGCTTCGATCAATTGGGCAAAGCGGTAGCTGTCGGGCCCGAAAAACACCGAATCGGGCTGCGTGGTCGGGTACGCCGAATGGGCAATCAACAAGTGCCCGAGGCTCGACCAGCGCACCGTGCTACGCCATAGCGAACCCTCCTTTTCGACGATGTGCGCCTGCTGCAGGCCAGCCAGTTCTTGCGGTGAAAACAGCGTGTGTTCGAAGGGCATCGACCAACCGAATACATCACGCAGGTCCTTGGCCAAGGCCGGTGCGAAGCGCTGGCACACCCGCTCATGGGTCAAGGGCGTGGGCGTGATGAAACGGTAGCCCTCGGCAACCAGACGCCGGCCCAGCTCGAGCAACGTCCGATCAGCGATCTGTTGTACTGACATGCATGACTCCTGAAATCAGCGCAGATGGGCCACGCATTCGATAAAGCGCCGGGTGGCGAAGAGTCCGGCGGGCCGACAATGACGCTGTGCCGAGAGCCACGGGATCAGCATTTGCAATTGCTGTCGCGGTGACTGGTCGTGCAGGGATTCTTGCAATGCCTTGAGCTCGGGGTCGTCTGCGCCGATTTCATCGGCCCGGGCATCGTCGAATGGAGCGCGGCGTATCGCTGGCCGCCGCTGCGGTGCTTGCCAGTCACCGGCAATCCAGTCGTGCAGCAGTTGTTTCTCAAAGCCACTGAACACACCGAACATGGCCGCCTGATCACCCTCAATCAATTGCCAGAAGCGGCTTTCCCCGGGTGGGCAGTGCCGTTTGATCCAGCCCTTGCGTTGCAGCGCGCCGAGAAAATCCTCGATATGGCCAGGGGTCGCCAGCCACTGATTGACGGTCTTGCCTTCGACCTGGCAGTAATCGGAATGCATGTGCTGGCCGAAGCGGCGTTTGCGCTCGAGCATGGCGACGACTTCCTGCTGCAGATCGAAACTTGCAATCACCGCCGTCGAGCCCGGCCCCAGGTCATTGAGTCGATAGCCAAGGGCGACACGCCGATAGAACTCATCTCGTCCCCGCGCCATGGGCATCAGCTCGAGCAGCGCTTCAATCGCCTTGCGCCCGTGACCGCTGCTGACGTTGTCGATGGTCACGTGCAGGGTGAAATAGTAGGGATCGATCCCCAGCTCACGCAGCTCATAGGCGCTGATCAGCAGGTGCAGCGGCAGTTGCTCGTAGCCGAGGTTGTAGCCAATCACCTCCGGCATGAACATCGCGTTGCACTGCCCCAAGGCAAGTTGAATCGCGCCCTGACGAAAGTGTTCGTCGAGTAGTCCCTGCCTGTCGCCACAGTCGTGATAGGCCAGCAGCTTGCGGTAGATCACCACGTGATTGTGCCGGGGGTCGCCTCTGCCCAACTCTTCCAGATAGGTGCTCAGCAACCCGTTGTATCGCATGTCCTGCCAGTGCTCGAGCACACCGGTCAGCCATGCGCCGTCGACCTCCTTGGTCGGCGCCACCCGCTGCAGGAAAAACAATGCATGGGCTTTGTTCGAGAAATACCGACGTGGCCCGCCCTGCTTGCGTTCTTCGAGGTAGTGGGCGTAATCGCGCGCCACAGCGGCACAATGTTGTTGCGCCCATGACGACAGCTGTTCTGGCGCTTCGGGCAGGTCACAGGGGAGTTCGGCCGCCAGGGCCAGTTGCTCGCGCAGGAACTGTTCGCCCAGCGTTCCTGCTTGCGGGCCGTTGCTGTAGAGCAAATCGTAGAGTTCGCGGTACTGGCCATCGGCGTCGGCATTCGCAGGCACCGAAGGCGGTCCCAGGGGCGTGAAGGTTGTCATCGGACGCTTTCCCCTATCGCCTGTCGTCGGACAAGGGTGTTTGCTCATCGGCCTCGGGAAGTTTCCTGTCGCGCTCATTCCAATCCTGCGCGCCCTCTTCATCTTCGAGGTCGGACTGGGTCAGGGGATCGTATTTGCCCGGATCGTCCGACGCGGGGAGCGTCTTGTCCGGGTCTTGCGTGTTGTCCTGGATGATCGACTCGCTGGACATACTTCACCTCACAACCTGGGCCCGGGATTTCCGGGGCGTATAGGTTTGAAGGTGTCTGGGGGCTAGCGTGCGGTCGAATAGACGAGTGGCATGTACGGTGCATATTTGGATTGGGTGTATATCCATTCCTGCGGTAACGGCGACTTATGGTTTCGCCCTTACGGCGAGTCACTTGGAAAAGCCCCAAGTAACCAAGGGCTCTTGCCCCTGCCGTTCGGCCCCTCGCTAAGGCTCGGGGTACCCTCGCTCCGGTCCTGCTCCGTGGGCCCGCCGCGATGGGCCATCCTTGGCCCAGCGCGGCTAAACCGGCATCCATGCCGGTTTACCCACTGCGCAGAACCTCCACTCGGCCTCTCGATGGGGCAAGAAAATCAAAAGCCAAATCAAGATCGAACGCGAAAGCGAGGCGGCCTTAAAGCCGACCTGATCGGGAGCCATACGCGTTCCCACTGTAGGAGCCAGGCTTGCCGGCGAAGAACGATAACGCGGTACAACAGACACACCGCAGCGCCTGGTTCGCCGGCAAGCCTGGCTCCTACAGAGGATTGGGGGTATGTGCAAAAGTCAGGTCGGCTTTAAGGCCGCCTCGCTTTTGTTTTTGATCTGGGTGCCCCGTTAACCACGATGGCCGAACGCAGGCATTGCGCAGTGGGGAAACCGGCAGGACGCCGGTTTAGCCGCGCTGGGCCATGGATGGCCCATCGCGGCGACCCACGGAGCAATGCCGGAGTGAGGGCATGCCGAGCCTAGGCGAGGCACCGAGTGGTGGGGCAAAGCCTTTTGCTTACTTTTCGGCGTTTGGAAAAGTGAGTCGCTGTAAGAGCGAAACCATAAGTCGCCGTTACCGCAGCAATGGATATCCCCCCTATCCAGATCTGATATACAACCCAATGCTTAAGTGAACAGTATTGGGGAAGGAAGGTTCATCAGGCATCGCCCTTCCCCCTGCAGGAAAGGGCGAGCGCAGGCTTCAGGTGTGATGAATCTCCCGATCCTTGGTTTCCGGCAGGAAGAAGGTCCCCAGGATCGCCGTCATCACCGCGATCACGATCGGATACCACAACCCATAGTAGATATCACCGGTGGCCGCGACCATGGCGAAGGCCACGGTCGGCAGGAATCCGCCGAACCAGCCGTTGCCGATGTGGTAAGGCAGTGACATCGAGGTGTAGCGAATACGCGCCGGGAAGAGCTCAACCAGCCAGGCGGCGATCGGGCCGTAGACCATGGTCACGTAGATCACCAGGATGGTCAGCAGCAGGAGCACCATCGGGTAGTTGGTCTTGGCCGGATCGGCCTTCTCGGGGTAGCCGGCGTCCTTGAGGGCGGTGCCGAGGGTCGCGACGAAGGCGTCGTTGCGGGTCTTGAAGTCGGCGGCCGGCATGCCCGTGCCTTCGAAGCTCTGGATCACTTTGTCGCCGATGCGCACCTGCGCGACGGTGCCCGGTTCAGCCTTCTCGTTCTTGTAGGGGATGGCCCTTTTCGCCAGCACGGTCTTGGCCAGGTCGCAGGAACTGGTGAATTTGGCCTTGCCCACCGGGTCGAACTGGAACGAACACTGGCCGGGATCGGCGACCACCGTGACCGGGTTCTTCTCCTGCGCGGCGAACACGTCGGGGTTACCGTATTGGGTCAACGCGTGGAAGATCGGGAAGTAGGTCAACGCCGCGAGGATGCAACCGGCCATGATGATGCCCTTGCGGCCGATGCGGTCGGACAGGCTGCCGAAGATGACGAAGAACGGCGTGCCGATCAGCAGCGAACCGGCAATCAGCAGGTTGGCTGTCTGCGCGTCGATCTTCAGTGTCTGCAGCAGGAAGAACAACGCGTAGAACTGCCCGGTGTACCAGACAACGGCCTGGCCGGCGGTACCGCCGAGCAACGCCATGATCACGATCTTGAGGTTCTCCCAGCGGGCGAAGGACTCGGTCAGCGGCGCCTTGGAGGATTTGCCTTCGGCCTTCATCTTCAAGAACACCGGCGACTCGCTGAGCTGCAGGCGGATGTAGACCGAGATGATCAGCAGCAGGATCGACAGCAGGAAGGGAATCCGCCAGCCCCAGGCTTCGAACGCCTCGGTGCCCAGGACGGTGCGGCAAGCGAGGATCACCAGCAGCGAGAGGAACAGGCCGAGGGTGGCAGTGGTCTGGATCCACGAGGTGAAGTAGCCACGCTTGCCTTTGGGGGCATGCTCGGCCACGTACGTCGCCGCACCGCCGTATTCGCCACCCAGGGCCAGGCCTTGCAACAGGCGCAGGGTGATCAGGATGATCGGCGCCGCCACGCCAATGGTCGCGTAACCCGGCAAAAAGCCCACGACGGCGGTAGAGATACCCATGATCACGATGGTGATCAGGAAGGTGTGCTTGCGCCCGATCATGTCACCCAGTCGGCCGAACACTATGGCGCCGAAGGGGCGTACGGCAAAACCTGCGGCGAACGCGAGCAAGGCAAAGATGAAGGAGGTTGTCTCATTGACGCCGGCGAAGAAGTGCTTGGCGATAATCGCGGCAAGGGAGCCGTAGAGGTAGAAGTCGTACCATTCGAACACCGTGCCCAGGGACGAGGCGAAAATGACCTTGCGCTCCTCCTTGGTGATCCCGCGGTTGGGCGTGCTGCCCGTGGTAGTGTTGTCGATTGCGGCCATGAGTCTTCTCCGTCTTTCTCTTGTTATAGGCCGGAGTACCCCACTTTCTTGTTGCCGCACCCAGGCCCTGGGGCTGAAGTCGTCGGATTACGGATTGCGCAAAGCATGCACACAGGCTGACGGCCTCGCATCGCTGCAAGGTTTCTAGAAGCATAATCGGCTTCTTGCAGATATCCACTCGCCATCATGCGCCAACAGGAGTGCACACGAAGGTTACGAGAGATTGAGCCCTGAGCAGGTGTTTTTTGAGAGGGGATAAACAGAAGAAAATCATCTGCACTCGGGCAATGCCTGCCGAACGAGTGATTGCAGATGACCTGAAGAAAATGGCAGGGGCGGCTGGATTCGAACCAACGCATGGCAGGATCAAAACCTGCTGCCTTACCGCTTGGCGACGCCCCTGTAGCTGCTGCGTGGAGAGCCGGGGAAGGCCCTCTGCAACAATGGGCGGCAATTTATCAACTTTCTTGCCGCCTGGGAACCCCCCACGCATCATTATTTTATTTTAAAACAGCGACTTACCCTCAAGGATCGACCTGTCCCATCAGTTCAGGCACCGATTCCGGGCGATTGGCGAACCGCTGGGCAAGCACCGCGCAGACCATCAACTGGATCTGGTGGAACAGCATCAGCGGCAGGATCAACACGCCGATGGTGCTGCCGGCGAACAATACCTGGGCCATCGGCACGCCCGTGGCCAGGCTTTTCTTCGAGCCACAGAAGAGGATGGTGATGCGATCTTGCTGGTTGAAACCCAAGGCCTTGCCCAGCACCGTGGAAGCCAGCAACACCAGCCCCAGCACCACACAACAGGCGACCACCAGCCCGGCCAGGTCGAGCAACGGAATCTGGTGCCAGATGCCTTCGATCACCGCTTCGCTGAAAGCACCGTACACCACCAGCAGGATCGAGCCCTGATCGACAAATTTCAGCCAGCCCTTGTTGCGCGCGACCCAGGCGCCGATCCAGCGGCGAGCGATCTGCCCGGCAATGAACGGCAGCAACAACTGCACGCTGATCTTCACGATGGCGTCGAGGGTCGAGCCGCCCTCGCCGTGCACGTCCAGCAGCAGGGTCACCAGCAACGGCGTGAGAAAGATCCCGAACAGGCTGGACGCTGCCGCACTGCAAATCGCCGCCGGGATATTGCCTCGCGCCAACGAGGTAAAGGCAATCGCCGACTGCACCGTGGCCGGCAACGCGCAAAGGTAGAGCATGCCCATGTACAGGTCCGCGCCGATCATTGGCGACAACAAAGGCTTGAGCGCCAGGCCCAGCAGCGGGAACAGGACGAACGTCAGGCCGAACACCAGCAAGTGCAGGCGCCAGTGCCCGGCACCGGCAATGATCGACTCGCGGGACAGTTTTGCACCGTGGAGGAAAAACAGCAGCGCGATGGCGCTGTTGGTCAACCAGCCGAAGCCCACCGCCACCTGGCCACTGGCAGGCAGCAGGCTGGCGAGAAGGACCACACCGATCAGGGTCAGGGTGAAGTTGTCGGGCAAGAAACGGGGGCGGGTCATCGGGGTCATCCAGGCTGCCGGGAACGTTGCGACCACTCTAGCGCGCCTGCTGATTGCCGGCTAACGCTAACAAGCCAGGAGATATCGCCTAACGGACAGGACCTTCATCTATCCCTCAAAACGACCGCTGCCCTCTCGATCACGCTCATAACGCCGCGCGAGCGCAAATGCCGGCAACCAGGATTCTCGCCGTACGGTCCAGCTTTCATAGGTTGGCTTCAACTGGTCAGGGGCATCAAGTGAGCCCAGGTTCACTTCGATTTCATCGTCGGTACGGGCAAACACCGACGAGCCACAACGCGGACAGAAATAACGCCCCGCGTAATCCCGGGTTTCGCCCTCGATCGTCACCGCGTCCTCAGGAAAAATCGCCGAGGCGTGAAACAGCGCACCGTGGTGCTTGCGGCAATCCAGGCAGTGACAGAGGCCGACCCGATAGGGCTGCCCCGACGCCACGATCCGCACATTGCCGCACAGGCAACCGCCCGTAAATCGTTGCATGCCGCACCTCCTCTCCAAGGGTTTGCAAGTCGCCGTTCGACGACTGTAGAGGGTCACACACCCTGCGCAGCAAAAACTTGCGAAAAGCGACAGTAGGCTAAGCTTACGCTCAGCTTATTGCCTACGATGCTCGCGGCGGCAGTTGTTGGTTTTTCTGGAGAGCGTCTGCAACAGCTATCTCAGACAGGCCCAAACAACTTGCGCAGGATTGCCGTGATGACCGAGCCGTTACTCAGTTTTGACCAACTCAAGCGTGCTGCCGCCTCCGGCGAGATAGATACCGTACTGGTGTGCATGGTCGACATGCAGGGCCGCCTGGTGGGCAAGCGCTTCCAGGTCGAGTTTTTCATCGACAGCGGCCATGAAGAAACCCACTGCTGCAACTACCTGCTGGCCGACGACATCGACATGGAGCCGGTGCCGGGTTATGCCGCCGCCAGTTGGAGCAAAGGCTACGGCGACTTTGTGCTCAAGCCCGACATGCGCACCTTGCGCAAGGTGCCCTGGCTTGAATGCACGGCGCTGGTGCTGTGCGACGTGCTGGACCATCACCATCGCCAGGACCTGCCCCACAGCCCGCGGGCGATCCTGAAAAAACAGGTCGAGCGCCTGCGTGAACGCGGCTACACCGGCATGTTCGCCTCGGAACTGGAGTTCTACCTGTTCGACGAGAGCTACGAGAGCATCCACAAGCGCAACTACCTCAAGCCGAAAACCGCCGGGCACTACATCGAGGATTACAACATCCTGCAGACCACCCGCGAAGAGCCGGTGCTGCGGGCGATTCGCAAGCATCTGCAGGCCAGCGGCATCCCCGTGGAAAACTCCAAGGGCGAATGGGGCCCGGGCCAGGAAGAAATCAACATCCGTTACGCCGACGCCATGACCATGGCCGACCATCACGTCATCATCAAGCACGCGTGCAAGGAGATCGCCCAGCTGCAGGGCAAGGCGATCACCTTCATGGCCAAGTGGCGCTATGACGCCGCCGGTTCCAGCAGCCACATCCACAATTCGCTGTGGGACAAGAACGCCAAGAAGCCGCTGTTCTTCGATGCCAAGGCCGAGTTCGGCATGTCGAAACTGATGCGCGCCTGGGTCGCCGGGCAGCTCAAGTACGCCAACGACATCACCTGTTTTCTCGCGCCCTATATCAACTCCTACAAGCGCTTCCAGGCCGGCACCTTCGCCCCTACCCGCGCGGTGTGGAGCCGGGACAATCGCACCGCAGGCTTTCGCTTGTGCGCCGAGGGCAGCAAATCGATCCGTATCGAATGCCGCATCGGCGGTGCCGACCTCAACCCTTACCTGGCCTTCGCCGCGCTGATCGCTGCGGGGCTGGCGGGCATCGATGAAAAACTCGAGCTCGCCGCGCCCTTCGAGGGTGATGCCTATGTGGACGAGCATTTGCCCGAGGTCTCCAAGACCTTGCGTGAGGCCAGCGCCGCCTTGCAGAAGTCGAGCATGTTGCGCGAGGCCTTCGGCGACGAGGTGATCGACCACTACGTGCATACCGCCGAATGGGAACAGAAAGAGTACGACCGGCGAATCACCGACTGGGAACTGCAGCGCGGCTTCGAGCGCTATTGAGAGCACCATGACCAACATTGTCCAACTCATCTCGCCGGTCGATGGCCGACTCGTCGCCGAACGTCAGTACGCCGATATCGTGCAGATCGAACAGGCATTGGCGGCGGCGGCCCGCGCCCAGGCGCAATGGAAGCGCCGGCCACTGAGCGAACGCGCGGCGTTTTGCAGCGCCGCCGTGGACGCGATGTTGGCCATGAAGGATGAAATCGTCCCGGAACTGGCCTGGCAAATGGGCCGCCCGGTGCGCTATGGCGCCGGCGAGCTGCGCGGTTTCGAAGAGCGTGCCCGGCACATGATCGCCATTGCGCCGCAAGCCTTGGCGGCGCTCGAAGCCGATCCGGTCGCGGGTTTTCGCCGGTACATCAAGCGTGAGCCGATGGGCACCGTGCTGGTTGTCGCGCCGTGGAATTACCCGTACCTGACGGCGGTCAACACGATCATTCCGGCACTGATGGCCGGCAACAGCGTGATCCTCAAGCACGCTTCGCAAACGCTGCTGGTGGGCGAACGTTTTGCCCAGGCCATGCGCCAGGCCAATCTGCCGGAAGGGTTGTTCCAGAACCTGTTGCTCAGTCACATCCATACCGGTGTGGTCATCGGCTCCGACCAGGTGCAGCAGGTGAACTTCACCGGCTCAGTGGCGGCCGGCCTGGAAATGCAACGCTCTGCGGTCGACGGTTTCCTGCGCGTGGGCCTGGAGCTCGGCGGCAAGGACCCGGCCTATGTCCGGGCAGACGCCAACCTCGAGCATGCGGTGGAGAACCTGGTGGACGGCAGTTTCTTCAACTCCGGACAAAGTTGCTGCGCCGTGGAACGCATCTACGTCGACCAGAAAATCTACCCGGCGTTTGTCGAACGCTTCGCCGAACTGACCCGCCAGTACGTGCTGGGCAACCCGCTGGACGAAGCCACCACGCTCGGCCCGATGGTGAGCCCGGGCGCGGCGGATTTCGTCCGCGAACAGATTGCCGATGCGCAGGCCCAAGGCGCGAAGGCGTTGATCGACCCGCGAGCATTTGCCGCCGACGCGCCGGGCAGCGCCTACCTCGCCCCGCAAGTGTTGGTCGAGGTCAATCATCAAATGTCGGTCATGCGCGATGAAAGCTTCGGCCCGGTGGTCGGCATCATGCCGGTAGCTAGCGACGACGAAGCCGTGGCCTTGATGAACGACAGCGAGTTCGGCCTCAGCGCGTCGATCTGGACCCGGGACCTGGCCGCCGCCGAACGCCTGGGGGACGCGATCGACACCGGCACCCTGTTCATGAATCGCTGCGATTACCTGGACCCGGCCCTGGCCTGGACCGGGGTCAAGAACAGTGGGCGCGGCGTCACGCTGTCGGCCCTGGGTTATGAACACCTGACCCGCGCCAAATCCTTCCATCTGCGCCACGAGACCTGAACCATGAGCCTGACTGGAAACTGGAACTACCCCACGAGCATCCGCTTTGGTATCGGCCGCATTGCGGAACTGGCCGAGGCCTGTCGCAGCCAGGGTATCCAGCGCCCGCTGCTGGTCACCGACAGCGGCCTGGGGCGAGCGTCGATCACCACTGCTGCGCTGGACGCTTTACGTAACGCAGGGCTGGGCGCTGCGCTGTTCTGCGACCTCAAGCCCAACCCGGTCGAAGCCAACCTGGCAGGCGGGCTCGACGCTTGGCGTGCGGGCAACCACGATGGCGTGGTGGCCTTTGGCGGGGGCAGCGGCCTGGACATGGGCAAGCTCATCGCCTTCATGAGTGGCCAGACCCGCCCGGTCTGGGATTTCGAAGACATCGGCGACTACTGGACCCGCGCCGATGAAAGCCGTATAGCCCCGGTCATCGCGGTGCCGACCACCGCGGGCACGGGCTCCGAAGTGGGCCGCGCGGCGGTGATCATCGACGATCGCACCCACACCAAGCGCATCATCTTCCACCCGAAAATGATGCCGCGGGTGGTCATCAGCGACCCGGCCCTGACCGTCGGCATGCCGGCCAAAGTCACCGCCGGCACGGGCATGGACGCCCTGGCGCACTGCCTGGAATCGTACTGTGCCCCCGGTTTCCACCCCATGGCCGACGGCATCGCGGTCGAAGGCATGCGCCTGGTGAGCAATGCCCTGGTGCGTGCGGTTCATACCCCTTCAGACCTCGACGCACGTGGGCAAATGCTGGCAGCGGCGGCGATGGGCGCCACCGCGTTCCAGAAAGGCCTTGGCGGGATGCACGCGCTCGCGCACCCGATCGGCGCGCTGTACGACACCCACCACGGCATGACCAACGCCACCCTGATGCCCTATGTGCTGAAGTTCAATCGCCCGGCCATCGAGGAACGCATCACGCGCCTGGCCGCGTACCTGCACCTGCCCTCCCCGGGCTTCGACAGCTTCCTGGCCTTCGTCCTCAAATTGCGCAAGGACATCGCCGTGCCGCATACGCTGTTCGAGCTGGGGGTGGATGACAAGCAGGCCGACCTGATCGCCGACATGGCAGTGGTCGACCCGTCGGCCGGCGGCAACCCGTTGCCCCTGACCCGGGCTGGCGTGGCGGAAATTTTCCAGGCGGCCTTCCACGGCCGCCTTTTGTAGGAGCGAGCCTGCTCGCGATGGACGTCAACGATTACGCGGGGAACCTGACACCCTGCGTTGTCCTCAACTCCATCGCGAGCAGGCTCACTCCTACAGAAAAGCAGGCAGGTTTCACCGGTTGCAAACAGGAGCAGTACGACAAGGGGTTGAAAGCCAATCCATCCGGAGCGCCGGATGGCTGCGTATCAAAACCTGAAGGGGCACACATCAATGAACCCAGCAAGCCAGCCCGGCACCGACGCTCACGACGATGACGTCAAGGTGCTGCACAGCATGGGCTATGCCCAGCAGCTCTCGCGACGAATGGGGGTTTTCTCCAACTTCGCGATTTCCTTTTCGATCATCTGCATCCTCTCCGGTGGCATCAACTCACTCGCCCAGGGCACCTCAGGCGCCGGCGGTGCGTCGATCGGCATCGGCTGGCCGATCGGTTGCCTGATTTCCGGGGTGTTCGCCCTGGCCATGGCGCAGATTTCCTCGGCCTACCCCACCGCTGGCGGCCTGTATCACTGGGGCTCGATCCTCGGCAACCGTTTCACCGGTTGGCTAACGGCCTGGTTCAACCTGCTGGGGCTGGTCACGGTGCTCGGGGCGATCAACGTCGGCACCTATTACTTCTTTTTTGGCGCCTTCGGCCCCACGCTGGGCATGGAAGACACCACCACGACACGGGTGATTTTCCTGGCGATCCTTACCGGTCTCCAGGCCCTGTGCAATCACCTGGGGATCGGCCTGACCGCCAAGCTCACCGATTTCTCCGGCTACCTGATCTTCGCCACCGCACTGGCGCTGACCATCGTCTGCCTGATCTCCGCCCCCAGTTTCGAGTTTTCGCGGCTGGTGACCTTCGGCAACTACTCCGGCGCGGCAGGTGGCGGCGTCTGGCCGGAAGTCTCCAACGGCTGGATCTTCATGCTCGGCCTGCTGCTGCCGATCTACACCATCACCGGCTACGACGCCTCCGCCCACACCTCGGAGGAAACCCGCAACGCGGCCATGTCGGTGCCCCGGGGCATGGTCATGTCGGTGGTCTGGTCGCTGCTGTTTGGCTGGGTGATGCTCAGTGCGTTCGTGCTGATGCTGCCGAGCATGGACGAAGCGGCCAAGCAAGGCTGGAGCGTGTTCTTCTGGGCCATGAACACCCAGGTCAATCCGCTGCTCAAAGACGGCTTGTACGTGGCGATCTTCATCTCCCAGGTGCTCTGTGGCCTGGCGACCGTGACCTCGGTTTCGCGCATGATTTTCGCGTTCTCCCGCGACGGCGGCCTGCCTTGCTCGAAAGCCCTGGCCTCGGTTTCGCCAACCTTTCGCAGCCCGGTGGCAGCCATCTGGACCGGTGCCACACTCGCGGTGCTGTTCGTCTGGGGATCGTCGGTGATATCGATTGGCGAGACGCCGGTCTACACCATCGTGGTCTCCTGCACGGTGATCTTCCTGTTCTTCTCCTTCGTCATCCCCATCGTGCTGGGCCTGTTTGCCTATGGCACCTCGAAGTGGCCGACCATGGGGCCATGGAACATGGGGCGCTTCTGGTACACGGTGTTCGCCCTGCTCTCGGTCCTGTCGATGGTGATCATCTTCGTCATCGGCATCCAGCCACCGAACGACTGGGCGTTGTACATCACCATCGGCTTCCTGGTGTTGACGGCCATCGTCTGGTTCGGTTTCGAAGCGCGACGTTTCCAGGGACCGCCGGTGGGCGACATGATCGTCAAGCGCCAGGCTGAAATTGCGGCGGCGGAAGCGGCGTTGGACAAGCGCTGAAGCGACCGACCTGACACACCGCGGAACATGATTCACCCGTAGGCGCCAGGCTTGCCGGCGTAGGCGATTTCAAATACGCCTTCGCCGGCAAGCCGGGCACCTACAAGTTTTGCGTCCCGCGATCTCTGCGCTTCTATTCCGGCGGATTCAAAATGCAGGCGTAAAACCTGACTGATGGAAGCGTCATGCGACTTAGGTTATCGCGGGCTGCTAAACCCGATCAGTGATGGGCAGTGACACGAATCAAGTTACCGAGCGGCCCCAAGGCGCCGTGGCTTTTGCGAAGGACCATCTGACAAAGACGAGGACGATCAACATTGCCCTACGCCCCATCAGAAACGCCCTATATCCACCTCGACCAACTTCGTAAAAACTTGCGAAGCCTTGGGATAATCACATGGGGGGGATGGCCCTCCCTCATTGACTAATGATGATTTACTTTTTCTTCCGTAGTTCGCTGGAAGTTCCTGGCAAATCAGAAGATTTCTTCGCAGCTTTTTTACTGGGTTTTGGTAGCGCATTCGCTCTGGTGGTTATATCGACCTGTAGGTCCCAAATCTTTTGCTGGAGATCATGAATTTTTGCATTCAGCCCCTTAATTTCATAAGTGGCCTGGCGATCAATAAATTTAATATTATCGAACTCTGCGTACAGCCGGGGGAGGTAGGAGCTCTCTAATTCTTCTAGCTCAGCCATACTTTTCTTCGCAGGGAGTAAACCGCCTATTTCATCCATAATTTCTATTGCGTTCGAACTGCTTTTTTCACTAGTTTTTCTCACTAAATATTGCTCGGGGGTTTCATTGTTTATACTTGCAAATGCCTTTAAACCCTTCTCACCGCCCAGATTTCTTTTCACTTGACGCATCGCATCTTTTAAGCCGGGAGGCGGTTTTTTACGAGTCGTCGCCGCCATGGCTGCAATCATTTCCTTCACCATATGCCCCGATGGATCGACCCTGTTGACAGGATCCCCCACACAATAAGCATAAGCGTTCAACCCTCCTTTGCCGAACGGACTCAAGCTATCCGGGCTATTGAACCGCATAAGTACCGGATTAAACGCGCGATACCCATTACCCAACAGATAGCACCCGGTAACGGGATCCGGCCGTTCTCCATTAAAGCCCAGCAGGCTGAGCAATCCGTTTTCAGCCGCGCGGTGCCCGTAAGGTGAATAACTACCGGACTGCCCTGGATGATCCGCCTTGAGCGAATGCAGCACCGAACGTTGCTGATCGGTAGCCAGCAGCGTGGTAGCGGGTGCTGTATCTTTCTCATGTTGACGCTGAGCCAACAGCTGGTCGTCGTTCTGGAAAATCGATAAGCCCACCCCGCCCTGTATTTCGGTTGCCAGCCGGCGTTTGCAGTAGAAACGCTGGCGCTGCGGGATATCCGGCAGCGCGTGACGGGTCAGTCGGTCGAGGGCGTCGTAGTGATATTGGCATAGCAGTGTTTTGGGCAGGTCAGTCATGATACTGAGCTCCGAAGTATTGGAGCTCAGTATTGACGCCCCTGCCTGGCATTGGAACTAGCAGAACTGATAGTCCAAAGCGGGCGGCAATCCGGCTTGCCTGCGAAGAACGATAACGCGGTGTGACAGATACACCGCAGCGTCTGGTTCGCCCGTAGGAGCCAGGCTTGCCGGCGAAAAACGATGACGCGGTCCAGCAGATACATCGCGGCGTCTGGTTCGCGGGCAAGTCGGATCGCTGCCCGCTCGCTCCTACAGGCGAAGAACGATGACGCGGTGTGACAGATGCACCGCAGCGTCTGGTTCGCCGGCAAGCCTGGCTCCTACAGTAGTGGGTTGCGATGACCGTCCAACCACGCCCGGGTCATCGTGAACGCCTGCGCCAACCGCTCAGGTGCACAAATCTCGGAGCACGGCACCTCCACACTCCAGTGCACCTGAGGCGCCAGCACCTCGAGCAATCCCGCCAAGGCCAGTTGCCCCTGCCCCGCCGGCAAGCGACCCTCGCGGGCTTCGCGGATGATGCCCTCCCCCGTAGGTGCCTGCGCCGGCGCGTCGCACCACTGCACGCCATGGATATAGCGCCGGTCCAGTTCGGCCACGGCAGCGACGTCGCCGCCGGAGCGGAACAGGTGCAACGTATCGAGCAGCACGCCGCCGTTAACCTGACCCGCCGCCACGATCAACGCGACGGCCTGTTGCAGGTTGGCAATGTGACGCCAGCGCATGAACTCCAGATCGACACGCAAGCCATAACCTGCTGCCAACTCGCACACTGCAGCGAAATTATCCGTGAGCCGGGAATGCTGCGGATCGTCCCCCGATACCGTGAGGCAACGCGCGCCCAGTTGCGCCCCGGACTCCAGCAGCGGTGCGAGCGCGGCGACGTCCACCTGCGGCGTGAGCTCGACGAATTCGATCTCGTTGACCGCCACTCCTTCGGCATCCAGCGCAGTCTTCAACTGCTGCAGCGCCTGGCTGCCCGGCAACAGCGGGTAGGCAATGCCTCCCGCCATGGCCGGGTGCAGACGCAGCCCGACTGAACTGAAACCGGCGCGTGCCGCCTCGCGTACCCACTCGATGGGCGCCAGTTCCAGCGCAGTCAGGTGCGCTACACCAAGGCCGCTCAATAGGTGGCCCTGCCGCCGCTGAGGTCGAACACAAACCCCGTGGTGAAGCTGCATTCGGGCCCGGCGATCCAGGTCACCATGTTGGCGATCTCTTCGATTTGCAGGAAACGCCCCATGGGAATCTTCGCCTTGCTGGCGACAATATGCTCGGGGGTCATTTCCGCCATCAGCCCGGTTTCCACCATGGCCGGGGCAATGCAATTGAGCAGCACGCCGTCCTGGGCCAATTCCTTGGCCGCCGCCTTGGTAAATGCGATCACACCGGCCTTCGCCGCCGAATAACCGGAGATGTATTGCACGCCGTCCTTGCCAGCCATCGAGGCGACATTGACGATGCGCCCGTAACCACGCTCACGCATATGCGGGATGACGGTGCGACAGCAATAGAACACCCCCGTCAGGTCGATGGCGATGACCTGGTCCCAGGCCTCTGGCGGGTACTCCCAGGAAGGCATCACCGGCCCGTTGATCCCGGCATTGTTGACCAGGATATCGACGCGCCCCTGTTGCTCAACGACCTCCTTGAAGGCCGCCTCCACGGATGCCAGCGAGGCGACGTTGACGGCCTGGCGCAACACCGGTTCAAAGCCGTTGGCGATGCTGTCCCAGCCATCGACCGCCAGGTCCCAGATGACGATCTGCGCGCCAGCGCTGTGCAAGCGACGGGCGATGCCCAGGCCGATGCCACGCATGCCGCCGGTGACGATGGCCGTCTGGCCTTCCAGGTATCGAGTCATCAAACTGCTCCTTGTTGTACGGATTGGATTTCAGGCAGGCGGCGCAGATCACGCACCATGAACAGGTAACACAGCGCGCCCAGCACGGTGATCGAGGACACGAACGCCAGGGCCCAGACGAACGAGCCCGTGGTGGTGACAATCACGCCGATGGTCAGCGGGGTGACGATGCCGGCCGCATTGGCGAACAGGTTGAACACGCCACCGCTCAAACCGAGCAGGCCTTTGGGGGCGATATCGGACACGATCATCCAGGCCAGTGCGGACATGCCCTGGGCGAAATAGGCCACGCACAGAATGGCGATCACCAGCGCGTCGGAGTCCACGTAGTTGGCCAGCACGATCACCGATGCGGTCAGGAGTCCTGCAATCACCGGCAATTTGCGCGCGACATTCAGCGAGTAGCCGCGACGCAGCAAGGCGTCCGACAGCCAGCCACCGGCCAGGGTGCCGAGGGACGCGGCAATGAATGGCAGCACCGCCACCCAACCCACCTTGAGCCAGGGCATGTGCCGCTCGGTGACCAGGTAGGTCGGGAACCAGGTCAGGAAGAACACGTTCGTCGAGTTGCAGGCAAACTGCCCCAGGCAGATCCCCAGCATGTTGCGATGCTTGAGCAACGCGGGTATCTGCGACCAACGAAAGCGCGTGGCCTTCTGCCCGCCATCGACCACCCCGCCGCCGGCGGCAATGTAGTCCAGCTCCGCCTGATTGGCCGTGGTCGACTCATGGGGCTCGTGGTACTTGCGCCACCACACCAGGCCATAGAGCACACCCAGGATGCCCACGGCCACCAGCAACACACGCCAGCCATAGGCGTGCAGTACCCAGAACAGCAGTGGCGTGAGGAACGCCAGCCCGACGTACTCGGCGAAGGTATAGATGCCGGTCGCCCGCGCCCGCTCGCTTTGCGGGAACCAGGTCGCGACCACCCGACTGTTGGTGGGAAAGCACGGTGCCTCGGTGGCGCCCACCAGCAAGCGAAAGCCCAGCAGCGAAAGAAAGCCCTGGGCGAGGCCCTGCAGGCCGGTGAACACCGACCATAAGGTCAGCGCCAGCCAGTAGGTGAACTTGGTGCCCAAGCGGTCGATCAGGATGCCGCCAGGAATCTGCGCGGCGGCGTAGGTCCAGGAAAATGCGGAAAAGATCAGCCCCATCATGACCGCGTTCAGGCCCAGGTCGGCACTGATGCTGGGCGCGGCGATGCCCATCACGCTGCGGTCCAGGTAGTTGATCATGGTGCCGCCGGAAATCAGCGCCAGGATCATGAACCGGGTGCGGGTCCTGACGGTTTGCGCCGCCGGACAGGCGAGCGTTGCCGCTACGAATCGATTGTCGGTCGTCATTGTTTTTGTTCCTTGTTGTTATCGGGGGTATTGCGCCAACACAGCCCGCCCGGGGGCGGATTCAACGCTCGCCGAAGCCGAACAGTCGGCGCGGCGTGTCCCACATCACCTTCCTGCGCACACTGGCATCGGCCATCAACTGCTCGGCCAGCTTGAGCAGCGGCCCGTAGTCCAGGCGCGATTGTTCGCGAATGAACGGCCAGTCCGAGCCCCACACACAAGCATCCGGGCCAAAGGCCTGAAGCAGTTCACGTACGTATGCACCGGCTTGCTCCTGAAAATGATCGTGGGCGACGAACTTATGCATGCCGGAAATTTTCACGCAGGCCCGGCCGCTGCCAGCCAGACCCAGTAGTGCCTGGAACCCTGGCTGGCCCACACCTGCTCGGGCCTCAGGGCGGCCGCAGTGGTCGATGAGCAGCCGCGGCGCAGTAGATTCAATCAAGCCCAGCAGCTCGACCAGTTGGTTGCCCTGCACCTGGATCTGAGCGAACAGATCCAGCTCGGCCAGCCGGCCGAAGAGACCTGCGACGCCATTCATGCTGGCCAAACCTTCCAGCGCCGGATTGAAGGCGACGCCCACCACGCCCTGTTCCTTGAGCGCTGCCAGTTCTTCCAGGCCGATGGCATGCTCGACCACGGCGATGCCCTTGAACCGGCCCTCGCCTTGCGCCAGCGCATGCAGCAGGCAACGGTTGTCCGTGCGGTAGCCACTGGTTGGCCCCACCAGCAACGCGTGCTGCACGCCATAGGCGTCCATCACCCGACCGAACTGCTCCAGGGTCGCGACCTCCTGCCCGGAGGGTGCATAGATGGTGTCGGCGCGATAGGGAAACCGCGCGGGGTCGAACAGGTGGTTATGGCAATCGATCTTGGGTTCGTCGTAGATGCTCAAGGCTGCTCCTGCCAAGCGTCACTGCGCTTGCTCACTGAACTTTGTTATTGTTTCGCCGCTTTGGGCGATGCGTTGCAGTGACGATACGACCAGGCGGTAAATAGCGCTCATACACAGATCGCTCGAACAATAACCAAAGGTTAATGACCCATGCCCAACGGCGAAGGCCCCGACGCCACCTCGATGGTGTTCAAGCTGCGGCACATGGAAGTGTTCCGGGCGGTGATGCTCACCGGCTCGATCAGCGGTGCGGCGAAAATGCTCTACGTGTCGCAGCCGGCGGTCAGCAAGCTGATCGCCTATATCGAGAGCCGGCTGGTCTACCGCCTGTTCCAGCGCATCAACAATCGCCTGGTGCCCACCGCCGAGGCGCTGACCCTTTACCGCGAAGTCGAGCGTGTCTACCAGGCCGCGCTGGCGGTCAACGAATGTGCCCGGGCCCTGGCCAGCGGCCCGAACCGCCAGTTGCGCATCTGCTGCAGTGCATCGCTGTCGACGGTGGTCATCCCGGTCGCCCTGGCCCGGCTCAAGCGGGAAATGCCGTCGCTGAACATCGAATGGCAAACGACCTTGATGGGCGACATGCCCAACCAGATCCTCTCGAAGAAAGTCGACCTGGCCATTTCCGCCCTGCCGCTGATCCACGACCACCTTCACTCACTGGCCTTCATGCGCGCACGCATGGTCTGCGTGATGCCGGCTGATCACCCCTTGGCCGACAGCGCTTCATTGTCACTGCACGAGTTGGTCGACCAGCCGTTGCTGCTGTTTCGCCCCGACATGCCCTTTGGCCGATTGCTGGCCGAGGAGATCGAACGCCAGGGCCTGAACCTGCACTCGATGCTCAACTTCACCAATGCCAACGAAGCAGTGGCCCTGGTCAAGCAAGGCATGGGCCTGACCATCATCGATGAGTTCGTGGCCCAGGACAGCGGCCTGGTCGTGGTACCGCTGGTTGAGGCGATTCACTTCGACATCAGTTTCGTCTACTCGCGGTTCGAGCCGCTGTCCCAGTCTGCCGCGCAGCTCATGCAGGTGCTGCATGGCCAGGCGGTCAAACTGGGGCGGGTGATCCCCGGGGTCGAGTTGCCGAGCTTCGACTGATCAGCGCAGGCCCGCTTGAAGCGCTTGGCGCGCAGACATCGGCGGTCGCAATTTCACGGCAGGCTCGCCCCTGCCGATGAGCCTGTTCCTGGCAAAATAGCCAAATCGTGATGTGTTCCCTTCGTTCTTTCATACGTCGCAGACTTCACTGCCCGTTTTCCCCTGTCTGGAGTTTTCTCAATGCCCTCGCCCCAATCCCTGTCCGCCGCGTTGCTGGGCCTGGCCCTTGTTTGTCCGGCGATGGCCGAGGCCCAGGGCCTGGAGTTGGGGCAAGTGCTGATCGGGGCCGAGGAGCAGAGTGACGAAGACCAGGGGATCGAGGACGCCAAGGCGCGGCTCGACCAGGTGCCTGGCGGCACCAACGTGGTCGACATGCGCCGCCCCCTGCAGGGCCGGGTGGCGAGCAATCAGGATGTGCTGGCTTATCAGCCAGGCATCTATGCCCAGTCGGCGGGCAACGAAGGGGTGAAGATCTCGATCCGCGGATCGGGCATCAACCGTGCGCCGGGCGCCCATGCCTCGGGCCTGTACGCCATGCTCGACGGCCTGCCGCTGACCGGCCCCGGCGGCACGCCCTATGAGCTGCTGGAGCCGCTATGGCTTGACCATGTGGAAGTGCTGCGCGGCGCCAACGGTTTCGACCGCGGTGCCCTGGCCTTGGGCGGGGCCATCGACTACGTCAGCCATACCGGCTACACCGCACCGCGCTTGCAGATGCGCTATGCCACGGGCAGCCACGGTTATCAGCAACGCCAGGTCAGCTCCGGGCAGGTGCTGGGCGACTTCGACTACTACCTGGCCCTGACCGACGCACGCGCCGACGGCTATCAGGATCACACCGCCAGCGAGAGCCAGGGCGTCATCGCCAACTTCGGCTATCGCTTCAACCCGAACCTGGAAACGCGCTTCTATCTGCGCTACCGCCAGACCGACAACGACCTCGCCGGCCGGGTCACCAAGCACTCCATCGAGCACGACCCGCGCGCGGCCAACCCCGCCTACGTGGCGCGCGACGATCGCCGTGAACAGCCGGGCAGCACCTTCATCGGCAACAAGACCACCTGGTTCATCGATGACGACTCGAGCATCCAGGCCGGCCTTGCCTACCATGACTACCCCATGGACTTGCGCGAGGGGCCCAACCGCCTGAAAGTCGCGTACACGGATGTCAGCGGCACCCTCGACTACAAGCGTCGCGACACGCTCTGGGGCCTGCAGAGCCAGAGCACCCTGGGCCTGCGCGTGACCAAGCACCTGCCCAACGCCGGCGCCAGCGAGCAGGTGCGCATCCCCACCGGCAACACGGCCGGTTATGCGCCGGGCACACCCATGCGCAATTTCACCTACCAGGGTTCGGACAGCGTCCTGCATGTGGGCAATGACCTGGAGATCGCCGACGACCTGTGGCTGACCACGGGCCTCGCCGCTATCTACACTCGCAGGGAAAGCGCGGTGACTTACCCGCAAGGCGGTGGCAAGACCAGCCAGGGCGACTGGGACTATGCCCCGCGCCTTGGCCTGCGCTACCAACTGACACCCGACCTGCAACTGTTCGGCAACCTCAGCCGCTCGGTCGAGGCGCCGCACCCCTGGTCGCTGATCTACAGCTCCAACATTCGATTCCCGGCCGGCAGCGGCCCCGCCACCGGCACCCAGCGTGACCCAATCGAGCTGCAGAACCAGACCGCGACCACCCTGGAGCTCGGCGGTCGCGGCGACAGCGCGATGGGCCAATGGAGCCTGGCCTGGTACTACGCCCAGGTACGCCACGAATTGCTTTCGGTGTTGCCGGATGCCAACGCCACCACGCCCTACGAGCTCAATGCCAGCCCTACCGTGCACCAGGGCGTGGAAGCCAGCCTGCAGAGCAATCTGTGGTCCGGCGCCGATGGCGGTCAACTGAGCCTGCGCCAGAGCTATACCTTCAGTGACTTCCACTACCAGGACGACGAGCGCTTCGGCGACAACCGCCTGCCGGGCCTGCCGATGCACTACTACCAGGGCGAACTGCGCTACGACTGGCCCCAGGGCTTCTTCGCCGCGCTCAACACGCAATGGGTGTCCAAGGTGGCGGTCGATTACGCCAACAGCTACTACGCCGATCCTTACGCGCTGTTCGGCGCGACCCTGGGCTACAACGCACCCAAGGGTGACTGGCAGACGTGGGTGGACATGCGCAACCTGACCGACAAGCACTACGCCGCCACCGTCACACCAGGCTACGACGACAAAGGGCTGGACGCGGCGCGGTCGACGCCGGGTGAAGGTATGGGAGTGTATGTCGGGGTGTCGTGGAGTCTGCTGTGAGGTTCTGGTGTGCAGCAGAGGTTCCACGCCCTGCACAAATATCGTAGGAGCCAGGCTTGCCGGCGAAGAGGCCTGAAAGGTCAACGCAACATCCGAGGACGCCTTCGCCGGCAAGCCGGGCTCCTACAGGTCAGCGGCGATGCCCGGCGCGCGCGGTGCTACGAGGTTCTCGCCCCCGGATTCTGCCAGAACGCGGGATCGGCACTCTTGAGCCGCTCGACCGCATTATTGATGTGGTTAAGGGCAGCATGGCGCGCGCCTTCAGGGTCACGTGCGGCGATGGCTTCGTACACGGCGGAGTGTTCGACATGCACCGTCCTGGCCAGGTCATGGCGGCGTTCCTCGTTGGAGCGGGTGATGCGGATCGCTTCCTTGATGTACTGCGCGATGAACTCGTGCAGTGACGGGTACAGCGGATTGCCCGTTGCCCTGGAAATGGAGTGATGGAACGCCAGGTCTTCCTCGACGCCATCGCGCCCCGCCTGCTCGGCGGCATCGATGGCCTTGAGCGCCTGGTGGATGGCCTCCAGTTGCGCCGGCGAGTGCCGCTGCGCCGCCAGTGCCGCCGCCTCCCCTTCGATACCGCGGCGCAGTTCGGTGACCCGCAACACCGCCTCGATCGAGCCGCTGACATCCAGGTCGATGGTGAACGCCTTGATGTGCGCGCCTTCGCTGACGACGGTGCCGCTGCCTTGACGGACCTCGACCAAACCGGCTGATTTAAGGCGCGAGATTGCCTCGCGGATGACCGTCCTGCTCACCCCGAAACGCTCCGAGAGCACGGGCTCGGTGGGCAGGCGCGCGCCCGGCAGCACTTCACCATTGGCGATGTAGGCCTTCAGGGCCGCCGTCACCTGATCGGACAACGTGCCCTTGGCGGAGTCCTTCAAAACGGCCAGCGCCTCGGCGGAACAGGGGGATTTGTCAGGAGTGGGCATAGGCATCTCTGGGCTCAAATCGGTGAACGGTACTGCATTTTAGACCCGTCGTCCTCTTTGGATTCTGCGCCTTGAATTCGTATGACGTATTATGATAAAAAACCGATCTTCATGTAAGTCCGATAAAAACAACGTCACCCACTACAAAAATAAGGATGGGGGAAACACATGACTGAATCAGTGATTCAAACCGGTGCCATCGCGCCCGCCGATCGCTTCGAGGACCTTGCGTATCGCAAAGCCGCGTGGCGTATCCTGCCGTTGTTGCTGCTGTGCTACCTCGTCGCCTATCTGGATCGGGTGAACGTGGGTTTCGCCAAATTGCAGATGTCCGACGATCTGCAGTTTTCCGAAGCCGTCTACGGCCTTGGCGCAGGGATTTTCTTCATTGCCTACTTCCTCGTGGAAATTCCCAGCAACCTGATCCTGCATCGCGTCGGTGCGCGGTTGTGGATCGCGCGCATCATGATCACCTGGGGCATCATCTCCTCGGCCATGGCGCTGGTCAGTACGCCGATGTCCTTCTACATCATGCGTTTCCTGCTGGGCATCGCCGAAGCCGGGTTCTACCCGGGCGTCATCCTCTACCTGTCCTACTGGTTCCCGACCCATCGCCGCGGCAAGATGTACGCCCTGTTCGCCACGGCCGTGCCACTCTCGGGTCTGATCGGTGCGCCCCTGTCCGGCTGGATCATGAGCGCCTTCAACGGTGACCATGGGTTTGCCGGCTGGCAATGGCTGTTCTTTCTCGAAGGGCTGCCTTCGATCGCCGTCGGCATCCTGGTGATCTTCTGCCTCAGCGACCGCATCTCCAGTGCCGGCTGGCTCACCCGGGAAGAGAAAACCCTGCTGCAGACGCGCATCGACGCGGAATCCGCCGGCCACCAGAAACACAGCCTGAAAGAAGTGTTCCTGCAGCCGCGCATCTGGCTGCTGACGGCCATCTATTTCTGCATGATCGCCGGCTTCTATACCGTGGGCTTCTGGTTGCCGACGCTGATCCGCCAGGCCGGCGTCAGCGATGTGTTGCAGGTCGGCATGCTCACCGCCATCCCTTATGCCGCCGCCGCAATGACCATGATCCTGGTGTCGCGCAGCGCCGACCGGCTGCGCGAGCGTCGCTGGCACCTGGCACTGACCGCAGTGCTGGGCGGTATCGGGCTGTTCATCTCCGCCACCTGGAGCGACAACTTCACCATTTCGATGATCGGCCTGACCCTGGGCTCCATGGGCGCCATGAGCACCCTGCCGCTGTTCTGGAGCCTGCCAACGGCCTTCCTCGGCGGCACCGCCGCGGCAGCCGGCATCGCCCTGATCAACTCCTGGGGCAACCTGGCGGGCTTCGTCTCGCCGTACCTGATGGGCTTCCTCAAGGACACCACCCACAGCACCACGATCGGCATGTATGTGATGGCGAGCGCGTTGTTCCTCGGCGCCCTGCTGGTCTTCAAAATTCCCGGAAAACTCGTCAACCGCTGACGTTTGGAGCAACTCATGAAAATTCTCGTGACCGGTGCAGCCGGCTTCCTTGGCCGCCGTCTGATCGAAGCCCTGCTGCTGCGCGGCTCGCTCACCGACCGTGCAGGCCAGTCCCAGCCCATCGGGCAAATCGTCGCCTTCGACATGGTCGCGCTCGAGGGCATCGATGATCCGCGGGTAACGGTGGTGTGTGGCGATATCGCCAACCCTGAAGTGCTGGACAGCCTGATCGACGCCAGCACCGACAGCATCTTCCACTTGGCCGCGGTGGTTTCCAGCCAGGCGGAGGCCGACTTCGAACTGGGCATGCGCATCAACTTCACCGCGACCCAGAACATGCTCGAACGCATTCGCCAGCTCGGCACCTGCCCGAAATGGGTGATGACCAGCTCCGTCGCGGTATTCGGTGGGCAACTGCCGGAACGCGTGCGTGATGATCAGGTGTGGGCACCGCAGAGTTCCTATGGCACGCAAAAGGCCATGAACGACCTGCTGCTCGCCGACTACAGCCGGCGCGGTTTTGTGGATGGTCGCAGCCTGCGCATGCCGACCATCGTGGTGCGCCCGGGCAAACCCAACCTGGCCGCTTCCAGCTTTGCCAGCGGGATCATCCGCGAACCGCTCAACGGCCAGCCAAGCGTGTGCCCAGTGCCGCTCGATACGCGGCTCTGGCTGATGTCGCCAGCGCAGGCGATCGCCAACCTGATCCATGGTCATGAACTGGCCGGCGAGCAGATGACCGAGGGTCGGGTGATCAACATGCCAGGCCTGTCGATTACCGTCGAACAGATGATCGATGCCCTGCGCCAGGTCGCCGGTGAACACGTGGCCGCGCGGATCAGCCTGGAGCGCAATCCGGCGATCGAGCGCATCGTCGGTTCGTGGCCAGGGTCCTTTTGCGCCACCTACTCCCGGGACCTGGGATTCACCGCGGATGAGGATTTCCGCGCCGTGATCAAGCAGTACATGACTGATTATCTGCCCGGATGAGGAGCCCGACATGTTGAATGCCCCTGCCCGCCCTCTGCTGGGCTGCATCGCTGACGATTTCACCGGTGCCACCGACCTTGCCAACATGCTGGTGCGCGGCGGTATGCGCACCGTGCAAAGCATCGGCATACCCGGCGCCGAGGTTGCTGAACGACTCGATGCCGACGCGATCGTCATCGCCCTGAAGTCGCGGACCGTGCCGGCCGCCGACGCTGTGCAGGCCTCGCTCGAAGCGCTGCGCTGGTTGCGTGAGCGTGGCTGCGAACAGATTTTCTTCAAGTACTGCTCGACGTTCGACTCTACCGCTGCCGGCAACATCGGCCCGGTCAGCGAAGCGCTGTTGGACGCGCTGGACAGTGATTTCACCCTGGCGTGCCCCGCCTTCCCGGAAAACGGGCGCACGGTGTTTCGCGGGCATTTGTTCGTTCAGGACCAGTTGCTCAGCGAGTCGGGCATGCAGCATCACCCGCTGACGCCGATGACCGACGCTAACCTGGTTCGGGTGTTGCAAGCGCAGAGCCAGGGCAAAGTCGGCCTGTTGCGCCATGACACGGTGTCCAAGGGCGTGGAGAGCATTCGCGCCCGCATGACGCAGCTTCGCGCCGAAGGTGTGCGCATGGCGATCGCCGATGCCGTGTCCGATGCCGACCTGCATCTGTTGGGCGAAGCCTGCGCCGGGCTTGCCCTGCTGACGGGTGGTTCGGGACTGGCGCTGGGCTTGCCGGAGAACTTCCGTCGGGCCGGTAAACTGCGCGAGCTGAATGCAGCCGAGGTACCCGCAGTCGACGGCGGCGAAGTGGTGCTCGCGGGCAGCGCTTCGCAAGCCACCAACGGGCAAGTGGCGAGCTGGCTGCAGGCAGGTCGTCCGGCCTTTCGGATCGACCCGTTGGCCTTGGCTGCGGGAGCGCCGGTGATCGAACAGGCACTGGCCTTCGCCGCTGACTCGGCAGAAACGGTGCTGATCTACGCCACCAGCTCCCCGGATGAGGTCAAGACCGTACAACGTGAACTGGGCACCGAGCGCGCGGGGAACATGGTTGAGCAGGCCATGGGCCGGATAGCCAGCGGGCTGCGCCAGGCCGGTGTGCGACGCTTTGTGGTCGCAGGCGGGGAAACCTCCGGAGCCGTGGTGCAAGCGCTGGGGATCCAGCTCTTGCAGATCGGTGCGCAAATTGATCCGGGCGTGCCCGCTTGTGTCAGCACACCTGGGGAACCACTGGCCCTGGCGCTCAAGTCCGGCAACTTCGGTGGCCCTGACTTTTTCTCCAAGGCGCTGAAACACCTGGCGGGAGTTCAAGCATGAGCAATGAAAATGCCCTGCGCGAAGAAATCTGTGACGTCGGCGGCCAGTTGTACAGCCGTGGCTACACGGTAGGCAGTGCCGGCAACATCAGCGCCCGGCTCGACGATGGCTGGCTGATCACGCCCACGGACGCGTGCCTGGGCCGCCTGGATCCGGCCGCCCTCTCCAAGGTCAACCTGGCAGGGGAATGGGTCAGCGGCGACAAACCGTCGAAGACCCTGGCCTTGCACCGAGAGGTCTATGACCGCAACCCGGGTGTCGGCGGCGTGGTGCACACCCACTCCACGCACCTGGTGGCGTTGACGCTGGCCGGGGTCTGGCAGCAGGATGACATCCTGCCGCCGCTGACGCCCTACCAGGTGATGAAGGTCGGGCACATCCCGTTGATCGCCTATGAGCGTCCCGGCTCGCCGAAGGTCGCCGAGCGGGTTGCGCAACTGGCCAACAGCGTGCGCGGGGTGATGCTCGAGCGCCTGGGTCCGGTGGTGTGGGAAAGCTCGGTGTCGAAGGCGAGTTATGCCCTGGAGGAGCTGGAAGAAACGGCACGCCTCTGGCTGATGAGCAACCCCAAGCCGGCCCCGCTTGACCAGGCCGCACTGGATGAACTGCACGAGGTTTTTGGCGTGCAGTGGTAACCACCGGGCCTTACGCTAAATGCATTTGTAGGAGCGAGCCTGCTCGCGATGGACGACAACGATAACGCTGGAAGCCTGACACCCTGCGGCGCTCTCAGGTTTTTCGCGAGCAGGCTCGCTCCTACAAACAATGCTGTTCACTTAAGCTTGACGTTATATGTATGGATTGGATTGGATTGGATTGGGAGCTTATCCGTTTCTTCGGTGATGGCGACTGGCGGTTTCGCCCTTACGGCGAGTCCCTTTTTCAAACGCCAAAAAGGAACCAAAAGGCTTTGCCCCACCACTCGGTGCCTCGCCAGGGCTCGGCATGCCCTCTCTCCGGCATTGCTCCGTGGGTCGCCGCGATGGGCCATCCCTGGCCCAGCGCGGCTAAACCGGCGTCCTGCCGGTTTCCCCACTGCGCAATGCCTGCGTTCGGCCATCGTGGTTAACGGGGCGCCCCAGATCAAAAACAAAAGCGAGGCGGCCTTAAAGCCGACCTGACTTTTGCAGATACCCCCGATCCCTTGTAGGAGCCAGGCTTGCCGGCGAACCAGGCGCTGCGGTGTGTCTGTTGTACCGCGTTATCGTTCTTCGCCGGCAAGCCTGGCTCCTACAGGGGGAACGCGTACGGCTCCCGATCAGGTCGGCTTTAAGGCCGCCTCGCTTTGCTTTTGATCTGCTTTGGCTTTTGATTTTCTTGCCCCATCGAGAGGCTTCGTTCCGGTTCTGCGCAGTGGGTAAACCGGCATGGATGCCGGTTTAGCCGCGCTGGGCCATGGATGGCCCATCGCGGCGACCCACGGAGCAGGACCGGAGCGAGGGCATGCCGAGCCCTAGCGAGGCACCGAACGTCAGGGGCAAGAGCCCTTGGTTACCTGGGGCTCTTCCAAGTGACTCGCTGTAAGAGCGAAACCATAGGTGGCCGTTACCGCAGGAATGGATATGCACTCCGTCAACAAATTACGCTTCTACAAGGACTTTTTCGCTTAACTGAACCTACGCTGGTATTTTTAATTTCAGGAGTCACCATGCCTCGTTTCGCTGCCAACCTCAGCATGCTCTACCCGGAACACGATTTTCTCGAGCGCTTCGCCGCAGCCGCCGCCGATGGTTTCCAGGCGGTGGAATACCTGTTCCCCTACGACTTCAGCGCGCAACAAATCAAACAGCGACTGGACGACAACGGCCTGGTCCAGGCCCTGTTCAACGCGCCGCCCGGCAATTGGGCGGCAGGTGAAAGAGGCATCGTATCCTTGCCTGGGCGCGAAGCGGAGTTTCGCGCTGGTTTCGACCAGGCCCTGGAATACGCCGCGATCCTGGGCAATGACCGCATCCACGTCATGGCCGGGCTGCTGGCGAGCGAAGCGGACCGAGCCCGACACCACGAAACCTACCTGGAAAACCTCAGCCACGCGGCGACGCAAGCGGCCAAGGTCGGGATCACCGTGTTGCTGGAGCCGATCAACACCCGTGACATGCCGGGCTTTTTCCTCAACCGCCAGGATCAGGCCCAGGCCGTCTGCAAAGCCGTCGGCAAGGACAATCTCAAGGTCCAGTTCGACATCTACCACTGCCAGATCGTCGAGGGTGACGTGGCGACGAAGCTGCGTCGGGATTTCGCCGGCATCGGTCATATCCAGATCGCGGGCGTGCCGGATCGCCACGAACCGGACCTGCACAACGAGTTGAACTACCCCTACCTGTTCGAGCTGATCGATCAACTGGGCTACCGCGGCTGGGTGGGTTGCGAGTACCGGCCGCGCGGCAACACGAGCGAGGGGTTGCGATGGTTGCGCGATTGGCAGGCGCGCTGAATCAATAGCGAGCAGCCCTATCAATCCTGGCACGACCTTTTTTCAATGCACCGGGATCTGCGAAAAACCGGCCCAGCATTTACAATCACACCTTTCATCGCAGATCAGAAAGGTTCTACAGGCTATGGCGCTCGACCCACCCACGATGTTGACCATTTCGACCGCCCTCGCAGCCGCCGCCGCGCTGTACCTGGCGATCGAATGGCGGAGCATTCGCGAGCCCTCGCTGCTGTTCTGGAGCGCGGGTTTCGCAACCATCACCCTGGGGTCGACACTCGCCTTGCTGCGCGGGGCCGGCCTTCTGCTGGTCGGCATATGGTTCGCCAATGGCCTGCTGGTGGTGGCCCACTGGTGTTTCCTGCTGGGTGTCGCGCGCTTCACGCAGACGCGGCTGTCGCGTGCCTGGTACCTGATCTTCGTCGCCTGGGTGGCCTTGCTGTTGTTGCCGGACGAGCCGTCGTGGTCGAAGGTCATGCTGCTGGCCAATTCGCTACTGGTGGCCCTGGTGACGCTCAGGGCCAGTTTCCTCCTGCGCCCCCATGGCAAGTCGTTGAGCGTGGGAGCGGTGCAACTGCGTTATGTACTGCTGGTCCATGGGCTGTTCTATCTGGCCAAGTCGATCACCGCCATCGTTCCCGGCACGCTGATCGACCTTGCCGCGTTTCGTGGCGAGATCATTCAGATTTCCCTGGTCGAGGGCGCGATGGCGATCATGCTGATCGCCCTATCCATGACCGGTACCGAACGCTACAGGCGCGAGAAACGCATCGCCCGGCTGGCCGCACGTGATCCGCTGACCTCTTTGTACAACCGCCGCGCCCTCGAAGTGCGGGCACCGCGCCTGCTCGATGACGTCTCCACCGCACGACCCGGCGCCCTGCTGCTGATCGATATCGACAACTTCAAACAGGTCAACGACCTGTACGGCCATACCGCAGGCGACCGACTGCTGGTCACGCTGAGCGGGTTGATCCGTTCGGTCCTGCCTGAGGGCGCACTGGCGGCGCGGCTGGGCGGTGACGAATTCGTGATCCTGCTGCGCAACGCATCGAATGAGCAAATCGTCGGGTTGGGCAACGCCCTGCGTGAGCAGTTTCACCACGCCGCCGCACAGACATTCGCCACACCTGCAGCGGTGACCCTGAGCATCGGCGCCAACCTGTTCGACCATCCGCCAGCGAGCCTGGCGGCATTGATCGAGCAAGGCGATGCGGCGCTCTACCAGTCCAAGCGTGGCGGACGCGACAGCATACGTTTGGTTGATCAGACCTTTGCCAGCAATGAACCGCTTTGATTACCGGGTCTAATAATCAGGAAAATCGCTCAGATAGCATACTGGCGAGCTGGGTTCCGCGAACCGCTCCAACTCATCTTCCAGCCAATGAGCCAGGACAATTGCATTGTTCGCCTGCAGATCCCTGGCCGCAAAAACCAGGGTAAGCGTGCCCCTTTCGCCGAGCAGCAACAATTGCCACCAGCCCTGCGGTTTGGCCGCCAGCTCGCGCCGATAGGCAACGGTGAACTGCGCAAAGCTGATTTTTTTGCTGTTGAAGGCTTTGCGTAATTCCGTCGAGGGGGCGACATCGGGAAGCCATGCCGTCAATTGAAGACTGCCCTTTGGACAATTGCGCGGCCACAGGCGGTCAACCAGCACACGGTTTCCGTCTCCGTCAGTCGCATCTGCATAGGCACTCTTGCACTGAATCATGGCGGTATGCTCCTCGCTGCGAGGTCGCTTTATGATGCCCCAGTCCAGGGAAGGCTCGTATCTTTAGGTTGGGTACGATTTATTGTAGGAGCGAGCCTGCTCGCGAAAAACCTGAGCATCTCTGACGGTCGAAGATCGCCGAATGACGGTAGAAAATCGCCTTTCATCGCTTCAGGGTGACGCTGGATCCAAAAAACTTGCGAGCGGCCGGACGTGTTCTAAACTGCGAAAAGTTCGCAATTACACTGTGCGCCACACCGGACGTGGCCGTGCGCATTGCCCGGTGTGTCTTCTGGTCACCTTCGGCAACGCATGGTCGGACCACGCAGGTCGTTCCTCGCCAAGCCAACGAAGGTCGCGATCATGCCCAGAGCTCTCAGCGTCCGTTCCTTTGCACTCTGCGCGAGCGTGTTCGCTCTGGCATTGAGCGGTTGTGCGACCCAGCGCTCCACTGAACCTGCGTCCCCACCCCTGCGGCAGAATCCCGAATTCACCTACGATGCCAGCGGCGTGACCCACGCCACGCTGACGGCGGCCGAGCAACAGGTCAATGTGGGCAACGAGCGTTATGTGTCCCTGGTATTCAACGGCGATTACGACTCGCCGCTGATTCGAACGCGACCCGGCGGCACCATGGCGATCCGCCTGGATAACCGCATGGACGAAATCACCAACCTGCATTTCCATGGCATGCAGGTCTCGCCCTTGGACCAGGGCGACAATATTTTCCGCGTGACCCGCCCGCATCAAGTCGGTGAGTACAACGTCAAGCTGCCGCTCGCTCACAGCCCCGGCGCCTATTGGTATCACAGTCATTTCCATGGCGGTTCCCAGCGCCAGGTGTCGGCGGGCATTGCCGGGCCGATCCTGGTCGACGGCATGCTCGACCCGTTCCCCGAACTCAGGGGCATCAAGGAACAGGTGCTGGTGCTGCGCAACTTCCAGAAAACCCTGACCGGTAAAGTCGCCAGCGAGATCATCACCAGCGCCCCGTCGATCCGCACGATCAACGGCCAGGAAGTCCCCACCATCGACATCAAGCCGGGCGAAACCCAGCTCTGGCACTTCATCAACATTGCCGCCAACCAGTACTTTCGCATCCGCCTCAACGGCCAGACGATGCAGGTGCTGTCCCGAGACGGCAATACCGTGACCCGTCGGGTCGAGACCAAACAGGTGCTGATCGGGCCATCGGCGCGCTTCAGCGTGCTGGTTGTCGGGCCGCCAGCGGGCACCTACGAAGTTGAAGCGGGTTCGGGCAATACCGGGCCGGCAGGCGATGATTACCCTTCGGCCAAACTGGCAGTCCTGCGCTCCAGCGGTCAACAGGTGGCGACGAAGCAGATCACCAGCCCCTACCCGCCCGCCGAGGACTTCAGCAAGATCGCGGTGAACAAGACCCGCCAGTTCGCCTTCCAGGACTCGGACACCGACCCCAATGCATTCCTGATCAACGGCACGCGCTTCGAGCTGGACCGGGTCAATACCACGGTGAAACTCGGTGACGTCGAGGAATGGCGGCTGTTCAACCCGTCCCAGGAATTGCACCAGTTCCATATCCACCAGGTGGACTTCCAGGTCACCGAAATCAATGGCAAGGCGGTGCAGTTCAGTGGCTACCGGGACAACGTGTTCATTCCCGCCACGGGCTCGATCACCGTGCGCATCCCCTTCCGCGATCCGGTGATCCTCGGCAAGTTCGTCTATCACTGCCACATCCTCGAACACGAGGACGGCGGCATGATGCAAGCGATCCAGGTGGTCAAGCCCGAGGACTACGAGCAGGCGGTCAAGCTCGAACCCCTGGGCGGCCTGTACGGTGAAAACAACCAGTTGTGCTCCTACCTGCGCAACACCGGACAGGACCCGAAAGCGTCCAGCCCGCTTATCAAATAAAGGGGGGGCGCCATGAGCAACTATCGCTTGGCTGTGTTGTTGCTGGGATCGGTGTGCGGCGTCGAGGCGACGCTGGCCGATGACGGGCAGTACCCCAACGTCGGCATGGATTACGACGCGACCTTTCAATATGACCATGTGCATGCCGACTCGCCCCAGGGCGGCAATCGCAACAGCACGGACGCCTACCCGGACATCAACACCACGTTCTACTTTCGCTTCACCCACGACCAGCAGATCCAGCTGTCCACCGAGATCAATCCCATAGCCGGGCCCGAGCCCGGGCAAAAGCGTTTTTTCGAAGACGTGGGCCTGGTGATCAACGACCTCAACTACTACCAGAACAACGCCAACTCGGCGTTCTCGGTCGGCAAGTTCCACGTGCCGTTCGGACGTGCGCAGGATCAGGCGCCGGGCCTCTACACCAATGATTACGTCAGCACCTACGACCTCGACGGCATGCTCGGCGGCACCGTGGCGTACCGTTTTTTCGACCAGAAACTGGGCATGATAGAGCCCAACCTGAGCCTGTACACCGCGGACAATTCGTTCCTCGGCCGACCGTATCTGCGCCATGGCGAGAAGCTGCAGCGAAGCGACGGCGGCCCCTCGAATACCGGCAAGCTCGATTCCTGGGCGCTGATGGTGAACTGGATTGCGATCCCGGCGGTGCCTTATCTGGAAATGCAGGCCGGCTATATGTTCAACAAAAAGGCCGAGGACCAGACGCAACCCGATCCGCCGGGGGAAGACGACGAAACCATCAAGATCGCCTCCGCCCGCTACATCTGGGCCTATGAACCGAGCACGGATCTTGAGCCGACGCTGGAGGGGCGTTACTTCGATATCGTGCCCTTCATCGAATTCGCCGATGTCGACAATGAAGATGGCATCAAGGGCAACGACACCCGCTACCTCACCACATCGCTGACGTTCGATTTCGGTGACTGGTCCTTCGGCGCGACCCGCACCGACAAGCATCGCCAATCGACGGGGGGCGCCGATCGGCAGGATTATCTGAACGAGCTGAGTCTGACCTACAACATCACCGGGCAGATCAAGCTCGGGCTGTCCGCCGGCACCCAGAAAGAGGATGGCCAGATGTCCGAACTCGTCGGCCTGGCGCTGACGTATTCCGGAGGGTATTGATCGATGAGGTGGCTTTGTGCGGTTTTCGCCCTGCTGTTGATGGGCTTGGTAACCAGTACCGGCGCCGCCACCCGCAGCGACATCGGCGGGCCGTTCCAGCTGACCAATCAGAATGGCCAGCGGGTCAACGAGCGCAGCTTCGGTGAGCCGGTGCTGCTCTACTTCGGCTTCATGACCTGCCCGGCCATCTGCCCCACCGACCTTGCGAAAATGGCCCGCATCAGCCGGCAGTTGCAACAACGGCAAGGCATCAAGGTGCGGCCGGTCTTCGTCACCATCGACCCGGAGCGTGACACCCCCGGCAAACTCAAGGCCTACGTGAAATACTTCGCCAGCGATTTCGTCGGCCTGACCGGCACGGCGCAAGAGATCGCCCGGATCACCGATGCCTATCACGTGTACTACAAGAAAGTGCCGTCGGGCGACAAACCGGACCAGTACATGATGGACCACTCGACCATCCTGTTTTTACTCGACAGCCAGGGCCGCTACCTCAAGCACTTCGGGCGAGGGATGGATGAGCAGGACATAGAGCAACAGGTGGTCACTGCGCTGGCTGACGGGGCATGACATGAACGAAAAAAAATCGTCGATCAGCTTGAATGAAGATATCTGCGTGCATGTCTTTACCGCTTCGGCGGCCATGGTGGGCGTGTGCATTACGGTCATTGGAATTTTCCAGGTGGTGACCACGCTGAGAAGTGAAGACTCCCTGGGTGACGACTTTCTTGCGATGAACGCCATCCTGTATTTAATTACGACACTTCTGTCCTACTGGGCATTGCGCACCAGCAACGTGAACCGCAATCATTTTCTGGAAAAACTGGTCGACGTTCTTTTCCTTATCGCCTTGACCTGTACCACGGCCATTGCAGGGTTCATCACTTGGGCGATCACCGTGCATTAGGGTCTGGATTGAGCACACGGACGAATCGGCATTCGGCTTCCGACGCTTCATTGCTGGAGGGTTGTTCAAGCACGAATCCGCACCGGGTCAGTACTTTTCGCGAGCCGGCATTGTCCTTGAATACATAAGCCACCAGTTGCGTGAGTTGCCAACGCGCCTGTGCCTCCTCGATCAGATGTTTGAGTGCCTGCGTCGCCAGTCCCTGGCCGCAAGCGTCACGACCGATTCGATAGCCCACCTCTGCAGATCTCGTCGATGGGTCTATGCCTTTCAAGTTTGCCCGCCCTACGATCCGTTCACTGCTGTCTTCAATAACGAACGGGTGCCAGGTGCCGATGGCATAACCGGATAAATAGACTTCGATATGTTCGGCGACACCTTGCAATGAGTAAAAAGAAGGGTCGCGCGCATCGATATGCGATTCGAACCATTCGCGGTTGCGGGTTTCGAATGCCAGCAAGGCTTGAGCGTCTGTACTTTTCAGCTCGCGAATTCTAAATGGCTTCATGCATCAACTCTCCTGTACTTCAGGCCGAAAGCGTGACCGTCAGGTACCGTAATGCCCGGCGGAAGACCGGATGACAATCAGCAAACGGCAATTCATCAAGCGGTGCCCAGAAGAAGCTGAAGACGTGGCCATGGTCATCGCGCGTCTGGTGGGTCCATTGCTCCGGCAGCGACGCCGGTGTGTGGCACAGTTGAAATGACCATACCTGCTCGAGGTGTTCGGCGTTCCAGCAACCCAGGTCAATGACAACCGTGGCGTCGTCAATGCCGGACTCCTCGCTCAATTCCCGAAGAGCGGCCTCGGCGGGTGTTTCACCTGACTCGATGGTGCCTTTGACCAGTTGCACGCCTGCGAGGGGATGGCGGAACAGAAGGATGCGGGGCCCGGCAATGCTGGAGAGGATGACGGGGCAAGCCTTGTTGGGGGACATGGCGACGTCCTTATCGACAATGAAGCCAGCATCATACGGCGTTTGACATGCATTTGTAGGAGCCAGGCTTGCCGGCGAAGGCGGCCTTGAATGCTGCGTCGGTCTTTCGGGCGCCTTCGCCGGCAAGCCGGGCTCCTACAGAAGTTCACATCAATTTTTTTGCCCCCTCACACCCTGAGCCTGTCCGTCAACTTCTGACGACCTCCTTCGGAGCCTCTAGCAACGTTGATCCATGCCGCGTCAAAGTCTGTGGGAGATGTTGTGTGGGAGATTGTTATCTGAGTACATATCCATTGCTGCGGTAACGACCACTTATGGTTTCGCCCTTACGGCGACTCACTTTTCCAAACGCCGAAAAGTAAGCAAAAGGCTTTGCCCCACCACTTGGTGCCTCGCTTAGGCTCGGCATGCCCTCACTCCGGCATTGCTCCGTGGGTCGCCGCGATGGGCCATCCATGGCCCAGCGCGGCTAAACCGGCGTCCTGCCGGTTTCCCCACTGCGCAATGCCTGCGTTCGGCCAGCATGGTTAACGGGGCACCCAAATCCAAAGCAAAGCGAGGCGGCCTGACAGCCGACCTGACTTTTGCAGATACCCCAATCCCCTGTAGGAGCCAGGCTTGCCGGCGAAGAACGATAACGCGGTACAACAGACACACCGCAGCGCCTGGTTCGCCGGCAAGCCTGGCTCCTACAAGGGAATTGCGTACGGCTCCCGATCAGGTCGGCTGTCAGGCCGCCTCGCTTTGCTTTGGCTTTTGATTTTCTTGCCCCCTCGAGAGGCCGAGTGGAGGTTCTGCGCAGTGGGTAAACCGGCATGGATGCCGGTTTAGCCGCGCTGGGCCATGGATGGCCCATCGCGGCGACCCACGGAGCAGGACCGGAGCGAGGGTACCCCGAGCCCCAGCGAGGGGCCGAACGCCAGGGGCAAGAGCCCTTGGTTACTTGGGGCTCTTCCAAGTGACTCGCCGTAAGGGCGAAACCATAGGTGGCCGTTACCGCAGGAATGGATATGTACACCTGAAAGACAATCATCGGCCATCTAAAGCAGGACCCACCAAGAGTGGACACCGGATTCAGTGCAGGCTAAAAAGTAACGTCACCGGTACTGCATTCGGAGCATTACCCGACTTTCCAGAGCGCCCGGCACGCCCCCCTGATAACCCGGCAAAAAAAGGAGTTTGCAACGTGACTGAAGAGACACAAACAAAAGGACCCGCCTCGTACTTCCCCTCTATCGAAAAAAAGTACGGACACCCGGTCACCCACTGGCTTGACCTGCTCAAGACCGTCAACACCAAGAAGCACATGGAAATGGTGGCCTGGCTCAAGACCGAGCACGGCTTGGGTCATGGCCACGCCAATGCTCTGGTCGCCCATTACCTGGCCAGCGCGAAAAACCAGTGACAGCGCCTGGCGCCCTTTCAGCAGGTTGAAGGGCGCCCCTCACGCCAGCTTGATCCCACCCCCCTGAATCTCATCCCGCGCAATCCGCAAATCGATGGCGTCCTGGTTGAGCCGATGAATCAGGTTGAGCAAGCGTTGACGCAACACTTCATCCTTGAGCTGTTCAGCGGCGCGCATCACGTCCAGCGCCGCGCTTTCATTGTTGGCGGCGACGGAGTCGAGCAGTTTGCGCAGGCTTCTTGATGGCCGATTCATGGGTCGTTCCCTGAGTTTTGGTTGAGGCGGATCATAGGCGCGCATTGTTGCGGCCATGTTGCAGCCACAAAAGGTTTGAACGGCTTTTCAACAGGGTTGCGATGGCATGGGCTAATCTGCCTTCACGCTCGACAGACGTCACCGTCCCTCATCAGCCCGAGGCATCGGCAATATGATCATTTCGTCCGCATCCGATTATCGCGAGGCAGCGCGTCGCAAGCTCCCGCGTTTTTTGTTCGACTACATCGATGGCGGAGCCTATGCCGAGCATACGCTGAAGGCCAACAGCGCCGACTTGACGCAGGTCAGCCTGCGCCAGCGGATCCTCAAGAACGTCGAAGCGTTGAGCCTGCAAACCACCCTGTTCGATCAACGACTGTCGATGCCCATCGTGTTGGCACCGGTAGGCCTGACGGGCATGTTCGCCCGCCGCGGTGAGGTGCAGGCGGTCAAGGCCGCCGAAAACAAGGGCATCCCGTTGTGCCTGTCCACCGTGTCGGTGTGCTCGATCGAAGAAGTCTGCGCCAACACTCAACAACCCATCTGGTTTCAGCTGTATGTGCTCAAGGACCGGGGCTTCATGAAAAACGCCCTGGAACGCGCCAAGGCCGCCGGTGTGCAGAACCTGGTGTTCACGGTGGATATGCCCACGCCTGGCGCCCGTTATCGCGATGCCCATTCGGGCATGTCCGGTCCCTATGCATCGTCGCGGCGGATGCTGCAGGCTATGACCAGACCCGACTGGGCCTTAAACGTCGGCCTGCTGGGCCGTCCACATGACCTGGGCAACGTCTCGAAGTACCTCGGCAAGGCCGTTACCCTCGAAGACTACATCGGCTGGCTGGCCAACAACTTCGACCCCTCGATCAGCTGGAGCGACCTGGAGTGGATTCGCGACTTCTGGAAAGGCCCGATGATCATCAAGGGCATTCTCGACCCCGAAGACGCCAGGGATGCGGTCACTTTTGGCGCCGACGGCATTATCGTCTCCAACCACGGCGGCCGCCAGCTGGACGGCGTGCTCTCCACGGCCCAAGCGTTGCCGCCGATCATGCAAGCGGTCGGCAATGACCTAAAGGTGCTGGTCGATTCGGGGATCCGCTCGGGGCTGGATGTGGTGCGCATGTTGGCCCTGGGCGCAAAAGGGGTGCTCCTGGGACGCTCCATGGCCTATGCACTGGCGGCCGATGGGCAACGCGGGGTGGAAAACATGCTGGATATTTTCGCCAAGGAAATGCGCGTGGCCATGACCTTGACGGGGGTCACCTCTATTGATCAGATCAACGAATCGATTCTGGTGCGCCATCCCCTCAAGTAAGTGGCCACCAACCTTCATGACTGCCAGGAACCGTTCCATGCGCATCGCCCTGCTTTCCGATATCCACTTGTCCGTCGATACCCTGCCTTTTCCGGCTGTGGACGCCGATATCCTGATCCTGGCCGGCGACATATCCCGACCGGCCGCGGCCATCGAGTGGGCCAGGGCATGCCCGATACCGGTGCTGTACGTGGCCGGCAATCACGAGTTCTATGGCAGTGACCTGATCTCGACCTACGATCAGTTGCACAGGTTGGCGCAAGGCACACCGATCCGCGTGCTGGAACGCACGGCGCATATTCACGACGGCGTACGGTTCCTCGGTTGTACCCTGTGGTCCGATTATCGCCTCTTTGATCAGGCAGAAGAGCGGGCGCAGGGGATCGACATGGCCACCCGGCTCATCCGCGACTTCAGCCGCATCAAGGTTTCGCCGGATTTTCCAGACCTGTTCACGCCGGCCATTTCCCAGATGCTGTTCATGCAGACGGTCGCCTGGCTGGAAGACTGCTTTGCCACCGACCCCGACATCCCCACGGTGGTGATCTCGCATTTCGCGCCGACACGCTTGAGCATCAGCCCGGGTTTCGCCGATTCGCCGATCAACGCGAGTTTCGTTTCAGACCTCCGGGAACGGATCGAGACGTGGCAGCCCGCACTTTGGCTGCACGGGCACACCCATGGCAGCTTCGATTACCGGATCGGCAAGACCCGGGTCATGTGCAACGCCCGGGGCTATGCCAAGGGGGGTGTCAATGAAAATGCTCAATTCAACTCCGCCCATGTGATTGAGCTGAATCCATGATCCCTGCTCTCATACCAAAGCGTTAACCGGCCACACCCTTGTCTAGTGGTCGGTGGCAGGGTTTGCCCCTACATTGCCCGCGCCCAAAGGGAACAGCCCTTCGGGCCTTGCCCATGGCCTCAGCACAAAAATCGTATCGCATGGCCCTTTGCTGGATTTAGTATCTGTCATGGCCAACCAGATCGCCCCTTTCGGCAACTTCGCCAACGGACATTGACCCATGGACATCGCCCCCCGTTTCATCATTCATGAAACCGCCCACTGGATCCTCAACCACCATATGTCTTCGGCGCTGCCCGGCTACCTGGTCCTGGGAACCCGGCACAACGCCAATTCGCTGTCCGACCTTCCCGAGCAGGCCCTGGCCGAGATGGGCGTACTGCTCGCCAGAGTCCAGAAAACCCTGCAAGTGGAGTTGAAGCCCAAGTGGCTCTACATCAGCCGATTCGGCCATGATCCGCGCTTCCCCATCCATTTCCATTACATACCGGTGTATCAGTGGGTCGAAGACCTGTTCTGGCAGGATGAGCGCTACAGGCTGCTGGAAAACTTCGGCGCCAGTGCCGCTGCGCATACGCTGACCGATGGCGCGGAAATGACCCTGTTCATCTGGCGTGAATTTGGCGAGAACCCGTTACCTCCGGCCATTGAAGGGCCGTCGATCGACCAGGTCATCGACCGTTTGCGCACAGCCTTCAGTCCGGTGAGCCAGCGCCTGCTTGTTCAAGTCGACAGCTGACTTCGGCGATCGCGGTGCTAACATGACGGGCGTACCCGGATGCCTCACCCAGCGCATCCCCCATCAACAGCCGGCAGTCACCGCATGATCGAAGTCACCGAAGTTTCCATTGCCCAACTGCGCGCTGCGCTCGAATCCGGCCAGACCACCGCCGTTGCGCTGGTCCAGGCTTATCTGGCCAGGATCGATGCCTACGACACGCCCCAGACGCCCACTGCGCTCAACGCGGTGGTGGTGCGCAACCCCGATGCGTTGCAAGAGGCGCAGGCCAGCGATGCTCGTCGAGCCAAGGGCCAGACATTGGGCCCGCTTGATGGCATCCCTTACACGGCCAAGGACAGTTACCTGGTCAAGGGCCTCACCGCCGCCTCCGGCAGTCCGGCCTTCAAGGACCTGGTCGCCTATCGCGATGCATTCACCGTCGAACGCTTGCGCGCCGGCGGTGCCATCTGCCTGGGCAAGACCAACATGCCGCCGATGGCCAATGGCGGTATGCAGCGTGGCGTCTACGGCCGCGCAGAAAGCCCGTACAACGCCGACTACCTCACCGCCCCCTTCGCCTCGGGCTCTTCGAACGGTGCCGGGACGGCCACGGCCGCGAGTTTTGCCGCCTTCGGCCTGGCTGAAGAAACCTGGTCGAGCGGTCGCGGCCCTGCGTCCAACAATGGCTTGTGTGCCTACACGCCGTCACGCGGCGTGATCTCGGTGCGCGGCAACTGGCCGTTGACGCCGACCATGGACGTGGTCGTGCCGTTTGCCAGGACCATGGCCGACCTGCTCGAGGTGCTCGACGTGGTGGTGGCCGAGGACCCGGACACCCGCGGCGACCTGTGGCGCCTGCAACCCTGGGTGCCGATTCCGGCTGTCGATTCGGTGCGCCCCGCTTCTTACCAAGACCTGGCGGTCAACGCCGCTGCACTGGCCGGCAAGCGCCTGGGCGTTCCGCGCATGTACATCAACGCCGATCCCGAGGCCGGTACCAGCGAGTCCCCTGGCATCGGCGGCCCGACCGGGCAGCGCATTCACACCCGGCCGTCGGTGATCGGGCTCTGGGAACAGGCACGCCAAGCCTTGCAAGCCGCTGGCGCCGAGGTCATCGAGGTCGATTTCCCCCTCGTCTCCAACTGCGAGGGCGATCGCCCCGGTGCGCCGACCGTGTTCAATCGCGGGATCGTGTCCAAGGAGTTCCTGCATCACGAGTTGTGGGACCTGACGGCCTGGGCGTTCGACGACTTCCTGCAGGCCAACGGCGATCCGAAATTGAACCGCCTGGTCGATGTCGACGGGCCGCTGATTTTCCCCCACGACCCGGGCACCCTGCCCAACCGCGAGGGCGACCTTGCCGCCGGCATGGACGAGTACGTGCGCATGGCCGAGCGCGGCATTACCCCGTGGGACCAGATCCCCACGGTGCCGGACGGCCTGCGCGGCCTCGAACACACCCGCAATATCGATCTTGAGCAGTGGATGGATGGTTTGGGGCTCGATGCGGTGATTTTCCCGACGGTCGCCGACGTCGGCCCGGCCAATGCCGACGTCGATCCGGCGGCGGCGGACATCGCCTGGAGCAACGGTGTCTGGGTGGCCAACGGCAACCTCGCGATACGCCATCTAGGTGTACCAACGGTTACCGTGCCGATGGGGATAATGCCAGACATCGGCATGCCCGTGGGGCTGACCTTTGCCGGTCGCGCCTATGACGACTCGAGCCTGCTGCGCCTGGCGTCGGCGTTCGAAGCCACAGGCTCCAAGCGCTTGATCCCGCCGCGTACCCCACCGCTGGGCGAGTGATCGTACGGGCGGGACTGGAGCGTTTCAGGCGCCAGTCCCGCCACCGCCACCGACTGGTGCACCCGGGTGCACGTGGCGCTTTATAAAAGTGCAGACAGCGGATGCGGCGCCGTTCTTTGGCACCGACGTTCGATGGTCTCCCCTCGCCCCAGAACCGCACAAAACTGCGGTTTTCACCCGGTAAAGCCGTGCCCCCACCTGTGTATTGGCTTCGATCACGACCTCAAGCGCATTTCTGGCGCGTGACTTGCTAGTAACACCTCAACCCTGCAGTCAACGCTGATTGCATGCATACGACAAAGGCGCCGTGTGTCCCCCGTTTTTACTGACGGTGGGCCGCATGGCGCCTTTTTTGTTTCCGGCTTCGGCAACGGCCGGCAAGAGATTCGAGGGGCGAGGATGGCAAGCAAAACCGTACGCAGTGTATGTCCCTATTGTGGTGTGGGCTGCGGCATCGTCATGCAGGTCGAAAACAACCGGGTCGTCAAGGTCAGCGGCGACAAGGCCCACCCGACCAACGCCGGCAGGCTCTGCACCAAAGGCACCACCTGCGGCCAGGCCATCGCCGAGTCGGGCCGGATGGAGCATGCCTACCTGCGCCACGAACGCCGCCGCGACCCGGTGCGCATCGCCATGGACAAGGCCATCAGCGAGACGGCCAGCCGGCTGCGAGACACCCTCGAGCGCCACGGCCCCGATGCGTTGTCGTTCTACGTGTCCGGGCAAATGTCGCTGGAAGCCCAATACCTGATCAACAAACTGGCCAAGGGTTTTGTCGGTACCCACAACATCGAATCCAATTCCCGCCTGTGCATGGCCAGCGCCGGCAGCGGCTACAAGCTCTCCCTCGGTTCTGACGGCCCTCCGGGTTCGTATCAGGACTTCGATCAGGCGGACCTGTTTTTCGTCATCGGCGCCAACATGGCCGACTGTCACCCGATCCTGTTCCTGCGCATGATGGACCGGGTCAAGGCCGGGGCGAAGCTGATCGTGGTCGACCCACGGCGCAGCGCCACCGCGGACAAGGCCGACCTGTTCCTGCCGATCAAGCCTGGGACCGACCTGGCATTGCTCAATGGCTTGCTGCACCTGCTGGTGAAAAACGGCCACACCGACCCAGCCTTCATCGCGGCGTTCACCGAAGGCTGGGACGCCATGCCGGAGTTTCTCGAGGACTATCCGTCAGCCCGGGTCGCGCACCTCACCGGCCTGCCCGAGGCGGACATTCGCCAGGCCGCGCAATGGATCGGCGAAGCCGCGCAGTGGATGAGCTGCTGGACCATGGGGCTCAACCAGAGCACCCACGGCACCTGGAACACCAACGCCCTGTGCAACCTGCACCTGGCCACCGGGACGATCTGCCGGCCCGGCAGCGGGCCGTTTTCCCTGACCGGGCAACCGAACGCCATGGGCGGTCGCGAGATGGGCTACATGGGCCCAGGCCTGCCCGGCCAGCGGTCGATGCTGGTGGAGGCGGACCGCGAATTCATCGAGGATTTGTGGGGCATCCCGCGCGACCGCCTGCCGCGCAGCGCCGGTGGCGGCACCGTGGCCATGTTCGAAGACATGAGCGCCGGACGGATCAAGGCCTGCTGGATCATCTGCACCAACCCGGTCGCGTCGGGCCCCAACCGCCAGAAAGTGATCGACGGCCTGCAGGCGGCCGAGCTGGTCATTACCCAGGACGCCTACCTCGACACCGAGACCAACCGTTACGCCGACATCCTGCTGCCCGGCGCGCTCTGGGCCGAAGCCGAGGGCGTGATGATCAACTCCGAGCGCAACCTGACGCTGATGCAAAAAGCCGTGGAGCCCCCGGGCGAGACGCTGCCTGACTGGCAGATCATCGCCCGGGTGGCCTGCGAGATGGGCTTCGCCGCGGCGTTCACCTACAGCACTGCCGATGAGGTATTCGAAGAGATCAAGCGCGCCTGGAACCCCAAGACCGGTTATGACATTCGCGGCGCCAGCTACCCGCGCCTGCGTGATAAACCCCTGCAATGGCCCTGCGCCAGCGATACCGCGGCGGACCGCAATCCGATTCGCTACCTCAACAATGGCGTCAGCCAGACGCTCAGGATCGAAGCCGATGGCAGCCAGCCGGCGATCGTCTTTGCCACCGAGCGCGGCAAAGGCATCTTCCTCGCCCGGCCGCACATGGCACCCGCCGAAATGCCGGACGAAACCTTTCCCTTCGTGCTCAACACCGGACGCCTGCAGCACCAGTGGCACACCCTGACCAAGACCGGCAAGGTGGCGACCCTGAACAAGCTCAACCCGGGCCCCTTCGTCGAGATCCATCCCGAGGATGCCAGCGCGTTGGGCATCGAGGACAAGGACCCGGTCGAGGTGCGCTCGGTGCGCGGTCGGGCCGTGTTGCCGGCGGTGGTGAGCGACCGCGTGCGCCAGGGCAACTGCTTTGCGCCCTTTCACTGGAACGATGTGTTCGGCGAGAACCTGGCGATCAATGCCGTGACCAACGATGCCGTCGACCCGATCTCGCAGCAGCCCGAATTCAAATTCTGTGCGGTCGCCCTGCAACGTGTCGAACTGATCGACCATCAGTTCCTGCAAACACCAGCGCCTGCCACCGTCGACTCATCCCCCTTACCAGAGGAACTCGCCATGTCGAGCATCGAGACCTTCGCCGATCTCGCGGGCATCCGTCGCCTGCCCTCCCCGCAATTGAACGACAGTGAACGCACCTACCTCGCCGGTTTCCTCAGTGGCCTGCAATCCCCGGCCGGTCGCCAGGCCGCCGGTGTACCGGTGCTGCCGGCCAGCGCGCCCCTGGCCACCGAGACTCGGCTGTGGCTGGACGGGCTCCTGGGTGGCTTGTTCAGTCGGGTCGATGCGGGTGTAGCTGATCAGGCTGGAACCCTGTCCCCCGCCATTGCAGAAAATGCCCCCGCCGTGACCTTGCTCTGGGCGTCGCAAACCGGCAATGCCGAGACCCTCGCCGAGCGTATGGCCGCGCGCCTGCGCGACGGCGGTTTCGCCGTGGAGCTGAGCGCGATGGCCGACTTCCCCGCCAGCAAATTGGCCAGCACGCAGAACCTGGCCCTGATCAGCAGCACCTTCGGCGATGGCGATCCGCCGGACAATGGCGAAGGTTTCTGGCACACCCTCAGCACCGCCCAGACGCGCCTGGAATCGCTGCGCTTTGCCGTGCTGGCCCTGGGTGATCCGGCCTACGACCGGTTCTGCCAGCATGGCAAGCAACTCGATCAACGCCTGCAGGAACTGGGCGCCACCCGCCTGCTGGAACGGGTCGATTGCGACACCGAGTTCGAGGAGCGCGCCGATACCTGGCTGGCGCAATTGCAAAAGACCCTCAAGCCCGAGGCTGTGGTCGCCGCTCCGGCGCCTAACAACAGTGCCGCCGAGACACCCGGCAAGTCCAAGCCCCATGCTTCGCGGCTGTTGGCAAACCTTCACCTGAACCGCCAGAGCCCGCACAAGGAAACCCGCATGTTTTCCCTGGACCTGGCGGATTCCGGACTGGGCTATGAAGCGGGAGACGCGCTGGGTGTCCATCCGCGCAACTGCCCGGAACTGGTCGACGAGCTGCTCGAGCTGACCCGGTTGCATGGCGAGACGCCGGTGAGCGTCGATAAATACGGCGAGCTGTCGTTGCGTCAGGCGCTGACCGAACACTTCGAAATCGCCCGGCCCAACAGCGACACCCTGGCCTTCATCGCCGAGCGCAGCGCCAACCCTGGTTTGAAACAGCTGCTGGGCAATGAGCACAAGGCTCAGTTGAAAGACTGGATGTGGGGGCGGCAACTGGCGGACGTGCTGCAGGAGTATCCGCTGGACTGCTCGGCGAGCGAGCTCCTGGGCACCTTCAAGCGCCTGCAACCGCGCCTGTATTCAATCGCTTCGAGCGCCAAGGCGCATCCACGGGAAGTCCATCTCACCGTGGCCGCGGTGCGCTACGGCAAACGCAAGGGCGTGTCCTCGACCTTCCTCGCCGACCGCGCCCAGGACGCCGAAGTACCGGTATTCGTCCAGCCGTCGAAACACTTTCGTGTGCCGAACGACGGCGATGTGCCGATGATCATGATCGGCCCCGGCACCGGGGTCGCGCCCTTCCGCGCCTTCCTGCAGGAGCGCCGGGCGCGGGGCGACCAGGGCAAGAACTGGCTGTTCTTCGGCGAACAGCACGCCGCCAGTGATTTCTACTATCGCGACGAACTGCAAGGCATGCAACACGATGGCCTGCTGACACAACTGAGCCTGGCCTTTTCCCGCGACCAGGCCGAAAAAATTTACGTGCAGGACCGCATTCGCGAACAAGGCGCCGAACTCTGGCGCTGGCTGCAGGACGGCGCCAGGTTGTACATCTGTGGCGATGCCAGCTGCATGGCCAAGGATGTCGACCAGGCCTTGCGCCAGGTCGCCCAGCACCACGGCGGGCTGGACCCGCAAGGCGCGGCTGATTACTGGCGGCAGATGAGTGAGCAGAAGCGTTATTTGCGGGATGTTTATTGAGTGGTTGGTGGGAGTCGGTGACAGCCGAGTTGCCGGCGATGGTGGCCTTGAGCGTTGCGTTGGTTGATCCATGCCGCGTCGAAGCTTGTGGGAGATTGTTCTGAGTACATATCCATTGCTGCGGTAACGGCCACCTATGGTTTCGCTCTTATGTATGGACTCGCCCCCACTGGCCACCTGTTTTTCAAACACTGCTACCCGGTTGCATCTATGTATAAGGCCTGTTCGAGGAAGCCCTGTCTGCGGCTTCTGGCCGACATTGGTTGAGCTCGCGGTATGCCGATTACATGCAGGCCTCGAAGGCCGGTAAGAGCGCAGGCATCGATCCGCGACGGTCTGACCTGGGGTCAATGTTTTCTAGCAGGGGCTGAAGCGCCGTGGCGCCCCGGTGGCAGAACGCTTATGTTCAGTGACTTGGCGCAGCTGGCCGGCCATGGGCCGGTTGGCTGCGGTAAGTCTGCTCATTTTGTAGCAGCACCCAAATGATTCGCAGGTTGCGGTTCGCCAAGCGTATCGCCGCTTCCTTGCGCCCCAGCCGGGCCTGCCACCGTTGCAGGCGACGATCGTCGGGCTGCTCCGAATCCGCGCGCAAATGCCTCAATACCGCGTGAGCGCCTTGAACCATCAGGCTGCGCACATAGCTGTCGCCGCGTTTGCTTATCCGGCCCAGGCGAATTTTCTGCCCACTGCTTTTCTGCTCAGGCACCATGCCGAAGTAGGCGGCGAACTGGCGTGCATTGGCGAAGCGCTCAGGGTCGGTCTGCTTGGCCAAAAGCGCAGTGGCGATGATCGGGCCGATCCCGCGCACGGTCATCAGCCGCCGGGCCGTTTTGTCCTCGTTCGCGGCCTTCTCCAGGCGACCGGTCAGGACGTTGACCCGTTCGCCCAGTTGGCGCCATTCGCCCAGCAGCTCGTCGATCAGTTCACGCAACATCTCCGGCAACGGTTGGGTGGCGTCTTCGAGCACCCGAGGCAGGGTCTGGTTGATCGCCGCATCACCCTGAGCCAGGACAACGCCATGCTCCATCAGCAAACCGCGCATCTGGTTACTCATGGCTGTGCGCCGACGGACATAACCCTGGCGGGCCCGGTGCAAGGCCTGCATGGCCAGCGCGGTGGCGCTTTTGATGGGGACCGCGGCAATTTTGCTGTCCCGTCCCGCACGCAATATGGCCAGTGCATCATTTCGATCATTTTTGGCGCCGCTGCGGTGCTGGGCCACCAGCTGTGCCGGAAGAATCCGCGCCAGATTGCCCTGAGCCTGTAGCTGGCGCGCCCATGCTTGAGCGCCTGGACCTGTTTCCACCAGCACTACTACGCTTGGCGGCAGTTGGCGCAGAAAGGCGTGAAAGGCTTCACGCGACTTGATACGTTCTTCGTAAAGCACCTGGCCAAGGGCGTCTTCGCCAGCCACCTGAAAGACCTGCTTGGCCAGATCGACCGCCACTGTCGTGCAGGCCGACAGATCGCTGGAAGACAAAGACTGTTTAACCGTCGTATGCTTTTTCATGGATTCGCCCTCGCTGTCGGTGGCTTCTTAGACTGCCCCCGTGGCGCATTGACGCCTCGGCGCGGGCGAGTCCATCCAATTACAGCGACTCCCTTTTTCAAACGCCAAAAAGGAAGCAAAAGGCTTTGCCCCACCACTCGGTGCCTCGCCTAGGCTCGGCATGCCCTCACTCCGGCATTGCTCCGTGGGTCGCCGCGATGGGCCATCCCTGGCCCAGCGCGGCTAAACCGGCGTCCTGCCGGTTTCCCCACTGCGCAATGCCTGCGTTCGGCCATCGTGGTTAACGGGGCACCCAGATCAAAAACAAAAGCGAGGCGGCCTTAAAGCCGACCTGACTTTTACGGATGTACCTGATTTCCTGTAGGAGCCAGGCTTGCCGGCGAACCAGGCGCTGCGGTGTGTCTGTTACACCGCGTTATCGTTCTTCGCCGGCAAGCCTGGCTCCTACAGGGGAAACGCGTACGGCTCCCGATCAGGTCGGCTTTAAGGCCGCCTCGCGCGCTTTTGATCTGCTTTGGCTTTTGATTTTCTTGCCCCCTCGAGAGGCCGAGTGGAGGTTCTGCGCAGTGGGTAAACCGGCAAGGATGCCGGTTTAGCTGCGCTGGGCCAAGGATGGCCCATCGCGGCGACCCACGGAGCAGGACCGGAGCGAGGGTATGCCGAGCCTTAGCGAGGCACCGAACGCCAGGGGCAAGAGCCCTTGGTTACTTGGGGCTCTTCCAAGTGACTCGCTGTAAGAGCGAAACCCTAAGTGGCCGTTACCGCAGGAATGGATATGTACGCGGTCAACAAACAATAGATCGGCTGTCAGGCCGCCTTCGCCGGCAAGCCTGGCTCCTACAAGGGTTTCATTCGTCGCGAGGGTGGAATGGCAATTACAACAGCGACAGGGTGTAGTTGATGATGAACCGATTCTGGTCAACGTTGCGCCCGGCATCAGTGTTCGACTTGCCGTTACGCACACTGAACGCAAGCCCCCTGAGCGAACCCGACTGAATCACATAGTCCAGCGTCATATCACGCTCCCACTCGGACTGGTCCGCTGCGTTTTGCACCTTGATCCCCGTGCCCTTCAGATACGCCACTGACGCTTTCAGCCCCGGGATTCCCAGAGGCGCGAAGTCATAGGAGTACTGACCGAAAGCGGTTTGCTCCCCGGCGCGGGCAAAGCTCTGGATCATGCGGTCGGTGGGCAGGTAGACGCTGCCGCCGCCCGCGCCTTTGTCCACCAGACTGCCCTGGTTGGGCTGGACAAAGTTGCTGCCATCGCCCACTTGCTGGTAGCCGAGCGCAACGGCATGGCCACCGTTGGTATAGGTGATCATCGCGGCCCAGGTGTCGTTGTCGATCTCACCGTTGTTGTCCTCGGTGTAACCCGACACGCGATAGCCTTGCGCCCGGCCTGCGGCGGAGCTGTTGGCACCGCTGGAGGTAGTGCGGAAATAACGCAGGTCAGTGGTGATGGCGCTGGCACTGTCGATGGGCAGGCTGTGGGTCAGGCCAATGAAGTTCTGGTTGTAGAAATCCTCCAGTTGCGCGAAGTAGTACTGCGCCTTCAGCGCCTGGGTCACCTGGTAGTCGCCACCGGCGAAGTAGAACTTGTTGCTGTCCTGGGTGCCGCCGGCAACCGACAGGCCGGTGCGATCGGTCGAGGCACGACCGACCGCGTGCTCCAGCACCCCACCGGTCATGGTCAGGCCATCGATGTCTTTGGACGTGACCTGGCCGCCGGTGAAGGACTGCGGCAGCACACGGGCATCGTTGGAAAGCAGGATCGGCAACTTCGGCAGCAGCGTGCCGTAGCGCAATTCGGTCTTGGCGATGCGCATCTTCGCCGTGGGCCCGAAGCTGCTCCAGGCATCGGCCGCACCGTCGCCCTTCGAGGGGATCATGCCGCTGCCGACGTGGCGGCCGGCGCCGCTGTCCAGGGTAATTCCCTGCAATGCCTGGGCATCGAGCCCGAACCCCAGGGTGCCCTGGGTGAACCCCGATTCATAACGCAGCACGAAACCCTGGGCGGCCTCTTCGGTTTTGGAAGGGTCGGCGCTGCCGTCGCGGTTATCGCTGTTGAAGTACAGGGTACGCATGGAAAGGCTGGCCTTGCTGTCTTCCAGAAAGCCGCGCGTGCCAGGCTCTGCTGCCTGTGCGCCCATCGAACCGCCGAACAACAGGATGGCGGCGGGTATTGCTCGTTTGAACATGCGGTACTCCTCAAGAGGGTCACGTCGAAATATTTGTGAAACTCTTAGAACATTTCGAGGCACGAACTTCAAACGAGATGAAAGTAATTTCCGTAGAGGGATAAGAGTTGTCGCAATGAGGTACGCGACCTCATGGTTTTTGCAAAAAGTGCGGGGGGATTTTCATTGGAATCGGGCGTGCCGAAGGCCCCCTGTAGGAGCGAGCATGCTCGCTCCTACAGTGGTTGAACGTCACAGCTTAGGCAAGCGCCTGTTCCCGGATCAGCTTCTTGTTGATCTTGCCGACGCTGGTCTTGGGAATCTCGGCGACGAACTTGAACTGCTTGGGGATCGCCCATTTATTGATCCGGCCGAGCTCGACAAACCCTTGCAGGTGCGCCTCCAGGATCTTGCGGTCCAGGTACTGCCCCGGCTGGCACACCACCAGGGCCATGGGTCGTTCGCCCCATTGCTCGTCGGCAATGCCCACCACCGCGACCGACAACACCGCCTCGTGTTCGCTGATCAGGCTTTCCAGCTCCAGGGAGCTGATCCACTCGCCGCCGGTCTTGATCACGTCCTTGATGCGATCCTTGATTTCCACGCCGCCCAACGAGTCGATGGAAGCCATGTCGCCGGTGTGCAGCCAACCGTCCTGCCACAGCTCGGCGCCTTTTTGCGGCTCCTTCAAATAGCCTTGGGTCAGCCAGGGTGCGCGCACCACGATCTCGCCCAGGGATTCGCCGTCATGGGCGACGTCATTGCCACTGGCATCGATGATTTTCAGGTCGACCATCGGCACCGGGGTGCCGGTCTTGATGCGCGTCGGCAGTTGGGCCTGGAGCGGTAGCTGGCGGTCTTCATCGCGCAGGTAAGTCAGGCACAACAGCGGGCAGGTTTCCGACATGCCGTAGCCGGCGTGCACCACCATGCCCTTGGCACTGGCTTCGCTGGCAAGGCCCAATGGGAACGCGCTGCCGCCCAGGAGCATTTTCCAGCCGTCGAAACGGGCAGACTTGCCTTGCTCACAGGTGAGGAGCATTTGCAGGATGGTCGGCACACAGTGGGAAAAGGTCACCTTCTCCTCCTGGTACAGGCGGACCAGGCTGTTGGGTTCGTAGCGGCCGGGGTACACCTGCTTGATGCCCATCAGGGTAGCGACGTAGGGCACGCCCCAGGCATGCACGTGGAACATCGGCGTGATCGGCATGTACACGTCGTCGGAACGCAGCAGGGGTGTCCCCTGGTAAACGCCCAAAGTGCCCACGGCATTCAAGGTGTGCAGGACCAGCTGGCGATGGGTGAAATACACGCCCTTGGGGTCGCCGGTGGTGCCGGTGGTGTAGAACAGCGTCGCCACCGAGTTCTCGTCGAAATCGGGAAAGTCGTACTGGTCCGGGCACTGCGACAGCAACTGCTCGTACTCGCCCTGCACCGGCAATGAAGTGGCGGATGCCTGGTCATCGGTGAGCTGCACAAAGCCTTTGACCGTGGTCAGCCGCCCCTGGATCTGCTCCACCAGCGGCAGGAAATCGTCATGTACCAGCACCAGGTCGTCCTCGGCGTGGTTCATGGTAAACAGCACCTGCTCCGGCGACAGGCGAATGTTCACCGTGTGCAGCACCGCGCCGATCATCGGCACGGCGAAGAAGCATTCCAGGTAGCGATGGCTGTCCCAGTCGAGCAGGGCCACGGTGTCCCCGGCCTTGACCCCGGCCGCGGTCAGCGCATTGGCCAGGCGGCGGATGCGCTGGTTGAGGGTCTGGTAGCTGTAGCGCAGTTTGTCGGCGTAGACGATTTCCCGGCCCGGTTCGTAGCGCACCCCGGACAGCAGCAATTGCTTGATCAGCAAGGGATAGGCGTAGGCGCCATCGGCGGGTGGAATTATTTTTGTCGCCATCATGATTAAGGTTCCTTGTCCTTTAGAACTGGTCGGCTTGCAGCTCGTAGAGGCAGTCGCTACCGGCCTTGGCCGATGCGCTCAACGAGTGGATACGCGGCAGCAACCGGGCGAAGTAGAAACGCGCGGTGGCCAGTTTGCTGGTGTAGAAATCGTCCTCGGCATCGCCGCTGACGACGGCCTCGGCCATGCGCGCCCACATGTAGGCGTACGCGGTGTAGCCGAACACATGCAGGTACTCGACGGAGGCTGCGCCGATTTCATTCGGGTTGCCCTGGGCCCGGTCCAGCAACCACGCCGTCAGCTCGTCGAGGGTGTCCACCGCGGCGCTCAGCGGTTGGGTGAACTCGCCAAGCTCAGTGCGGGCGTTGGCGATGAAGTTGCGGATCTCCGAAGCGAACAGGCGGTAGAGCGCCCCGCCGCTGCCGACGATCTTGCGCCCGGCCAGGTCCAGGGACTGGATGCCGTTGGTGCCTTCGTAGATCTGCGTGATGCGCACATCGCGCACCAGTTGCTCCTGGCCCCACTCGCGGATGTAGCCATGGCCGCCGAACACCATCTGCCCGTGCAGGGTGGTTTCCAGGCCCATGTCGGTGAGGAACGCCTTGGCCACCGGGGTCAGCAAGGCCACCAGTTCCTGGGCGCGGGAGCGCTCGGTCGGGTCTTCGCTGAACTTGGCGATGTCCAGTTGCAGGGCCACGTAGCTGGAGAACGCTCGGCCACCTTCGTTCAGGGCTTTCATGGTCAACAGCATGCGGCGCACGTCGGGGTGGACGATGATCGGGTCGGCCGCCTTGTCCTTGCACTGCGCGCCGGTTGGCGCACGGCTTTGCAGGCGGTCACGGGCGTACGCCAGTGCGTTCTGGTAGGAGCGTTCGCCCTGCGCCAGGCCCTGGATACCCACGCCCAGACGCTCGTAGTTCATCATGGTGAACATCGCTGCCAGGCCCTTGTTCGGCGCATCGATGATCCAGCCGGTGGCGCCGTCGAAGTTCATCACACAGGTAGCCGAGGCCTTGATGCCCATCTTGTGTTCGATCGAACCGCAGGACAGCGAGTTACGCTCGCCCAGGGAACCGTCGGCATTGACCAGCACCTTGGGCACCAGGAACAGCGAAATGCCTTTGGGGCCGGCCGGTGCATCCGGCAGTCGCGCCAGTACCAGGTGGATGATGTTCTCGGTCAGGTCGTGGTCGCCGCCGGTGATGAAGATCTTGCTGCCGCTGACCTTGTAGCTGCCATCCGCCTGGGGTTCGGCCTTGGTGCGAATCAGGCCCAGGTCGGTGCCGGCATGGGCTTCGGTCAGGCACATCGAACCGGTCCAGGTGCCGGCGTACATGTTGGGCAGGTAACGTTCCTTGAGTTCTTCACTGGCGTGCGCCTTGATCGACAGGCAGGCGCCGGCGGTCAGCATCGGGTACAGACCGAACGACAGGCTGGCTGCGTTGACCATCTCTTCGACCTGGGCGGAAATGGCCTTGGGCATGCCCATACCGCCGTACTGCGGATCACCGCCGACACCGACCCAGCCGCCTTCGGCGAAGGCTTGATAAGCCTCGGCAAAACCGTCTGGCGCGGTGACCGAACCATTGCTCCAGGTACAACCCTGCTCGTCGGTGGCGCGGTTCAAGGGTGCGATGACTTCGCCACTGATCTTGCCGGCTTCTTCGAGGATGGCGGCAGCGGTATCTTCATCGATCACCTCGGCCAGGCCAGGCAATTGGGCCCACAGCCGGGACACCTGAAAAACCTCGTTGAGTACGAAGCGCATGTCGCGCAGGGGAGCTTTGTAATCAGACATCTTGACTTACTCGGAAGTGGTCACGGCATGGGGCATGCCGGGACGTTCAGTGGATTCAGTGATTTCGCTTGCCGCGACAGTGCCGGGCTGTGGTGCCCGTTCACGCAGCAGGAAGTACGACAGGGCGGGAATCAGGATCAGCGCACCGAGCATGTTCCACAGGAACATGAAGGTCAGCAGGATGCCCATGTCGGCCTGGAACTTGATCGGCGACCAGACCCAGCACACCACGCCAGCGGCCAGGGTGATACCGACCAGCCCGACCACCCGGCCGGTGAACGACACGGCGTTGCGGTAGGCCTGGGACAGCGGCAAGCCCTGGCGCTGGAAGTGCAATTGCACGCTGAGCAGATACAAGGCGTAGTCGACGCCAATCCCCACGCCCAGGGCGATCACCGGCAGGGTCGCGACTTTCACGCCAATACCCATGGCTACCATCAGCGCTTCGCACAGGATCGAGGTCAGCACCAGTGGCAGCAGCGCTACCAGCGTGGCCCGCCAGCTGCGGAAAGTGATCAGGCAGAACAGCGTCACCGCCAGGTAGACGTACAGCAGCATGGTGCGGTTGGCCTCGCGCACCACGATGTTGGTCGCAGCCTCGATACCGGCGCTGCCGGCGGCCAGCAGGAACTGACGATCCTGGGTGCTGTTTTCCTTGGCGAACTTGTCGGCAATCGCCACCACGGCGTCGAGGGTCTCGGCCTTGTGGTCCTTGAGGAAGGCAATCACCGGCATCAGCGAGCAGTTGTTGTTAAACAGCTCCGGCGAGTTGACCGAGGCTTGCTGCGCGGCGTAGTTCAGCACGTCCTGGTTGCGCTGGATGCTGTTGAGCTTGGGGTTGCCTTCATAGGTGCCGGCGGTGATCTGGCGTACCGCGTTGACCAGCGAGGACGTCGCCTGCACACCCGGATACTGCTGCAGTTCCCAGGCCAGGCGATCAGCGAGGACCAGGGTCTTGTAGTTCAGGCAGCCTTCCGGCGCGGTCTTGATCATCACCGCGAACAGGTCGCTGGACAGCGCATAGTGGCTGGTGATGTAGGCGTTGTCGCGGTTGTAGCGCGAGTCGGCGCGCAACTCCGGCGCCCCGCTTTCAAGGTCACCGATCTTTAACTGCAGGCTGACCATGAAGCCGCCGATGCCCATCAGCACCGCGACCAGCACGGCGCCCGTGGCCCAGCGGCGCGTGGTGAAGCGGTCGAGCAGGTCCCAGAGTTTGCCGAAGCCTTTGTGGTGCTCGGCACGGGTGTCGATTTTCAGCGCGCGCTCGGCGGCCTTGGCACCAACGCCGATGTAGGACAGCGCCACCGGCATCAGCAACAGCGAGGTGAAGATCAGCACCGCAACACCGATGCTGGCGGTGATCGCCAGGTCCTGGATCACCGGGATGTCGATCAGCATCAGCACGGCAAAGCCCACGGCGTCAGCCAGCAAGGCGGTGACGCCAGCGATGAACAGACGGCGGAAGGTATAGCGCGCCGCGATCAGCTTGTGAGTGCCACGGGCGATGTCCTGCATGATGCCGTTCATCTTTTGCGCCGCGTGGGACACGCCGATGGCGAAGATCAGGAACGGCACCAGCACCGAGTACGGATCGATGGCGTAACCCAGCCAGGCGACGATGCCCAGTTGCCAAACGACGGCGATCAGCGAACAGCCGACCACCAACAGGGTGCTGCGCACACAACGGGTGTAGGCGTAGATGATGACCAGCGAGGTGACCACGGCCAGGCCGAAGAACATCATCACCTGGATCAGGCCGTCGATCAGGTCGCCCATCAGCTTGGCGAAACCGATCACCCGCACCTTGTACGGGCCCTTGCCCTCTTCCCCGGATTTACGCGCGGCGCTGTCGCCGGCGAATTCGATCTTGTCGCGCAACTGCTCTTCGAGCATCTGCGAAAAGGCGTGGTAGTTGATGCGCTGGCCACCCGCGGCGGACTTGTCCAGCAGCGGCACGATCAGCATGCTCGACTTGTAGTCGCTAGCCACCAGGCTGCCGACGATGCCGGCACGGCCAATGTTCTGCCGCAGCTGTTCGATTTGTTCGGGTTTGCCCTCATAGGTATCGGGCATCACCGGGCCACCCTGGAAACCTTGCTCGGTGACTTCGGTCCAGCGCACAGCCGGGCTCCACAGCGACTTCATCCACGCACGGTCGACGCCTTCGGTGAGGAACAGCTGGTCGTTGACCTGCTTGAGCACGTCCAGGTATTGAGGGTCGAAAATATCGCCCTGAGTGTTCTCCACCACCACCCGCACCGAGTTACCCAGGCCGCGCAACGACTGGCGGTTCTCGAGGAAATTCTGGATGTACGGCTGGCTCTGCGGAATCATCTTCTCGAAGCTGGGGCGCAGTTCCAGGCGGGTCACGGCCATGAAGCCCAGGACCACGGTGGCCAGGGCCATCAGCAGCATGAACAGCGGCCGATAGTTGAACACCAGGCGTTCGAGCAGGTTGCCAGAGCGGCGGTCGAAATCGCGCAGCTCGCGGATCACCGGCATGGCGTCTTGTTTGATATTGCCCATGTCTGGGTTCTCGCTATTAAAGTTCGAGGGCTGGATCGGCGGCTAGCACCTGGGCGCCACGGCTGCCCGCTACCACCAACGCGCCGTCGGCGGCCTGGGTGGCACCGGCGACCGGGGTGCGTGCCGGTTGCTGCACCAGATGCAATTGCGCGCCAGTGCCCTGGCTGACCAGCATCTGCCCGCCTTGGGTGAACAGGCGGTAATGGCCCCGGGCATCGACGAGGCCGGCGGTGATGCTGACGTGCAGGCCACTGTCCAGCGCGGTCCAGTTCTGGCCGCCGTCGGTACTGCGCAGCACGTTGCCGCGCAAGCCGTAGACGAGCACTTCGCCAGGCTTGCCGAGCACGCCGAAGAAGCTGCCCTGATAGGGCGTCGGCACGGTGGCGAAGCGTTGGGTTTGGTCATCCCATTTGAGCAACAGGCCTTGCTCGCCGGCGATGTACAGACCGTCGCCGGTGGAGGCGATGGCGTTGAGGTGCAAGCCTTGCGGGTTGTCGGTGCGATCCTGGAACGGTGTCCAGCTCAGGCCGCCATCGTCAGTGCGCAGGATCAGGTTGAACACGCCGACCACATAGCCGACTTTGTCATTGGCGAACCAGACGTCGAGCAACGGTTTGTCGGCGCCCTGCTCGGCCAGGCGCTGGCCTTCGGCGACCAGCAGTGGCCATTGCTCGTTGCCCGGTTCGGCACTGGCCAGCGCCGTGTAATGCTTGACCAGCAAGGTCCCGATCTGGCGACCGTCAAGTTGCTTGTTCCAGGTCACGCCAGCGTCGCTTGTGTGCAGCACCACGCCGTCATTGCCGACCGCCCAGCCTTGACTGGCGTTGGGAAAACTCACGGCGGTGAGGTCGGCACTGACCGGCACGGCAGCCTGTTGCCAGTGCTTGCCGGCGTCATCGGAAAACAGGATATGGCCGCGCTGGCCAACGGCGATCACGCGCTCACCGGCGCGGGCCATGCCGGACAACGGGCTGTTGCTGGCCAAGGCACTGACCCTGGCCGGCAGGTCCAGCACATCGACGTAATCGGCTGCGTGGGTGACGCCCTGCAACAGGCCGAGCGCCAGGCCAAACGCCACGTGCTTGAAATTCTTGTATGAACACATACCGCATCCTCTTCGGAAAACCGCGCCGGGACACACAGCCGTGTGCCCGACGTTCGAACCTTGTGCCGCGCAGGTCATGTGGGAGCGAGCCTGCTCGCGATGGACGTTAACGATGACGCGTTCTGTCTGGATGCCCGCGTCGCCCTCTGGTCCATCGCGAGCAGGCTCGCTCCCACAGTGGATCGAGCGAGCGTCTGCTTGCGGTTGGCTTAGCGAATGCCGCTGCCGGCCAGGGATTCCGACGACCACTGCGCCTTGGAGAGCGGATCGATGTACTTGATGCCGCCGTAAGGGCCGACTACACCGTTGATGTTGTAGGAGCCACCGACCAGGTCGTAGATCATGAAGGGCGTGGAGTCCGGGATCTGCTTGTCATAGCTCTGGCTGAGGAAGGCGAAGGAACCACGATAGAGCTGACCACGGGCGTCATATTGATCCGAGGCCAGAGCGGTCCAGCTGTCTTCGTCGAGGTAGAAGCGGCGCTTGGCGTAGATGTGCCGGGCACCGGCCTTGAGGGTGCCTTCGACGACCCAGACACGGTGTTTTTCCCAACGTACGAAGTCCGGTGCCAGGTGATTGGCGGTGGTCAGCGACTTCGGATCCTGGGCGTAGGTCAGCTTGTAGGTGTTGTAGGGCACGATCATTTCCTGTTTGCCCACCAGCTTCCAGTCGAAGCGATCCAGCGCACCGTTGAACACGAACACGTCATCGTAGGTGCCCGCACCCGCGGTGCCCGGGTTCGGCGTGTCGTACGCCAGGTTCGGCGCCAGCTTGACCCGACGCTGGCCAGGCAGGTATTGCCAGGCGCGACGTGGTTGCTGCAGCGGGTTGGCGGCGTCCTTGAGCATCACCGCTTCGCCGGCTCGACGTGCTGGGCCGGTGTACGACAGCTTCATCTGGTAGTACACGTCGGCGCTGCTGATCGGCTGCGAAAGGTTTTCGTAGATCGGGTAGGAAATGAACGCCTGCCCGGTGGTGGCCAGGCTTGGCACACCGGCGGAGTCAACGTTCCAGGAGTCGTACTTGGAGTTGATGCTCACGCCCTGGTAACGCAACAGGAAGTTCCACATCGCTTCGTTACCCGATTGCGGAATCGGGAACGGCACGCCCGGCAGCACGTTGTCGATGGCCAACCCGCCTTCCAGGGACTTGGCACCACTGGCGTTCTTCACGCCGTTATCGAGGATGGCCTTGGGCAGCGAAACGGTGCGGTGGGTCGGAAACACGTCGACACGGAACGTCGGGAAGCGCTTGGCCAGTTCCACCGTGGTGGCGCTGAGCAAGCCCTTGTACTGGTCGACGTTCTTGCCGTCGATCACCAGCAAGGGTTTTTCGCTGGCAAACGGATCCGGGCGCATGCTGTCGCCGGATTTGAAACTGGCCGGCGGCGTGGTCAGGCCACCGTTGTAGGCCGGAATGGAACCATCGGCGTTCGCGGCTTTTTCGGCGCCTACCAGGGTCAGGCTGCTGCCCAGCTTGGCAGCGTCCTGGGTTGAAACAGCGGCCTGTACCTGGGCGGCAAGGACCATGGCCAGCGAAGCGGCCAACACGGTTTTCACGAATTTCATCTTGTTATTCTCCTGCTTGCATTGAGCAAATCAGTGTTGGATCAAAAGGTTGTTTTCATCGTCAGGTACACGGCGCCACGGTCCTCAGTCGTGGCACCCCCTCCGGAAAAGGACGAATAGCCACCGGCGTAACAGGCGTAGTTTTCGTTGCCGCTGAAGGCGTTCGGCGCAGCACCGTCACCGCCTTTCGGGCCAGTACTCACACCGCTGACATTGCACTTGTCGGCCTTGCCGAAAGAGTCCACGTACTTCAGGTCGACGAAGTATTTGTTGTACACAACGGCCCCGAGGCCGACGGCGTAGTTACCGGTATCCTTGGCACCGCCACCGGAGACCGGTGACACGCCATCGAGACCGAGGTTGATGGACATCGGCGCGTTGAGGTCGACACCGGGAAACACCTGGTACCAGGTCGGTGTGAAGTTGACCGCAATACCCCAGTTGTCCCGGGTCGGCTGGTCGATGCCGCGGTAGGTGTCCTTGCCTTTGTAGAGCGCCTCGTTCTTGCTATCGAGCTTGAGCAAGTTGCTGTAGTACACCTCGGCGAGCAGGGTCGCCGAATCGAACACCGGGGTTTTCGGCATGGTCATCAGACCGTTGATCGTCCAGTGCAGGGTGTCGCCGGTGGCGGCCATGCTGTCGCCCTTCCCCGGGGTGTCATAGATCACGCCGGTGCCGGGCGTGCGCGCCGGCAACAGGCCGAGACCCTGGCCCAGGCCCAACGGACTGGTGGAGCTGACGACGGCCGGAATACTGGCCAGCGGCATGTTGTGCCGCACGTTCAGGTCGGAGCCGACGCTCACCCCGCCCACGTCCTTGGACAGGCTCAGGCCAACGATCTTGATGTTGTCGGCATAAGCCATTTGATAGGTGGCGGTGCTCAGCGAGTTGAGCGTATTGATCACCGCGGGCACCTGGCCGGCTGGCCGGGTGCCGTTCGGGTTGGCCGAGCTCAGGCCCCGGGCATCCAGCCAGGCTTGCGGGAGGATTTCCGAGGTTTCGCGGTAGTAAACGCCCAGGGTGCCGTCCAGCCAGGCGGGCGACCACTTGGCCATGAGGCCCCAGTCGCCACGCTTGTCCGGCGTCAGGTCATGCCCGCGACGCACGTTGGTCAAGCCGTTGCACGGTGCCAGGCCGCAACCCAGAGGACTGCCAGGCACGACAGCATTAGTGTTACCCAGCAGGAACGACTGTGCGCCGAAACCGACCAGGTCGGAGCCGCCGTAGTAGGTGCCGGCTTCTGGTAGGCGTGCGGCGTCCCAGTCGAGAAAGTACTGGGCGGCCAGGGTCAACTCAGGGTTGACAGTGAACGACATCGACAGCTGGTTACGCGGAACGAACAGTTCCTTGGCTTCGGTGCCCGGCGACGCGGCCAGCTTGGCCAGGTCCAGGCCGGACTGGCCGTAGCTGATCGAATGCACCGGGTTGAGAATGGTCTCGCCCCAGAACACGTTGTGCTGGCCAGCCTTGAAGCTCAGCATCGACTCCTCGCCCACTTCGGTGCTGTAGAACACGAAGGCGTCGAGAATTTCACCGGACGGACCGGTGTAGTAGCGCTGGGCATAGTTGCTCAGGTGCGGGCTGCCGTTGCCGACGTTGTCATTGGTGACCCCGGCCAGGCGCGGGTCGTTGGCGATCAGGCCCGAGGTCGAACCGTTGCCGTTGACGAACGGGTTGGAATTGGAACCGGTGTTCTCGTAGGCCTTGTCGTACCAGCTGGCGGCGCTGACGCGAAAGCCCATGTGGTTCTGGTAGACCACGTCCATCTCGGTCAGCAGGTCGACACGGTTGGTGATGTTGGTGCCGGACTTGCGGAAGTTGTAGTCGCCGTCGTTGTTGTTGGGCGTGCCCAACATGCGCTTGTCAGCGCTTTCAGTACGTACGCCATAGTTGTACTTGATAGTGTTATCCAGGCGAACGGTCCAGTCCGGGCTACCTGTCTCGATCTCTACCGCATGGGCCATCGGCACCGTTGCCGCGAGAATGGCCGAAGCCAGCAAGGTGTAGCGTGAAGCGGTGAACCCGTGACTCTTGTTGTTGTGCATTGTGTTTCTCCGCCTTTTTGTATTTGTTTTAAGCGCAGCAGTCCCCGCGTAACCCCTTGTTCCAGGGATTTACGTTTTCAGGGGTGGGGGTGAATGCCGGATGGCGCGGGCCAACCGGCGCCTGAATCAGCGATCCAGCTCGAGGATGAGGGCTTCGGCTTGTGGCCAGTGCCCGTACCCGGCAGCAGGATTGAGATGACCGACGTCGCCCAGGTTGAGCAGTTCGCTGCCCCAGCCTTCGGCCAAGTGCGTAACGGCTTGCAGGCTGGCGAGGTGGTCGTTGGTACTGGCGGCCACCAGGCTGCGAAATGGCAGCGGGCCTTTGGGTAGAGGATCCCAACCCTGGCTACGCAGGGTTTCAGGCGATGGATAGCCTGACGGCCAAGGGGCATCGAGGTCAGGTGGAGCGGCCAGCAGCGCGCCCTTGATCGGCCGGCTATGCTGCGCGGCCCAGTGCGCGACCATCAGTACGCCGGCGCTATGGGCGACCAGGATCACCGGCCCGTCGATCTGCTCCAGCGCGTGCTGGATCGCTTGCACGCGCTTGTTGCAATCGAGCTTGTCGGTCTCCTGCGGCGGTACACTACGTACCTTGCTGAGCCTGGCTTCAAGCAACGTCTGCCAATGTTCGGCAACGTGCTCGCGCAGGCCCGGTACGATCAGAATGGTTGCGGCAGTTTGCAGTTTGTTCACTTCAACACCTACGCTTTCTCGATGACTCGACTGGCTCTGTCGCCAGGGGCTTTTTGTAGGACTGACATTAAAGAGCGGCCACCCGAGGTGCTTTTCATTGGACGTCATGCACTTTTCTTTTCATGACAAATGCTCCGCTGGTGGCGCGGTGCGACCACCGGTCTAAAATCCCGGCAGGTTCTGTGCGGGTCACTGTAATCAATGGGTGAGCCTAGACGAGGTTTGCGCAAGAGTGGTAAATCGGACAGCAATGGGCGAGTGACTCCGCTCACTTCACAACTGTTCAATTGCTGATGTGCTGGATATAGTCGCCACGCTTTTTTTTGAATCGCAATCGGCCCAGGAAAGACCTTCGCATGACCAAGCTTGTTCGCGCCGCCGTCTTGACCAACTATCTGGAGGTCACTCAATACCTGGGGTTCAACCCACGCGATGTGCTGGCCGGCGTCGGGCTGACCAAGACCTTGCTGCAGGCGCCGGAACACCGCATCCCCATCGATTCCGCCGTGCGCCTGCTGGAAGATTCAGCCGCCGCCAGCGGCTGCCAGACCTTCGGCCTGAGCATGGCCGAATCACGCCAGCTCTCGGACTTCGGCGTGGTCAGCCTGCTGCTCAGCCACCAGCGCACGTTGCGCGATGCCTTGCAGGTGGTGGTGCATTACCGGCACTTGATGAATGATTCGCTGGCCATCTTCATCGAAGAGGCCGGCAAGATGGTGATCATTCGCGAAGAGGTGGTCACCGAATCGCCGCTGCCTAGCCGACAGGCCACAGAGCTTGCCATCGGCGTGATGTTCCGCCTGTGCGCCGCCCTCCTCGGCTCACACTGGCATCCCTACAGCGTCAATTTCACCCACCAGCCTCCTGACAACCTGCAGCTGCACCGTCGCCTGTTCGGCTGTACCCTGGAGTTCGGCAGTGAGTTCAACGGCATCGTCTGCGCAGGCGCCAGCCTGGACATGACCAACCCCAACGCCGACCCGGCCATGGCCCGCTACGCCCAGGGCTACCTCGATTCGCTGCAGAGCAACCAAAGCACTTCGATGCTGTTCGAAGTGCGCAAGGCCATCTACCTGCTGCTGCCCATGGGCCGCGCCACCATCGAGCAAGTCGCGCAGAGCCAGGGCATGAACGTACGCACGCTGCAACGTCGCCTCAAGGATGATGGCTGTGCGTTCAACGATGTGATCAACGACGTGCGCCGCGACCTGGTGCTGCGTTACCTGGACAACCCGAATTACTCGCTCAGTCGCATTGCCGACATGCTGGGTTACTCGATGGCGAGTTCGTTTACGCGCTGGTTCATCAGCCAGTTCGGCATGCCACCGGCGACGTGGCGCGCGCAGAAGCAGGGTTCGGCAAAAGTCCCGACGGATGCTGTCCCGCCCAAGCCCTACTGATATCGCGCCTGTTGTGGGATTGAGCCTGCTCGCGATGGCGGCCTAACAGCCGATTTGTTGTTTGTTGTTTGTTGAATGAGTACATATCCATTCCTGCGGTAACGGCCACCTATGGTTTCGCCCTTACGGCGAGTCACTTGGAAGAGCCCCAAGTAACCAAGGGCTCTTGCCCCCGGCGTTCGGTGCCTCGCTAAGGCTCGGCATGCCCTCGCTCCGGTCCTGCTCCGTGGGCCCGCCGCGATGGGCCATCCATGGCCCAGCGCGGCTAAACCGGCATCCTTGCCGGTTTACCCACTGCGCAGAACCTCCACTCGGCCTCTCGATGGGGCAAGAAAATCAAAAGCCAGATCAAGATCAAACGCAAAAGCGAGGCGGCCTGACAGCCGACCTGATCGGGAGCCGTACGCGTTCCCCTGTAGGAGCCAGGCTTGCCGGCGAATCAGACGCTGCGGTGTGTCTGTTGTACCGCGTTATCGTTCTTCGCCGGCAAGCCTGGCTACAAGGGATTGGGGTATCTGAAAAGATCAGGTCGGCTGTCAGGCCGCCTCGCTTTTGTTTTTGATCTGGGTGCCCCGTTAACCACGATGGCCGAACGCAGGCATTGCGCAGTGGGGAAACCGGCAGGACGCCGGTTTAGCCGCGCTGGGCCAGGGACGGCCCATCGCGGCGACCCACGGAGCAATGCCGGAGTGAGGGCATGCCGAGCCACAGCGAGGCACCGAGTGGTGGGGCAAAGCCTTTTGCTTCCTTTTTGGCGTTTGAAAAAGGGAGTCGCCGTAAGGGCGAAACCATAGGAGGCCGTTACCGCAGCAATGGATATGTACTCAGACAACAACCTCCCACAGCCGCACCGAACAAAAAAAAACGGCGACTGCTGGTACAGTCGCCGTGAAAAAACCGGTGCTGTCCACACCGGTCGAGAACACCACCGCAGCTAGGAGCCAACCACGGTGCAGTCCTCTGCCAGAAAGCTTATGCGTCGGGCGTCAAAGCCCCCAGTGCAGCAACAACAGCACCAGCACGACGAGGAACACCGTCTCCCCCACCATCAGCAGGATCGGCTTGATACCCACCGCCGCCAGCTCCTTGAGCTGGGTCTTCATGCCCAGGGCACTGATGGACACCACCAGGCACCAGCGCGACAGCTCATTGACCGAACCCTGCACCCCCGGGGCGATCCACCCGGTGCTGTTGATGCACGCCAGAATCAGGAAACCCACGGCGAACCACGGTAGCAACGGTGGACGCTTGCCAGTCGGATCGGCGCCCTGCATACGGGTGATCATTGCGGCGGTGACGATCACCGGCAGCAGCATGGCGACCCGCATCAGCTTGACCACCGTAGCCGTGTCACCGGTCTCGGTAGACATGCTGTAGCCGGCGCCAACCACCTGGGCCACGTCGTGGATGGTCGCCCCGAGAAACACCCCGGCCACCTGCGGCGACAGTTGCAGCCAGTTGGCGATCATCGGGTAGACGATCATCGCCATCGTCGACAGCGCCGAGACACCGATTACCGTGAACAGGGTCGCGCGTTCTTTCTGCGGGTGATTCGGCAGCGCGGCCGCCAGCGCCAGCGCGGCCGAGGCACCACAGATCGCAGTAGCCCCTCCAGTGAGCATCCCGAACAAGCGCTGAAAGCCCAGCGCCTTGGCCGCGATCACCGACACACCGATCGTCACCACCACCAAAATCACCACCAGGGCCACGGGCTTCCAGCCCAGCGCCGCCATCTGTTCGAGGGTGATACGCATGCCCAGCAGCGCTACGCCGATGCGCAACACGGTGCGCGCGGTGAACTCGATGCCGGCCTTGCAGGCGCCGTCACCGGAGAGGAAATTCAGGGCCATACCCAGCAGCAGGGCAAACAGCATGACGGGCGCACCGTAGTGCTCGGACAGGAACGACGCGGCGGCGGCCACGATCAAGCTGACGATAAACCCCGGGGCCAGTTCGCGCGTGCGGCTATGGATACGGGTAAGGGCGATGGCGCTCATGGCGCGGACTCCTCAGGAACGATGACGATGAACGCCTGGCCGTCGATGATCTCGACCGGGTAGTTGTTGACCTTGACCTGCCTGGAATTGAGCAGGTAGCCGCTGTGCAGATCGAAGCGCAAACCATGGGCGCAACATTGAATCACCCGCCCCTCAAGACGCCCGCCACACAGCGAGGCGCCCTGGTGCGGGCAACTGTCGTCGATGGCGAACAGTTGCCCGTCGACGTTGAACAACGCCAGGCTTTTGTCTTCGAACTCGAACAACGCCCGGCCACCGGCCTGCGGGTGTTTGCCGGCAGGTACGGGAATGCGCCGGGTCATGCCGGCGCCTGCTCGCGCTCACCTTCCTTGAGGGCTTGGTTCATGGCCGTCAGCAGCGCTTGGGCAGGTTGGGCACCGATCACCGTCAGGCGACCGTCAAACTGGAAACTCGGCACGCCACTTGTCGCTCCGGGGGCTCCGGCAAATGGCGTGGCGTCGCCCTTCAGGCAATCGAGCACGGCGGCGGTATCGACGCCGCAGGAGCGGGCAATGGCGAGCAAAGTCTCGCGGCAACCAAGGTTTTCGCGTTTGCGGAAATAAGCGGCGAACATCCGCTCGAGCAACATTTCACGCTGGGCAGCATTGCCCAGCGCGCTGACCCGCTCGAACAGACGATGGGCGTCCGCGGTGTTGGGCATCGTCTCGATGTCGCTGAGGTCGATGGTCAGTCCAACTGCCGCGGCAGCCTTTTGTACCTGGGCCTGGCGCATGGTCATGGCATCGGCATTGCCCAGGCGCTTGCGGTAGAAATCGGCGAAGGGCTCACCTTCCAACGGCAACTGCGGCAGCAACTGCACGCCATGCCACCGCGTACTGATCTGCACATCCGGATGGCGATTGCGAAACTGTACCTGCGCATGCTCCAGCTGGCGTTTGCCGATCAGGCACCAGGGGCAGATAAAATCGAAAAACACATCAATCTCTAGACGACGACTCACAACTTCACCTCTAACCCGGCTTGGCTGACGGGGTCAGGCACGCTCTGACCCTGAAGACGGGCAATATCTTTGTGGTAATGACACTTGGCGTAAAAGAACACGGCCGCTGCAGCGAGGCTGACCAGTGGCACCAGCTGGAAAGCGGCATGCAGGCCGATGAGGTCCGACACCCTTCCGGTGATGAACGGCCCCGGCGCCAGTCCCAGCATGTTGTTGGCCAATGTCAGCGTGGCGAAGGCCGTGCCATGGACCGAGTAATGGGTCAGGTTGGCAACCATCGCGCCAGCTGGGCCGGTGGTACCGGTGGCAATCAGCATGCCCAGGCAGATCAGTGCCAGTTGCAGAGGCCCTGCCGTCAGTGCGAAGGCCGCCGACAACAACAGGCAACTGCCCAGGCAAAAAGCGATGGCCAGGCTGACCTTGCGTTCCGGCGAGTTGCGACACAACCGATCGCTGAGCATGCCGCACACAATCATCCCCGCACCGCTGCACAGCACGATGATCGCAGCCATGCCACCGGCCTTGTCCGTGGGCATGTCGTAATAGCGATTGAGGTAGCTGGGAATCCACACCATCACCGTGCCACCGACGAACAGCTGCAAGCCGCTGGCGACGTAGGTCGCCACCACCGAACGGCTGGACCACAGCGTACGCAGCGGGCGCTTGGCCCCCGCGACAGCCTTGGCAACCCGTTGCGGTGCGATGCGCGCTTCCTTGACGATGATCGGGTAAAGGATTGCCAGCAGCAGGCCGAACAGCGCCATGCCGGCGAACGACCAGCGCCAGCCGAGCTTGGCGGCGATAGCACCGCCCAACGCCATGCCCAACACCGAACCGAACATCCCGCCCGCCATGAAGGCGCTGGCCAGGGTTGCCCGCATGTGTTTCGGAAACACCGAAATCACCACCGCGATGCCAACGCTGCCGTAGGCCGCTTCGCCGACGCCGACCATGAAGCGGGCGATGAACATTTGCTGATAGTCCTGCGCCAACGCACAACCCAGGGTGGCCAGGCTCCACAGCATCGCCATCAGCGCCAGGCTCTTGACCCGACCAAAGCGGTCGGCCATCAGCGACAGCGGGAATGTCAGCAAGCCGACCATCAGCGCGACAATGCCACTGAGCAGGCCAAGCTGGCCGTCGCTCAGGGCCCATTCGCTCTTGAGCAGCGGGAATACCGCGTTCAGCACCTGGCGTGACATGTAATCGGAAATCAACAGGCTGAACGTCAGTGCAAAAACAATCCAGGCATATTTACGCGCAACGTTGACGCCACCAGCGTCGTCATCGTCGGCGATTGGGTGAAAGGCCATGCAGCCTCCTCAAAGCTTTTATTTATTTTTGTTATCAAGCGTTTTGCAGTGCGCACGAGTGGTCACGGCCTCTCGTGCGCACCACGGGTCAGCCGCGTTGCGGCACACCCTTCTGCCCAGCCTTGCGGTTGGGGGACATGCCGTTGGCCAACAGGGTTTCTTCGATGCTGTCGTACTGCACACCGATGCGGTAGATCTCACGGGCTTCTTTGCCAGTGGCGATTTCGCGACCCAGTTCGTGGGCAATGCGTACGGTTTGCTTGATCTGCGCAACCGAGCCGAAACGCTCGCCCTTGTGATCAATGATAGTGTCTTCGTTGCCAACACGCGGGTGCAGCCCCATGGACATCGCCATGGTATTGAACGGCAGAACGTTCTTGAGCAGCGATTCGGAGGTCAGGGTGCAGCCGTCCGGAACACGGTGGATGAAGTTGAAGAAGTTGAACGGGTTCGGACCATCGAAACCACCGCCGATGCCGATCCAGGTCAGGTTCATCGGCCCCTTGTAGATGCCCTTGCGTACCAGGCGCTCCAGGGTTTCGTAGGCATGAATGCCAGTCAGCTGGAAGTGCGGCTGGATGCCGTTGTCCATCAGGCGCTTGAGGTGTTCGGCGACCCAGGCTGGACCTGCCGGCACGGTCATTTCGCTGTAGGCCGCCTGGACCAGCGGGTTGGCCAGGGAAGTGCCTTCCAGGTATTCCGGGTACAGCAGCTCCATGATGTTCATCTGGGTGGTGTTGATCGCCACCGTGACCTGGTCCGGTTTTGGCGTCAGCTCGGCCAGCATGTGGCGGGTATCGTCGGACAGCCACTTGGCGGCTTCGCCATCGCTTTCCGGGGCGAAGGAAATCGAGCCACCGACCTGGATGATCATGTCCGGCACGGCTTCGCGTACACCGGCGATCAGCTCGTTGAACTTGGACAGGCGCTTGGAGCCCTTGCCGTCCAGTTCACGCACATGCAGGTGCAGGACCGTGGCGCCGGCTTCATAGCAATCGACCGCTTTCTGGACTTGCTCGTCCATGGTCAACGGGATGTCTTCAGGGAAATCTTCAGGCATCCATTCCGGGCCATACGGGGCCACGGTGATGACCACTTTTTCCATGTTTTCGGGGTGCAGGGAATCGTCGAAGAATTGCATGGTTTACTCCATTTTTATGTTTGTCGCGCCCACCCGGGTTCGAGCCGGGCAGGCGTGTCTACGAGTGCGTATGCAGAGAGGGTCGATCAGTAGGTCTTGTCGCCGATGATCCCGGCGCGCTCCATCTTGCGATGGCACGGCGGGTAGTCCATGACGGCGTAATGCTGCGTGCTGCGGTTGTCCCAGATGGCGATGCTGTTGGGCTTCCAGCGCCAGCGCACTTGATACTCGGGGATGTACGCCTGGCTGATCAGGTAGCGCAGCAACTCGCTCGCGCCCGGGTTGGCGTCCTGGCCGAAGCGCACCCGTTCAGCGGTGTGGTAGTTGCTGAAATGGGTGGTGAAAGCGTTGACGAACAGCACCTTCTCGCCGGTTTCCGGGTGAGTGCGCACCACCGGGTGTTCGGCGTCCGGGTACATCGCCTTGAGTGCCAGGCGTTTTTCAATCGGCATGGCGGCACCGAAGCTCGCTTCGATGCTGTGGCGGGCGCGCAGGTCGGCGATCTTGACCTTTACGTCTTCCGGCAAGTTCGCATAGGCCTGGACCATGTTGGCCCACATGGTGTCGCCGCCCACCGGTGGACACTCCACGCAGCGCAGCACGCAACCCATCGGCGGTGCATCGCGCCAGGTCGCATCGGTATGCCAGGCGTTTTCGTAGCGGTCCATCGGCTGGTCCGGGTTCTTGTAGATGCGCACCAGTCCCGGGTGCTCCGGATCGCTGCCGGCCACCGGATGGTCCTCCAGCTCGCCGAAGCGCCGGGCAAAGGCCACGTGTTCGGCGCGCGTGATGTCCTGGTCGCGCAGGAACACCACCCGGTGCTTGAGCAACTGGGCACGAATCTCGGCAAACAGACCGTCATCATGCACCGCGTCGGCGAGGTTCACGCCGATCAGTTCGGCGCCGATGCTGCAGGTCAATTGTTCGACTTTCATGGCTGGCTGCTCCTTAAATGACGAAAATCGATGAACCGGTGGTCTTGCGCGACTCAAGATCGCGATGAGCCTGCACCGCATCCTGCAAGGCGTAGTGCTGGTTGATCTCGATCTTGATCCGGCCGCTGCCGACGTGGTCGAACAACTCACCGGCCAGGGCGGCTTTTTCCGCAGGGTCGGCGATGTAGTTGGCCAGGGCCGGACGGGTCAGGAACAGCGAACCTTTCATCGCCAGCATCACCGGGTCGAACGCCGGGATCGGTCCGGAGGCGGTACCCACGCACACCATCAGGCCACGGGGTTTCAACGAATCCAGCGAGCCCATGAAGGTGTTCTTGCCGACGCTGTCGAACACCACGTTGACGCCGACACCGTCGGTCAATTCACGAACGCGTGCGGCGACGTCTTCATGGCTGTAATTGATCGTATGGTCGCAACCGTGGGCCCGGGCGATTTCGGCCTTTTCCTCGGTCGAGACCGTGCCGATCACGTTCAGGCCGAGCAATTTGGCCCACTGCGAGACGATCAGGCCGACGCCACCGGCGGCGGCGTGCAGCAGGATGCTGTCGCCTTCCTTGAAGTCGTAGATGCGACGCATCAGGTACGAAGACGTCAGGCCGCGCATGGTCATGGCCGCTGCCGCTTCGAAACTGATGGTTTCCGGCAGCTTGATCAGCGGCGCGGCGGCGATCAGTCGTTCGGTGCTGTAGGCACCCAGGGTGTTGAGGAAACCGGTATAGGTGACGCGGTCACCCACCTGGACATTGGTCACCCCTTCGCCGATGGCCTGGACCACGCCGGAGGCCTCGACGCCCATGCCGTTGGGCATCGGGATCGGGTAGGTGCCATTGCGAAAGTAGGTGTCGGCATAGTTCAGGCCGACCGCCACATGACGCAGACGAACCTGGCCCGGGCCTGGATCGCCGACTTCGACATCCTCATAACGAAGGACTTCAGGACCACCAGTTTCGTAGAAGCGTACGGCCTTGGCCATTTTTCTTATTCTCCAGTCTGCAATATTGGCTGTTGCGTCGATTTGCGCTGATTGGACTGTAGGACGCTGCCTGTTGAGCCGCTTCTCATCAGACGACAATGGCTTTTCATTTCATGACAGTGCTCGCCATGGCGTTCATGGCGGTAGATGACTTATCCCGTGCCGCTCGCTACCCTGCACACCACGACACACCGTCCAGACGAGTGCTTCATGAAATCCCCCGCAGGTTTGTTGCTGTCGGCCATCGAGCTGGACCGTGCCAGCGCCATCCCCTTGTACCGCCAACTGTATTTGCAGATCCGCAAACAGATCCTCGGAGGGCGGATCCAGGGCGGCGTGCGCTTACCATCGACCCGCACCTTGAGCAAGGAACTGGCGTTGTCGCGGATCACCATCCTCAATGCCTTCGATCAGTTGATCGCCGAGGGTTTCCTGGCCTCGCGCACCGGCGCTGGCACCTACGTCGGCACCGAATGGGAGCACCGCACGGCTGTCGACGACGGGCAGGCACGCCAGCCCCCTCGCCTGTCCGACCTGAGCCAGTCGATGCTGTCGCTGCGCAGCGATCATTTTCGCGGGGTGTCCTATGCCGACTGGGACCCTGCCACCCCGACCTCCTTCCTGCCCAGCCACAGCACCTACGACGCCTTCCCGCACGCGATCTGGCGGCGCCTGATGAACCGTCACCTGCTCAAGCCGACCAAGGCCATGCTCGGTTACGGCGAACTGCAAGGCTTGCAGGCGTTGCGCACGGCCATTGCCGAGTACGTCTTCGACGCCCGGGGCATCGACTGTGATGCCGGGCAAGTGGTGATCGTTTCCGGTGCGCAGCAAGCCTTCAACCTGCTGGGCATGCTGCTGCTCAACCCGCAGGACCGCGTGTGGATGGAGGACCCGGGGCACATCGCGGCGCGCATCGCCCTGCAGGCCCAGGGCGCGCAGGTGGTGCCGCTGCCTGTCGATGAACAGGGGATCGATGTCGAGCAAGGCCTGGCCCAATGCCCGGATGCGCGCCTGGTGTTCACTACGCCCTCGCGCCAGCATCCCCTGGGCGTGACCCTCAGTTATGCGCGACGCCAGGCACTGATCGATTGGGCGGCACGCCAGCAGAGCTGGATCATCGAAGACGATTGCGACAGTGAATTGCGCTACAGCGGCCGCCTCCTTCCCGCGCTCTATGCCATGGACCAGATGGCACGGGTGATCTACGTCGGGACGTTCAGCAAAGTGCTGTTTCCCTCGCTGCGACTGGGCTACGTGATATTGCCCCAGGCCCTGGTCGAGCCCTTCTGCACCTTGCGCGCGGTCATGGATCGCAGCCCGCCCACCCTGCTGCAGGCGACGACGGCGGACTTCATGGTCGAAGGCCACTTCCTGGGGCACATCCGCCGCCTGCGCGCACTGTACCAGGCGCGCCAGCAGGCCCTGGTCGAGCAGCTGCAACAACAGCTCGGCGGCTTCTTGCGGATCACCCCGGTGGACGCCGGCATGCACCTGATCGCCTGGCTACCCCCCACGCTCGATGGCGACGCGATTGCCAAGCAACTGGCGCGACACAACATTCACACCTACGCCCTCTCCGACTACTGCATCGGGCACGTCCAGCCGCCCGCCCTGCTGATCGGTTTTGCCGGCACCCCCGAACACCAGGCCCGGGAACGCGTCGAGGCGCTGGCCCGGGCCCTGGACGCCATGGGGTGCCTGACGCAAACCACTTGAAGCACGGCAAGTGGTCTTAACAATTAACTGATAATGGATCTATCGAGAGTTCCTGGCTGGCGCGATAAAGGCTGCGTCGCAAGACCCGTGTCTGAACCAGGAACGACTCGAATGAACAATAAGATCCAGGAACGATTCAACGCCTTGCTTTGCCACAACGTGGTCGAGGACGGCACGGCGCCCGTGCTGACGGACGCACTGGCCCGGCAGTTGCTCGAACGACTGGCGCAACTGCGCCTGTTTGCCCACGCCTACCCGCTGCTGACCAACCTCACCCACGGTCGCGTCACCCCCGCCGACCTCCTCGACTTCGCCTATCGCCACGAGCTGCAAGGCCTGAGCCTGCACTTGCTCGACGGCGAGGCCAACAGCCTGAGCCAGATGACGCCTGCGCAACTGCAGGTGTTTGCCGACAAGGCCCGTGCCCTGGGACTGGATGTGCATCTGGAAATCAGCAGCACGCGAAAAAAAGATGTCGACCAGGTGATCGCCATCGCCCTGGCCCTGGGCGTGCGCAACATCCGCGTCTACTCGCGCTACGAGGGAACGCTGTCGCGGGTCATGGACCTGATCGAAACCGACCTGCGCTACCTCGCACAGCAGGCAGACGCGCACGACCTGTACTTCGACTTCGAGCAGCATGAAGAGCTCAAGAGCGACGAGATCGCGCAACTGCTGAACCGCCTCGACCACCCTCGCCTGCATGCCCTGTTTGACTTCGGCAACATGATCAATGCCTGCGAACAACCCCTGCAGGCGCTGCGTAACCTGGCGCCGCACATCCGCCAGGCGCACCTCAAGGGCGTGCGCGTGGTCCCCGAGCAAAACGGCTTCGGGCACTACGGCGTGCTGCAGGGCAGCGCCGAAGACCACCTGCCCAGCGCTCGCCTGCTGTTCGAGCTGTTGATGCTTGGCGAAACAAGCCCGCAGGTGATCGCCTTCATCCTCGAGCAGGAAAACCACTACGTGGCCCCGGCGTTCCGCCAGACCCTCGAGGCGGCCGACCCCTTCATCGCCTATCGGGAAATGAGTGACACGCCACTGCCCGACGGCTTCACGCTGGAGCAAATGCTGGCCGACGAACACCGCTGGGCGAACAACCAGGTGGCCTACGTGCGCGGCGTGCTGGCCGAGTTGCGCACCCTGGCTGAACTGACCCTTGCTCACAGTCCTCAAGCCTGAACCCGACGCTACGAACCAAATACGCCCGGAGAACAATAATGACAACGCAAAACAAGGCCAAATGGCTCAGATTCCTGATACTCATCCTCGGTGGCGGCACCATCTACAAGCTGGCCAACCTCAAGGACGCCTTCTATGTGCCCATGCAAGAATTCATGGGCTTGAGCCACACTGAAATCGGCCTGCTGCTGAGCGCCAACGCAATCATCGCCACCGCGTTGTTCGTGGTCGGCGGCCTGCTCGCCGATCGCTACGACACCCGCAAGCTGATCCCCATCGGCCTGATCGGAACCGGCAGCCTGGGGCTGTACCTGGCCACCTTTCCGCCCTTCAGCAACTTGTTGATCGTGTTCAGCCTGCTGGCGGTGTGTGCCGACTGCATCTTCTGGCCCTCGCTGCTCAAGGCCATCCGCAACCTGGGCGACGATCAGGAACAGGGCCGGCTGTTCGGCCTGCTGGAAGGCGGACGTGGCGTCGTCGATACCCTGGTGGCCTTCTGCGCGCTGGGCGTGTTCGTCGCCATGGGTTCGGGCGAAGCCGGCCTGAAATCGGCGATCCTGTTCTACTCGGTGATCGACATCCTCGCCGGGACCCTGACCTGGTTCCTGCTCAAGAGCGGTGGCACACAGACGACCGCCAAGCCCGGGAATGGCCTGGCCAACCTGTTCGAAGCGATCAAGGTGCCGGGCATCTGGCTGGTCAGCCTCAATGTGTTCATGGTCTACATCGTCTACTGCGGCCTGACCTATTTCATTCCCTACCTCAAGGAAATGTACGGCCTGCCCGTGGCACTGGTGGGCGCCTACGGCATCATCAACCAGTACTTCCTCAAGATCCTCGGCGGCCCTGCCGGCGGTTTCATCGCCGACAAGCAGTTCAAGAGCACCAGCCGCTACCTCAAGTGGGCGTTCCTCGCATTGCTGCCGCTGATGGGCGTCATCCTGCTGATTCCCAAGAGCCCGAGCTTCATCTATGCCGGCATGGCCGCCACCCTGTCCTTTGCGCTGATCGTGTTCTCCATGCGCGGCGTGTTCTGGGCGCCCATGGGTGAAGTCGGCATTCCCCCGCACATCACCGGCTCGGCCTTCGGCATCGGCTGCCTGATCGGCTATGCACCGGGCATGTTCGCCTACGTGATCTATGGCGCCATCCTCGACCACTTCCCCGGCCAGCAGGGCTATAACTATGTATTCAGCCTGATGAGCGGGTTGGCGATCATTGGCTTCATGGTGTCCAGCCTGCTGTATCAATCGGTGCGCAGGAAGTCCACGGCCAGCGGCCAGGTGAGTGCAGCGCAGGCCTGATCCGACGCTGTGTATCACTGTGTATCTGGACAACGGCGGGATACAGGTGCTTGCACCGGTCCCGCTCTTTGGACACAGGCCAGATACGTCACCGCGCTCAAATGCAGGCAGGGTTTGAAGGGGATCGGCCGGATCCCCTGGCCAGCGGCTTGCAAAGGAGCATCACCATGAAGATGGCACAGCAGAACGACAACACCGGTAAACCCCGTCGCAGTCTGATCAGCGCTTCGATCCTCGCGCTGAGTCTGTTCGGCGTGCTGGGTGCCGCCCACGGGCAAACGTCCGCGACCGCGCAGCCTGGCGCGACAGCGGCGGGTGCCACGCAGGCGGCCACTTCGCCGTTCGGTCCGCTCAAGCATGTCAACGCCGGCCTGCTGAACGTGGCATACGCCGAAACGGGCCCGGCCGACGGACCGGTGGTGATCCTGCTGCACGGCTGGCCGTACGACATCCACAGCTATGACGAGGTCGCGCCCTTGTTGGCGGCCAAGGGTTATCGCGTGTTGATGCCCTATGCGCGAGGCTACGGCGACACGCATTTCCTCTCCGACAAAACCCTGCGCAATGGCCAGCCGGCCGCGCTGGCCAGCGACGTCATCGACTTCATGGACGCCCTGAAGATCAAGCAAGCCGTGCTCGGTGGCTATGATTGGGGCGCACGTTCCGCCGGCATCGTTTCGGCGCTATGGCCAGAACGGGTCAAGGCACTGGTCTCGGTCAGTGGCTACCTGATCGGCAACCAGGCCGCCGGCAAGAACCCGCTGCCGCCCAAGGCCGAGCTGCAGTGGTGGTACCAGTTCTACTTCGCCACCGACCGCGGCCGCGCCGGCTACGAGAAAAACACCCATGACTTCGCCAAGCTGATCTGGCAAACGGCCTCGCCAAAATGGGCCTTCGACGACGCCACCTTCGACCGCAGCGCCAAGGCGCTGGAAAACCCCGACCATGTCGACATCACCGTGTTCAACTATCGCTGGCGCCTGGGCCTGGTTCAGGGCGAGAGCCGATACGAAGCGCTGGAGCAGAAACTGGCCACCGCGCCTTCCATCAGCGTGCCGACCATCACGATGGAGGGCGATGCCAACGGCGCGCCACACCCGGCCCCCGAGGATTACGCCAAGCGCTTTACCGGCAAATACGAATTCCGCCTGATCAGCGGCGGTATCGGCCACAACCTGCCGCAGGAAGACCCGCAGGCGTTCGCCAAGGCGGTGATCGATGCGGATCATCTTTGAGGCCCAGCGATAGGGGCTGGCAGCCGACCAATTGCTCGCGGCTGTACCCGATCTACTGTAGGAGCCCGGCTTGCCGGCGAAGGCGTCCTGACATTCGATGATTGTCTTTCAGGAGTACATATCCGTTCCTGCGGTAACGGCTGCTTATGGTTTCGCTCTTATGTATGGACTCGCCCCCACTGGCCACCTGTTTTTCAAACACTGCTACCCGGTTGCATCTATGTATAAGGCCTGTTCGAGGAAGCCCTGTCTGCGGCTTCTGGCCGACATTGGTTGAGCTCGCGGTATGCCGATTACATGCAGGCCTCGAAGGCCGGTAAGAGCGCAGGCATCGATCCGCGACGGTCTGACCTGGGGTCAATGTTTTCTAGCAGGGGCTGAAGCGCCGTGGCGCCCCGGTGGCAGAACGCTTATGTTCAGTGACTTGGCGCAGCTGGCCGGCCATGGGCCGGTTGGCTGCGGTAAGTCTGCTCATTTTGTAGCAGCACCCAAACGATTCGCAGGTTGCGGTTCGCCAAGCGTATCGCCGCTTCCTTGCGCCCCAGCCGGGCCTGCCACCGTTGCAAGCGACGATCGTCGGGCAGCTCCGAATCCGCGCGCAAATGCCTCAATACCGCGTGAGCGCCTTGAACCATCAGGCTGCGCACATAGCTGTCGCCGCGTTTGCTTATCCGGCCCAGGCGAATTTTCTGCCCACTGCTTTTCTGCTCAGGCACCATGCCGAAGTAGGCGGCGAACTGGCGTGCATTGGCGAAGCGCTCAGGGTCGGTCTGCTTGGCCAAAAGCGCAGTGGCGATGATCGGGCCGATCCCGCGCACGGTCATCAGCCGCCGGGCCGTTTTGTCCTCGTTCGCGGCCTTCTCCAGGCGACCGGTCAGGACGTTGACCCGTTCGCCCAGTTGGCGCCATTCGCCCAGCAGCTCGTCGATCAGTTCACGCAACATCTCCGGCAACGGTTGGGTGGCGTCTTCGAGCACCCGAGGCAGGGTCTGGTTGATCGCCGCATCACCCTGAGCCAGGACAACGCCATGCTCCATCAGCAAACCGCGCATCTGGTTACTCATGGCTGTGCGCCGACGGACATAACCCTGGCGGGCCCGGTGCAAGGCCTGCATGGCCAGCGCGGTGGCGCTTTTGATGGGGACCGCGGCAATTTTGCTGTCCCGTCCCGCACGCAATATGGCCAGTGCATCATTTCGATCATTTTTGGCGCCGCTGCGGTGCTGGGCCACCAGCTGTGCCGGAAGAATCCGCGCCAGATTGCCCTGAGCCTGTAGCTGGCGCGCCCATGCTTGAGCGCCTGGACCTGTTTCCACCAGCACTACTACGCTTGGCGGCAGTTGGCGCAGAAAGGCGTGAAAGGCTTCACGCGACTTGATACGTTCTTCGTAAAGCACCTGGCCAAGGGCGTCTTCGCCTGCCACCTGAAAGACCTGCTTGGCCAAATCGACCGCCACTGTCGTGCAGGCCGACAGATCGCTGGAAGACAAAGACTGTTTAACCGTCGTATGCTTTTTCATGGATTCGCCCTCGCTGTCGGTGGCTTCTTAGACTGCCCCCGTGGCGCATTGACGCCTCGGCGCGGGCGAGTCCATCCAATTACAGCGAGTCACTTGGAAGAGCCCCAAGTAACCAAGGGCTCTTGCCCCTGGCGTTCGGTGCCTCGCTAAGGCTCGGCATACCCTCGCTCCGGTCCTGCTCCGTGGGTCGCCGCGATGGGCCATCCATGGCCCAGCGCGGCTAAACCGGCATCCTTGCCGGTTTACCCACTGCGCAGAACCTCCACTCGGCCTCTCGATGGGGCAAGAAAATCAAAAGCCAGATCAAGATCAAACGCAAAAGCGAGGCGGCCTTAAAGCCGACCTGATCGGGAGCCGTACGCAATTCCCTGTAGGAGCCAGGCTTGCCGGCGAAGAACGATAACGCGGTACAACAGATACACCGCGGCGCCTGGTTCGCCGGCAAGCCTGGCTCCTACAGGGGATTTGAGGGGTGTCTGGAAAAGATCAGGTCGGCTTTAAGGCCGCCTCGCTTTTGTTTTTGATCTGGGTGCCCCGTTAACCACGATGGCCGAACGCAGGCATTGCGCAGTGGGGAAACCGGCAGGACGCCGGTTTAGCCGCGCTGGGCCAGGGATGGCCCATCGCGGCGACCCACGGAGCAATGCCGGAGTGAGGGCATGCCGAGCCTAAGCGAGGCACCGAGTGGTGGGGCAAAGCCTTTTGCTTACTTTTTGGCGTTTGAAAAAGTGAGTCGCTGTAATTGGATGGACTCGCCCGCGCCGAGGCGTCAATGCGCCACGGGGGCAGTCTAAGAAGCCACCGACAGCGAGGGCGAATCCATGAAAAAGCATACGACGGTTAAACAGTCTTTGTCTTCCAGCGATCTGTCGGCCTGCACGACAGTGGCGGTCGATTTGGCCAAGCAGGTCTTTCAGGTGGCAGGCGAAGACGCTCTTGGCCAAGTGCTTTACGAAGAACGCATCAAGTCGCGTGAAGCCTTTCATGCCTTTCTGCGCCAACTGCCGCCAAGCATAGTAGTGCTCGTGGAAACAGGTCCAGGCGCTCAAGCATGGGCGCGCCAACTACAGGCCCAGGGCAATCTGGCGCGGATTCTTCCGGCACAGCTTGTGGCCCAGCACCGCAGCGGCGCCAAAAATGATCGAAATGATGCACTGGCCATATTGCGTGCCGGGCGCGACAGCAAAATTGCCGCGGTCCCCATCAAAAGCGCCACCGCACTGGCCATGCAGGCCTTGCACCGGGCCCGCCAGGGTTATGTCCGTCGGCGCACAGCCATGAGTAACCAGATGCGCGGTTTGCTGATGGAGCATGGCGTTGTCCTGGCACAGGGTGATGCGGCGATCAACCAGACCCTGCCTCGGGTGCTGGAAGATGCCACTCAACCGTTGCCGGAGATGTTGCGTGAACTGATCGACGAGCTGCTGGGTGAGTGGCGCCAACTGGGCGAACGGGTCAACGTCCTGACCGGTCGCCTGGAGAAGGCCGCGAACGAGGACAAAACGGCCCGACGGCTGATGACCGTGCGCGGGATCGGCCCGATCATCGCCACTGCGCTTTTGGCCAAGCAGACCGACCCTGAGCGCTTCGCCAATGCACGCCAGTTCGCCGCCTACTTCGGCATGGTGCCTGAGCAGAAAAGCAGTGGGCAGAAAATTCGCCTGGGCCGGATAAGCAAACGCGGCGACAGCTATGTGCGCAGCCTGATGGTTCAAGGCGCTCACGCGGTATTGAGGCATTTGCGCGCGGATTCGGAGCTGCCCGACGATCGTCGCTTGCAACGGTGGCAGGCCCGGCTGGGGCGCAAGGAAGCGGCGATACGCTTGGCGAACCGCAACCTGCGAATCGTTTGGGTGCTGCTACAAAATGAGCAGACTTACCGCAGCCAACCGGCCCATGGCCGGCCAGCTGCGCCAAGTCACTGAACATAAGCGTTCTGCCACCGGGGCGCCACGGCGCTTCAGCCCCTGCTAGAAAACATTGACCCCAGGTCAGACCGTCGCGGATCGATGCCTGCGCTCTTACCGGCCTTCGAGGCCTGCATGTAATCGGCATACCGCGAGCTCAACCAATGTCGGCCAGAAGCCGCAGACAGGGCTTCCTCGAACAGGCCTTATACATAGATGCAACCGGGTAGCAGTGTTTGAAAAACAGGTGGCCAGTGGGGGCGAGTCCATACATAAGAGCGAAACCATAGGTGGCCGTTACCGCAGCAATGGATATGTACGCAGTCAACAAAGCATGGGTCGGCTGTCAGGCCGCCTTCGCGGGCAAGCCTCGCTCCTACAGTTTTTATCACCATCCGACCAGAAACTCCTATTCGGCTATTGCGCATCCGGTATTATGGTATACCATCATACGCACAGACACCTTTCACCCTGATACGGAGCAGCTCATGAGTTTCGAAATCCGCAAGATCGTCAGCTATGTCGAAGAAACCTTCATTGAAGGCGGCAAGGCCACCGACAAGCCCGTAACCATGGTCGGCCTGGCCGTGGTGATGAAGAACCCCTGGCTGGGCAACGGTTTCGTTGAAGACCTCAAGCCGCAGATCCGCGCCAACTGCTCCGACCTCGGCGCCCTGATGGTCGAGCGCCTGGTGGGCATCATCGGTGGTGCCGAGAAGATCGAAGCGTATGGCAAGGCCGCCGTGGTCGGTGCCGACGGTGAAATCGAACACGCCTCCGCGGTGATCCACACCCTGCGCTTCGGCAACCACTACCGCGAAGCGGTGAAAGCCAAGAGCTACCTGAGCTTCACCAACAAGCGCGGCGGCCCGGGCACTTCGATCCAGATCCCCATGATGCACAAGGACGATGAAGGCCTGCGTTCGCACTACATCACCCTGGAAATGCAGATCGAAGACGCCCCGCGCGCCGACGAAATCGTCGTGGTCCTGGGTTGCGCCGATGGCGGCCGCCTGCACCCACGCATCGGCAATCGCTACATCGACCTGGAAGAACTGGCAGCCGAAAAAGCCCAGTAAGCCGGTCGGTCACTAAAACAAAAAGGTATGCAGGAGCGCTCCATGATTCGGCTCACCGCTGAACGCACCCCGGCTGGCACCAGTTACCTGGCGACCGGCCAAGGCCAGCCCGTGGTCTTGATCCACGGCGTGGGCCTGAACAAAGAAATGTGGGGCGGCCAGATCGTTGGCCTGGCCACGAAATACCGCGTCATTGCCTACGACATGCTCGGTCATGGCGCCAGCCCGCGCCCGCAAAGCGGCACGCCGCTGCTCGGCTATGCCGATCAACTGCTGGAGCTGCTCGATCATCTGCAATTGCCCAAGGCTGCTGTGATCGGTTTTTCCATGGGTGGGCTGGTGGCGCGGGCTTTTGCCCTGCATTACCCGCAGCGCCTGCAAAGCCTGGTGGTGCTCAACAGTGTGTTCAATCGCACCGCCGAGCAACGCGCCGGTGTCATCGCCCGCACGGCCCAGGCCGCCGAACACGGGCCGGATGCCAACGCCGAAGCCGCACTGTCGCGCTGGTTCAGCCGCGAGTACCAGGCGGCCAATCCGGCGCAGATCGCCGCATTGCGCCAGACCCTCGCGCAGAATGATCCGCAGGGTTACCTGACCACTTATGAACTGTTCGCCACCCAGGACATGTACCGCGCCGATGACCTGGCCAGCATCCAGGTGCCGACGCTGGTCGCTACCGGTGAACTCGACCCGGGGTCGACCCCGGAAATGGCCGAGCAACTGGCCCAGCGCATTCCCGGTGCGCAGGTTGCCGTACTCGCCGAGCAGCGGCATATGATGCCCGTAGAATCGCCGCGCCTGGTCAACCAGCTGTTGCTGGAGTTTCTCGACACGGCGCACACCCGACAAAACCAGATCAAGGGGATCGTTGCATGACTCTCGCACGCTTCCAGATGTGCATCGGCGGTGAATGGGTCGATGCCCTCTCCGGCAAGACTTTTGAAAGCCTCAACCCGGCCCTGGCCGAACCGTGGGCCGAACTGCCCGATGCCGACGAAGCCGACGTCGAACGCGCCGTACAGGCTGCGCAGACTGCCTTCGACAGCCCGGCCTGGCGCGGCCTGACCGCCACCGCCCGGGGCAAGTTGCTGCGGCGCCTGGGTGACCTGATCGCCGAAAACAAGGAACAACTGGCGCAGCTGGAAAGCCGCGACAACGGCAAGCTGATCCGCGAGACCCGCGGCCAGGTCGGCTACCTGCCAGAGTTTTTCCATTACACCGCGGGCCTTGCGGACAAGCTCGAAGGCGGCACCCTGCCGCTGGACAAACCGGATCTGTTTGCCTACACCGTGCACGAAGCCATGGGCGTGGTCGCCGCGATCATTCCATGGAACAGTCCGCTGTACCTGACCGCGATCAAGCTGGCGCCGGCGCTGGCGGCAGGCAACACCATCGTGATCAAGCCGTCCGAGCACGCCTCGGCGACCATTCTCGAGCTGGCGCGCCTGGCGCTGGAAGCCGGGATTCCACCGGGGGTGGTCAACGTCGTCACCGGTTACGGCCCAAGCACCGGCGCCGCCCTGACCCGCCATCCGCTGGTGCGCAAGATCGCCTTCACCGGCGGCGCGGCCACGGCGCGGCATGTGGTGCGCAGCAGCGCAGAGAACTTCGCCAAGCTGTCGCTGGAACTGGGTGGCAAATCGCCGAACATCATTTTCGCCGACGCCGACCTCGACAGCGCGATCAACGGTGCCATCGCCGGGATCTATGCGGCGTCCGGGCAAAGCTGTGTGTCGGGTTCGCGCCTGCTGGTGCAGGACGAAATCTACGACGAATTCGTCGCCCGCCTGGTGGAACGCGCCCAGCGCATCCGCATCGGCAACCCGCAGGAAGACAGCAGCGAAATGGGCCCGATGGCCACCGCGCAGCAGCTTGCTGTTGTAGAGGGGCTGGTGTCGGATGCCATTGCCGAAGGTGCGCGTTTGCGTCTGGGTGGCAAGCGTCCAGAGAATCTGGGCGAAGGCTGGTTCTATGAGCCGACCCTGTTCGAGTGCGACCGCAACTCGATGAAGATCATGCAGGAAGAAGTGTTCGGCCCGGTGGCCTCTGTCATCCGTTTCAAGGACGAAGCCGAAGCCCTGGCGATCGCCAACGACTCGCAGTTCGGCCTCGCCGCCGGCATCTGGACCCGCGACCTGGGCCGTGCCCATCGCCTGGCCCGGGACGTGCGCTCGGGGATCATCTGGGTCAACACCTACCGTGCCGTTTCGGCCATGGCGCCGATCGGCGGCTTCAAGAACAGTGGCTATGGACGCGAAAGCGGCATCGATTCCGTGCTGGCCTACACCGAGCTGAAAACGGTGTGGATCAATCTTTCCCAGGCACCGATGCCTGATCCGTTCGTGATGCGCTAGGAGTCCTGAGAAATGATCGAACCCGGCATTTACAAAGACGTCATGAGCTCGTTCCCTTCCGGGGTCACGGTGGTCACCACCCTGGACCCGGACGGTGGCATCGTCGGCATTACCGCCAGCGCCTTCAGTGCGCTGTCGATTGATCCGGCACTGGTGCTGTTCTGCCCCAACTACGCCTCGGACACTTACCCGGTGCTGCGCGACAGCAAGCAGTTCGCGATTCACCTGCTGTCCGCCGACCAGACCGCCGAAGCCTATGCGTTCGCCGGCAAGGGCAAGGACAAGGCCAACGGCATCGATTGGCACTTGAGCGAACGGGGTAACCCGTTGCTGCGAAAAGCCACGGCGATCATCGAGTGCGAACTGTGGCGTGAATACGATGGCGGCGACCACGCCATCATCGTCGGCGCGGTGAAGAACCTGATCCTGCCCGAGCAACCGGTGACGCCGATGATCTACCACAAAGGCAAGCTGGGCCCCCTGCCCGCCCTGGCCTGATGGCTTCACCAGCCTCTGTAGGAGCCCGGCTTGCCGGCGAAGGCGTACTTGCGGACGCCTTCGCCGGCAAGCCGGCTCCTACAGGTAATCACCTTATTCTCCAGGAGCCGGCATGAGCCCAGCAGCCTCGCAACTGTTCCGCCAGCAGGCGTACATCAACGGCCAATGGCTGGATGCGCCCGACGGTGCCCGACAGGACATCTTCAACCCGGCCACCGGTGAACGCATCGGTAGCGTGCCGAACCTTGGTGCCGAGCACGCCCGGCAGGCCATCGTCGCCGCCAACAACGCGTGGCCGGCCTGGCGCGCGCTGACCGCCAAAGAGCGCAGCAACACCCTCAAGCGCTGGCACGCGCTGATGCTGGAAAATGCCGATGCCCTCGCCGAAATCCTGACCCTCGAACAAGGCAAACCGTTGGCCGAAGCCAAGGGTGAAATCCTCTACGCCGCCAGCTTCATCGAGTGGTTCGCCGAAGAAGCCAAACGCATCTACGGCGACACCATTCCCAGCCACAAGGGCGATGCGCGGATTGTCGTCAGCAAGGAGCCGATCGGTGTCGTCGCGGCGATCACCCCCTGGAACTTCCCGGCGGCGATGATCACTCGCAAGGCCGGCCCGGCGCTGGCCGCCGGTTGCCCGTGCATCGTCAAGCCGGCACCGGAGACGCCCTTCTCGGCACTGGCCATGGCGGCGTTGGCCGAACAGGCCGGCATGCCTGCGGGTATTTTCAACGTGATCACCGGCGATGCCATCGCCATCGGCGCCGAACTGACCGCAAGCCCATTGGTGCGCAAATTGTCGTTCACCGGTTCCACGGCCATCGGCAAGTTGCTGATGGCGCAGTGCGCGCCGACGCTGAAGAAAGTTTCGCTGGAACTGGGCGGTAACGCGCCGTTCATTGTCTTCGACGACGCCGACCTTGAGCGTGCGGTGGAAGGCGCGCTGATTGCCAAGTTTCGCAATGCCGGCCAGACCTGCGTCTGCGTCAATCGCTTCCTGGTGCAGGACGGCATTCACGACACCTTTGTCGCGCGCCTGGCCGAACGGGTGTCGCAACTCAAGGTCGGCAGCGGTTTCGCTGACGGTGTCACCCAGGGTCCGCTGATCAACGAGCGCGCCGTGGCCAAGGTTGAAGACCATGTGCAGGACGCACTGGCGCAAGGCGCCCGCTTGCTGTGCGGCGGCGAACGTCATGCGCTGGGCCACGGCTTCTTCCAGCCAACGGTCTTGGCCGGCATCACCACGCAGATGAAAGTCGCCCGGGAAGAAACCTTCGGCCCGCTCGCCGCGGTGTTCCGTTTCGACAGTGAAGCGCAGGCCGTGCACATGGCCAACGATACCGAATTCGGCCTCGCCGCCTACTGCTACACCCGCGACCTGGGCCGCGCCTGGCGCATGAGCGAGGCGCTGGAGTACGGCATGGTCGGGATCAACGAAGGGCTGATTTCCACCGAAGTCGCACCTTTTGGCGGGATCAAATCCTCAGGCCTGGGCCGTGAAGGCTCCAAGTACGGCATCGAGGATTACCTGGAACTCAAATACACCCTGATGGGCGGACTGTGAATCAATACCTGTAGGAGCTGCCGCAGGCTGCGATCTTTTGATTTTCGTTTTTAAGATCAAAAGATCGCAGCCTTCGGCAGCTCCTACAGAGGGTGTGGGAGATCATTGAAATGAGCAACGAGAAATACGAAAAAGGCCTGAAAATCCGCACCCAGGTGCTAGGCGAAGCTTATGTGAACCGCTCCATCGAGAACGCCGACGACTTCACCCGTCCCCTGCAGGAGATGGTCACCGAGTACTGCTGGGGCCACGTCTGGGGCCGTGAGGGTTTGTCGCTTAAAGAGCGCAGCATGATAAACTTGGCGATGATTTCGGCCCTCAATCGGCCTCACGAACTCAAGTTGCACGTGCGTGGTGCCTTGCGTAACGGACTGAGTCGTGAACAAATACGCGAAATTCTGCTTCAGGTCGGTATTTATTGCGGGGTTCCCGCGGCCGTAGACAGCTTCCGGCTCGCCCGTGAAGCGTTCGCCGAAGCCGATGCCGAGGCCTCCAGTTAACCCTTGGCTATCTGACTGAACGAGCACCAGGATTATTGCAATCGAAGTGCTCTTTTTGCATGGACAGCCACATTCAGAGCGGACCCCATGAAACGCCTGCCACTCGACGACAGCTTCAAGGTCAATCGCAACCCCGTTACCCTGCGCGAAATCGTGCTGGATAAACTGCGAAGCGCCATCATGAACTTCCAGCTTCTGCCGGGAGATCGACTGGTCGAACGCGATCTGTGCGATCGCCTGGGCGTGAGCCGCACCTCGGTGCGCGAAGCCTTGCGTCACCTGGAATCCGAAGGCCTGGTGGAATTCGCCGATGCCAAGGGCCCACGGGTCGCGATCATCACCCTGGCCGATGCCGTCGATATCTATGAGCTGCGTTGCGTCCTCGAAGGCCTGATCGTCCAGCTGTTCACCCTGCGGGCCAAGGCCAAGGACATCAAGGCCTTGGAAAAGGCCCTGGAAGAAAACCGCCAGGCCTTGAAGGAAGGTGAACTGCAACAGGTCATCGATTCCGTGCAGGGTTTCTACGACGTGCTGCTCGAAGGCTCCGGCAACCATGTCGCCGCAACCCAGCTGCGTCAGCTGCAGGCGCGCATCAGCTACCTGCGCGCAACTTCCGTGTCCCAGCAGAACCGTCGCGGTGCCAGCAACCAGGAAATGGAACGCATGGTCGAAGCGATCAAGAGCGGTGATCCGCTGGCCGCTCATCAGGCTTGCGTCGACCACGTCCGCGCCGCCGCCACCGTCGCCCTCGATTACCTCAAGCGCAAGCAGGAAGAGACCGGGGCGATCCCCGAGATCACCCAGCCCATCGCCCTCAAAGAACCGCGCATAGGACGTTGATCATGTTCAGCCCGAGCTATTGTCCAAAATGCGGCAGCAATGACCTCAAGTCACAGCTGCCACCGGGCGATACGCACGAGCGCCTGATGTGCCGCGGCTGCGGCTACATCCACTACATCAATCCTAAAATCATCGCCGGTTGCATCATCGAGCAGGACGGCAAGTACCTGCTGTGCCAACGCGCCATCCCGCCGCGCCCCGGCACCTGGACCTTGCCCGCAGGCTTCATGGAAGCTGGCGAAACCACCGAGCAGGCGGCGTTGCGCGAAGTCTGGGAAGAGAGCGGCGTGCGCGCCGAAATCCTCTCGCCCTACTCGATCTTCAGCGTGCCGAAGATTAGCGAGGTGTACATCATCTTCCGCGCCATCGCCCTGGAGATCACCGGGCAGTACGGACCGGAAACCCTCGACTACAAATTCTTCGCGCCCGAGGACATTCCCTGGGACAGCATCTACTACCCGGCGATCCGGCAGATCCTCGAACGCTACATCGAGGAGCGGCAGGCCGGGGTCTACGGTATCTACATCGGCAACGACGACAGCGGCAAGATCCACTTCATCCGCTGACGATTCACATCAATCATCACCGCATAATCTCTGGGTGCAGCCATCTCCTGTGGGAGCGAGCCTGCTCGCGATGAGGGAGTGTCAGTCGACACTTGAGTTGATTGATACGCCGCCATCGCGAGCAGGCTCGCTCCCACAGGGGGCAATAGTGTCCTTTAGAGCGGGGCCACACCTTCGACGATGATCACTTCAGCGCTCGCCACACCCTCGCGATGCCCTTTGGCCTCCTGATACAGCTCTGACCGATAACAGGCCAGCGCCTGCTCGTAGGAATCGAACTCGATCACCACGCTGCGTTGCGGCGTCGGCCGCCCTTCCATCGCTTCGCTGCGCCCACCGCGCGCCAGTATCCGACCACCGTATCGGGCAAAGGCCTGCGGTGCCCGCTGGGTGTATTGGCTGTATTGATCGGGGTCGGTGATATCCACGTGAGCAATCCAGTACGCCTTCATAGTGACCTCTGTGCTTGTTTTGTATTATGGTATACCACATTATACCTCCATCAAACACCGAGAATCCCGACATGGCCTTCAACAGCATCGAAGAAATCATCGAAGACTACCGCCAAGGCAAGATGGTGCTCCTGGTCGACGACGAGGACCGGGAAAACGAAGGCGACCTGTTGTTGGCCGCCGACCGCTGCAGCGCCGAAGCCATCAGCTTCATGGCCCGTGAGGCGCGCGGCCTGATCTGCCTGACCCTGACCGACGAGCATTGCCAGCGCCTGGGCCTTGAGCAGATGGTGCCGAGCAATGGCAGCGTGTTCAGCACCGCGTTCACGGTGTCGATCGAAGCGGCTGTTGGCGTGACCACCGGCATCTCCGCCGCCGACCGCGCGCGCACCGTGGCCGCCGCCGTCGCCCACGGCGCGAGTGCCGCCGATATCGTGCAGCCCGGTCACATTTTTCCCTTGCGCGCCCGTGAGGGCGGCGTATTGACCCGTGCCGGTCATACCGAAGCCGGTTGCGACCTGGCGCGCCTGGCCGGCTTTACCCCGGCCTCGGTGATCGTCGAAGTGATGAACGATGACGGCACCATGGCGCGCCGCCCGGACCTGGAAGTGTTCGCGCGCAAACACGGGATCAAGATCGGCACCATCGCCGACCTGATCCACTATCGCTTGAGTACCGAGCACACGGTGGTGCGCATCGGCGAGCGCGAGCTGCCGACGGTGCATGGCACCTTTCGTCTGATCACCTTTGAGGATCGCATCGAAGGCGGTGTCCACATGGCAATGGTCATGGGTGACCTGCGCCGCGATGAAGCGACGCTGGTGCGCGTGCACGTCATCGACCCGTTGCGCGACCTGGTCGGTGCCGAATACAGCGGCCCTTCCAACTGGACGCTGTGGGCGGCGTTGCAGCGCGTGGCTGACGAAGGTCGCGGCGTGGTGGTGGTGCTGGCCAACCACGAATCCTCGCAAGCGTTGCTGGAGCGGGTGCCGCAGTTGACCCAGGCACCCCGGCAGTTCAGCCGTTCGCAGTCGCGGATCTATTCGGAAGTCGGCACCGGGGCACAGATCCTGCAGAACCTTGGCGTCGGCAAGCTGCGGCATCTCGGGCCGCCGCTGAAATACGCGGGGTTGACCGGTTATGACCTGGAAGTGGTGGAGAGCATTCCGTTCCCCCAGTGACCCACCGCTTTTTGTAGGAGCCAGGCTTGCCGGCGAAGGCGTCCGCAAGATCGCCTTCGCCGGCAAGCCTGGCTCCTACAAGTCCTCCACCGGCAATAAAAAAAGCATTTTTGGCTGATAGCCGGTAAGGCAAAGTGCTTGCACAAAGTTTGGAATACCATAATATGATATTCCATAGACCGGACGATTTAGCCAAGCGCACCCGACAGGGAAAGCACCCACAACAGCCCTTGGCACGGTCGCCTTTCAAGGCCAGATGGACCTACTGCTCCCGATAGGCGGGCATTACCAAGCCCGCTCAAAAACACAACAAATGAGGGCGTGAAAATGGTGTTGAACAAACGTGCATCCGCAGTACTGTTCGCCGGCTTATTGGCCACGGTCAGTCATGTGGCCCTGGCGGCTGAAAGCGTCAACTTCGTCAGCTGGGGCGGTAGCACCCAGGATGCGCAGAAGCAGGCCTGGGCCGATCCGTTCAGCAAGGCCAGCGGCATCACCGTGGTCCAGGATGGCCCCACCGACTACGGCAAGCTCAAGGCCATGGTCGAAAGCGGCAACGTGCAGTGGGACGTGGTCGACGTCGAGGCCGACTTCGCCTTGCGCGCCGCCTCCGAAGGCCTGCTCGAACCCCTCGACTTCAAGGTCATCGAGCGCGACAAGATCGACCCGCGCTTCGTCTCCGATCACGGCGTCGGCTCGTTCTTCTTCTCCTTCGTCCTCGGCTACAACGAAGGCAAGCTCGGTGCCAACAAACCCCAGGACTGGTCCGCGCTGTTCGACACCAAGACCTACCCCGGTAAACGCGCCCTCTATAAATGGCCAAGCCCCGGCGTGCTGGAACTGGCGCTGCTGGCCGATGGCGTGAGCGCCGACAAGCTCTACCCGCTGGACCTGGACCGCGCCTTCAAGAAACTCGACACCATCAAGAAAGACATCGTCTGGTGGGGCGGCGGCGCCCAGTCGCAGCAGCTGCTGGCCTCCGGTGAAGCGAGCATGGGCCAGTTCTGGAACGGCCGGATCCATGCCCTGCAGGAAGACGGCGCTCCGGTGGGCGTAAGCTGGAAGCAGAACCTGGTGATGGCCGACATCCTGGTCATTCCCAAGGGTTCGAAAAACAAGGACGCGGCGATGAAGTTCCTGGCCAATGCCAGCAGCGCCAAAGGCCAGGCCGACTTCTCCAATCTGACCGCCTACGCCCCGGTCAACGTCGACAGCGTGGCGCGCCTGGACTCGGAGCTGGCGCCAAACCTGCCGACGGCCTACGCCAAGGACCAAATCACGCTTGATTTCGCGTACTGGGCCAAGAACGGTCCTGCTATCGCCACACGGTGGAACGAATGGCTGGTCAAATGAAAATGACGGCAACCGCGTCCCGTCCATCCACGCCCGTCGGGAGCGCCACCGGCGCTGCCGGCAAGGCGGCTGCGATGACCCAAACCCCGACCCTGGCGCAACGCTGGCGCGGATCGAGCAACCTGATCCCCGCCCTGCTGTTCCTCGGCCTGTTCTTCCTCGGGCCATTGATCGGTTTGCTGCTGCGCGGTGTGCTGGAACCGACCCCGGGCTTAAGCAACTACGAGCAGCTGTTCGCCAACTCGGCGTATGCCCGGGTCTTGCTCAACACCTTCTCGGTGGCCGGCCTGGTAACGCTGTTCAGCCTGCTGCTGGGTTTCCCGCTGGCCTGGGCGATCACGCTGGTGCCACGTGGCTGGGGTCGCTGGATCCTGAACATCGTGCTGCTGTCGATGTGGACCAGTCTCCTGGCGCGTACCTACTCCTGGCTGGTGTTGCTGCAAGCCTCCGGAGTGATCAACAAGGCGCTGATGGCCATGGGCATCATCGACCAGCCGCTGGAGATGGTGCATAACCTCACCGGCGTGGTGATCGGCATGAGCTACATCATGATCCCGTTCATCGTGCTGCCGCTGCAGGCGACCATGCAGGCCATCGACCCGATGATCCTGCAGGCCGGTTCCATCTGCGGCGCCAGTCCGTGGACCAACTTCTTCCGGGTGTTCCTGCCGCTGTGCCGGCCGGGGCTGTTCTCCGGCGGCCTGATGGTGTTCGTGATGTCGCTCGGTTACTACGTCACCCCGGCGCTGCTGGGTGGGGCGCAGAACATGATGCTGCCGGAGTTCATCATCCAGCAGGTGCAGTCGTTCCTCAATTGGGGCCTGGCCAGCGCCGGCGCCGCGTTGCTGATCGTCATCACGCTGGTGCTGTTCTACTTCTACCTGAAGCTCCAGCCGGAATCCCCGGTTGGCGCCAGCAACGCGAGGTAAGCCGTCATGCTCCTGACCCCCAATGCCATGAGCCGCCGGATGCGCCTTGGCCTGTATGCCACCACCGGGCTGATCGGGCTGTTCCTGTTGTTGCCGATCGTGTTCATCGTGCTGCTGTCGTTCGGCTCGTCCCAGTGGCTGGTGTTCCCGCCACCGGGCTGGACACTGAAATGGTACGGCCAGTTCTTCTCCAATGCCGACTGGATGAACGCGGCCATGGCCAGCCTCAAGGTCGCGGTACTGACCACGTTCTTTGCCGTGGCCCTGGGCCTGCCGACTGCGTTTGCCCTGGTACGTGGGCGCTTCCCGGGCCGGGAAATGCTCTACGGCCTGTTCACCCTGCCGATGATCGTGCCGCTGGTGATCATTGCCGTGGCGGTGTACGCGCTGTTCCTGAAACTGGGCTACACCGGGACCATGTTCGCCTTCGTCGTCAGCCACGTCATCGTCGCGCTACCGTTCACCATCATCTCGATCATCAACTCGCTGAAGCTGTTCGACCAGTCGATCGAAGATGCCGCGGTGATCTGTGGTGCCTCGCGCCTGCAGGCGGTGTTCAAGGTGACCTTCCCGGCGATTCGTCCGGGCATGGTGGCAGGCGCCCTCTTCGCCTTCCTCGTCTCGTGGGATGAAGTGGTACTGAGCGTGATGATGGCCAGCCCGACCCTGCAAACCCTTCCCGTGAAAATGTGGACCACCCTGCGCCAGGACCTGACGCCCGTGATCGCCGTCGCCTCGACGTTGCTGATCGGCCTCTCGGTCTTGGTCATGGTGATCGCCGCCGCACTGCGCCGGCGCAATGAAATCAGCGCCTAAGCGCAGGAGTACGACATGAGTGCAGTGATCAAAGATGCCGCGCAGCAAAATGACAAGCCCCTGGTGAGCCTGCGCAACCTGAACAAATACTACGGCGACTTTGCCGCCGTGGACGACATCTCGCTGGACATCAAGGACGGTGAGTTCCTCACCTTCCTCGGCTCCAGCGGCTCGGGCAAAAGCACCACGCTGTCGATGCTCGCCGGCTTCGAAACACCCAGCAGCGGCGAGATCCTGGTCAACGGCCAGTCGCTGGTGAACGTGCCGCCGCACAAACGCGACATCGGCATGGTGTTCCAGCGCTACTCGCTGTTCCCGCACCTGTCAGTGCGCGACAACATCGCCTTCCCGCTGGCCATCCGCAAGCTGGCCGCGGCCGAGCGTGATCGCCGGGTCGATGCGATGCTCAAGCTGGTGCAACTTGAACAATTCGCCCATCGCCGCCCTTCGCAACTCTCCGGCGGCCAGCAGCAACGCGTCGCGATCGCCCGGGCGCTGGTCTACGAGCCACGCATCCTGCTGATGGATGAACCGCTGGGCGCACTGGACAAAAAACTGCGTGAAGATTTGCAGGACGAACTGCGCCAACTGCATCGGCGCCTGGGCATCACCATCGTCTACGTGACCCACGACCAGGAAGAAGCCATGCGCCTGTCCCAACGCATTGCGATCTTCAGCCACGGCAAGATCGTCGGCCTGGGCAGCGGCTATGACCTGTACCAGAACCCGCCGAATGCCTTCGTCGCCTCGTTCCTCGGCAACTCCAACTTCCTCAAGCTCAAGGCCCAGGGCAATGCGGTCGCTTCGTTTGAGGGGCAGTCGCTGTCGATCCGCCTGACGGCCGGCCTGCAAACCAATCAGGATGTACTGTTGATGGTGCGCCCGGAAAAGGCCTTGGCCTTGAGCATCGAGCAAGCCGCCCAGGAACCGTTGGCCGCGGGGTGGAATGAAGTGACCGCCAAGGTCGTGGAAGTGTTGTTCCTGGGTGAAAGCCAGACGTGCAGTGTGGTGACTTCGGGCGGAACGTCGATGACCGTCAAGGCGCTTTCTGCGGCGGGCATGCCTATGAAGGCGGGGGATCCGGTGCGGGTGCGCTGGGCGACGGCCGATGCCTGTGTTTATACCGAATGGGCTGAGAGCGATTTGAACAAGGCTGCTGGGGCGCATTGATTTTTTTGAGGTTCGTGCCAGTGGATTGCTAGTTAAGTATCACCCTCGGGTCGCCGCAACGTCGGGTTGCGGTGGCCTTTTTTTTGCTTTTTGAATGGGGGCATATCCGTTTCTTCGGTAACGGCCACTCATGACGGCGGGTGAAAATCCTGAACTGCCCCCCAAATGTTGGACGGTCGTTGTCGCTGCCGATGATTGTCTTTCAGGTGTACATATCCATTCCTGCGGTAACGGCGACTTAGGGTTTCGCCCTTACGGCGAGTCACTTGGAAACGCCCCAAGTAACCAAGGGCTCTTGCCCCTGACGTTCGGTGCCTCGCTAAGGCTCGGCATGCCCTCGCTCCGGCCCTGCTCCGTGGGCCCGCCGCGATGGGCCATCCTTGGCCCAGCGCGGCTAAACCGGCGTCCTGCCGGTTTACCCACTGCGCAGAACCTCCACTCGGCCTCTCGATGTGGCAAGAAAATCAAAAGCCAGATCAAGATCAAACGCAAAAGCGAGGCGGCCTTAAAGCCGACCTGATTGCAGGTCTATCCGCATTCCCCTGTGGGAGCCAGCCTGCTGGCGATGGTCGTCAACGATAACGCGTCCCGTCTGGATGATCGCGTTGTCTGGACGTTCATCGCCAGCAGGCTGGCTCCCACAGGGTATTGGGGTGTCTGGAAAAGATCAGGTCGGCTTTAAGGCCGCCTCGCTTTTGTTTTTGATCCGGGTGCCCCGTTAACCACGATGGCCGAACGCAGGCATTGCGCAGTGGGTAAACCGGCAGGACGCCGGTTTAGCCGCGCTGGGCCAGGGATGGCCCATCGCGGCGACCCACGGAGCAATGCCGGAGAGAGGGCATGCCGAGCCTAAGCGAGGCACCAAGTGGTGGGGCAAAGCCTTTTGCTTACTTTTTGGTGTTTGAAAAAGTGAGTCGCCGTAAGGGCGAAACCATAAGTGGCCGTTACCGCAGCAATGGATATGTACACACCATTACCGCACAAACAAAAATGCCCGGCAAAAGCCGGGCATTAAAGACAAACACCATCGCTCAAAAAGTCAGTCGGTATAACTCAACCCCGAAGCCCTGCCCTCCTGAGTCCGTCCACGCGTAGCCAGGCAGTAATAGAGAGGACAAGTCACCACCAACCCCACCAGCCACGACAGGTCCGCCCCCTCGACCAGGTTGGCATAAGGCCCCACATACAACGACGTATTGGCAAACGGCAGCTGCACGATGATCCCGATGAAATACGCCACGATCGCATGCAGGTTGAAACGCCCATAGATCCCGCCATCCGCACGAAAGATCGAGGCAATGTCATAAAACCCACGCTTGATCACATAGAAGTCGATCAAGTTGATCGACGCCCATGGCACCAGCACCAGCAGCAATGCCAGGATCAGCCCGATGAACTGCGAGATGAAGTCCGCCGAAGCGCCCAGCGCCACCACACAGCAGCCCGCCAGCACCACGCTCGACAGCACCACGCGCACCTTGATGCTCGGCGTCCACTGGCTGGCGAAGGTCTGGATCGAGGTGATGATCGACAGCACCGCGCCATACAGGTTCAAGGCGTTGTGGCTGATGATGTTGAGCAGGAACAGCACCATCAGGATCGGTCCCAGCCAGCCGGTGGATTGCTTCACCGCGGCCATCGCCTCAGTGCCTTCCGGGGTCGCCAGTACCGCGACCGCGCCGAAGGTGAAGGACAGGATCGTGCCCAGGGTTGCCCCCAGGTAGGTGGCCCAGAACGGTTTGGCTATGCCGATATCGGCCGGCAGGTAGCGCGAATAGTCCGACACGTAGGGCGAAAAGCTGATCTGCCAGATGATCCCCAGGGACACGGTGGCCAACCAGCCGGTCAGGTTAAAACCACCGCGGGTGAAAAAGTCCGCCGGCAGGTCGTGGGCGAAGATGTAGAGGAACCCGGCGAGCAAGGCGCTGCCCATGACCCAGGTGCCGATGCGGTTGAGGGAATGGATGAAGCGGTAACCGATCACGCCGATCGCCGTGGCGCTCAGGGCACCGATCAGGATGCTCGCCGGCACTGGCACCGAGGGTGCGATGCCGACAATCGACTTGCCCGCCAGCACGATGTTGGAGATGAAGAAGCCGACGTAGATCAGTGCGGCAAAAAACACGATCAGCAACGCGCCATAGCGGCCGAACTGGCCGCGGCTCTGGACCATTTGTGGAATGCCCATGCGCGGGCCCTGGGCCGACGCCAGGGCAATCACCAGCCCGCCGACCATGTGCCCGAGGGCAATCGCCAGCAACCCCCACAACAGGTCGAGATGGAACACCTGGACCACCATGGCACCGGTGACGATCGGCAGCGGCGCAATGTTGGTACTGAACCACAGGGTGAAAAGATCGCGGGCCTTCCCGTGGCGCTCTGCGAGTGGAACGTAGTCGACCGTGTGATTCTCGATCAACGGGTCTTGCCGGGACATCTGGGACATATGCATGAACTCGAGTTTGTCTGTTCTTATCTTTGTATGAAGTCAAACCGGGGGACTTTCTGGCCGCCCCTCAGATGCGCACCATATTATGGTATTCCAACATTTCCACAAGACTGATTCGGTCTTTGCGAGCCCATCTGATCCGGCATCCTGCCGCAAACCTGCACCCAGTGCCTAGCTGAAAGCCCCGTAAACACTGACTTACAGACCAAAGGCATACGTTTATCGGACGACCAAAAAAGCTCTTGCAAACGATGTATTACGGTATACCATCAGACCTACAAACTCATAAAAACCACGTTCCACTCCCGAGGACAGTCCAATGATCGATGCCGCCATCTACAAACAAGTCATGGGCTCGTTCCCGTCCGGCGTCTGCGTCATCACCACGCTCGATGACGACGGGCAGGTCGTCGGCCTGACCGCCAGCGCCTTCAGCTCGCTGTCGATGGACCCGGCCCTGGTGTTGTTCTGCCCCAACTACAGCTCGGACTCCTACCCGGTCCTGATCAGGAACAAGCGCTTTGCCATTCATGTGCTGTCCGGCGGCCAGCAGAGCGAAGCCTATGCCTTCGCACGCAAGGGCAAGGACAAGGCGCAAGGCATCGAGTGGACGTTGAGCGAGCTGGGCAACCCGATCCTGGCCAACGCCACGGCGGTCATCGAATGCGAGCTGTGGCGCGAGTATGAAGGGGGCGACCACGCGATCATGGTCGGCGCGGTGAAGAACCTGATCGTGCCCCAGCACAATGCCGGGCCACTGGTGTATTGCCACGGCAAGATGGGCGCCCTGCCCGTCCTGGCCTGACCCTGTAGGAGCAGCCGGTCGACGCTCGAATGCTCGCGAAAAAAACCAGGCACCGCTGGGCATCAGGTTCTACGCGTTATCGTTAACGACCATCGCGAGCAGGCTCGCTCCTACAGAAAAGCAGCAAATCGAAAATATTTGCAGATTTATCGTATTATGGTATACCAATAATCAACAGCCCCGCAGTCGACGGGTCGACCACAAGAGATTCGAGGTAGCGTCATGAAATTTTCCCTGTTCGTACACATGGAACGTTGGGACGAAAGCGTCAGCCACCGCCAGCTGTTCGAGGACCTGACCGAACTGACGCTGATGGCCGAGGCCGGTGGTTTCAGCACCGTATGGATCGGTGAACACCACGCCATGGAATACACCATTTCGCCAAGCCCGATGCCGCTGCTGGCGTACCTCGCCGGCAAGACCACCACCATTCACCTCGGCGCCGGCACCATCATCGCGCCGTTCTGGCACCCCATCCGGGTCGCCGGTGAATGCGCCCTGCTCGATGTGATCAGCAACGGTCGCATGGAAGTGGGCCTGGCCCGTGGCGCCTATCAGGTTGAATTCGACCGCATGGCCGGCGGCATGCCAGCCTCCTCCGGCGGCCAGGCCTTGCGGGAAATGGTTCCGGTGGTTCGCGCCCTATGGCAAGGCGACTACGCCCATGACGGCGACATCTGGAAATTCCCGACCTCCACCAGCGTGCCCAAGCCGATCCAGAAACCGAATCCACCGATGTGGATCGCAGCCCGTGACCCGGACTCGCACAACTTCGCCGTCGCCAACGGCTGCAACGTGATGGTCACGCCGCTGATGAAAGGCGACGAAGAAGTCCTCGACCTGAAGAACAAATTCCAGGCCGCCCTGGACAACAACCCGGACGTGCCACGCCCGCAATTGATGGTGCTGCGTCATACCCACGTGCACTCGGTCGACAATCCCGAAGGCTGGAAAGTCGGGGCCAAGGCGATCGCCAAATTCTACCGCACCTTCGATGCCTGGTTCGGCAACAAGGAAACCCCGGTCAACGGCTTCCTGGCACCAAGTCCGGAAGAGAAATTCGCCGGCCGTCCAGAGTTCGAACTGGAGAGCCTGCACAAGACCGCCATGATCGGCACCCCGGAAGAAATCATCCCGCGCATCAAGTACTATCAGGAGCTGGGTGTCGACGAGTTCAGCTTCTGGTGCGACAACAGCCTGCCGCATGCCGAGAAGAAAAAGTCCCTGGAGTTGTTTATCAAGCACGTGGTGCCGGCGTTCCGCTGAGCCCACTTCCCTGCCCCTCGGATGCGAAGCCGAGGGGTTGATTCATGTGTAGGGTCGATTCCCATGCTGAACGATCGCCGCCCATCACTTGCCCCTCCGTCCGGCGCCGAGCAGGCTTACCTGCGCGGCGAATGGACCGCTTCGCATATCCATTTCAAGCGCCTGCGCGCCAGCGTTTCCGCCAAGCAGAATGGCTTCTGGCAACCCGTTTAATGAGCCTGCCCGAATAGAAAGTCACGCACGCCATACCGCTTCATTGCGCGGTATGCACTGTGCATTGTGCTTCGGCTCATGATCAGGTTTGCCCCATGAACAATAAAAACGCTCTGTTGATCATCGACATGCAACAGGAGGACGGTTTCGTCCTCGAACACTTCGAATCGGTGCTGGCCAACACCGCCGCACTGCTCGACACCGCTCGCCAGCAACGGGTCCCGATCCTCTATACCCGCCATATCAATCAAGCCGATGGCAGCGACCTGCCACGCGGCGAACCCCGCGCGTGCGACGGCGGCCCGAGCGGCTACCGCGCCGGCACCCGCCAGGTGGAGATCATCGACAGCCTGGCGCCGCGGCCCGATGAAGCCATCGTCGACAAAGGCCGCTACAGCGCCTTCCACCGTACCGCTCTGGATGCCCGGCTCAAGGCGCTGGACGTCCACACACTGATCATCTGCGGCGTGCTCACCGATGTCTGCGTGCTGACCACGGTGTTCGATGCCTTCGCCCTGGGTTATCACATTCGCCTGGTCAGCGACGCCTGCACCACGACCACCCAGGCCGGACACTACTCGGCGCTGTTGATCATGGCCAACTGGGTCTACTCCCTGGAAATCCTCACCAGCGGCGAATGCCAGCGCGCCCTGCAAAACCTTGACTACCTGAGCCTCAATCCGGAGCACCCGGACCTGTTCGCCCACCAGCCCCATGAGCTGCCAGGCACCATCGCCCGGCTGCACACCCACCTCGTGCGGACTCAGGAGTAATCGCCATGCAAGTCGAAAAAAGAAGCATCGATTTCATCCCTGAAGCCGAACGCCATGGCCGGCCGGGGTCGCTGTTCTTCATCTGGTTCGGCGCCAACATGAACATCACCACCATCGCCTCCGGAGTGCTGCCGGTGGTGATGGGGCTCAACCTGTTCTGGAGCGCCCTGGCAATTTTCGTCGGCTCGTTGCTGGGCGCGATATTCATGGCCTCCCATTCCGCCCAGGGGCCGAAGCTGGGCATCCCGCAGATGATCCAGAGCCGCGCGCAGTTCGGCGTGCTCGGGGCGGTGTTGCCGCTGTTGTTCGTGATGCTGATCTACCTGGGGTTCTTCGTCAGCAACACCCTGCTGGCGGCCCAGGCGCTGGAGTCGGTCAGCCCGTTGCCGGCCAGCGGCAACATCTACCTGATCGGCGCCCTGTGCTTCGTGGTGGCGCTGTATGGCTACCGCCTGATTCACCGTTTGCAGAAACTGCTGTCGATCCTTTCGCTGCTGATATTCGCCGCCGCCACGCTGCTGGCCTTGCAACTGCCGATCCCGGCCGAGCAATGGCTGCCGACGGGCTTCTCGCTGTCGAAATTCCTGGTGGCGGTGAGCATTGCCGTGACCTGGCAGCTGTCCTATGCACCGTACGTTGCCGATTATTCACGTTACCTGCCGAGCCGCACGAGCGCCGCACAGGTGTTCTGGTACAGCTACGCCGGCACGGTCAGCGGCGGTGCATGGATGATGATTCTCGGGGCGATCCTGAGCGTCGGCATCGGCGACTTTTCCAGCAATGTCGGCGGCCATGTCGCCGGGCTGTTCGGCAGCGGCGCGGTCCTGCTGTTCGCCTTCATCGTCTACGGACAGGTGTCGATCAACGTGTTCAACCTGTACGGGGCGTTCATGTCGACCATCACAGTGATCGAGCCTTTCGCTCGATTGAAGGTGACGCCACGGGTACGCGGCCTGTTCATGCTGGTGATCAGCGTGGTAGCGACCGGCCTGTGCACCATCAACCAGGACGACTTCATCACCTTCTTCCTCAACTTCATTTTCTTCATGAGCTACTTCCTGATCCCCTGGACGGCGATCAATCTGGTGGACTTCTATTGCCTGCGCAAAGGTGAATACCGGATCGACGACATCTTCGACCTCAACGGGATATATGGGCGGGTCAACTGGATCGCCTGCGGCAGTTTCGTGCTGGCGATTGCCCTGGAGATTCCGTTCATGAACACCACGTTCTATGTCGGTCCGGTCGCCACGGCGCTCGATGGCGTGGACCTGGCCTGGCTGGTCGGCTTGCTGGTGCCGGCCTTGAGTTATTACTGGCTGATGAAACTCGGCAAGCGGGCCGAGCGAGTCGGCGAACTGTCCTGATCCATCCCTGGACAGCACAACGTCGGGCGCAATGCCCGGCGTTTCTCGTGCAAGGTTCAGGCTGGTTGCCCTATGCGACGCTGATCGCCGGCGTACTGGTGGTATATGGCTGCCATCAACTGGTAGCCTGAGCTTCCTTGCCCGCAGGTACCTGATCAATCATCGGGGCGCAATGGTGCCTCGATGATCGCTTCAGCTCTCCACTCAATCCAGACAACGGTGACTATTTTGCTCAACGCCACCCCCGCACTTGCCCGCGATATCGACGGCAAAGCCATCTCGGCCCGAGTGCTCGACGAGGTTCGAGAAGAGGTTCAGGTCCTGGCCCGACAACAGATCTACCCCGTCCTGGCCGTACTGCTTGTGGGTGAAGACCCGGCCAGCGAGGTGTATGTACGCAACAAGCTGCTGCGGGCCAAGGAGGTCGGCATCCGTTCACTGGAGTACCGCCTGGCGGAAAGTGCCAGCCAGGACGAGGTGCTGGAACTGATCGCGCAACTGAACGCCGACGTCACGGTGAACGGGATCCTGGTGCAATTGCCACTGCCGGACCACATCGATGAAGCCGCGGTGATCCATGCCATTGACCCGATCAAGGACGTGGACGGTTTTCATCGGGAAAACGTCGGTGGGCTGGTCCAGGGCATCGAAGTACTGACACCCTGCACCCCCAGCGGCTGCATGCGCCTGCTGCACGAAACCTGCGGTGACTTGAGTGGCTTGCACGCAGTCGTCATCGGCCGTTCGAACATTGTCGGTAAACCCATGGCGACGCTGTTGTTGCAGGCCGACTGTTCGGTCAGCGTGGTGCATTCGCGCAGCGTCGATGCGCCGGCATTGTGCAGGCTGGCGGACATCGTGGTGGCAGCGGTAGGTCGTCCACAGCTGATCGATGCCAGCTGGCTCAAGCCTGGAGCGGTGGTGATTGATGTGGGGATTAATCGTATTACCAGCGAGTCGGGAGATCGATTGGTCGGCGATGTCGATTACACCAGTGCACGCACCGTCGCCAGGGCAATCACACCGGTGCCCGGTGGTGTCGGGCCGATGACCATTGCCTATCTGCTGAAGAACACCCTGATTGCCAGCCAGTTGCAGCGTGCGGCCCTGACTGGCCAACCGATGCCCCTGTAACTGTAGGAGCGAGCAGGCTCCGGGCGGCGTTCCGACGATGGACGTCAACGATAACGCGTGCAATCTGGCTGAACACGGCGCTATTGAGACCATCGCGAGCAGGCTCGCTCCTACAGGTAGATCACTGTCGATCAATGGTTGTAGGCACGCTCATTGTGCTCGCCCATGTCCAGGCCCATCTCCTCTACCGACTCATCGGCACGCAGGCCAACCACGACATTCACCACTTTGAGAATGAGCCAGCTGATGACGAAGCAGTACACCGTCGTCAGCGCTACACCCTTGATCTGCGCCAGCACCTGACCACCCATGCTCACGCCTTCCACCAGCCCGCCCAGGGACGGCACGCAAAACACACCGGTCAACACCGCGCCGATCATCCCGCCGATGCCGTGAAGGCCGAACACATCCAGGCTGTCGTCATAACCGAAGCGGCGCTTGAGCACGGTGACGCTCAAGTAGCAGAACACCCCGCACAACAAGCCGATGGCCAGGGCACCGCCCACGCCCACATAGGCGCACGCTGGCGTGATCCCCACCAGCCCTGCCAACGCACCGCTGGCCAGGCCCAGCGCACTCGGCTTGCCGACCTTGAACCACTCGGTGAACATCCAGCCAAGAATCCCGGCGCACGCCCCCAGTTGGGTATTGAGCATGACGATGCCGGACGTGCCACTGAGGCCGCCGCCGGAGCCGATGTTGAAACCGAACCAGCCGACCCAGAGCATCGCTGCACCGACCATGGTCAGGCTCAGGTTGTGCGCCGGCATCGGGGTGTTTTCATAACCCTTGCGCTTGCCCAGGATCAGGCACGCGGCCAGCGCGGCAACGCCAGCATTGATGTGCACGGCGGTGCCGCCGGCAAAATCGAGCACACCCCAGTTATGCATCAAGGCCCCCGCACCACCCCAGACCATGTGCGCCACCGGGGCATACACCAGGGTGAACCACAGCGCCATGAACAGCAGCGCCGCCGAGAATTTCATGCGTTCGGCGAAGGCACCGGCGATCAGCGCCGGGGTGATGATGGCGAAGGTCATCTGGAAGGTCACGAACACCCCTTCCGGAATCTCGCCGACCAGGCTTTCCGGCGTCATCCCGGCCAGGAAGGCCCGACTCATGCCGCCGACAAAACTGTTGAAGGTCACCTCGCCCTCGACCATGCCCGTGGTGTCGACCACCATGCTGTAGCCATAGATCACCCACAACACGCCCACCAATCCGGCGATGCCGAAGCACTGGGTGAACAGCGACAACATGTTTTTCGCCCGCACCAGGCCGCCATAAAACAGCGCAAGGCCCGGCAGGCACATGAACAACACCAGCACCGCCGCCATGACCATCCAGGCCGTGCTGCCGGTGTTCAATACTGGTGCATCGGCTGCCTGCGCCAAGGGCACCAGCGCACCGCTCGCCAGTAAGCCAACAAGGGATTTGCCGAGAAGACGATTGACCATGTTCAAAGCTCCTGCAATGGAAATCGGAAGTGTCGGGCAGCAAGCAAGTAGCAAATCAACGGGCCTTGGTGGCCTCTTCAAATATCTGAACGCCTGGCTCCTGCCGGCGAAAACGATCTTCGGACGCCTTCGCCTGTAGGAGCCAGGCTTGCCGGCGAAGAACGATGACGCGTTCTATCTGGAACACCGCGTCGTCTTGTTCGCCGGCAAGCCTGGCTGCTACAGAGGTCACTGCGTCCGACAGGTGTCAGTAACCTGAACCCGGAATCCAGCTGGTTCCCGCCAGCGGCACCCGCGCCATGGCCGCCGATTCCACAGTCAACGCCACCAGATCCTCCGGATCCAGGTTGTGCAGGTGCGACTTGCCGCACGCCCGGGCCATGGTTTGTGCTTCCAGCACCAACACCCGCAGGTAGTTGGCCAGGCGGCGACCGCCTTCCACCGGGTCCAGACGCTTGGACAGCTCCGGGTCCTGGGTGGTGATCCCGGCCGGGTCGCGGCCGTTCTGCCAGTCGTCATAAAAGCCTGCGGCTGAACCAATCTTGTGCAGCTCTTCGTCCAGGCGCGGATGGTTGTCCCCCAGCGCAATCAGCGCCGCCGTGCCAATGGCCACCGCGTCCGCGCCCAGCGCCATGGCCTTGGCCACGTCGGCACCGTTGCGAATCCCTCCCGAAACGATCAGTTGAACCTTGCGATGCATGCCCATCTCTTGCAAAGCCTGTACCGCTTGCGGGATGGCCGGCAAAATCGGAATCCCCACGTGTTCGATAAACACCTCCTGGGTCGCTGCCGTGCCCCCTTGCATGCCATCGAGCACGATCACGTCGGCCCCGGCCTTCACCGCCAGCTTGACGTCGTAGTACGGGCGGCTGGCGCCGATCTTCACGTAGATCGGCTTCTCCCAATCGGTGATTTCGCGGATCTCGGCGATCTTGATCGCCAGGTCATCCGGACCGGTCCAGTCCGGGTGCCGGCAGGCGCTGCGCTGGTCGACACCGATCGGCAGCGTGCGCATGCCAGCGACTCGCTCGGTGACTTTCATGCCCAGCAACATGCCGCCACCACCGGGTTTGGCGCCCTGCCCCAGGACGATTTCGATGGCGTCGGCCTTGCGCAGGTCATCCGGGTTCATGCCGTAGCGCGATGGCAGGTACTGATAGACCAGATGCTGCGACTGCCCGCGCTCTTCCGGGGTCATGCCGCCGTCACCGGTGGTGGTGCTGGTACCGGCGATGGTCGCGCCGCGGCCCAGGGCTTCCTTGGCATTGGCCGACAACGCACCGAAGCTCATGCCGGCGATGGTCACCGGAATCTTCAGGTGGATCGGCTTCTTGGCGAAGCGGTTGCCGAGGATCACATCGGTGCCGCACTTTTCCCGATAGCCTTCCAGCGGGTAGCGCGACACGCTGGCGCCGAGCAGCAGCAAGTCATCGAAGTGCGGGACCTTGCGTTTGGTGCCACCGCCGCGAATGTCATAGATGCCGGTCTCGGCGGCGCGCTGGATTTCCTGGATGGTCAGGCGGTCGAAGGTCGCGGACTCGCGCAGTACCGGAGGATTCTTCTCACTCATAGCTATTCTCCTTGCGTGGATCAGTACGCGGACGCGTTATCGACTTTGAAGTTGTACAACTGACGGGCCGAGCCATAGCGCTTGAAGTCAGCTGCCTTATGCTCGAATCCGGCGCGGTTGAGCAGCACTTGCAGTTCCTCCAGGTGTTCGGCGCGCATCTCTTTCTCGATGCAGTCCGACCCCAGCGACGCGACGCTGCCCTTCACGTAAATGTGCGTTTCGTACAGCGAATCGCCCAGGGCATCACCGGCATCGCCGCAGACGACCAAACGCCCGGCCTGGCCCATGAAGCAGCTCATGTGGCCAATGCTGCCGCCGACCACGATGTCGATGCCTTTCATGGAAATCCCGCAACGGGCCCCGGCATCCCCTTCAATCACCAGCAACCCGCCATGGGCGGTGGCGCCCGCAGCCTGGGACGCACTGCCCTTGATCCGCACGTAGCCTGACATCATGTTTTCCGCGACACCGACACCGGCGTTGCCGTGCACGGTGATGCTGGCTTTCTGGTTCATGCCCGCGCAGTAGTAACCGGCGTGCCCCTGGATATCGATGGACACGGCCTGGTTCACCCCGACGGCGAGGTTGTGCTTGCCGTTGGAATGGGTCACCACCCATTCGCGGTCTTCTACGGTATGCACCTGGTCATGCAGCGCCTGATTGAGGTCGCGCACAGTGGCAGTGGAAAGATCGATGGTTTTCATGTGTGCGCTCCTTAAGCTGACTCGCGTTCCCAGATGTACAAGGTGGCCGGTGCCGGCTCCCAGATTCTGGCGTTTTCAATGCCCGGCAGGCTCGACAGCGCCTGGTATTCCGAGGCCATGGCGACGTAGTCGTCGGTCTCGGCGAGGATCGCCGGCTTGCAGGCGATCGGGTCGCGGATCACCGCAAAGCCGTTGCGGGTGCCGATGGCAAAGGTGAAGAAACCGTCGAGGTCCTCCAGCGCATGGTCCAGCGCGTCCTTGAGGGAGTCGCCCTGCTGCAGGCGCCAGGTCAGGTAACCGGCGGCCACTTCGGTGTCGTTGTCGGTTTCGAACTGGATGCCTTCGCGCTTGAGCTCCTGGCGCAGGCGGAAGTGGTTGGACAGTGAGCCGTTGTGCACCAGGCACAGGTCGGCACCGGTGGAAAACGGGTGGCTGCCTTCCATGGTCACCGCGCTTTCGGTGGCCATACGGGTATGGCCGATGATGTGGCTGCCCTGCATGCCGGCCAGGCCGAAGCGTTGGGAAATCTCCTGAGGCAAGCCCATGCCCTTGAGGATCTCGATGCTCTGCCCGGCGCTCATGATGCGTACGCCCGGCGCCAGTTCGGCAAGGGCCAGGCGTACCGGCGCCTCCTGCGCGTGGATCTTCAATACGGCGGCGCTCGCGTTCTGGAACCAATCCAGCGAGCAGCCCAGACGACCTTCCAGTTCACCCATCAGGGCTGTCCAGTCGAAGCTTTCGGTGGTTGCCTGCAGGGTCAGCTTGACCCAGCCATCGGCCACTTCATCGCCATAGATGGCAAAGCCGGCACTGTCCGGGCCACGGTCGGTCATGGCCTGCAGCATTGGCTCGAAAAGCTGGCCGAGCCGGGATTCCAGCTGCGGGTTTTTCAGGTAAAGACCTACGATTCCACACATAAAACAGTCCTCACTACGTTCGGCAGCCGCCAGTTTCAGCGGCGAAATGGTTCGTTTGAGCGCGCCCGATGGCGCTTAGAAAAACTCGGTGTAGCGCTGCACTTCCCAGTCGGAGACGTGGCGGCTGTACTCCACCCACTCCATGCGCTTGAGCTTGATGAATTCGCCGACGATCTGCGGGCCCAGCACTTCAGCGAACAACGGATCGGCCTCCAGCGCGTCGCAGGCTTCCTTGAGCGATTGCGGCAGGGTCTTGATGCCGCGCGCGGCGATCTGCGCAAGACTCAGGCTGTAGAGGTTTTCGTTGCAGACGTGGTCGATTTCCAGTTGGCGGTCGATGCCGTCAAGGCCGGCGGCGATGATCGCGGCGCTGACCAGATAGGGATTGCAACCGGCGTCCGGCAGACGGAATTCGAGGCGGCCGTAAGGCACCCGGACCATCGCCGAACGGTTGTTGGCACCGAAGGCGATAAACGCCGGCGCCCAGGTCGCGCCGGACAACGAGTTGCCCACCACCAGCCGCTTGTAGGAGTTGACCGTGGGCGCGGCGAAGGCACACAGCGCCGGGCCATGGGCCAGCAAACCGGCAGCGAAGTGATAGGCCATTTTCGACAGGCCCATGCCGCTGGGGTCGCTGGCATCATGGAACAGGTTCTTGTTCTCTGAGCTGCTGATCGACAGGTGAAAGTGCATGCCGTTGCCGGCGCGTTTCGGGTCGGGCTTGGGCATGAACGAACAGATCATGCCCAGGTCATTGGCGATCTCGCCGGCGGCCATGCGAAAGAAGGTGAAGCGATCCGCCGAGGTCATGGCATCGCTGTAGGTGTAGTTGATCTCGAACTGGCCGTTGGCGTCCTCGTGATCGATTTGATAGACCTCGAAATCCACCGCCTGCAAGGCTTCGGTCAAGCGTTCGAGGAACACCCGGGAGCGCGACAGGCCCTTGTAGTCGTAGCAAGGCTTGTCCAGGTTGTCGCTGAGGTCGACCAGTTGCAACTTGCCCTGCTCGTCGCGACGCATCAGGTTGAACTCCGGCTCCAGACCGGTATTGAGGGTCCAGCCCTTGTCCTCCAGGCGCCGGACCTGCTGCTGCAAGACATAACGGCTGTCATAGGGATGCGGCTTGCCATCGACATGACCGACGCACACCACCCGGCCATACCCCGGCTGCCAGGGCACGGGCGTCAGCGTGGCCAGGTCGCCGCGGGCCATGAAGTCCGGACCGTGGGGCTCCATGCCCATGCCACTGATCGCGAACCCGGCAAAACCGGCGCCCTCTTCGGCCACGGTCTTGAGCCCACAGATCGGCACCGATTTGGTCTTGGCCGCACCATGGATATCGACAAACTGCGCAAGCACGTACTTGATCCCGTGCTTGTCGATGATGCGCTGGGTTTCTGCTGGCAACATTGCTCGTCACTCCTCGCGAAAGGCAAATCTGTTGTGGGTTGGCCCTGACTTTCTTTTTATTCCTGAAAAGAAAGTTTGTTTCCCAATAGGAATGCAAGGCCCTTGCCAGCTTCGCGAGTGACGCGTGAAAAACACCTGGGGTGCTGTTTATATGGGAAAAATCTTTTCCCCATGGGAATATTGCTCAATGGACACGCGCCTGACGCCGCGACTTGCACTTTCTCAGTGCGAAACTAATATTACTGAACGGAAAGTGTGCAGGATCCGATGACTATGCCGACCGAAACCGCCCCACGCCTCAAGCTCGAGCAATACCTGGGTTTGCAGATCAAGCGCCAGCGCCTGGCCCAGGACTTGAAACTGTCTGACGTGGCCAAGATCGCCGATATCAGCCAGGGCATGTTGAGCAAGATCGAAAACGCCCAGGTCTCCACCAGCCTCGACACCCTCAGCCGCCTGTGTGACGTGCTGGGCCTGCCGCTGTCGAAGTTGTTCAGTGAGTACGACCAGCAGGACGGTAGCGCACTACTGGTCAAGGCCGACCAGGGCATGGAGGTGGTGCGCCGGGGCACAGAGAAAGGCCATACCTACCATTTGCTCAATCACACCCGCGGCCCGAAGAAGAGTTTCGAGGCCTACATGGTCAGCATGGATGACGCCAGCGAAGAATTCCCGACCTTCTCCCACCCCGGCACCGAGTTTTTGCATTTGCTTGAAGGCGAGCTGATTTACCGGCATGGCAACCAGCTGTATCGCATGGAAGCCGGCGACAGCCTGACCTTCGAAGGGGAAATACCCCATGGGCCCGAGGAGTTGGTGCAGGTGCCGATCCGGTTGTTGTCGATCATGAATTACGGTAGCGACAAGGAATGATTCAGAAGGATCTGCCTACCTGTCCAAGCCATGCGATCAATGACTTTGTCGGCGAATTCTAGTCGCTTCATCAATCGCTTCATAATATGACGGTGGGGGCGATTCCGATCCTGATTGATATGCCGATAGAGACGATTCCGATCCTGATTGTGAAGGGCTCATCGATCTTGATGGTGGAGGTGTTGTCGGTCTTGATGATTGAACTGATTCGGAAAAACTAAAAGCGCGACGCGTCTGGAATTGCTCAAATTCACGTACTGCCAGTTCAAACTCAAACTCATTAAACCTACTGTTAAGACTTCGTTGCGTCGAAAAACCGATACCATTATCAAGATTAGGATTAAGAAATCTCGTCCCCCGCCCCTGTATTTGCGCACCCGGCGCATGAATTTGCGGATTTCGCGACGTTCGCAAGCCCCGTTTGGCGATCTTGTAAGCTCCGAATCCCAAGGCGCCTCCAACAACTATGGGTATGGCTCCCAATGCCATTAATGGTCCATTATCAGACTCAATAGCCCAGGCAAGAACTCCTACTCCTATCATGATAAGGCCTCCGGATGCCCCTCCCAAGAGAGCAACCCGACGCACCCTATGTCCTGTTGGATCATCTTGATTCACCGGGTTGCCCTGGCAGTACGCATAGGCATTCACCCCACCTTCGCCAAACGGGCTCAAGCTGTCAGGACTGTTGAACCGCATCAACATCGGGTTGAACTGCCGATACCCGTTACCCAAATGATAATGCCCGGTCACCGGGTCCGGTCGTTCGCCGTTGAAGCCGAGCAAGCTGGACAAGCCATTTCCTGGTGAGCGGTGGCCGTAGGGTGTGTAGGCGAAGGGATGAGGTTGGTTTGCGTCGAGCGCATTCAATATCGAACGCTGCTGATCGGTCGCCAGCAGGAGGGTGTCGACTGTTAAATCCTCGTGCCGCAGTTGCGCCAATAGCTGGTCGTCATGCTGGAAGACGTTGCGCTTCGTGGCACCCTGGATTTCAGTCGCCAGGCGGGTTTTGCAGTAAAAGCGCTGAATGCCGGCCTGCTCGTCTGGCGTCCATTCGATCGAGCGATCCAGTGGATCGTAGTGATAGCGACATAATACGGTTTCGCGAGGTGACGTAGGCATGGGTTGCGCTCCGAGCAAGGTCCATAAAGCCGGATCTTGAGCTTCGGCTGTTTTTCAGTTCTTGCCTACTAGCAGAACTGTTAGGTACACAGTCCTCACCACGATTCAACTCAGCCGGATTGACGTCGAATTGGCCTAAAAAAAATCCCGCCCGGAATTCTCCGGGCAGGATTTGTTGAATCACACAACCTCAGCCCATTCAGGCAATCGGAATCAACGGATCCGCTGCCGCCCACGCGCTTTCACGATTGGCCGCCGGCGGGTAGATCCACACCGTGTTGATCTGGGTCTTCAGCGACTTGCCTTCCTGACGGGTCAGCTTGACCTGGCGATCCCAACCTTCGGTGTAGACCGCGCCCCAGGCTCCCAGGTCCAGGCAGGTCACGTATTTCGGCTGGCTATACGGCGTCGGGTCCACCCCGAGGATCTGCGCGGCAACGTTGTTACCGGCATGACGACCCAGCACAATCGCGTGCTGGCAGGTCATCAGCGCATGGTTGCCAATGTCATCGCTGGCCGCATAGGCAACGTCGCCGGTGGCGAAGATGTCTGGCTGGCCAATGACTTGCAGGTGCGCGTCGACATGCAGGCGGCCCAGGTGGTCGCGTTCGGCCGGGATCTGTTCGGTCAGCGAGCTGGCACGCACGCCGGTGGTCCAGATGACGGTTTTGGCGTCGATGCGCTGGCCGTCAGACAAGCTCACGCCGTTTTCATCGACGGCGACAACCGAGGCGTTAAGGTGCCATGTGACCCCGGTTTCCTCACTGGCTTCGGCAATCTTCTCGGCGATTTGCGGGCCCATGGAGCCGCCTACCTCAGCGCCACGATCGACGATGATCACCTTGATGTCCGCACCCTCGCCGAGGATGGCGCGCAAACGGGTGGGCATTTCAGTGGCGGTTTCGATACCCGTGAAGCCTCCACCGGCCACCACCACCGTGTTGCGTGCCTGGCTCTGCGGCTGGTTGGCCAGGGATTTGAGGTGGGCTTCCAGGCGTATGGCCTGTTCGATCTGATCGACGTCGAACGCATGTTCAGCCACACCCGGGGTGTCCGGCAGCGCGAGACCGCTACCGGTGGCCAGAACGAGTTTGTCGTAGATGCACACTTGTTTTTCGCCCGAAGCGTCGAGGTAACCCACACGCTTTTGCTCGACGTCGATGGTCTCGGCAGCCCCCTTGATGAACTTGACGCCGACCGCATCGAACAGCTCGCCGATGGGCGCCGCCAGCTGGTGGGCATTCGGCTCGTAGAAGCGTGGACGCACGCGCAGTTCGGCCTGGGGCGCCAGTACCGTTACGTCAACGTCATTGTGACCATGGATATCGAACAGGCGGGTGGCGCTCAAAGCGCTCCACATGCCACCGAAACCTGCGCCAATTACCAGGATGCGTTGTTTCATTTTTAACTCCAGGGGAAAAAAACCAGGCAGTGAATTGGGTTAAGGAGTCAGGAGGTCGGCACTCGCTCTCTGCTGAAAGGGCCTTCCGCTCCCGACCTGACAACTACGACTTTATTGATCGTAGTTAATTCGAGCAAGGTATTTTTCTCAATGGTTCGAATCGATGCCATCGATAGACCGGCCAAACCCTGCCAAATCCGATGTTTTCAAGGCCTTTCCAGCGCGTTGGGAAAAATCGCAATCGTTGCCTGGCTAAGGGTCAGCTGCTAATATTTACGACAACATTAGTCGGAGATTGATATGTCTCTTTATAGCGCGGGCGTCGAGTACGGCATTCACTGCCTGATTTTCCTGGTGGGCAATGGTGGCGAGACCCGCGAGGCGAGCGTGCGTGACCTGGCAGAGCTGCAAGGCGTGCCGTTGGACTATCTGGCAAAAATCTTCACCAAACTGGCCAAGGCAAAACTGGTGGTTGCCACCGAAGGTGTGCGTGGGGGTTTCAAGCTGGCGCGGCCGGCCGATGAGATCAGCCTGCTGGACATCGTCAACGCCATCGACGGGCGCAAGGCCATTTTCGAATGCCGGGAAATCCGCGGTCGCTGTGCATTGTTCGAAGGCGAGGTGCCTGAGTGGGCGCTGGACGGCCATTGCTCGGTGCATGGGGCCATGCTGACTGCGCAGAAGCGCATGGAGGAAGCCCTGGCCCAGCAGACCATCCTGGACATCGCCAGAAAGGTCGGGCGCAAGGCGCCTGCGCAGTTCAATGCGCAGGTCGACAGCTGGATGAGTGATCGCCGGGAGAAAAAAGGCACCGCCAGTGCCCAGGTCGATCAACTGATCCAGGTCACCGAGATCGAAGGCTGAGCCCTACAGGCAGTCGCGTACGGCCTGGCGCATGGCCCCTGATTTTGCCCAGGGCGGCCCCTGGTACAGCGAGACCCGGCTGCCTTCCTTGTACTTCACGATATCCAGCACTTCATCGGCGGTTATGACACTCGGCGCGGTGATCCGGTAGCCGTTGGAAATCGAAGTCTGGGTGGTCTTGGCGATCTCCTTTTGCCAGGCCGGCAATACACACGCCGCCACATCCTTGGGTATTTTGTCGCTCGGTTTGTTGTAGTTCGGCTCTCCCGGTACCAGGGACGCAGGCAACGAACACCCCGCCAACAACGCCATCACCACTCCCCCCATCAACATTCGACTCATGAAGCATCCTTAAACCTGAAAAAATAAAATGTAGCCTGTTGCCGCACTGACAGCCATTTTGTTGCATCGAGCCTCAAGGGCTGATGTTGTGATCGCCGGGACCGGGGTAGGAGCGCTCGTTCAGATAAGTCGTCCATCGCTCGTAGGCTTCGTGTTGCCATTGACTGACCCGCTCCCATTCCGGCCCGCTGAGCTGATGCTCGGAGATGAGTTTCATCATTTCGCTGGTGGCGGCATCCAGATCGGCGATCAGTTCCTGGGCATGCGCCCTGAAGTCATCGGTTGTGGTCATTTTGAACGCACCCTGCCCTGCTGAAATTTCGGCACTTCACTACGACAGCGAATTTTGCGAAACGCGCAAATTTCCCGACCAATGGAAGCCCTTTGGCATCAGACGAACACAACGCCGCATCACGCGAATGGGTCTAAAATTTCGTAGCACGAAGTTACGGGAGATCATCATGTGGCTTAACGAACATGAACAGACGCTTCGACGTGACCTGCAAGGGCTTGCATCGGACCTGCGATGGTCGGCGGTAGAGCTATTGCGCATCGCCGAACAATTGCGCCTGTCGGGGAACGATGTCGATGCAGAGGCCGTGAGGCGGCTGTGCGATCTGTTCCAGGGCGATGAACAACGGCTGGCGGGTTATGCCGAGGAAGTGAAGGCCAAGATCATCAGTCGAAACAAGCCTGAATAGCGGGAGTCGAGCCGTGAACAAGTCCCTCTACACGCTTGCCACCCTGATCATGGTGCTGGCGGGCTGCAGCACCGACTCACAGATTTATCGGGATCAACCACTGGTGGCAAAAGTCGAGACCGGGATGAGCAAGGAGCAAGTCGAGAAAATCGGCGGCCCACCCCTGTCGATCTCCAACCGCACGGTCGAGCCCGGCACCTGTTTTGACTACAACCTGACCCAGCCTGGTCATCAGCAACGGTACAACGTCAGCTTCGATAGCCGGGGCAGGGTCGATCATACAAGCTTCATGACCTGTGCCGAATGGAGTAACGCGCAGCAAAAGGCCAGGGAACCGACCCGCAGCGGCGGTGGAGGCTACTGAGCCGCTAACAATTGCGTGGCGACACGCTCAGCCACCTCCCCCGGCACCCAACCCTTCCAGATCTGCGGCTGGTCACGCAGGAAAGCTTCCGCCACCTGACGCGGCTGCAGGCGCTTTTCGCTCATCTGGCCGAGGGTATGGTTGAGCAGGTCGATCGGCAAGTCGACCTTTTCGAAGAACGCCACCAGGTCCGGGTACTGCGCCTTGAACGGTGCGGACACGCCGATCGCCAGGCTGGCCGGCATCGACCGGGTGCCCTTTGGGTGCGGGTTGTTGGCGTCGGCCAGGGTCTTCCAGGCTTCGGCGTCAAACGCCGGCTCGTCAAGTTTCACCAGTTTGAAACGCCCCAGCAGCGGCGTCGGCGACCAGTAGTAGAACAGCACCGGCTTGCCACGGCGGATCGAGGAAGCCACTTCGGCATCCAGTGCCGCACCCGATCCCGTGCGGAAGTTGACGAAGCTGTCGGTTAGCTCGTAAGCCTTGAGTTTCTGACTGTTGACGATCTCCGAGGTCCAGCCGGTCGGGCTGTTGAGGAAGCGCCCACGGCTTGGGTCTTCCGGGTCGCGAAACACGTCCTTGTAGCGGGCCAGGTCGGCGACGGATTTCAGTTCCGGGGCCACGGGCTTGATGCCTCGTTCCGGGTCGCCCTTGATCACGTATTCCGGCACCCACCAGCCTTCGGTGGCGCCCTTGACCGTGTCGCCTAGGCCAAACACTTTGCCTTCGGAAGCGGCCTTGACCCACCCCGGACTGCGCCCTGCCCACTCCTCGCCGATCACCTGGATATCGTTTTTGGCCAACGCTGCTTCGAGGCTGACGGTGCTGCCCGGCAAGGTGTCTGTCGGGTAACCGTAACCTTTCTCGACAATCACCCGAAGGATTTCGGTGATGAGGCTACCGCTTTCCCAGGTGATGTCGCCGAAGTGGATCGGCGCGACTTTTTCTGCAGCGGGAGCCTGAGTCGCCACAAGGCTCAGGGCCAGCAGCGAACTGCCGAGCAGGGTTTTCAACGATCTCATGCGGACCTCCAGGTCAGGGAATTCAGGGATTGATTGGCGCTGTGCCGTGCACACAGGGCTTGGGAGCGAGTCATGTAATCGCTCACCGAACGTTGGGAAATGCCCAGTCGGGCGGCAATTTGCGGGTAGGTCAGGCCGTCGATCCGCGACAACAGGAAGGTTGCCCGGACCTTGCCCGGCAAGCGTTCGAGCGTGCGCGCCAGGCCATGCAACGCCTGGGTCAGTTGCACCTGTTCTTCGGGCGAGATCGCTTGATGCCGATCAACGTTCTGCAAATGTTCGAGGTACTGACGTTCCAGGTCACGACGGCGCCAGAGCTGATAGATCAACCGATGGGCAATGGTGGTGAGCAAGGCGCGAGGTTCTCGGATCGGGGTCAGCCCCGGCGATTCGAGCAACTGCACAAAGGTCTCGGCAGCAATGTCTTCGACGCTGGGGCTGGCCCCCAGATACCGGCGTAACCGAGTGCAGAGCCAGGGGTAATGCGCGCGGAATAATCCGCCCACGTCGTTGCGATGGGAAAAGTCGGTGCCGGACATAGAGGCTCCAAAGGTCAGGGGTCGCTGAATGTCCGGTGATCCGGTGACGCGATCCTAGCAAGGAGCCTTATTCATTAATAATACTTATAAAGCATTTTTATATTCCAATAAGAAATTTTAACGTAATCGTCCGAACCCCAGATCCTCGGCCTCTCGCTGGTAGTCGAGAACGATTTGATAGTCGCTTTCGCTAGCCGGCAGGATCTCTTGCAAACCGAGGATTTCGGCGACGTCCGGCAGCTCCTGCAACGTCTGATTCATCACCTGCCGAAGGTGCCTGGCCTGCTGTTCGGTGACGGTAGCCGCGATGATGTAGGGCAACGTCGGACTGAAGGCGCTGCGACCGATGATCCGCAGGTTGGCCACTTCGTCTTCGGCGTGTCGCGCCAGGTAGGCAAAGGTCACGCTGTCGATGGCCGCCAGGTCCGCTTTATCTTCACGCAACCAGCGAAGACTTTCGCGGTGACTGCCGCTGATACCGACACTGGCAAAAAACTGCCCCTCTCGCTGCAGCGGCGCCAGTCGGTGCCGCAGCAGATTCATGCCGCTGTTGGAATCTTCGCCATTGATCACACCGCGGCTGCCTCCGAAGGCCGACAAGCTGCGCCGTGGGTCATCGGCGCGACTCAGCAACAGGCTGCAATGGTTGCCGCCGCTGGCGTCCGGCAATTCATAACGAGGACGGCCGATGATCCGCACCCGACCGCGCAATGCCGTCATCAGCGGATAACCGCAGGTCTGCGTCAGCAGCAAGTGCGGGGACAACCACAGGTCCATCAGCGAAAGTCCTTCGGCGTTGCGGCGTGTAGCTCCAAGGCGCTCGAGGATGCGGCTCAGCCAGCGCTCGTTGGCCTGGCGGACCGGTTCGGGGGCGACGTACATCAAAAGCTCTGCGTAGGCTGAAGTCATGGGTTCTCTCAACTGAACGGATGCCGCGGGCTATCGATGGCCTTCACCCCGTGCCGGCGCCATAACTGGCCATAACCCTGCACCAAAAACCCGCCGCTGCGCGCCAGCCATTGCTCGCGACGCGCGCGGTAAGCGCGGGGCAAGTCATACCAAGGCAGCCCCGGCAAGTCGTGATGCACCAGGTGCAGGTTGAGGTTCAGGAAGAGCCAGCGCCACGGCCAGGCGGCTTCATTGATGACCGTCCTTTGCTCGGGTTGGGCATGGGGACGGTGTTCATAGTAGGAGCGGATCATGGCAATCGATAGCGCCGGCACGCTGATCAGCAACAGGTAATGCCAGACGGGCACGACGCTGTAGCGGGCGATAAACAGCAGCATCAGCAGGGTCAAGGTGCCGTGGCTCAGCCACATCAACCAGGCCTGTCGCTCACCGGTTTTCAGGCGCTGCAGCTCTTCCTGGGCCAGCGCCAGCAAGGCCAGCGGAGCGCCAAGGATGAAACGACCCAGCACGGTTTTGTTCAGCCAGTGCAGGCCTTGTTCGAACAGTGAACTGCCCTGCCATTGCTCGGCGCTCAGGTAACGGCTTTCCGGATCGCGACCCGGCAGCGTCAGGTCTTCATCGCGGTGATGCAGCAAATGGCTGTCGCGATACAGGGTGTAGGGATACCAGACGGCGAACGGTGCGTAGCCGAGGAGCTTGTTCAGCGACGCCCAGCGGGTGGGATGACCGTGCAGCAATTCGTGCTGCAGCGACAACCAGAGCACCACCAGTGGGATCAACAGCAATGTGCTCCACCACAGGCCCAACCCGTCACTGCCCAGTACGATGCCGAACCAGCCGGCATACACGCTGACCAGCAACAACCAGGTCGGCCACTCGGTGCGAGCGGTCAGGCGTTGGCGCAAGGTTTCGATTTCTACACGGTGGGCGGTATCGAAGTAATGGGGCATGGCGTTGCTCGGATCGGGGACCAGTCCCCTTCTGTGCAACGGCGTCGGGTTTTCTTGCAGATTATTTTGTTTGTCGAACTGGCCTAGTGGCGACTGGATTGGGGGGATATCCATTGCTGCGGTAACGGCCACCTAGGGTTTCGCCCTTACGGCGAGTCACTTTCGAAAAGCGCGAAAGTAACCAAAGCGCTCTTGCCCCACCACTCGGTGCCTCGCTAGGGCTCGGCATGCCCTCTCTCCGGCATTGCTCCGTGGGTCGCCGCGATGGGCCATCCATGGCCCAGCGCGGCTAAACCGGCGTCCTGCCGGTTTCCCCACTGCGCAATGCCTGCGTTCGGCCATCGTGGTTAACGGGGCACCCAGATCAAAAACAAAAGCGAGGCGGCCTTAAAGCCGACCTGACTTTTGCACATACCCCCAATCCTCTGTAGGAGCCAGCGGTGCGGCGATCCGACTTGCCGGCGAACCAGGCGCTGCGGTGTGTCTGTTGTACCGCGTTATCGTTCTTCGCCGGCAAGTCGGATCGCCGCACCGCTGGCTCCTACAAGGGGAATGCGTACGGCTTCCGATCAGGTCGGCTTTAAGGCCGCCTCGCTTTTGCTTTGCTTTTGATTTTCTTGCCCCATCGAGAGGCCGAGAGGAGGTTCTGCGCAGTGGGTAAACCGGCATGGATGCCGGTTTAGCCGCGCTGGGCCATGGATGGCCCATCGCGGCGACCCACGGAGCAGGACCGGAGCGAGGGTATGGCGAGCCTTAGCGAGCCACCGAACGCCAGGGGCAAGAGCCCTTGGTTACTTGGGGCTTTTCCAAGTGACTCGCTGTAATTGGATGGACTCGCCCGCGCCGAGGCGTCAATGCGCCACGGGGGCAGTCTAAGAAGCCACCGACAGCGAGGGCGAATCCATGAAAAAGCATACGACGGTTAAACAGTCTTTGTCTTCCAGCGATCTGTCGGCCTGCACGACAGTGGCGGTCGATTTGGCCAAGCAGGTCTTTCAGGTGGCAGGCGAAGACGCTCTTGGCCAAGTGCTTTACGAAGAACGCATCAAGTCGCGTGAAGCCTTTCATGCCTTTCTGCGCCAACTGCCGCCAAGCATAGTAGTGCTCGTGGAAACAGGTCCAGGCGCTCAAGCATGGGCGCGCCAACTACAGGCTCAGGGCAATCTGGCGCGGATTCTTCCGGCACAGCTTGTGGCCCTGCACCGCAGCGGCGCCAAAAATGATCGAAATGATGCACTGGCCATATTGCGTGCCGGGCGCGACAGCAAAATTGCCGCGGTCCCCATCAAAAGCGCCACCGCACTGGCCATGCAGGCCTTGCACCGGGCCCGCCAGGGTTATGTCCGTCGGCGCACAGCCATGAGTAACCAGATGCGCGGTTTGCTGATGGAGCATGGCGTTGTCCTGGCACAGGGTGATGCGGCGATCAACCAGACCCTGCCTCGGGTGCTGGAAGATGCCACTCAACCGTTGCCGGAGATGTTGCGTGAACTGATCGACGAGCTGCTGGGTGAGTGGCGCCAACTGGGCGAACGGGTCAACGTCCTGACCGGTCGCCTGGAGAAGGCCGCGAACGAGGACAAAACGGCCCGACGGCTGATGACCGTGCGCGGGATCGGCCCGATCATCGCCACTGCGCTTTTGGCCAAGCAGACCGACCCTGAGCGCTTCGCCAATGCACGCCAGTTCGCCGCCTACTTCGGCATGGTGCCTGAGCAGAAAAGCAGTGGGCAGAAAATTCGCCTGGGCCGGATAAGCAAACGCGGCGACAGCTATGTGCGCAGCCTGATGGTTCAAGGTGCTCACGCGGTATTGAGGCATTTGCGCGCGGATTCGGAGCTGCCCGACGATCGTCGCTTGCAACGGTGGCAGGCCCGGCTGGGGCGCAAGGAAGCGGCGATACGCTTGGCGAACCGCAACCTGCGAATCGTTTGGGTGCTGCTACAAAATGAGCAGACTTACCGCAGCCAACCGGCCCATGGCCGGCCAGCTGCGCCAAGTCACTGAACAAAAGCGTTCTGCCACCGGGGCGCCACGGCGCTTCAGCCCCTGCTAGAAAACATTGACCCCAGGTCAGACCGTCGCGGATCGATGCCTGCGCTCTTACCGGCCTTCGAGGCCTGCATGTAATCGGCATACCGCGAGCTCAACCAATGTCGGCCAGAAGCCGCAGACAGGGCTTCCTCGAACAGGCCTTATACATAGATGCAACCGGGTAGCAGTGTTTGAAAAACAGGTGGCCAGTGGGGGCGAGTCCATACATAAGAGCGAAACCGCCAGACGCCGTTACCACAGCAATGGATATACACCCAATCCTGTTGAACGTGCCTTCAAGTGGCTTGCTGATTACGAGGCTTGCCAGCACGGGCCTTGTAACCAGGCAACGCCGCCGCAAAGGCCAACGCCTCCTCACGACTGGCAAATGAGCCAAGCCGGTCTCCTTGGGTGCAGACCCGCCACGGGCCGTTGTTCACACTGAGTACGTCATAACCGTTCATGTGCATCTTGTTCAACATCGGAACGCTCATAGTCACCTCCATCTTGGCAGTGATCACAGGGTTGACTTGCCTACCTTACACCCCCTGCCGTGAAGATGCCGACCGGACGTCGAGTCGGGCTGGCGCAGCGGGATTGCACTTTTAGACACCTGTGCTGTTCAAAATGTCCAGGAAACCTGCAATGGGTTGCGGCCCGAATATTGCATTTTTGTTACAGTCTTGTGACAACCTGGATTGAAAGACCCATGAAAGTACGCGCAACCGTCATTTGCGAGCACGACCGGCACGTCCTCCTGGTACGCAAGACCAGGAGCCGCTGGATGTTGCCCGGCGGCAAGGTGGAACGCGGCGAAACCGCGCAGGATGCCGCCCTGCGCGAGTTACAGGAAGAAACCGGACTGGGCGCCGACGACATGCTGTACCTGATGGAGCTGGAAACAGGGAGCACCCGACACCATGTCTACGAAGCATCGTTGCCGGATCCCGATCAGGCGCGGCCGCAGAACGAGATTTTCGATTGCCTCTGGTACCCGCTGGACTCGGTGCACAACCTGAACCCCAGCGACGCCACGCTGCAAATCCTCAGAGCGTTTCAGCGTCGCCTGTAACCAGCGCATTTCAGCCCTGGTCGCCACCGCCCACCGGCATCACCATGCCAGTGATGTAGGAGGCCTCGTCGCTGGCCAGGAACAGGATGGCGCCGGCCTGCTCATCCAGCGTGCCGTAGCGCTTCATCAAACTGCTGTCGAGGGTCTGATCGACGATCTGCTGGTACCAGACCTTCTCTTGCTCACTCTGCTCGGCACTGTTGCGCGGAATGGCCCGTGGCGGCGCTTCGGTGCCGCCGGGCGCCGTGGCGTTGACCCGAACACCGCGACCGGCGGTTTCGAACGCCAGGCAGGCGGTCAGCGCATTCACCCCGCCCTTCGCTGCGCCGTAGGGCACACGGTTGACGCTGCGGGTGGCGATCGACGAAACGTTGACGATCGCTCCACTGCCCTGCTCCAGCATGAACGGCAAGGCGGCATGGCAGCACCACAAGGTCGGAAACAGCGAACGGCGAACCTCAGCCTCGATCTGCGACGCCTCGTAATGCTCGAAGGGCTTGGTCCAGATGGTTCCACCAACGTTGTTGACCAGCACGTCGAGTCGACCGAAACGCTCGACGGCGGTTTGCATGACCCGGTTGCACTCCTCGTACTGCTCAAGGTCGGCGGTCAGGGCCAGGACCTGGCTATGCGCGGCCAGTTGTTGCTGCACTTCGAACACCAGCTCGGAGCGATCGACCAGGATCAGCTTCGCCCCTTCCGCCGCCATACGTTCTGCAACACGCCGACCGATGCCCTGGGCCGCGCCGGTGATCAGCGCGACTTTTTCGTGGAATCTGTTCATGGAGAGAAAACCTCACGCCGCGCTGGCAGCAAATTTTTCGTAGTAGAAATTCGCCGGCTTGATGCCTTGCTCGCCGATGTACTTGCTGACCGCCTCGACCATCGGCGGTGGGCCGCACAGGTACACGTCGACGTCGCCATCGTTCAGATGCTTGGGTGCGATATGCTGGGTCACGTAGCCCTTGAGCGGGTGCTGGCTGTCGGGGCTGGCCACGCAGGCGCTGTAGGTGAAGTTGGGGATGCGTGCGGCGAAGGCTTCCAGGCGGTCGAGTTCCACCAGGTCGAAATCGTTGGTCACACCGTAGATCAGGTGCAGCGGGTGTTCACTGCCCTGCTCGGCGATCTTCTCCAGCATCGCGGTGAACGGCGCCAGCCCGGTGCCGCCCGCCAACAGCAACAAAGGCCGACGGATGTCGCGCAGATAGAAACTGCCCAGGGGACCTGCCAGGCTCATGCTGTCGCCGGCCTTGGCCATGCCGGTGAGGAAGCTGCTCATCAGGCCGCCAGGCACGTTGCGGATCAGGAAGCTGACTTCACCGTCGCGTTGCAGCGAGCTGAACGAATAGGCGCGGGTCTGCTCGCTGCCGGGAATGCCCAGGTTCACATACTGGCCTGGCAGGAACGCCAGTTTGCTCAAGGACTCGCCCTTGATCGACAGGGCGATGGTGCTGTCGGACAACTGGCGCACCGCGCTGATGGTGGCGTCGTAGCTGGCCTGACGGGTGCGGCAGACTTCCGATGACGTCGGCACCCGCACCACGCAATCGCTCTTGGCGCGCATCTGGCAGGTCAGGACAAAACCCTGCGCGGCCTCTTCAGGGCTGAGGGCGTCTTCGATGTATTCCTCGCCCAGATCGTAGCTGCCCGCTTCGGCAAAGCACTTGCAGGTGCCGCAGGCGCCATCGCGGCAGTCCAGCGGGATATTGATGCCCTGGCGGTACGCGGCATCGGCCACGGTCTCGCCGGCATTGGCGTCGATGAACCGGGTGACGCCGTCTTCGAAATTGAACGCAATGGAATGGGTCATGACGGCTGCCTCACAAGTGGTAAACATCGATGACCTGGCGAACGTAGTCGTTCTTCAGGATCACTTTCTTGGCCTTGATCAACGGGTTTTCACCGCGCACATCGAGGGTGTAGAAACTGCTGCCGAAATAGCTGTCGACGGTCTTGTAGCGAAAGCTCAGGGTGTGCCAGTTGAAGCGCACCTTGCACAGGCCGTCGGCTTGCTCGAGCAGCTCGATGTTGCTGATGTTGTGGGACGTGCGGGTGTCCGGCACGCTGGCGCTGGAACGCTCGGTCTTGATGCGGAAGATGCGGTCTTCAAGGCCGGTGCGGTTGCCGTACCAGATCAGCGAGATTTCCCGCTGCGGATCTTCGGTCAGCTCATCGTTGTCGTCCCAGGACGGCATCCAGTACGTCGCGTCGGGGGCGTACAGCTCCAGCCACTCGTCCCACTGGCGGTCGTCGAGGTAGCGCGCTTCGCGGAAGAGAAAATCGCGCACGGTTTCATAGGAAATGGTCATTGCACGTCCTCCACGGCGATCAGTTTCGACTGCTCGGCCGCCAGGGCCTTGAGCATGGTCTGCTGCCAGTATTTGTGTTGCAGCACGAACAGGCCTTCGTCCTCGGTACGCACGCCGCTGAGCAATGGATGCAGGTCGATTTCCTTTGCCGCCTCGTCGGCGCCTTCAATCCAGTGTTCGGCGCCACGGGACATGTCGTTCCAGGTGGTGACGCTGCCCTGGTAGCTGGTCTGGCAGGAGCGGAACTCTTCCAGATCGTCCGGCGTGGCCATGCCGCTGACGTTGAAGAAGTCTTCGTACTGACGAATCCGGCTCGATCGCGCGTGGTCGCTTTCGCCTTTGGGGGCGATGCAATAGATGGTGATTTCCGTGCGGTTGACCGAGATCGGCCGGGCGATACGGATCTGCGAACTGAACTGGTCCATCAGGTACACGTTGGGGTACAGGCACAGGTTGCGCGAGTTCTCGATCATCCAGTCGGCGCGGGCCTTGCCGAAGTCCTGGGCGAGTTCGTCGCGACGTTCGTACAGCGGACGGTCCTCGGGGTTGGCCCAGCGGGTCCAGAGCAGCATGTGGCCCTTGTCGAAGGAATAGAAACCACCGCCCTGCTTGGCCCAGCTGCCGGCGCTCATGGTCGGGTTCTCGTCACCGGCTTCGCGCTGTTTGCGCTGGTTCTGGGTGGCGGCGTAGTTCCAGTGCACGGAGCTGACGTGGTAACCGTCGGCGCCGTTTTCGGCGGTGAGTTTCCAGTTGCCTTCGTAGATGTAGCTGGAAGAACCGCGCAGCACTTCCAGGCCATCGGTGGACTGGTCGACGATCATGTCGATGATCTTCGCCGATTCGCCCAGGTGCTCGACCAGCGGCACCACGTCAGCCTTGAGGCTGCCGAACAGGAAACCGCGATAGGACTCGAAGCGCGCCACTTTGGTCAGGTCGTGGGAGCCTTCGCAGTTGAAGCTCGACGGGTAACCGGCGTTGGCCGGGTCCTTGACCTTGAGCAGCTTGCCGGAGTTGTTGAAGGTCCAGCCGTGGAACGGGCAGGTGTAGGAGCTTTTGTTGCCGGACTTGTGCCGGCACAGGGTCGCGCCGCGATGACTGCAGGCGTTGATGAAGGCGTTGAGCACACCCTCCTTGTTGCGCGCGATGAAGATCGACTGGCGCCCCATGGTGGTGGTGTAGAAATCGTTGATGTTGGGGATCTGGCTTTCGTGTGCCAGATACAGCCAGTTGCCTTCGAAGATGTGTTCCATCTCCAGATCGAACAGGCGCGGATCGGTAAACATCTCGCGCTTGCAGCGATAGATGCCCTGCTCTGGATCGTCTTCAAGCAGGGACTCAAGGTATTCAGGTCGCAGGGTCATGGCCGCCGCCTCCATTGTTATTGTTCAGGCAAGGCTCATGCTAGGACGGGGCAATGGGAGGGACTATCCGCGGGGTGCAGAGGTTTATCCGTTTTGTGCAGGGAGATGGTGTTGTGTCAGGCGACATCAATGGTGAATGTGCCGGCCCCATCGCGAGCAAGCTCGCTCCCACAGGGTAACGCGATCCAATGTGGGAGCGAGCTTGCTCGCGATGGGGCCAGACCAGGCAACATCAAGCCTGAAGGTTTCAGTGCCGGCGCTTGAGGGTATCCGATGGTAACTCGCCGAACTGCTTGCGATAGCTGTCGGAGAAGCGTCCCAGGTGCAGGAAGCCGTAGTCCATCGCGATCTCCGTGACGTTGCGTACGTTGCAGGTCGGGTCGCTGAGGCAGGCGTTGACGCGTTCCAGGCGTTTCTGGCGGATGTAGTTTTTTGGCGTGGTGCTCGCGTTGCGTTCGAACAGGCCATATAACGAGCGCAGGCTCATGCTGGCCTGGCGCGCCAGCTCTTCGCTGTCGATGTCCTGCTTGAGATTCCTGGCGATGTAATCGGCAATCGCTTCGAACGTGGCGGCCTGGGAGCCGAGTTCGAGGCGGCTGACGTTGGTCTTCATCAGGCTGAGCATCTTGCTCACGATGATCTGCGCGTAATGTTCCTGCACCCGGGGAATCTGCTCGGTGGCCTCGGCCTCCTGGCAAATCATCGCCAGCAGGTTGACGAAGCCTTCCAGCTCATTGAGCTGGTAGCGGTTCTCGAGAAACCGCACGCCTTGCCCCGGATAGCGCCAGCGCTGCTCGTTGCAGACGGACTCGAACAGGGACGTGGGGACCTTGAGGATGAATTTTTCGCAATCGTCGGAGTAGGTCAAGTCGACCGGATCGTCCGGATTGATCAGCAGCAGCTCACCGGGGGCAAAGTAGTGTTCCTGGCCATGGCCGCGCCACAGGCAATTGCCGCGCAACAAGACTTGCAGGTGATAGATGGTTTCCAGCGCGCCCGAGGTGACGCGAACGCTGCCGCCGTAGCTGATACGGCACAGGTCCAGGCTGGCGAATTTGCGATGATTGAGGCTGGCCAGGGGGTGCCCGGCGCGAGGCATCAGGATGCAATGGTTCCCGACATGCTGATTGACGTAGCCCGACACCGCGTACGGGTCGGCATGGTCGAATACGGTGCTGCGCTGACTCAACAGTTGCGCTTGCATCATCGGGTCACTCTCGTTGTTGTTATAGGGTGCATCAGGTCATTCTAGGGCAGTACTGGCAGTGGTGTATCAGTGGACTGACCTGTGGGTCATTTCACAATGTAACCTGTAGGAGCGAGCATGCTCGCGATGGACTTGAGGACGCCGCGGGGCATCAGGCACCCAGCGTCATCGTTGACGTCCATCGCGAGCAGGCTCGCTCCCACAGTGAATCAGGACAATCAGTCCTCCAGCGCACGCACCCGCTCGTGGCGCTGCTGCTCTTCAGGCTGGGCGGACGATTGCAGGGTGAAGTCGAACTCGATTTCCGCAAAGCGACCGCTGACACCGTACTGCGCTGCACGCGCCTGGTCATCGCTGAAGGTGATCTTGGCGATCAGCTCGTCGCGGGTGGCGTAGGCGAAATCGTCGTGCAGGTACTTCTCGCCATCCAGGTTGATCTGGGTGGTCAGGTGACGATGGTCCGGTGCGGAGATGAAGAAGTGCACGTGCGCCGGACGCTGGCCGTGACGGCCCAGTTGATCGAGCAGTTGCTGGGTCGGACCGTCCGGTGGGCAGCCGTAGCCCGACGGCACGATGCTGCGGAAACGGTAGCGGCCTTCGGCGTCGGTGACGATGCGGCGACGCAGGTTGAATTCCGACTGGGAAGCATCGAAGTACGAGTAGGTGCCGCCAGTGTTGGCGTGCCACACGTCCACGATGGCGCCAGTCAAAGGTTCGCCAGCGGTGTTGAACACACGGCCTTGCATGAACAGGGTCACACCTGGATCGACGCCGTCATCCAGGCGTGCTTCGCCTTGGGACAGCGGTGCACCGGCCACGTACAGCGGGCCTTCGATGGTGCGCGGGGTGCCACCGGATTTACCGGCCTGCTCGTCTTCCGCGTCCATCAGCAGGTCGAGGTAGTGCTCCAGGCCCAGGCCGGCCACCACCAGCCCGGCTTCCTGGCGTGCACCCAGCACGTTCAGGTAGTTGACCGCTTTCCAGAACTCTTCCGGGGTGACGGCGAGGTCTTCGATGATGTTCACCGAATCGCGCAGAATGCGGTAGATCAGGGCTTTGGTGCGCGCATCACCGGCATCGTTATGCAGGCCGCTGGCTTCTTCGAGAAATTTCTGGACTTCGGCAGTGTGGGAAATCTTGACGTTCATTTTACAGGTTCCTCATCTTGTAATTATTGGCATGGCGAACTGAACAGGCTGGGTTCAGCGGTCATCCTCGCGAATCGACGAAGGATGCCGGCACATCGCGGTGACTTCGATTGCCATGTACGGATACAGCGGCAGTTGCATGAGCAAATCGTGCAATTCCTGGACGCTGTCGACATCGAACACGCTGTAGTTGGCGTAGAGCCCGGCGATGCGCCACAGGTGACGCCACTTGCCTTGGTCCTGCAGGCGCTGGGCCAGGGCTTTTTCGTCGGCCTTGAGCTGCGCGGCGCGTTCAGGGTTCATGTCGACCGGCAAATTCACGGTCATCTTTACGTGGAACAGCATAATGCTCTCCTCAGGCTTGATGAATGGTGGATGTCTTGTCGCGACGGAAAAACGCCAGGCGTTCTTCGTCCAGGTTCAGGCCCAGACCCGGGGTCTTGGGCACATGCAACTCGAAATCGCGGTAAACCAGCGGTTCGCTGAGAATGTCTTCGGTCAGCAGCAGCGGGCCGAACAGTTCGGTGTCCCACGCCAGTTTATTCAGGGTGACAAAGGCATGGGCTGAAGCCATGGTGCCGATGCCGCCTTCGAGCATGGTGCCGCCGTACAGGGCGATACCGGCCGCTTCGGCAATGGAGGCGGTGCGCAGCACAGCGCGCGGGCCGCCATTCTTGGCGATCTTCAGGGCAAACACCGTGGCCGCGCCTTCGCGCGCCAGGTTGAATGCATCTTCCACGCACTCGATGGACTCGTCGGCCATGATCGGTGCCGGGCTCATGGCATTCAGGCGGGTCATGCCAGCGCGGTTGTTGCGCGAGATCGGCTGTTCGATCAGGTCGATGCCGTTGGTGCCGAGGATGCGGCAGGCGCGCAAGGCGACGGCTTCGTCCCAGGCCTGGTTGACGTCGACCCGCACGCTGGCGCGATCGCCGAGGGCTTTCTTGATCGCAATCACGTGGGCGAGGTCGCGATTGACTTCGCCGGCACCGATTTTCAGCTTGAAGATGCGGTGGCGGCGCAGGTCGAGCATTTTTTCCGCTTCGGCGATGTCCTTTTCGGTGTCGCCGCTGGCCAGGGTCCAGGCCACGGGCAGCGAGTCACGTACGCGCCCGCCGAGCAATTCGCTGACCGGCAGGCCAAGACGCTTGCCCTGTGCATCCAGCAGTGCGGTTTCGATGCCGGACTTGGCGAAGGTGTTGCCACGGATGCTGCGTTCCAGGCGCAACATCGCGGCATTGACGTTGCCGCTGTCCTGGCCGATCAACAACGGTGCGAAGTGCTTGTCGATGTTGGTCTTGATGCTGTCAGGGCTTTCGTTGCCATAGGCCAGGCCACCGATGGTGGTGGCTTCGCCGATGCCTTCGATGCCATCGGCGCAGCGCACGCGAATGACCACCAGGGTCTGGTTCTGCATGGTGTGCATCGCCAGCTTGTGCGGGCGGATGGTCGGCAGATCGACGATGATCGTCTCGATCGATTCAATGGCTGTAGCAAGCATTTCGATACCCGTCAGGTTCTTGAAGTTCTGGACCTGATTCTCATACGGCTTTTTCCGGGCGGCCAATATAGAATTGGTCTGGCTTGATACCCTGAAGGTATGCAAGCGCTCGATATCCGGAGGCCCCATGGAACTGCGTCACCTGCGTTACTTTCAGGTGTTGGCTCAAACCCTCAATTTCACCCGCGCCGCCGAACGGCTGCACATCGCCCAGCCGCCCCTGAGCCGACAAATCCAGCAGCTGGAAGATGAACTGGGGGTGATGCTGCTCGAGCGTGGCCGACCGTTGAAGCTGACCGACGCCGGACGCTTCTTCCATGAGCACTCCACCGCCCTGCTCGACCAGTTGCACAAGGTCTGCGACAACACGCGGCGCATTGGCCTCGGGGAAAAGACCTGGCTGGGCATTGGCTTTGCGCCCTCGACGCTCTACGGCGTGTTGCCGCAACTGATTCGCCGCTTGCGCAGTGGCGAACCGCTGGAACTGGAACTCGGGCTGTCGGAGATGACCACGCTGCAGCAGGTGCAGGCGCTCAAGGCCGGGCGCATCGACGTTGGCTTCGGCCGCATCCGCATCGACGACCCGGCCATCGTCCAGACCGTGCTCACTGAAGACCGCCTGGTGGCCGCCCTGCCCGCCGGTCACCCGCTGTTGGCCGGGCCCGTGAGCCTGCGCGACCTGGCCAAAGAGCCGTTCGTGCTGTACCCCGGTAACCCGCGCCCCAGCTATGCCGACCACGTGATCGCGCTGTTCGAATCCTATGGGGTGAGCATCCATATCGCGCAATGGACCAACGAGCTGCAGACGGCGATCGGGCTGGTGGGTGCCGGGATAGGGATCACGCTGGTGCCGGCCTCGGTGCAGTTGCTGCACCGCGACGACATTGGATTCACTCCGCTGCTGGAAGACAACGCCACCTCACCGATCATTCTCAGTCGGCGGGTGGGCGATGTGTCACCGGGGTTGAACCATTGTTTGCGGATGATCGACGAGCTGCTGCCACAGGCGATCTTGCCCGTGTAGGAGCGGTGTTCAGCCCGCGAATGCCCGGCGTCCGGCGCTCATCTCGGTGCGCAATTCACCGATAAAGTCGGAAATGGCACGCACGCTGGTCAACTGCTCGGTTGATACACCGGCGATAAGCAGCTTGACTTGCCCGCTGGCGGGTTCATAGACCTCGATCCGCAGCAGCCCGCCGCTCTCCGTGCAGTCGCAAGACAGGGGCTCAAAACCGGACTCTACAATGTTGCAAAGGACTGAAATGGGAACCATGACCGACGCCTCCGTGGCAGTGAAACGGAATGGATCCGGTGAGAATAGACGCCATTTGCCGATTCTGCGCCAGTCAAAACTGTTAACTGCCTCGCATTTGCAGCCTTTGCTCAATGGCTATTGTCTTTCCAGATCCAGTTCCAGATCCCCGGCAACTGCGCCGGCTGTGAGCTGTCGCGCAGCGTGCGGGCCATGGCGGCCCGTTGCAGCGCGGCAGTATCGTCATAAAACGCCAATGGCGCGGTCCTGACACCCGTCGCCCGGGCGCTGTCGAGAAGGATCTGCAGGTATTCGCGAGTGTGCCGCGCGGTGTAGCGATTGAGGTCATGGAACGTCACCACCACCGGAATCACCCCGTCCACCACTGGCAGCTCGCCCCGGGCAATGCGTTCGCGCACTTCGGACATCGATCGCAGCATATGGGCGCGGCGCCGGGGGCTGGCGTTGAAGCCCCAGATCTTGCCGTCATTGGCGCTCAGGTCGGTCAGCAGCACATGCAGGCCATGCTGCTGGTAAGCGGCGAAGGTGCGCTTGTCGTAGCTCCAGAATGGCGGGCGCAGCAGGGTCGGCGGCGCGCCGGTGATCGCGGCAATGTCGGCACACCCATCGGTGAGCGCCTGTTCCAGTTCCTGCGCGTCCAGCGAGCGATGATTAGTGTGCGAAGGCGTGGCCGTGTGGAAGGCCAGGATGTGCCCGGCATCGCGCTCGCGGTGCATGACCGCCCGCCCGATTTCACTGTTGCCGGCCCGCGGGGCCCGGGTCTGCACGAAAAACACTGCCTTGATGCCGGGTTGCACGGGATTGATCGCCAGGCTGTCGAGCACGGTTTCGGTCGGGTTCCAGAAACTCGAGGCGCTGGGGCCATCGTCGAAGGTCAGCAAAAAGCGGACCGGTGGTTGCGTGCGCAAAGCCTGTTCGGTTTGCGCGGTCATTTCAATGGGGGCGGCGATGCAGCCCAGCAGGCCGACTGCCATGGCGAACACCGATAGAACCTTGAACAACTGTTTCATGTTTTGCCTTGCACCAGACCGTGATCCGCGCAGCCGCGGGCCGAGGTTGGATAAGGTACACAGTGTTTGGTTCCGGCGCTCGCCAAGGCAGCGGTTCAGTTCGCCAGTGCCTGCTGGAACGAATGATCGATGATCGGTGCGGTGGCAAGCTCGGCCGGCAGCGCCTTGACCTTGAACAGGAAGTCGGCGGTGTGCTGCAGATCCCCGGCTGCCTGGGCGTCCACCGGGCCGACGGTCAGGTGGGCCTGGCGCAACCAGTGGCGGGACACGTTCTGGTCGAGATTGGCCTTCTTCGCCCACAGGTCAGCGTATTCGTCAGTGTGGTTATCGACCCAGGCCCGGGCCTTTTTCAGACGCCCGAGGAAGTCGGCAATGGCTTCGCGCTTGCTGTCGATCGAAGGGGTAGAGGCGGCGATGGCACTCAGGCCGGGCATCAGGTTCTTTGCGGTGAGGATGGGCCGCGCGCCGGAGAACAGGATCTGCTGGGAAATGTACGGTTCCCAGACCGGGAAGGCGTCGATACTGCCCTGGGGCAACGCAGCGGCCGCATCGATCGGCATCAGCTTGATGAAATCGACATAGTCCTGCGGGAGGTTGGCCTGTTCCAAGGCGCGCAAGGTCAGTTGCTGGCTCCAGGCACCCGGCCAATAGGCGACTTTCTTGCCCTTGAGATCAGCGATGGTTTTCACCGGCGAGTCCTTGGGCACCAGCAAGGCGATGGTGTCCGGGTTCTGCCGCGACACCCCGATCAGCTTGACCGGCGCCTGTTTGGCGGCCAGGAACAGAAAGCCCGAATCGCCCAGAAAGCCCAGGTCCAATGCACCGGTACTCAAGGCTTCGGCCAGCGGCGCGGCAGCCTGGAAGTGTTTCCAGTCGACGGTATAGGGCGCGCCTTTCAACACACCGGACGCTTCGACCGAGGCACGAATGTTGTAGTAGTTCTGATCGCCGACATGCAGGACGACAGGTTCGCTGGCGTAGGCCAGTGGCGCGGCAAACAGGGCGCTGGTCAACAGACCGCGCAGCAATCGGGACAGGTTCATCCGGGGCTCCTTGAGGTTCATTTATTTAGACCATAAAGGCCTTAATAAATAATTTTAAATACCCTTTTCGCATAAGCTCATGACCCGTTGCACACAGTGTTTGCGCAGCAACAACGACTCGACAGAGTGCGTTCTGCCGGACACCCGCCCCTGGGTTCAAACCTCTATGCTGAACACTCCAAACGGAGGGTTCGATCGATGTGCGGACGCTTGTCGCAATACAGGGGCATTCACGATTTCGTGGCGGTGCTGAGCATTCCCGACGCCTTGATCAACCACGTCGGCGATCAGCCACTGGGCCGCTATAACGCCGCGCCCACCACCCAGCTCGCGCTGTTGCACCTGGAGAGCGATGGCCTGCACGCCGACCCGCAGCGCTGGGGCTGGCGACCGCACTGGGCGAAGGATCGTGCGGCGCCGATCAATGCGCGCGTCGAGAAAGTCGCCCACGGCCCGTTCTTTAGAGCCATCTGGCCCCATCGCGCCATCTGCCCGGTGGACAACTGGTTCGAATGGGTCGATGCCGGGGATGGCACGCGACTACCCTGGCTGATTCGCCGACGTGACCAGGGGCCGGTCTTCTGCGCGGCGATCGGGCAATTCCCGGTGGGCGGCGCAGCCCCCAGGGACGATGACGGCTTTGTCATCATCACCGCCGATAGCGCGGGCGGCATGCTGGACGTGCATGACCGCCGACCGGTGGTGTTCAGCGCAGAACTGGCACGCGAATGGCTGGACCCGGCGACGCCCAGGGAACGTGCCGAGCAAATGGTGCTGCTGCAGGGGGAAGACAGTGATGCTTTCGAGTGGTACCGGGTCGATAAGGCCGTGGGCAATGTCAGGAATCAGGGGGCTGGGTTGATTGACACTTTGAAGGCATAAAACATGTATAGAAACATGGCATTTTGATGCTCCCACCGCTTGTCAGACGACATCAGGCACTTACATACAATTGTCAGTGTCGAGGCTAGGATTCGCGCCGTATTTTCCAGCGGCATCCCCAGTTGACCAAAGAGTCAGCAACTAAGGAAACTCCATACAACAAACCTTGCAGAGAACTCAATTGCGCGACGATTTTACAAATAATCAAGTCGCAAGTCTGGTGTGCATTTATCTTACAAAGACAGAGCACTACCAACTCGACCATTTCATTGGGCAGTACATACAATCGCGTAATCTGCTTTCAATTCCCGATATCAAACAGGTGCTGGGTTCAATCCTCGAACGCTATCCAGGCAAAGCCCCGGTCATGGTTAATGAGTTGAACGCGTGGATCGACAGGAACCTGGGTTATCGGGCTACTCATCCCGACTTTTCGCAGTTGCTGGAATAAGCTCGAAGCCCCCGCTCGATGCGCAATGCTGTTCACTTAGGCATGGGGGTTGAATAGGGATTGGAAGGGGGGGCATATCCATTGCTGCGGTAACGGCCACTTAGGGTTTCGCCCTTACGGCGACTCACTTTTTCAAACGCCAAAAAGTAAGCAAAAGGCTTTGCCCCACCACTCGGTGCCTCGCTAGGGCTCGGCATGCCCTCTCTCCGGCATTGCTCCGTGGGTCGCCGCGATGGGCCATCCATGGCCCAGCGCGGCTAAACCGGCGTCCTGCCGGTTTCCCCACTGCGCAATGCCTGCGTTCGGCCAGCGTGGTTAACGGGGCACCCAGATCAAAAACAAAAGCGAGGCGGCCTGACAGCCGACCTGACTTTTGCAGATACCCTAATCCCCTGTAGGAGCCAGCGGTGCGGCGATCCGACTTGCCGGCGAACCAGACGCTGCGGTGTATCTGTTGTACCGCATTATCGTTCTTCGCCGGCAAGCCTGGCTCCTACAGGGGGGAACGCGTACGGCTCCCGATCAGGTCGGCTTTAAGGCCGCCTCGCTTTTGCGTTTGATCTTGATCTGGCTTTTTATTTTCTTGCCCCATCGAGAGGCCGAGTGGAGGTTCTGCGCAGTGGGTAAACCGGCAGGACGCCGGTTTAGCCGCGCTGGGCCAGGGATGGCCCAGCGCGGCGGGCCCACGGAGCAGGACCGGAGCGAGGGTATGCCGAGCATTAGCGAGGCACCGAACGCCAGGGGCAAGAGCCCTTGGTTACTTGGGGCTCTTCCAAGTGACTCGCCGTAAGGGCGAAACCCTAAGTGGCCGTTACCGCAGCAACGGATATACACCCAATCCAAATATGTCACTCAGAACTTGCGGTCAGGCTCCGACAACTCTCTGCTGTCGTCATGCTTCCACGTCTGCTCCGAATGTTTTTGCTCTTCGATTTCTTCTTCCGTCGGTTCATCCTCATCTTCTTCGAGATCCAGCGGCTTTTGCTCTGTTGCCATGGGTTCACCTCTCTTCCTGAAGGGATCGGTCATCAACTTTAAGCGTAGAACAATTTCCCCTGCCCGGCTCACAGCCACCAACGCAGCAAAAAGAAAAAGCCCATGCTCAACAGCATGCTGAGCAAGGTATTGCGGGTGTACAGCACCAGCCCAACGGCCACCAGCGAACTGATCAGGTAGGGATTGTCCCATTGCAGGTTCAGCTGCTTGTCCGGCATGAACACGATCGGTCCGCAGATCGCCGTCAACATGCCCGGCACGGCAAATCCGAGGAACTGCCGGGCATTGCTGCTCAAGCGCAGCGGCAGGCGCGGTTCCAGGAATACATAGCGGTTGAGAAACACCAGGACGCCCATGCCGATAATCACTGCCCAGACCATCATGTGCGCGCTCCCTGGAATTTGTTGCAGATAAACCCGGCGGTCATGCCGGCAAGTCCCGACAGCACCAGGGCCGAGCCCCATTGCCAGTAGCTGAACAGCACCGAGCAGAACAGCGAGACCGCGACACAGACCACCGTCGGCACATTGCGCACCACCGGGGTGATCAGGGCGATGAAGGTGGCGGCGATGGAGAAGTCCAGCCCCAGGTGTTCCAGGCCCGGAATGCTACTGCCCAGCACGATGCCCGCCAGGGTGAAGAGGTTCCAGGCCACGTAGAACGTCAGGCCGACACCCAGGGCGTACCAGCGATCGAACTGTTGCTTGTCGTGCTGGCTGGTCAGGGCGAACAGTTCATCGGTGAGCAAAAAGCCCAGCCCCGCTCGCCAGCGACCCGGCAACGGCGAGATCACCGAACGCATGCTCATCCCGTAGAGCAGATGCTGGGAGGTCAGCAACAAGGTGGTCAGCAGGATCGAAAAAATCCCGGCCCCGCCCTTGAGCATGCCGATGGCCACCAGCTGCGCGGCGCCGGCAAACACGATGCTCGACAAGCCCTGGCCTTGCAGGGGCGTGAGGTTGGCTTCGATGGCCATGGAACCCGCCAGCAGGCCCCAGGGTGCCGTCGCCAGGGATAACGGCATGATCGCCACGGCGCCACGCAAGAATGCGCTGCGCGGCAAGAGTGAATTGGACATAACGCTCTGCAACCAGGGAAAGACCTGAGACTGTGCCAGCAGTCGCGGTCGATGGCTTGAACAATCTTGCGCACTTGGGCCGCTCACAGGCTGGCGGCGCATTTTCCTGATATTCGTGATTGACAAACAACGCGCCGGCTTTTAAAACTGGGCGTCTCATTCAGGGTGTAACCAAAGATGTCCGCAACCTTCAATCTCGACGCTTGTGTCATTGGCTTGACTGCCAAGGCCCAAGGTTGCGTTGCGCACGCCCTCAAATCGAAGAAACAGTCGCTCATGTGATCGGGGCGCGCTGTCCCGTCAGATGAGCTGACAGGACATTGAGCGCGACGGACCACCCTCCCCTTGCTTACTTCCTTCTACGCTTCTGACGGTGACGAAATCGGTCAACCATCAGGAGAAAGTGCATGTCATCGTTTCAAGGTATCTGGGTTCCCCTCGTCACGCCGTTCCACAATGGCGCTATCGATTTCGTCGGGTTGCGCCGGCTGGTCAGCCATCTGCTGGAACAAGGCGTCGACGGCCTGATTGTCTGTGGCACCACCGGCGAACCGGCGGCCATGGGCAAACAAGAACAGCTGGCGGTGCTGGATGCGGTGCTGGAGCAAGTGCCGGCCCGGCAGGTCGTCATGGGCCTGGCCGGCAACAACCTGATCGAGCTGCTGCACTTTCAGCAGGAAATCCTCAAGCGCCCGGTGGCCGGCCTGCTGGTGCCGCCGCCGTATTACATCCGGCCGTCCCAGGCCGGGCTGGAAGCGTTTTTCCAAACGGTGGCCAACGCGTCCAGTGTGCCGCTGATCCTGTACGACATCCCCTACCGCACCGGCGTGACCTTCGACCAGGCAACCCTGCTGAACATCGTCGCCCATGAGCGGATCGTCGCGATCAAGGACTGTGGCGGCAACCTGGGTAACACCCTGGCATTGCTGGCCAGCGGCAAGGTCGATGTGCTGTGCGGTGAAGACAACCAGATTTTCAATGCCCTGTGCCTGGGCGCCAAAGGCGCGATTGCCGCGTCGGCCCATGTCCACCCGCAACGTTTCGTGGCGCTGTACCGGCAGATTCGCGATAACCAGCTGGCGGCCGGCCGGGCAACCTTCTTCCAGCTACTGCCGCTGATCCAGAGCCTGTTCATCGAACCCAACCCGGCGCCGGTGAAAACCGCGCTGGCCCTGCAAGGCTTGATCACTGATGAACTGCGCGCACCGATGCAACGCAGCAGCGATGCCATGGTGGGACGTTTAAAGGCGGTGCTCGGCGCACTGGACAGCGACAATCGATAGAGCGCCAGGCACCCGCCCGAGTACCATGGGGCGATTCGACTGACGCGATCGGAGGTCGACATGCTCTACCGAATCGCCGCCGATGGGCTGGTGCTGTTTCACCTGGCGTTCATTGTGTTCGTCGTGTTCGGCGGACTGCTGGTGCTCAAATGGCCACGCCTGATCCTGTGGCACCTGCCCGCCGCCATCTGGGGCGTGGCGGTGGAGCTGTTCCACCTGCCTTGCCCGCTGACGCACTGGGAAAACCTGATGCGCCAGGGGGCGGGGCAAACCGGTTACGGCGGTGGCTTTATCGAACATTACGTGTGGCCGATCATCTACCCGGCCGGGCTGACACCGGCCATTCAACTGGGGCTGGGCAGCGCGGTACTGCTAGTGAATGTACTGGTCTATCTTCGATTGTTCTGGCACAGGAAACGGCGGCGTCTATCGTAACCGTCAAACACGAGGGTGCGGCCCATGCTGTCGACTGAAGACCTGACGCTGCTGCAAGCGATCCGCGAGACCGGCAGTCTGTCGCGGGCCGCGGCCTACCTCGGCAAGGCGCCCTCTACGGTGTCTTACGCCGCGCGGCAACTTGAAGAACGCTTCGATGCCTTGCTGTTCGATCGTCGGCGCTACCGCCTGCAACTCACCCCGGCCGGTGAATTGCTGGTCAACGAAGCGGCGCGACTGATGCAGGACGTCTCGCGCCTGACCCAACGGGTGCAGCAAGTGGCCAATGGCTGGGAAAGTCGCCTGTGGATCGTCACCGACGAACTGCTGGAATTCGAAACCCTGATCCCGGTGATCCACGAGTTCGATGCGCTGGGTTCCGGCGTACCGCTGCGCATCACCCAGGAAGTGCTCCGGGGTGTCTGGGAGGCCCTGCGTGAAGGCCGCGCGGACCTGATCATCGGCGCCACCAACGAGCCACCGGCCATCGCGTCCCTGCGCTGGATGCAATTGGGGGAAATGCAGTGGGTGTTCGCCGTCTCGCCCAGGCATCCGCTGGCCAAGGCCCCCGAACCGATCACCCGCGCCATGGTGGCGCAGCACCGCGCGATTGTCGTGGCGGACTCCTCCCGGGCCAGCGAAGGCAGTACCTACGGTGTCTCCGGTGGCCAATCGGTGCTGGCGGTGCCGACCATGCGCGCGAAAATCCTCGCCCAGTGCGACGGCCTCGGCGTGGGCTGGCTGCCCAGGCATCGGGTCGCCTCGTTACTGGACAATGGCACGCTGGTGGAAAAACAGATGGCCGACCCCCGCGAGCCGAACATCCTGTATGCCGGCTGGCGCGGCGATCACGACGGGCGGGCGTTGGGCTGGTGGCTGGAGAAGCTCAAGCAACCCTACCTCTGCACCCGGCTGGTACAGGGCAGCGACCGGTTTGCCTGAGCCTCAGTTGGCAATCACGCTCATATTGCGCCCGCTGGCCTTGGCCACGTACAGCGCCTTGTCGGCCGCCCCGATCAGCTCGCTGGTCTGGGCCTTCGACGCCGGATCATAACCGCACACACCCACGCTGACCGTCACCTTGCCATCAGGGCTTTCAGTGTGTGGCAGGCTGGCAGCCTGGACCGCATGGCGGATTTTTTCCGCCAGCAGGAATGCCCCGACGTAGTCAGTCCCCGGCAGCACCACGGCAAACTCCTCGCCGCCAAAGCGCGCAGCCAGATCCCCAGGACGCCTGATGTGGTCGGTGATGAGCGCCGCGATCTTGCGCAGGCACTCATCGCCGGCCAGATGGCCGTAGCGATCGTTGAACGGCTTGAAGTGGTCGACATCGATCATCAGCAGGGCCAGGCCCGTCGAGTTGTGCCGGGCGCGGCCCATTTCCGCCTGGATGAACAGGTCGAACTGGCGCCGGTTGGCCAGGCCCGTGAGCGCATCTTCCAGGGCCAGCAACTCAAGGTTGCGATTGAGCTCGAGCAGCCGTTCCTGAGTGCCAAGCAACTCGCCCTGGATGCGGTCCTGCTTCTTCATCAACTTGATCAGGCGATAGCCGAGTACCCCCAGCACCCCGAGCAGCAGCGCGACGATCCCCGCACTGAGCAAGGACTCCTGGCGCCAGCCCGCCAGCACCTCGTCCTTGTTGAGTGCGGCAAAGACGATCAGCGGATAACCCTCGACCCGGCGATAGCCCACGACCCGCTCCACGCCATCCAGGATGGACCGCACGGTAGCCGTGCCCGAACTGGCCTGTGGCAGGAGCTTGGTGAACAACGGACTCTTGGCCAGGCTGGTGCCGATGTCGGCCTCGTGAAACGGCCGGCGCACGATAATGCTGGCATCGTCGGCGATCAGGTTGATCACGCCGTTGCGGCCCATATCGATGCCATCGTACAGCTGCAGGAAATGGCTGAGGTAGAGGGTGGCCAGCGCCACGCCGGCGAAACGGCCGTCGGGGTGGTTGATCCGGCGCGACACCGTCATGATCCATTCACCGCTGGAGCGGCTCTTGATCGAAGGGCCGATGTGCGGTCCGCGGTCGGGATGATCGCGGTGATAGATGAAGTATTCGCGGTCGGAATTGTTGGCAACCCCCACCTCGGCACCGTTGGAGTTGGCGATCCATTTGCCGGTTTCGTCATAGACGAACAGCCCGTGGACCTGGCTCAGCTCACCGCGCTGGGCGCCGAGCAGGCGTTGCAGGCGATTGAGCCGGCCCGGCTCGATACCCTCGTTCTCCAGGCGGTCGACCAGGGTGAACAGCAGCGTGTCGGCTTGTTTTATCGCCGCCTGGGCCTGCGAGGCCAGGGTCTGCGCAAGGTTGGACATGGCCACTTCCTTGTCATGCAGATGGTACTGGCGCGAGCTCCAGGTTTCCCAGATCACGATCACCGCCATCGACAGGCAGACGGCAATCAAGAGGGTCACGGCAGAGCGGGTCTTGAGCCGGGCGATACCCTGCCGGTGTTGTTCCACAGGGTCGTGAATGGACGGCTGCCCCATGACGTTCGCTCCTTGAATCGAATGAAAAGGCCCTTGCTGCTCCATGGGTCTAGCGTGCTGCCTGCTTCAGCGCGTCCAGCCAGGCCGGGTCCAGTCGCGTCTGTCGAATGTCGATGCCCAGCGCCTGCATCCGCGCCTGATGTTGCTCCATTTCCCGGTGCAATTGCGCATCATCGCTGGAGTTACCGTCCAGTTGGTGCATCTGGCTCAATCCCAGGTGATAGAAGCGCAACAGCTTCATGGCGTTGGGATCCCCCGCTTCCACGCCCGCCTTGAGGTGGTGCATGACGTTGGTGATGCTCATCAGGCTGCGCTTGAGTTGCCAGCTGTAGACCGCCGGCGCCATCCATTCCTGGTGCCAGAACAGCTTGCGCATCAACGCGGCCATGACCAGGACGGCGGCAAACACCCCGCCGATATTAAAGCGTAGATTGTCCCCTCCCGGCTCGCCGAACAACGTCACCGCCGCGGTGGACAGGGCCATCGCCAGCGCGAGGAAGATCAGCGCGATCATCAACGTGCTGCGCCGCGTCCGTTGCCGATAGTCGTCGGCGTTCATCGGCTGGATTTCGAACATGACGTCGGGATTCCTTGGCTTCAATGGCAAAAAAAGGGTCTCAGGGTAAAAAGACCGCGGGCCATTATCGCCTCTGCGACGGATTTAGCTATGCTGGGGCTCCTTTTCATCTATACATCATCAAAAGGAGGACATGGCGACACCGCGCAGTTCGTGCCATCTTCTTTCATGGATACTCTCTATTCGGATGCCATTCGTTGTTTGCGCGTGAATGACATCGTTTTAAGGATCATTGAATGACCCAACGACAAGTAATCAATGCATCGGTCAGCCCGAAAGGCAGCCTGGAAACACTCTCCCAACGGGAAGTCCAGCAACTGAGCGAAGCCGGATCCGGCAGTACCTACGACATCTTCCGCCAGTGCGCCCTGGCCATCCTCAACACCGGCGCCCACGTCGATAACGCCAAGACCATCCTCGAAGCCTACAAGGACTTCGAAATCCGCATCCACCAGCAAGACCGCGGCGTACGCCTGGAACTGCTGAACGCACCGGCCGACGCCTTCGTCGACGGCGAAATGATTGCCAGCACCCGTGAAATGCTGTTCAGCGCCCTGCGCGACATCGTCTACACCGAAAACGAACTCGACAGCCAACGCATCGACCTGAGCACCTCCCAGGGTATCAGCGACTATGTCTTCCACCTGCTGCGCAACGCCCGCACCCTGCGCCCCGGCGTCGAGCCGAAGATCGTGGTGTGCTGGGGCGGTCACTCGATCAATACCGAAGAATACAAATACACCAAGAAAGTCGGTCACGAACTAGGCCTGCGCAGCCTGGACGTGTGCACCGGTTGCGGCCCCGGCGTGATGAAAGGCCCGATGAAAGGCGCCACTATCGCCCATGCCAAACAGCGCATCCACGGCGGTCGCTACCTGGGCCTGACCGAGCCCGGGATCATCGCCGCCGAGGCGCCGAACCCGATCGTCAACGAACTGGTGATCCTGCCGGACATCGAGAAGCGCCTGGAAGCTTTTGTCCGCGTCGGCCACGGCATCATCATCTTCCCGGGTGGCGCCGGTACCGCCGAAGAGTTCCTGTACCTGCTCGGCATCCTGATGCACCCGGACAACGCAGGCCTGCCCTTCCCGGTCGTCCTCACCGGCCCGAAACATGCCGCGCCTTACCTTGAGCAACTGGACGCGTTCGTCGGCGCTACCCTCGGCGCAGACGCCAAGAAGCACTACGAGATCATCATCGACGACCCGGCTGAAGTCGCCCGACACATGACCCAGGGCCTCAAGGCGGTCAAGCAGTTCCGTCGCGAGCGCAACGACGCCTTCCATTTCAACTGGCTGCTGAAGATCGACGAAGGCTTCCAGCGCCCGTTCGACCCGACCCACGAAAACATGGCCAACCTCAAGCTGAGCCGCGACCTGCCACCCCACGAACTGGCCGCCAACCTGCGCCGTGCGTTCTCCGGCATCGTCGCCGGCAACGTCAAGGACAAGGGCATCCGCCTGATCGAAAAACACGGGCCGTACCAGATCCGTGGCGATGCGGCCGTCATGCAACCGCTGGATCAACTGCTCAAGGCCTTCGTCGCCCAGCACCGGATGAAACTGCCGGGTGGCGCAGCTTATGTGCCGTGTTATCAAGTGGTTGCGTAATCTCGTTAATGTAAATTGTTAGCCGCGAGCCGAAGCCAATGCTTCGGCTTGCTGCTTTCTGGGAGAGGTGAATCAGATCGCACTAGCGGCGCCTCTAACAACGTTGAACCATGCCGCGTCAAAGCCTGTGGGGGATTGTTGTATGAGTACATATCCATTGCTGCGGTAACGGCGGCTTATGGTTTCGCCCTTACGGCGAGTCCCTTTTTCAAACGCCAAAAAGGAACCAAAAGGCATGCCCCACCACTCGGTGCCTCGCTAGGGCTCGGCATGCCCTCTTTCCGGCCATCGTGGTTAACGGGGCACCCAGATCAAAAGCCAAAGCGAGGCGGCCTGAAAGCCGACCTGATTTTGCGGGTGTACCCCCCCGTAGGAGCCAGGCTTGCCGGCGAAGAACGATAACGCGGTAGAACAGGCACACCGCAGCGCCTGGTTCGCCGGCAAGCCTGGCTCCAAGGGGAACGCGTTCGGCTCCCGATCAGGTCGGCTGTCAGGCCGCCTCGCTTTGGCTGTTGATTTGGCTTTTGATTTTCTTGCCCCATCGAGAGGCCGAGTGGAGGTTCTGCGCAGTGGGTAAACCGGCATGGATGCCGGTTTAGCCGCGCTGGGCCAAGGATGGCCCATCGCGGCGGGCCCACGGAGCAGGACCGGAGCGAGGGTACCCCGAGCCTCAGCGAGGGGCCGAACGCCAGGGGCAAGAGCCCTTGGTTACTTGGGGCTTTTCCAAGTGACTCGCTGTAAAAGCGAAACCATAAGTGGCCGTTACCGCAGGAACGGATATGTACACCTGAAAGACAATCATCGTCTGTCAGGCCGCATTCGCCGGCAAGCCTGGCTCCTACAGTGGATCGATCGAGTACTTCCGCCGGCGACCGGTCGCCTGTGAGACCGTCTTCGCTGGCAAGCCAGCGCCTACAAAATGTATCGTTGCACAAAAGAGGATCGACCAATGGACCACGTCAACCACATCCTGATCGTCGACGATGATCGCGAAATCCGCGAACTGGTCGGCAACTACCTGAAGAAAAACGGCCTGCGCACCACAGTGGTCGCCGACGGCCGGCACATGCGCAGCTTCCTCGAAGCCAACCAGGTCGACCTGATCGTGCTCGACATCATGTTGCCCGGCGACGACGGCCTGGTCCTGTGCCGCGAACTGCGTGCAGGCAAGCACAAAGCCACGCCGATCCTGATGCTCACCGCCCGCAACGACGAAACCGACCGTATCCTCGGCCTGGAAATGGGCGCCGACGACTACCTGACCAAACCCTTCGCCGCCCGCGAACTGCTGGCGCGGATCAACGCCGTATTGCGCCGCACCCGCATGCTGCCACCCAACCTGCTGATCAGCGAAAGCGGGCGGATGCTCGGTTTCGGCCGCTGGCGCCTGGACACCACTGCCCGTCACCTGCTGGACCAGGACGGTACCCTGGTGGCCCTCAGTGGCGCCGAATACCGCCTGCTGCGGGTGTTCCTCGATCACCCGCAACGGGTGCTCAGTCGCGACCAGTTGCTCAACCTGACCCAGGGCCGTGACGCCGACCTGTTCGACCGCTCGATCGATTTGCTGGTCAGCCGCCTGCGCCAACGGCTCAAGGACGACTCACGGGAATCGACCTACATCAAGACCGTGCGCAGCGAGGGCTACGTGTTCTCCTACCCGGTGGAAATGCTCGACGCACAGGCCTGAATGGCACGCGCCCGCCTACGAAGATCGACACGCTCGATAACGACTATGCGCAAGGGTGTTTTTTCATCGCGATGCTCCAGCACTACAGTGGCCACATCTTCTCCCCACGCTCTGGAGCAACATCATGAAAAGCCTCATCGGTCTCGGCTTCGCCCTTTCGGTTCTTGGCGCCACCAGCGCCATCGCCGCCCCTCACGCCACTGCGCCAGTTGTTGCAGCGGCAAAAGTCAGCCAACCGGCCACACTGAACGTGAACACCGTCAGCGCGGACCAGAAAGACAAACTCTACGTCGCGGAAAACCGTCCTGAGTTTGGCTCCAAATATCAGCGCTATTGATCAACGGCCTTGGGCTGCCTGAAACAAGAAACCCCGCCAGTGCGGGGTTTCTTCATTTGTGCGACGCTCAGGCTGTTGCCAGGCGCGCGGCCAACGCCTTGGCCTGACTGGCCACGTCCGTCACGGCGGTGCTTTCCCACCACATCCCGCGCAACGGTGGGCCCATGGCAAACAGGCGGCTGGCAGCCTGGCCGTCGGCATCCAGCACCGCACCGTCGACCTCGGCCGCAATCCCCAGCGCCAGGTGTCCCGGGCGGATCAGCCCCCGCGCCAGCAATTGCCGGGGCAACGGTCGCGCCACCCGCCGCCAGTCGTATTCGATACCGCTGGAGTTGATCAATGCCGCGCCACTGACGACAACCGTTTGCGTTTCACCTCGCCGGCGGATACGAATCCTCACTTCATTGCCCGAAGCAGGCTCCAGCCCTTTGAACGACGCCGCCTGAATGCGCAACCGCCCTTCCCCGTGCAGGCGTGCCACCAGTTCGGCGCTCAACGGCGGTGAGCGGTGATGATGACTTTCCCACCACGGCCGTACATGGCGCACGAACTGTCGGCGCTGTACGTCGCTGGCCTGATTCCACAAGCGCCCGATGTGCGCCCGTACCGTGTCCAGCGGTGCCTGCCAGTCAATGCCTTGGGCGATGGCGTTGCGGCAATGCCGGCGCAATTCACGCACCAGCTGGCGTGGCGTGCGAATGCTCTGATCCTCGGCCAAAAAATCCACCCAGGCCGGGGGTTGGCGCCGCACATGGGGCAGCAGGCCGTGCCGGGAAAACACTTCGATCGGCCCGCGATGCCCGGCCTGTTCCAGCGACACCACGGCATCGACCATGGTCAGCCCCGAGCCGATGATCAACACCGTCGACTGCGGATCGAGCTGACGCATCGCCGCCACGTCCCACGGGTCAAGCGCCGCCGCGTTCAAGCCGCTGGATTCGGTCTGCGGCGTGCGCGCGGCCGGGAACATCCCCGTGGCGAGCACGGCAAAAGCACCCTGCAGTCGCTGGCCGTCGCTCAAGCTCAAACGCACCGACTGCGCATCGGTTTGCAGGTCAACCACCTCGGCTTGTATATGCTCGACCGTTGAGCCGTTCAACGCCCCCACGGCTTGCGCCTCGGCCAGGCGCTGCTGCACGTACAGGCCGAAAATCCCCCGGGGCGGGAACAGCTCGCTGATCGGTACATGCTGCTCATCCGACTCCGGCCAGCCGCCGGCCGCGATGTAGTCGGTCAGCCATTGGGTGAGGTCATCGGCGTTGTCCGGATCGACACTCATGCGCGCCGCGTTGCCGTTGAGCGTATGCCCCAGCTCCACGGCGCTGTAGGCCTCGCCACGCCCCAGCTCGGCGCGCGGTTCGATCACCAGCACCTGGCGCTTGCCCGGCAGGCGCAACAGTTGCGCCGCCAGCATCGCGCCGCTGAGGCCGCCGCCGATGATCAGGATGTCCGCGTGACGGATGACGTCGGTCGCCTGTCCGTTTTGGGTTTCACTCATGCCGTTCTCACTGCTCAGTGTTTACCTAGATAGAAGTCATGCAGATCGCCCCGGGCCAGCAACGCGCTGGCGCTGCCGGACAACACCACACGGCCGGTGTCGAGGACGTAGGCCGTGGAAGCGTACTTGAGCGCCACATTAATATTTTGCTCGGCAATCAGGAAGCTCACCTGTGCCTCGCGGTTGAGCTGGGCGACGATCTCGAAAATTTCCTGGACGATAATAGGCGCCAAACCCATGGAAGGTTCATCGAGCAGTACCAAAGTAGGACGCGTCATCAACGCGCGGCCGATGGCGACCATCTGCTGCTCGCCTCCGGAGGTGAGCCCGGCCTGGGTTTTGCGCTTGGTTTTCAGGCGCGGGAACCAGGCATAGATGCGTTCCAGGTCCCGGGCCATGTCCTGGCGGCTCAAACCGCGGACGAAACCGCCACTGCGCAGGTTGTCTTCCACCGTCAGTTGCGCAAAGACGTGCCGGCCCTCCAGTACGTGAACCATCCCCTGGCGCACCCGCAGGCTCGGATCGACCCCTGCGGTATCGCGCCCCAGGAACTCGATGCTGCCGCGGCTGACCTCGGCCCGTTCGGCCCGCACCAGCCCGGAAATCGCCTTGAGCGTGGTGCTTTTTCCCGCGCCGTTGGCCCCGAGCAACGCGACGATGCCGCCCTTGGGCACCGTCAGCGACACGCCGGCCACGGCCAGGATCGCGCCGTCGTAGATCACTTCGATGTCATTGACCCGCAACAGATCGCTCGCGGCAATGTCACTGGCGGCTTGGCTCATGGCTTATTCATCTCCGGTGCAGGTGCGCGGCGTCAGGCCTTTTTCCTTGGCGAACGCGGCGGATTTCTCGTCGATCAACGGCCGCAACAATGCACGGTCGGCGGCGATCCAGTCGCTGATCAGCGTCCAGTTGGCGCCGTCCCACTGCTGCACCCGCGCCGAACCGCCGCCCTCGTGATCCTTGCAGGACAGCTTGAGGTTCTGCATCAGGCCGAAGTAGCCCATGTCCTTGAGCCGCGCATCGTCGATGTTCAAATGCTCCAGGCCCCAGCGTCCTTCCTCACCGTTGAGCGGGCGCTTGCCGAATTTGCCCTGGGCGGTGCGAATCGCTTCCACCGCCACGGCGGCATTCACCAGCCCGGAGTTGTAATAGACGCTGCCGAAATTCTTCAGGTCCTTGAGGTCGCTCTTGCCCTTGTCGAGGATGTATTGCTTGAGGCGCTTGTGGATCTCGAAATCACTGCCGGCCGGGTACGGCGTCAGCGCCAGATAGCCCTTGGCGGCTATACCTGCGGGCAATACGTCTTCGCTGGAACTGGCCCAAATGTCGCCGACGATGTGGTCCACCGGGAAGCCAAAGCGCGCCGCAGTCTTGACCGCCACCGGGGTCGACACACCCCACGTACGCAGGAACACCCAGTCCGGGTTCAGCTGGCGGATTTGACGCCATTGCGCCGATTGCTCGTTGCCCGGATCGGCCACCGGAATCTGGATGTTCTCGAAGCCGTACTTCTCGGCCAGCAGCTTCAGGGGACCCAGGGTTTCGCGGCCGTACGCCGAGTCGTGGTAGACCGTGGCGATCTTCTTGCCCTTGAGTTTGTCGAAGCCGCCTTCACGCTGAGCGATGTAGTTGATCAGGCTGGAGGCCTCGCTGTAGAAGGTCAGCATCACCGGGAAGTTGTACGGAAACACCGTGCCGTCGGTGGCTTCGGTGCGGCCGTAGCCGAGGGTGATCAGCGGGATCTTGTCGACTTCCGCGCGTTCGCTCAGCGCATAGGCCGCGGGTGCGCCGTTGGGTGAATAGATCGCCACCGGCGCACCATCCAGGCCTTTCTTGAAGCGCTCGTAGCACTCGATGCCCTTCTCCGCCGTCCACTCGGTTTCGCATTCCTGCCAGACCAGTTTCACCCCGTTGATCCCGCCCTCCACCTCGTTGATGTAGTTCAGGTAGTCGAGCATGCCGGCCCAGACTTGCACGCCGCTGGAGGCGTAGGCGCCGACCCGGTAAGTGGCCAGGGGGAAAAACTGCTGGTCCGCCGAGGCCTGGGCCAGCGGTACTGCGCTGCCGAAAACTGCCAGCGCCAACGCGGCGCCGAGCAGGGAACGTTTCAAGGATGCACGCATGTTGTCTCTCTGATAGGAGGAAGAATTCAGAAGCGCAGCGGCCAGTGGCCCAGCCGTTCACGAAGATTGCCCAGCAGGCGGATCAAGCCTTCCGGTTCCTTGATCAGGAACAGGATGATCAGCACGCCGAAGATGATTTTTTGCAGGTTTTGCAGCTGCCCGGCATCCACCGCGCCACCGAGCAGGGCTTGGCCTGCGTGGCTGAGCAGGATCGGCAACAGGCTGATGAACGCCGCGCCGACGAAGTTGCCGGCGATGCTGCCCATGCCGCCGATAATGATGATGAACAGGATCTGGAACGATCGATTGATATCGAAGCTGCTGGCACTGGCGGTACCCAGGTAGGCAAAGGCCCACAAGGCGCCGGCGATGCCCAGGTAGAACGAGCTGACGGCGAATGCCAGGTGCTTGTAGCGCGCCACGGGAATGCCGATCACGGCAGCGGCGGTGTCCATGTCGCGGATCGCCATCCAGTTGCGGCCGATCTGGCTTTTCACCAGGTTTACCGCGACCCAGGTCAACAGCAGCACGGTGATCAGGGTCAGCCAATAGCGGCCCAGCGGTGTGTTCAGGTCATGGCCGAACAGCGCCAGTTTTGGCGCGGTAATGGTCCCGGACGAGCCGTAGTTGTAGAACCAGGGGAATTTGACGAACAACCACTCCAGGAAAAACTGCGCCGCCAGGGTGGTGACCATCAGGTAAAAGCCCTTGATCCGCGAACTGGGCAGCCCGAAGACAAAGCCCACCACCGCGCTGATCAAGCCGCCGCCAAGCAACGCCACCGGCAGACCCAGTTCAGGCAAGCGCAACAGAAAGCCGTACGTGGCAAACGCCCCGACCGCCATGAACCCTGCCGCGCCGACCGAGGTCTGGCCGGTGTAGCCGGTGAGCAGGTTCAACCCGAGCCCGGCCAGGGACAGCACCAGGAACGGAATCAAAATGGCGTTCAGCCAATAGTCGTTACCGGTCAGTGGCACGACGACAAAGGCGATCAGCAACAAGCCGACCAGACCAAACGGTACGCGGCGCTGGAGCATTACCGCCGGTGCGGTTTCGCGGGTAAGGGAAATCGACATGGGTTCAGACTCGCTCGATGGCGCGCTCGCCGAACAGGCCGGCGGGACGGATGTAGAGGAAGGCAAGGGCCAGGACATAAGCGAACCACGGCGTGATGCCACCGCCGATCAGCGGGCCGATGTAGACCTCGGCGAGGTTCTCCGCCGCACCGACGATCAACCCGCCGACAATCGCCCCGCCAATCGAGGTGAAGCCGCCGATGATCAACACCGGCAACGCCTTGAGCACCACCAGCGACAGGGAAAACTGCACCCCTTGCCGCGCGCCCCAGAGCAACCCGGCCACCAGCCCGACCACCCCGGCCACGGCCCAGACGATCTGCCAGATGCGGTTGAGGTTGATGCCGATGGACAGCGCGGCGGTGGTGTCATCCGCCACCGCCCGCAACGAGATGCCGATGCGGGTCTTGTTGAACAGCAGTGCCAGCACCGTCACCAGCACGATGGCCGCAGCGGCGGCAATCAGGTCGAACTGGCTGACCATCATCGCGCCGATGAACAGCGGCACGTCGTCGATGCCCAGGTCCAGCGCCCGCACTTGCGAGCCCATCAGGCCTTGCGCCAGGCCTTCGATGATGAAGGACAGGCCGAGGGTGGCCATGAACAGGGTGATCTGCGAGCGATTGACCAATGGCCGCAGCACCAGCCGTTCGATCAGCAGCGCGCCGATGATCATCACCAGCACCGTCAGCAGCAGCGCCAGTGCAAACGGCACCCCCTGGTCGTGCAGGCTGACGAAGGTCAGCGCGGCAAACAGCAGCATCGCGCCCTGGGCGAAATTGAATACACCGCTGGCCTTGTAGATCAGCACGAAGCCGATGGCGACCAGCGAATACATGGTCCCGGCGAGCAAGCCGCCGAGCAGGGTTTCGAAGAAAAACGTCATCAGTGCACCACTCCCAGATACGCCGCGATTACCTCGGGGTTGGCCTGCACCTGGGCAGGCGTGCCGTCGCCGACCTTGCGTCCGTAATCGAGCACCACCACATGGTCGGACAGGCCCATCACCACGCTCATGTCATGCTCGATCAACACCACCGTGGTGCCGAGGTCGCGGTTGATGTGGGTGATGAACCGGGCCATTTCCTGTTTTTCCTCGGCATTCATCCCGGCCATCGGCTCATCGAGCAGCAACAGGCTCGGGCCGGCGATCAGGGCGCGGCCCAGTTCGACGCGCTTTTGCAGGCCATAGGAGAGATTGCCCACCGGCACATCGCGCTGGGCTTGCAGCTCGAGGAATTCGAGAATGCCCTGGGCCTGCTGGCGAAAGGCTTGTGCTTCACGCCGGGCACGGGGAAAACCCAGTGCCTGTTCGATGAAGCTGCTGCGCAGGTGCCGCGACAGGCCGGTGAGCAGGTTGTCGATCACGCTCATTTTCTTGAACAGCGCGTTGTTCTGGAACGTGCGGCCAATGCCCCGGCGCGCGGCGCTCAAGGGATCGATGCGTTTGAAGGACTGTTGCTCGAACACGATCGCACCTGCATCGAAGCGGTACACGCCGTTGAGCACATTGAGCAACGAACTCTTGCCTGCGCCGTTGGGGCCGATCAACGCGCAGATCTCGCCACGGCGCACCTCGAACGACAGTTCATTGATCGCCTTGACGCCTTTGAAGGACAGGGAAATATCGCTGACTTGCAGGATGGAATCGGTCGAGGTCATGCGATGTTCCGTTTGAATTCGGTGAGCCAGGCAGGAGTGGGTTGTGCTTGCGCTGTGCGCGTGGCTTGCCAGATGAAGTGCAGGTTGTGAAAGCCCAGCAGGCGGCGAACGCGATTCTTGATCAGGCGTTGCAGGGGCTTTTGCGGTTGGGCGATGGCCCAGTCACACAGGCGGCGGCGCCAGGTGCCCGGTGACGCGAGGCGGCTTTCGATTTCCGTGGCAAGCAGTTGCAGGCGCTCGGCGGAAAGCAGCAGGCCCGAAGGCGCCACTTCGCGGCGATCACGACTGGCGCTGCCAGGGCTTTCCGGGAAGGCCAGGGTTTGCCCGCCACCGAGCCATTGTTCGAACAACACCGTCAGGCCATCGCGCCACTGGGTGCCCTCTTCACTCCACAACTGTTCGCCGGACAGCCCCAGGCGCAAGCGTTGCGGATGCTCTGTCGGGCCCAGCAGTTCGGCGAAGTCGAGCAGCGACTGGCCTTGGTCCTGCCACAGTTGCCGTGCCTGCCGGCCCTGCACAAAGGCGTGGGTAGGACCGCTGCGCCACAGGGCGTGGTGCAAGGCGGGAGCATCGAGGTTGTCGGCGATGGCCAGCAGCTCCCCGCCGATCTGTTGCGCGGCCAGGGCCAGCAGCAACAGGTTCGGTTCGAAGGCGCCACTGACGGCCAGGCGCGACGTTTCGCTGAAACCCTGCTGGCGCAAGCCATCGGCCAGGCGCTCGACATCGCGCAACACATCGATCCAGCGCCAGGCAAACCATTGCCCGTGACGCTTGTGGCGCAATGCCGGCTGCAATGGGCTGACTTGCGCCCAATGGCGCAACTGCTCCAGCGCCTTGGGCGCGCTGACCAGCCATTCCCTGGTATCCGCAATCGGCGGACGCTTGAGTTCGTGCACGCTCATGGGTTGACCTCCTGTTCATGGGCAACTGGCGACATTGATGTTGGATGTGCCGGCCTCATCGCGAGCAGGCTCACTCCTACAGGGGGTTTGCGGTGACCACAGAATTTGTGAGCGACACAACAACCTGTAGGAGCGAGCCTGCTCGCGATGGCGTCTAGGCCGACACCACCTTCTTCTCCTGCTGCCGCAACGCCGCCAAATCGCGATACCCGCTGCCCGGATGAATCTGTGGCAATCGCGCCCCTTCCCCAAACAGCTTCTCGCGCAAGGTCCCCGGCGCGTATTCGGTCTTGTACACCCCGCGTTTCTGCAACTCAGGCACCAGCAGTTCTACGGCGTCGATGAAAGTCTCGTGGGTCAGCGCATAAGCCAGGTTGAAGCCATCCACATCCGTCTCCTCGACCCACTCCTGCAACAGGTCGGCGACAGTTTCCGGGCTGCCCACAAACAACGGGCCAAAGCCACCGATGCCCACCCAGTCGGCCAGTTCATTCGGGGTCCAGACCTTGTTCGGATCCGCCGTGGAAAACGCCTCCACCGCCGATTGAATTGCGTTGGTGTGCACATGCTTGAGCGGTTCATCCGGTTTGAACTGGCTGAAGTCGATGCCGGTCCAGCCGGAAATCAGCGCCATCGCGCCTTCATAGCTGACCCAGCTCTTGTATTCCTCGAACTTGGCCTTGGCCTTGGCGTCGGTCTCGCCGAGGATTACCGTCTGCAGGTTGAAAATCAGGATCTTCGACGGGTCACGCCCCGCCTGCGCCGCACGCCTGCGGATATCGGCCACGGTTTTCTTCAGCAGCACTTTCGACGGTGCGGCGACGAACACGCACTCGGCATGCTCGGCCGCGAACTGCTTGCCGCGACTCGACGCGCCGGCCTGATACAACACCGGGGTACGTTGCGGCGAGGGCTCGCAGAGATGAATCCCGGGCACCTGGAAGTGTTTGCCGACATGCTGGATCTCGTGGATTTTGCTCGGGTCACTGAAGATCCGTCGCTCGCGATCACGCAGGATGGCGCCCTCTTCCCAGCTGCCTTCCCACAGCTTGTAGCAAACCTCCAGGTACTCCTCGGCGAAGTCGTAGCGGGCGTCGTGTTCGGTCTGGGTTTTCTGCCCGAGGTTCTTCGCGCCGCTCTCCAGATAGGAGGTCACGATGTTCCAGCCGGCGCGGCCCTTGGTCAGGTGATCGAGGGTCGACAGGCGTCGGGCGAACGGGTACGGATGCTCGAACGACAGCGACGCGGTCAGGCCAAAGCCCAGGTGTTCGGTCACCAGCGCCATCGGCGGGATCAGTTGCAGCGGATCGTTGACCGGCACCTGGGCCGCCTGGCGGATCGCCGCATCGCCGTTGCCGTTGTAGACGTCATAGATGCCGAGTACATCAGCGATGAACAGCCCGTCAAACTTGCCGCGTTCGAGGATTTTCGCCAGGTCGGTCCAGTATTCCAGGTCCTTGTACTGCCACGAACGATCCCGCGGATGCGCCCACAACCCCGGCGACTGATGGCCGACGCAGTTCATGTCGAAAGCATTGAGACGAATTTCACGGGCCATCAAACGGCTCCCTTGGTTGATGTGTGCAAGCTGGGTGGGTGAATGCCGTTGAGGCGAAAGTTGCCGATGAGCTGGAGCTTGCCGCGCAGCGGGTCGTGGAGTGAACCGGGCAACGCGGTGCGCTGGCCCGTGAGTTCGAATTCGGCATTGCTGGCAGTGCTCAATGCCTCGGCGCTGGCCAGGCGGGATTCGGCGACGGCGATGCTGACTTCGATGTCGTCGGTGCCACTGGCGAGGAATTCTTCGGCGCGCTCCAGCAGCGCAGCGGCGACTTCGATGCGGATGTGCACATCGCCAAAACGGCTGATGACCAAGGGATCGTCAGCTACCTGAGTGTGCTGGCGGACGAAACCCAAGGTCGCATCGAACAAGCTGCGGGCGTTTTGCAGATCGTGCCGGCTGTTGGCCAAAGGTTGTTCAGCGGCGATTGGTTGGGTCAAGGCGTTCATGGTGGGCTCCTCAGTTCCAGGCGTGGCGCGCAGGCTTCACGCCGTTGAGCAGGTAGTTGCCGATCAGGTGGAATTTCCAGCGCGCCGGGTCGTGCAGGGTGTGGGTGCGCGCGTTGCGCCAGTGACGGTCGAGGTTGTATTTGCCGAGCACCGAGCGGGTACCGGCCAGTTCGAAGAGCTTGCTGCTGGTGAGCAAGGCGATTTCGGCGGACAGCACTTTGGCCTGGGCGACCACCACCGAGGCGTGGGCCACCGTGTCTTCATTGGCGTCGAGCAGCGCGGCGTCGATGGCCTGGCCGGCCTTTTTCAGGATCGCTTCGGTGCCATGCACACGCCATTCGAGGTCGCCGATGGCGGCAATGCTGAACGGGTCCTGCCAGCCGTGATCCTGCCCGCTGTCGATCCATGGCCGGGCTTCACGGGCGTAACGTTTAGTTTCCTCCAGGGCCCCCACGGCGATACCGGTGTCTACGGCGGCCTGGATGATCTGCGAGATCGGGCCGTCGGCGGTCGGCTCATCGAAGGCTTTGTGGGCCGGGATCACCGCGCTGAGCGGGACCTTCACCGCGTTCAGGGTCACGCCACCGCTGGCGGTGGTGCGCTGGCCGAAACCGTCCCAACTGTCGATCACGGTCAAACCGGGATTGTCGCGCTCGATGAAGGCGATGAAGGCCTGGTTCTGTTCATTGACCGCCACCGCCGGCACGATGTGCGCGAACAGGGCGCCGGTGCAGTAGAACTTCTCGCCATCGATTTGCGCGCTGTCGTCGTTGAAGCGGATGCGGGTTTCGAAAGCCCCGGCGTTCTTGCTTTTCGATTCCGAGAAGGCGTTGCCAAAGCGGTAACCCTGCAGGACTTTGTCGAAGTAGTAGCGCTTCTGCTCTTCGCTGGCGGTTTGCACCAGGATGTCGAGCACGCCGAGGTGATTTTGCGGGATCTGGCCCAGGGACGAGTCGGCAGCGGAAATGATCTTGATCACTTCGGCGACGGTCACATAAGACACTCCGGCGCCACCGTAGGCTTTAGGCACGGTGATGCCCCACAGGCCGCTGGCGGAGAACTCGTCAAGCTCGGCAACCGGCAGGCGGCGCTCGCGATCGCGCACGCTGGCGTCGACGGCGAAACGCGCCGCGAGCTTGTGGGCGACGGCAATCGCTTCCGCATCCGAGCGGATCACATGGGCAGGGCTCACATTGGCCGAGCGGGGGAATTGGGCTGTGGCTGTCATGGGCCGACTCCGGGTTCTGGGTGAATGCACCAGAGCTTTTGCAGGAGTCGTGCCTGAAATTAAATTCGTTATTTTTCAGTTAGTTAACGAATTATTAGAGAAAAACTTTCAGTTTTAGAACAGCAAAGTATTTATCCAGTGTTGATCGGCCAACAGTTCAGATCACCACATTGCGTACAAAGCGCACCGCCACGTCTCCCTCGTTGCGATAGGAATGAGGCTGGTTGCTGGCGAACATGAAGAACTCGCCGGCGGCGATCCTGTGCGGCACGTCGCCGACCATCAGCGTCAGGCAACCTTCGAAGACGTAGAACTGTTCGCTCCAGCCTTCGGCGTCCGGCTCCGACGGGTAATGTTCACCCGGTTCCAGGCGCCATTCCCAGAGTTCGACTTCACGGGTGGCATTGGCCTTGGCCAGCAGCACCGCCTTGCTGCCGGGGATGGTACCGGCCCAGGCCAGCTCGTTGATGCGGCTGTGGTCGCGCACATCGGGGGCCTGGATCAGGTCGCTGAAGGCCACGTCCAGCGCTTCGGCCACACGGTCGAGGGTGGTCAGGCTGACGTTCTTTTCGCCGGCCTCGATCGCCACCAGCATCCGGCGACTGACACCGGATTTTTCCGCCAACGCGGTCTGGCTCATATCGGCGGCATGGCGCAAACGCCGAATATTCTGGCTGACGTGCTGCAGGACCGAAGCCCGGGGCGAGGAATCTTTGTGCACTATATTGCTCACTTGATGGTGTTGCGCAGTATACTGCCCAACTTCGGGCGCATTGTGCGTCCCCCTCAAATAGTGTGCAAGATCATGACGTCGGCGAACTCCTCCCAGGCCCCCTCCCGTTTCCTGCGGCTCAGCAAGGCCGAGTGCGTGCTGGTGTTGATCACCATGGTCTGGGGCGGGACCTTTTTGCTGGTCCAGCATGCGATGACCGTCAGCGGCCCGATGTTTTTCGTCGGCCTGCGCTTTGCCGCCGCCGCGATCATCGTCGCCTTGTTCTCCTGGCGCAGCCTGCGGCAATTGACCGTGTTCGAACTCAAGGCCGGCGCCTTCATCGGCGTGGCGATCATGCTCGGCTACGGCTTGCAGACGGTGGGGTTGCAGAGCATTCCCAGCAGTCAGTCGGCGTTCATTACCGCGTTGTACGTGCCCTTCGTGCCGTTGCTGCAGTGGCTGGTGTTGGGCCGTCGTCCGGGCTTGATGCCCAGCATCGGGATCATGCTGGCGTTTACCGGATTGATGCTGCTGTCGGGGCCTTCCGGCGCGGCGTTGAACTTCAGCCCCGGCGAAATCGCTACATTGATCAGCGCCATTGCCATTGCCGCGGAGATCATTCTGATCAGCAACTTTGCCGGGCAGGTCGATGTGAAGCGGGTGACCGTGGTGCAATTGGCGGTCACCTCGCTGCTGTCGTTCCTGATGGTGGTGCCGACCCAGGAGCAGATTCCTGGTTTCTCCTGGTTGCTGTTGTGCAGCGCCCTGGGGTTGGGCGCAGCGAGTGCGGCGATCCAGGTGGCGATGAACTGGGCGCAGAAGAGTGTTTCGCCGACCCGGGCCACATTGATCTACGCCGGTGAGCCGGTGTGGGCGGGGATTGTCGGGCGGATCGCCGGGGAGCGTTTGCCGGCGATTGCGTTGGTGGGGGCGGGGTTGATCGTGGCGGCGGTGATTGTCAGTGAGTTGAAGACCAAGGGTAAGGCGGCTGAGGCTGAGGAAGCGTTGGAGCGGGAAACCCAGGGTTGAGCCGCAATATTTGCTGCGTTTGATAGATAGCTATCGCGAGCAGGCTCACTCCTACATGGGAATGCGTTCCTCTGTAGGAGCGAGGCTTGCCCGCGAAGGGACCAGACCTGCTTAACACAGGCCGCTGAAACAATGTTAAACAAGACTTTTCCGTCTACCTTGTAGGATTCTGCGACAGCTTGGCGTTTGGTGATCCGGGAGCTGGCACGTATGATGCTTCACAAACTTCCGCAGATTAGAAGCCTATGTCCCTGATAGTTCTACTGCTTCTGCCTTTCATAGGCAGCTGTCTGGCAGCGGTGTTGCCACACAACGCGCGAAATACCGAATCACTTCTGGCTGGCCTGGTTGCCTTGATCGGCACTGTCCAGGTCGCCCTCCTGTACCCGCAAATCGCCCATGGCGGCGTCATCCGCGAAGAATTTTTCTGGCTGCCCAGCCTTGGCCTGAACTTCGTCCTGCGCATGGATGGCTTCGCCTGGCTGTTCTCGATGCTGGTGCTGGGCATCGGCACCCTGGTGTCGCTGTACGCCCGCTACTACATGTCGCCGGACGATCCGGTGCCGCGTTTCTTCGCGTTTTTCCTGGCGTTCATGGGCGCCATGCTCGGGCTGGTAATCTCCGGCAACCTGATCCAGATCGTGTTTTTCTGGGAGCTGACCAGCCTCTTCTCGTTCCTGCTGATCGGCTATTGGCACCACCGCGCCGACGCCCGGCGCGGCGCCTACATGGCGCTGATGGTCACCGGCGCGGGCGGCCTGTGCCTGCTGGCGGGGGTCATGCTGCTAGGCCATGTGGTGGGCAGCTATGACCTGGACAAGGTCCTGGCCGCCGGCGACCTGATTCGCGCACATGCCCTCTACCCCATCCTTTTACCCCTGATCCTGATCGGCGCGCTGAGCAAAAGCGCGCAATTCCCCTTCCACTTCTGGCTGCCCCACGCCATGGCCGCGCCGACACCGGTTTCGGCCTATCTGCACTCGGCGACCATGGTCAAGGCCGGGGTATTCCTGCTGGCCCGGCTATGGCCGTCGCTCTCGGGCAGTGAAGAATGGTTCTACATCGTCAGCGGCGCCGGCGCCGCCACGCTGTTGCTCGGCGCTTATTGCGCGATGTTCCAGAACGACCTCAAGGGCCTGCTGGCGTACTCGACCATCAGCCACCTGGGCCTGATCACCCTGCTGCTGGGCCTGAACAGCCCGCTGGCCGCCGTGGCCGCCGTGTTCCACATCCTCAACCACGCCACGTTCAAGGCCTCGCTGTTCATGGCCGCCGGCATCATCGACCACGAAAGTGGCACCCGCGACATCCGCAAGCTGAGCGGCCTGTACAAGCTGATGCCGTTCACCGCCACCCTGGCCATGGTCGCCAGTGCCTCCATGGCCGGCGTACCGCTGCTCAACGGCTTCCTGTCCAAGGAGATGTTCTTCGCCGAGACCGTGTTCATCAACGCCACAGCCTGGATCGAAGCCACCCTGCCGATCGTCGCGACCATCGCCGGGACCTTCAGTGTCGCCTATTCCCTGCGTTTCACCGTTGACGTGTTCTACGGCCCGACCGCCACCGACCTGCCCCACACCCCGCACGAGCCGCCGCGCTGGATGCGCGCGCCGGTCGAGTTGCTGGTGTTCGCCTGCCTGGTGGTGGGGATCTTCCCGGCGCAAGTGGTCGGCCCGTTGCTCGCCGCGGCCGCGCAACCGGTGGTGGGCGGCACCTTGCCCGAGTACAGCCTGGCGATCTGGCACGGCTTGAACGCGCCGATGATCATGAGCCTGATCGCCATGTCCGGCGGCATCCTGCTGTACCTGCTGCTGCGCAAGCAGCTCAAGCGCGGGCGCTTCCACTACCCGCCGCTGATTGGCCGCTTCAACGGCAAGCGCCTGTTCGAACGCAGCCTGGTGCTGATGATGCGCCTGGCCCGACGCCTGGAACCGCTGATCAGCACCCGGCGCCTGCAGATGCAATTGTTCCTGATGGTGCTCGCCGCGGTCCTGGCCGGGTTGATCCCGATGCTGCATAGCAGCCTGCACTGGGGCGACCGACCGAAGATTCCGGGCTCGATCGTGTTCGTCATCCTCTGGCTGTTGGCGATTGCCTGCGCCCTCGGCGCCGCGTACCAGGCCAAGTATCATCGTCTGGCCGCCCTGACCATGGTCAGCGTCTGCGGCCTGATGACCTGCGTGACCTTCGTCTGGTTCTCGGCCCCGGACCTGGCATTGACGCAACTGGTGGTCGAAGTGGTGACCACGGTGCTGATCCTGCTGGGCCTGCGCTGGCTGCCTCGGCGGATCGAAGAGGTTTCGCCGCTGCCGAGCAGCCTGCGCAAGGCGCGCATCCGCCGTATCCGCGACTTGCTGCTGTCGGCCGTGGTCGGCGGCGGCATGGCCTTGCTGGCCTATGCGATGTTGACCCGGCAGACGCCGAACGACATTTCCTCGTTCTACCTGAGCCGCGCCCTGCCCGAAGGCGGCGGTAGCAACGTGGTCAACGTGATGCTCGTGGACTTCCGCGGCTTCGACACCCTGGGTGAAATCACCGTGCTGGTGGCGGTGGCCCTGACCGTGTTCGCCCTGCTGCGACGTTTCCGCCCGCCGAAGGAAAGCCTGCAGTTGCCGGCCCAGCAGCGCCTGCTCGCGCCCGACGTGGTCACCGACCTGGTCAACCCGCGTCACGCCAGCGACACCGCGCTGGGCTTCATGATGGTCCCGGCGGTGCTGGTGCGCCTGCTGCTGCCGATTGCCCTGGTGGTGTCGTTCTACCTGTTCATGCGCGGGCACAACCAGCCGGGCGGTGGCTTTGTCGCGGGCCTGGTGATGTCGGTGGCGTTCATCCTGCAATACATGGTCGCCGGCACCCAGTGGGTCGAGGCGCAAATGAGCCTGCGTCCGCTGCGCTGGATGAGCGTCGGCCTGCTGTTCGCCACCTTCACCGGCCTGGGTGCGATGGTCGTCGGCTACCCGTTCCTGACCACCCACACCTGGCATTTCAACCTGCCGCTGCTGGGCGACATTCACCTGGCCAGTGCGCTGTTCTTTGACGTCGGCGTATACGCCGTGGTGGTCGGTTCGACGCTGTTGATCCTCACCGCCCTCGCCCACCAATCGGTGCGGGGTCACAAGACCGCGGCCCAGCCCAAACTTGCCGTCATCAAGGAGGCTGTCTGATGGAAGAAGTCATCGCCATCGCCATCGGCGTCCTGGCCGCGTCCGGCGTCTGGTTGATCCTGCGTCCGCGGACGTTCCAGGTGGTCATGGGGCTGTGCCTGCTGTCGTATGGCGTCAACCTGTTCATCTTCAGCATGGGCAGCCTGTTCATCGGCAAGGAGCCGATCATCAAGGACGGCGTGCCCCAGGACCTGTTGCACTACACCGACCCGCTGCCGCAAGCGCTGGTACTGACCGCCATCGTCATCAGCTTCGCCATGACCGCGTTGTTCCTGGTGGTCTTGCTGGCTTCGCGCGGCCTGACCGGCACCGACCATGTGGATGGCCGGGAGCCTAAAGAATGAATCCGATGTCGCACCTGATCGCCGCGCCCATCCTGCTGCCGCTGCTGACCGCCGCGATCATGCTGATGCTTGGGGAGAAACATCGCCCGCTGAAAGCCAAAATCAACCTGTTCTCCAGCCTGCTGGGGCTGGGGATTTCAGTCTTGCTGTTGCAATGAACGCAAACCACCGACGTCCCCGGCTCCATTGGCGTGTACCTGCCGGGCAACTGGCAAGTGCCGTTCGGCCTGGTGCTGGTGGTCGATCGCCTGTCGGCGCTGATGCTGGTGCTGACCGGCATTATCGGCGTCTGTGCGCTGCTGTTCGCCATGGCGCGTTGGGACAGTGCCGGTTCGAGCTTCCACGCGCTGTTCCAGATCCAGTTGATGGGCCTCTACGGCGCCTTCCTGACGGCGGACCTGTTCAACCTGTTCGTGTTTTTCGAAGTGCTGCTGGCCGCGTCCTACGGCCTGATGCTGCACGGGTCGGGCCGGGCGCGGGTGTCGTCGGGGCTGCATTACATCTCGATCAACCTGCTGGCCTCGACCCTGTTCCTGATTGGCGCGGCGCTGATCTACGGGGTCACCGGCACCCTGAACATGGCCGACTTGGCGCTGAAGATCCCGCTGGTTCCCGAGGCCGATCGCGGCCTGCTGCACGCGGGCGCGGGCATTCTGGCGGTGGCGTTCCTGGCCAAGGCCGGGATGTGGCCGCTGAACTTCTGGCTGGTGCCGGCGTACTCCTCGGCCAGCGCGCCGGTGGCGGCGATGTTCGCGATCATGACCAAGGTGGGCATCTACACCTTGCTACGCCTGTGGACCCTGCTGTTTTCCGGCCAGGCCGGCGCCTCGGCGTACTTCGGTGGCGACTGGCTGATCTACGGCGGCATGGCCACCATCGTCGGCGCGGCAGTGGCGATCCTCGCGGCCCAACGCCTGGAACGCATGGCCAGCCTGAGCATCCTGGTGTCGGCGGGGATCCTGCTGGCGGCGATCGGCTTCGGCCAACCCAACCTGATCGGTGCGGCCCTGTTCTATGTGGTCAGCTCGACCCTGGCACTGAGCGCGCTGTTCCTGCTGGCGGAGCTGATCGAACGCTCGCGCTCGGCCAACGAAATGCCCCTGGAGGATGAAAACGAAATGCTGCCACGGCCGCTGGAATCGTTGCATCCGGTCAAAGGCATCAACCTCGACGACGACCAGAAAGCCGTGGTTGGCCAGGTGATTCCCTGGACCATGGCGTTCCTCGGCTTGAGCTTCATCGCCTGCGCCCTGTTAATCATCGGCATGCCACCGCTTTCCGGGTTCATCGGCAAGCTCAGCCTGCTCAGCGCCCTGCTCAACCCGATGGGCCTGGGTAACGCTGGCGACGCGCCGGTATCGAATGCCGCGTGGGGCTTGCTGGCGCTGCTGATCCTCTCGGGCCTGGCCTCATTGATCGCCTTTTCCCGCCTGGGCATCCAGCGTTTCTGGACGCCGGCAGAACGCCCCTCGCCCGTGCTCCGGCGCCTGGAGTGCGTGCCGATTTTCGCGTTGCTGGGCTTGTGCATCCTGCTCACGCTCAAGGCCGAACCGCTGCTGCGCTATACGCAAGCGGCCGCCAACGCCTTGAATAACCCGCAGCAGTACGTGATGGCCGTGCTCGGCACCCGCGTGGTGCCAGGCCCGCAAACCAGTGCGGCGCTGCTGGAGGTGCAACCATGAAGCGCCTGCTGCCTGCGCCCTGGCTGTCGCTGGCCCTGTGGCTGTTGTGGTTGCTGCTGAACCTGTCACTCAGCCCCGGCAACCTGCTGCTGGGCGCCCTGCTGGGGTTTTGCGCGCCCTTGATGATGCGCAAGCTGCGCCCGCTGCCGATCCGCATTCGCCGGCCCGGGGTGATCCTGCGCCTGTTCCTGCTGGTCGGGCGCGATGTGCTGGTGTCCAACCTGGCGGTTGCCTTCGGCGTGCTCAATGCCGGCCGCCGGCCGCCGCGCTCAGGGTTCATCAAGGTACCGCTGGACCTGCGCGACGCCAACGGCCTGGCCGCGCTGGCGATGATCTGCACGGTGGTCCCCGGCACGGTCTGGTCGGAACTGGCGCTGGACCGCAGCATCCTGCTGCTGCACGTCTTCGACCTGGATGACGAAGCGCTGTTCATCCAGCACTTCAAGGCGACCTACGAGCGCCCCCTGATGGAGATTTTCGAATGAGCAGCCTGCTGTCCAACGCCATCCTGCTGAGCCTGTTCCTGTTTTGCGTGGCGATGATCCTGACCCTGATCCGCCTGTTCAAGGGCCCATCGGCCCAGGACCGGGTCCTGGCCCTGGACTACCTGTACATCGTGGCGATGCTGATGATGCTGACGCTGGGCATTCGCTATGCCAGTGACACTTACTTCGAGGCCGCGCTGCTGATCGCGCTGTTCGGTTTCGTCGGCTCGTTCGCCCTGGCTAAATTCCTCCTGCGCGGCGAGGTGATCGAATGAGTGCGCCATTGTCCCTGTGGGTGGAAATACCCGTGGCCATCCTGCTGGTGCTCGGCAGCCTGTTTGCCCTCATTGGCGCCACTGGTCTGTTGCGGATGAAGGATTACTTCCAGCGCATGCACCCCCCGGCCCTGGCCTCGACTTTGGGTGCATGGTGCGTGGCCCTGGCCTCGATCGTCTTCTTTTCAGCCCTCAAGTCCGGCCCGGTGCTGCATGCCTGGCTGATACCGATCCTGCTGGCAATTACCGTACCGGTAACTACCTTGTTGCTGGCTCGGGCGGCTTTGTTTCGCAAACGCATGGCTGGGGATGATGTGCCGGCGGAGGTTTCGAGTCGGCGTACGGAGAGTGGGGGCTGATTAAAAGAGCTTTGGTGTACATATCCATTGCTGCGGTAACGGCCACTTATGGTTTCGCCCTTACGGCGACTCCCTTTTTCAAACGCCAAAAAGGAAGCAAAAGGCTTTGCCCCACCACTCGGTGCCTCGCTTAGGCTCGGCATGCCCTCTCTCCGGCCATCGTGGTTAACGGGGCGCCCAGATCAAAAAAACAAAGCGAGGCGGCCTTAAAGCCGACCTGACTTTTACGGGTGTACTTGATCCCCTGTGGGAGCCAGCCTGCTGGCGATGGACGTCAACGATAACGCGCCCTGTCTGGATGAACGCGTTGCCTGGAAGTCCATCGCCAGCAGGCTGGCTCCCACAGGGGAATGTGGACAGACCTGCAATCAGGTCGGCTGTAAGGCCGCCTTGCTTTGGCGTTTGATCTTGATCTGGCTTTTGATTTTCTTGCCCCCTCGAGAGGCCGAGTGGAGGTTCTGCGCAGTGGGTAAACCGGCATGGATGCCGGTTTAGCCGCGCTGGGCCAAGGATGGCCCATCGCGGCGACCCACGGAGCAGGACCGGAGCGAGGGTACCCCGAGCCTTAGCGAGGGGCCGAACGCCAGGGGCAAGAGCCCTTGGTTACTTGGGGCTTTTCCAAGTGACTCGCCGTAAGGGCGAAACCATAAGTGGCCGTTACCGCAGGAATGGATATGTACACCTGAAAGATAATCATCGGCTGTCAGGACGCCTTCGCCGGCAAGTCGGATCGCCGCACCGCTGGCTCCTACAGTAGATCGGGGATATCCGCCCGCACCGAGACGTCAACGTGAAGCAAAGCTGATCTTAAATCCAGGCCACCGCCAACAACCCCGCTCCCAGTACCACACACAAAGGCGAATAAACCCAAGTGTCCCAGTAGGCAAACCGCGACCCCTTGACCTCCTTGAAAAACCCCACCAACTCCGAATCACCAATCGCTCGGGCAAACAACAAAAGCGCAATGGCGCTGATCACCCACTGCAACCCCCGATGATCCACCTGCGGCAGCCACCAGCCGACCCGCAAGCACACCAACAGGGCAATAATCAGCAACCCCGCCGCCACCAGCATCGTCATCCAGCCACGGGGATTGAAGGCCGGCTGCAACCGTGCACCGCCCTCAACCGGCACCTGCGGCACCACCGCCACGGCGGCCCATTCACCACCCAACGCCCAATACACGTGTACCAGAGCGATCGCCGAAATTACCGTCGCCAGCCATTGAGCCAACACGAAGGTCATGGTCTGAAATCCTTGAAAGGGATTTGAACAGACTCATCCTAGTCGGCTTTTTTTGCCTTGCACGCCACGACGCCAGCGACCCGACCAACGCAACACATGGGCCATTTTTGCCTCCGGCATCTACAGGGCGGCAGACACCTTGTCCGCGATCTCCTTGGGCAACCAGGCCTTCCAGACTTCTGGGTGCGCCTTCATGAACGCTTCGGCGGCCTGACGCGGTGGCGTGTGTTTTTCACTCATGTCGGCCAGCGCGCGGTTCAACGGATCGATGGGGAAATCGACCTTGGCGAAGAACTCGGCAATCTGCGGGTACTGCTTCTGGAACGGCGTGGACACGCCGATGGACAGCTTCGAAGGCAGCGATCGGGTCGGTTGCGGATTCGGGTTGTCGGCGTCGGTCAGGGTTTTCCAGGCCTGCGCATCGAAGGGCGGCTCCTCCAGCTGGATCAACTTGAAGCGACCGAGCAGCGGCGTGGGCGACCAGTAATAGAACAGCACCGGTTTGCCCCGGCGGATCGACGAGCTGATCTCTGCATCCAGCGCCGCGCCTGAACCGCTGCGAAAGTTCACAAAGCTGTCATCGAGCCCATAGGCCTTGAGCTTCTGCTTGTTCACCACTTCCGAGGTCCAGCCGATGGGGCTGTTTAGGAAGCGTCCCTTGTTCGGGGCTTCCGGGTCCTTGAACACGTCCTTGTACCTGGGCAGGTCCGCGACACTGCGCAAGTCCGGTGCCAGCGCCTTGATGCCCTTGGCCGGGTCGCCCTTGATCACGTACTCCGGCACCCACCAACCTTCGGTGGCGCCCTTGACCGTGTCGCCCAGGCTTACGACCTTGCCTTCGGCCTCCGCCTTGACCCAGACCGGGCTGCGCCCCGCCCACTCTTCGCCAATGACCTGGATGTCATTGTTGGCCAGTGCGGTCTCCAGCGTGATGGTGGTGCCCGGCAAGGTGTCGGTCGGCAGCCCGTAGCCCTTTTCGACAATGATCCGCAGGACATCGGTGATCAGGCTGCCGCTTTCCCAGTTGAGGTCGGCGAAGTGGATCGGTGTGCTGGCAGCCAGCACCGCAACGGGTGACGCCAACAATCCGAACGTGGCCACGACAGCGGCCAGCAACCGGCGAATGCCTTTCATGCTTGTGCACCTCGTGCTGTTCACAGCAATAGCAGGATGGCCTTGCGACGACCGCGAAGCCTCTGAATACTCAGTCAACTGACTGTAGTAGAGGTTCCTGCTTTCGAGGGAGGTGGATCAGTTTTCACACGTTTGCTGCAGGCGGGCCAGCTCTCTCCTGACCATGCTGGCGTACGCCGCAGGTTGCAACGCGTAGATTTGCGAGGCCACCCAGTTCAGCCAGGCACCCTGCAAAACAGCCTTTTGCTCAAACAGACGCAGGGCCTCGGCTTGCGCACTGGCCTGATGCTGCTGGTGGAAATCGGCGCGGGGCAGGTCCACTACTCACTGGCCTTGAACGTCACCAGTTCACCCTTGCGCCATTTGACGGCCTTGCCGGTCACGGCCTTGAGGGTCTTGGTCAGGCCTTCCTGCAGCTGCTGGTGGGCGGCGAACACCGTCACCACGTTGTGGCCTTCCTTGAACAGGATGGCCTGGCCGTCAGCGGTGGTCACGAAAGCGTAGTCGCCCAGGCCGTAGACGGTCAGTTTGATGTCGCGGAACTTGATTTCCAGTTTGCCGCCTTCGCGGCTGGGCAACACCGACGCGCTGAAATGATCGCCGACCTTGAGCTTGAGCCCCGGTTTATCGTCCACCACCAGCGCTGATTCGGTGTCGATCTCGGCAATGTAAATGCCTTCAGCATTCTGTTCGGTAATGTAAACGAAACGTGACTGAAACTGTTTAACCAGCTTTGCGCGCAAATCACCCAGCACGAACAAAGCATGCATATCGAGATTACTTACTGCCAAGGAACCATCCCCACATCTGAAAATGACGCCGCACGCGAAAAAAGCGCACGGCCAAAAAAGCGGCAATGCCGAGGTGAAGCCAGATAACCCGGGTTGAGATCCTGGATGCGCAGAGCGCTCATCCCTCTCGAAGCTTGAGCAGATTACTGGATGCCGCTCACATCGTCTCGCCCGGCGTTCGACAAAGGCTGAAGGAAAACGCCCTTGGAACGGTCAGAGAAATACGGACTATCAACTTTAGGGAAAAAACTCTTAAAAAAAAGCACTTTTCTTACATATCGCCAGCCAGAAATTGCTTTAGATAAGCCTTGTCCACCCACCAGTGACGCTGATTCTAGAGCAGCGATGCTCACCGAGACTACCCATGACGACGTACATTACGTCGGCAAACCCAAGAAAAGGACTTCATATGTGCACACTGACACACTTTGCCCATCCCCAGGCATCTTACTCCAACATCCCGGCTTCCCTGCACCCCGCAGTGTTTCTTGCTGCCGAGGCCGCCCCCCGTGCCCCTAAGCCGCCACGATTTCACGTAGTCCTGGCAGGCAACGCGTTCTTTCATATCAAGGAAACTTCCACGGGGCACGTAAGAGGTTTCCGCGGCGATCATAACCAGGCCTGCGCCCTCGCCCGCGCGCTTGAGTCACGTATGTGACACTTTCGTCCCGTTTTCCCTGGCAGGTTTCGCCAGGCCTGCGACTTTACTCAGCCGCAAGCAGGCAACTGCTGCCATACTGCCCGACCAATCAAACGCGCCTCCCCGTGGCGGGCGCGTTAAACAACAATATTTTTCATGGGATGGCCGCAACGTGACGGAATTTGATATCGGCGAGTTTTTCATCCGGGGCGAAGCCAGGGAGATCGATGGCGAGTTCCAGGCCGTGATCGTGATGCGCGCCAAGCCGCCGCTGAAAACCGTGACCTATCATCAGGTCGAGAAAGATCGCTGGTTCAAGTCCTCCGACATCGCCGCCCTCGCCGCACAGGAATCGGCCAAAGAACTGAAAGCCGCCGTCGATGCAGGTGCCTTGAAAACCTGACACGCGGATTTGCGGTCTATGCTCACTGCTGCGTTTGCACATCGTTTTCGAACTTACTGAAGCACGGCTCCCTCAGATGTAACGGAGGCGTCCTTCATCTCTCTCATTCGACGCGACCTAGAGCTGCCAGGAGATCAAGATGGAATCACCGACCCACGACTTGAAAGGCTTGTTCGACCAGCTCGGCCTGGACTCCAGCCAGAACGCCATTGACGATTTCATTGCCAGCCATTCCCCCCTGCCCAACGACAAAAAACTCATCGATGCCGAGTTCTGGACCTCCCAACAGGCAGGCTTCCTCAAGGAACAACTGCGTGAAGATGCCGATTGGGCGCGGGTGGTCGACGACCTGAACCTGCGCATGCATCAGCGTCACTAGCCTCAGGCACAGTGCAGGTTGCCTGGCGTTTCGGCGCGCAATTGCGCCAGCCAGGCAGCCTTGCACTCTTCGGCTTCATTGCGACTGGAGTACGCCGTGCCACGGCGTTCGCCATTGAGCAGCACCACCCAGCAGATGCTTTGCCCCAACGCCCGCAGATTGGCGGGTACTCCACTGCCGATCATGACCGCGACATCAACCTTACTGTGCATGTTGCGCCTCGAATTCCGTTAGCAACCTAACTAATAGAGGTATGGTAACGACTCCGCGGGCGGGGAAACAATATCGACTTTGTACAGCTTAGTTACCAGAATTGTAACAATCGCCGTCCGTCATCGTAACGGTGTTGGTTTTAGGTGGGTGCTGCAGGAGCGTATTTGAATTGGGTGTATATCCGTTGCTGCGGTGCCACTTAGGGTTTCGCCCTTACTGTAGGAGCGAGCATGCTCGCGATGAACCTGAGAGCTCCGAGGGGTGTCAGGTGCCCAGCGTCATCGTTGACGACCATCGCGAGCATGCTCGCTCCTACAGGGGTAACGCGTACGCCTCCCGATCAGGTCGGCTTTAAGGCCGCCTCGCTTTTGCTTTGGATCTGGGTGCCCCGTTAACCACGATGGCCGAACGCAGGCATTGCGCAGTGGGCAAACCGGCAGGACGCCGGTTTAGCCGCGCTGGGCCAAGGATGGCCCATCGCGGCGACCCACGGAGCAATGCCGGAGTGAGGGCATGCCGAGCCACAGCGAGGCACCAAGTGGTGGGGCAAAGCCTTTTGCTTACTTTTCGGCGCTTGGAAAAGTGAGTCGCCGTAAGGGCGAAACCATAAGTCGCCGTTACCGCAGCAATGGATATGCCCCCCAGTCCCTATTTCAACCCATGCTTAAGTGAACAGCATTGCGTCCATCATCGAGGGTTTTCCGGCTTGTAGCCCAAGCGCAAACCACCCCAATGACGCCCCTTGAGCATGATCGGCACTGACAGGTCGTGCATCAGCTCACCGGTGTCACGAGTGTAGGTTTGCAACAGCACGGCCTGCTGATGGCTGCCACAGCGGATCCCCGTTCGGTCGGTGAACTTGCGTTTGCTGCGGTTGTTCAGGGTATCGCGTTGTACGTCGCCGGTCAGTGGCTGGCTGAACGTTTTGTTATGCGTCGGCACATAACCCTGCTGGGTGCAGGCGATGGCGAACACCAGGCCTTCGTGGCGTGGCAGTAGCGGCTCCTGGATTGCCGGCAAGACCTGATCGGTGTAACGATCGAAACGCGTCCGGTATTTGGCCGGTTGGGTATCGGGGATCGGCTGGTACTGGCGGTCGAACAGGTCTTCGAGGCTGATGTGCCCCGCATCGATGTCCGCCTCGAAACGCGCCGCAATCTGGCTCGCGCCTTCCCGGGCCAGGTCGTAGATCCGCTGGTGGTAGTCATCCAGCCCGACTTCGGCGAGGCGCTCGCTGATGGTCTCGGCCTGGCCTTCCATCTGCACCGCTGCCAGGGCCAGGCGCTGGGTCTGTTGGTCACTGATCGCGAGGTCGCTGCGCATCTGCTCGATGGCGTGAAACAGGCTATCGAGTTGTTCACGGTTGGTTTCGGCACCGCGGGCGATTTCTCCGACCTGGCTTTCGACACCGGCGGCCAGGCGGGCAATGTTTTCCAGGTGCTGGCCGGTCTGTTCGACCTGGCCGACGCCAGTGTCGAGGTCACTGGACAACTGGCGGATCTGCTCGACCACTTGCGCGGTGCGTTGCTGGATATCGGCCACCATGTCGCCGACTTCTCCGGTGGCCGTGGCGGTGCGCGCGGCAAGCCCGCGCACCTCATCGGCCACCACCGCGAAGCCACGACCGTGCTCTCCAGCCCGCGCCGCTTCGATGGCCGCGTTCAAGGCCAGCAAGTTGGTCTGGCTGGCGATGGACTGGATCACCAGCGTGACCCGCTGAATCTCGTCGCTGCGCAGGCTCAGGGCTTCGATCAGCTCACGGCTGTTGTTGGCCCGCTGGCTGAGCTGGTGCATGCGCGCAATGGACTCGATCAACTCGGTACGCCCTGCCACGCCGCTTTGATGCGCTTCACTCGCGGCACTCAGGGCCTGGCGACTGAGGGTCGAGGTGGCCTGCTCCGTGGCGATCATGACGTCGGCATTGCCGACGATTTGCGCTGCCGCACCCAGTTGCGATTGCAACTTGTCGGCCAGTTGCTTGACCGAGTAGGCCACGCCCGCGGCGGACAAGGCGTTATGACTGGTGGTGTAGGACAGTTCGCGGGTTAACGCCGAGAGCGCGCTGGACGTATCGACAGGCACAGCTGCGGGTATTGCGCGCGAGCGCAGGCGCGGCAGCCAGATGATCAGCACGGCCATCGGCAGGCCAAGGTAAAGCGACCAGCCGCCCAGGGTCATGCCACACAACAACAGCACCACGGCGATGCTTTGCAGTGTCGGCGTCAACCAGCGGTTGTTCGGCAAAAGCACGGGTGCAGGCACTGCCGCCACCCGAGATCCGTCTCTCGTCATCTTTTTCACCCCGCCAATTTCTATTTGTTGTCTTCGCATTAAACGCCAGCATAAGGCCATTATCCATGAGCCTTTAGTCGGGGACGTTGCAGCAGATCAATAGAAGTTCGGGGGGATTGTGTAGACGTCGAAAAGCAAAGATCGCAGCCTGCGGCAGCTCCTACATGAGTTCACTTGAACCCGTAGGAGCTGCCGCAGGCTGCGATCTTTTCCAGGCAGCCCCGGTTAAATGGGCTACCCGACAGAATCAGGCCTGACGCTGGTGCTTGTCGATCTGCTCGTGACGTTCTTGAGCTTCGATGCAGTACTTGGTGGTCGGGCTGATCAGCAGGCGCTTGAGGCCGATTGGCTCGCCGCTGTCATCGCACCAGCCAAAGCTGTCTTCCTTGATGCGTTCCAGGGCTTGCTCCAACTGCGGCAGCATGCGCTGATCACGATCGATCGCGTTCACGAGCCAAGTGCGCTCTTCTTCGACGGAAGCGGCGTCAGCCGGGTCGGCCGGGGTGTCCAGGCTTTCGATGGCGATGCGGTTCTGTTCGATGCGCTCATGGGTTTCGACTTTCATGTTCTGCAACAGCTCGGAGAAAAAAGCATGTTGCTCGGCATTCATGTAGTCATCCGCCGGCATGGCCAGCAACTTGTCCTTTGTCATTGATATCTCTATAAAAAAACGTGCATTAAGGCGAATTAGGGAGCGTTGCGGCGGACCATCGAAGGTCATCGCAAAGGCGCCGTTTATACCAAGCGCCACCCGGCACTCAATTTACGAGGGGCGGCAGTCTAAGGCCGACTTGAGGCCTCAGCAACTGAAAAGACAGCGAATTTGTCCGACAAAGCCTCGAAAATGCTCTAAGACAGGCATCCAGGCGCATATCGGAGTGCGTTTATAGCAAGAAATTCAATCCTGCGAAGCTTATATGGAAGACAAACCGCTGAGCTGCATGCCCCGGTTTGCAGGTCGACCGGGCTCAGCTAAGGTTGTCCCTCGCGAAATGGCTATCTCAAGGAGCGGTTATATGAAGCTGATCGGCATGCTGGATTCACCTTACGTGCGACGCGTCGCCATTTCTGCCAAGCGCCTGGGCATTGCCCTGGAGCACGAATCGGTGTCGGTGTTCAGGACTTTCGAACAATTTCGGCAGATCAACCCGGTGGTCAAGGCGCCTACCCTGATCCTGGATGAAGGTGAAGTGTTGATGGATTCGACGCTGATCATCGATTACCTGGAGGCGCTGGCCGGCCCGGAACGCAGCCTGATGCCCGAGGGTATCGAACATCGCCTGCGCTCATTGCGCCTGATTGGCCTGGCGTTGGCCGCCAGCGAAAAGTCGGTGCAGCTTTATTATGAGCGCAACCTGCGCCCGGCAGAGATCCAGTTCCAGCCCTGGGTCGAGCGAGTCGAGGGGCAATTGGCGGCCGCCTATTCGGCGCTGGAACAGGAGCTGGAAAAACAGCCGCTGAAAACCGATGGTTCGATCGCTCAGGATGGCATCACGCTGGCCGTGGCTTGGAGCTTTACCAATCTGGTGGTGCCGTATCAGGTTGATGTCGCGCAGTTTCCGCGGATCG